>JAFABV010000068.1 GCA_023425865.1 Bacteroidota bacterium | reverse complement strand
TTGCACGCAGAGCCGCAGAGAGTTTGGAGTTTTGCATCTTCGATGCGGAGGAGAGGGGATGGTAAGTAGAGGGCCTACGGCCTGAGGAGGAATGGAGAATGGGAGAAAACGTGAGGCAGGTTCCGTGTCATCCGCCCATCGCGACGCGATGCTCCGTGCTATCAAAGTGTGCCGGATGGCAATTCCGAAAGTTCCGTGCCATCCGTGTTAAAAATATCCATACGAGGTGGTGGTTATTTCACGCAAAGGTTTTTGGGGCACCGAGAGCCGAAGAAGGGAAAATGCTTCACGCCAGACATAGAATAATCAATGACATCACTATATATAATATAAGGTGTGGGTTGTAGCCGTGAGAAACGACAAGCAAGTCATGACCTTACGCGGCGGTAGGTAGATGCCGTGAGAAACGACAAGCAAGTCATGACCTTGCGCGGTGGTAGGTAGATGCCGTGGGAGGCTACGGAGGATGAAGAGGCCTTGGCTGATAGCGTCGATGGTTGCGTTGGAACAATAGAATAGAAAGAGGCCTTGCCTGATAGCGTCGATGGTTGCTGTTGGAGCAATAGAATAGAGAAAGGCCTTACATGTTAGAATGTCTAACGTGCAAGGCCTTGATAGCATATTCGGTTCCTCTCACTCCGATGAGGGAGCGAGGGGAGGGCGATACTTACTTCAGCTTGTTGTAGCCGTACTGAGCAGAGCAGCAGAGCTCTTCCTCGATGCGGATCAGCTGGTTGTACTTAGCCATACGGTCGGTGCGGCTCAGTGAACCGGTCTTGATCTGACCAGAGTTGGTAGCCACGGCGATGTCGGCGATGGTTGTGTCCTCAGTCTCACCCGAGCGGTGTGAGGTAACAGTGGTGTAACCATGACGGTGAGCCATCTCGATAGCCTCGAGGGTCTCAGTGAGCGAACCAATCTGGTTTACCTTGATGAGGATAGAGTTGGCAGCACCCATCTTGATACCCTTCTCCAGGAACTTCACGTTGGTCACGAAGAGGTCGTCACCCACGAGCTGGCAACGGTCACCAATCTTAGCGGTGAGCTTCACCCAGTTCTCCCAGTCGTTCTCGTCGAGACCGTCCTCGATAGAGTCGATAGGATACTTGGTGATGAGTTCTTCGAGGTAAGCGATCTGCTCGTCGGCGGTGAGCTTCTTGCCGTTCTTCACGTCCTTCGGCATACCGCTCTTGAGCTGACGGTAGTCGTAGAACCACTGTCCGTTCTCCTGAACAGCAAACTCAGAAGCAGCGCAGTCCATAGCAATCTTCACATCCTTGCCGGGCTCGTAGCCAGCGTCCTTGATAGCAGCGATGATGGTGTCGAGAGCATCCTCAATGCCGTCGAAGTTGGGAGCGAAGCCACCCTCATCACCTACAGCAGTAGAGAGGCCGCGCTTCTTCAGGATCTTTGCCAAAGCGTGGAACACCTCAGCACCCATGCGGATAGCTTCCTTCTCAGAAGACGCGCCTACGGGACGGATCATGAACTCCTGGAAAGCGATGGGAGCGTCAGAGTGAGCGCCACCATTGATAATATTCATCATGGGCACGGGCAACACGTAGGTGTTGGCACCACCGATGTAGCGGTACAGAGGAATATTGAGCGCCTTGGCAGCAGTCTGAGCTACGGCCAATGATACGCCGAGGATAGCATTGGCGCCGAGGTTCTTCTTGGTGGGAGTGCCATCGAGCTCGAGCATCTTGTAGTCGATCTTGCGCTGCTCAAGCACACAGAAACCCTTGAGGGCGGGAGCAATCACGTTGTTTACATTCTCCACAGCCTTCTGGACGCCTTTACCACCGTAGCGAGCCTTGTCGCCGTCACGAAGCTCGAGGGCCTCATTCTCACCGGTTGATGCACCAGAGGGTACGCTGGCACGGCCCATTACGCCGTTCTCCAGAGTTACTTCAACTTCCACTGTGGGGTTGCCGCGTGAATCAAGGATCTCGCGTGCGTGAATTTTTTCAATTTTCATATTCTTTATATTTTAAAGGATGAATCATCAATGCTACTGATTTCTCTGCAAAAGTAATGCCATTTCTTGGTATAAGCAAGCATTTTAGCTACCTATTTCTAAGAAATTTGTTTGTCAGGTGGAGGGGAATACCTAATTTTGTAAAAAATAACATGTACCCGTATGCAAATCTTATTGGCAAGCGCCAAAATCATGAATACCAAGGCGGACACGGTGGCACCGGTGGTGTCGCGTCCGAGATATGAAAGCGAGGCCGCCCAGATGGCCTTGGAACTGTGTCAGTGGTCTACCGACGAACTGGCCCGGCGACTGCAGTGCAGCACCGCCATAGCCGCGGACAACCACCTGCGTTACCAGCAGTTTGCCGACGAGAGCCAGAAACTGCCTGCCGTGCTGGCCTACTATGGTCAGGCCTACAAGTACCTTAAGGCCCACGAGCTCACTGCCGACGACCTGCGCTATGCCCAAGACCACTTGCTCATCACCTCGTTTCTCTACGGGCTGTTGCGCCCGCTCGACCTCATTCATCCTTACCGCATGGAGGGTAAGGTGCGGTTGGCACACACGGCAGACCAATCGCTCTTCGACTGGTGGAAGCCACGCATCACCGACATGCTCATCGACGCGGTGAAGGCCGACGACGGTGTGCTGCTGCACCTGGCCACCGAGGAGATGGAGCATCTCTTCGACTGGCGGCGTGTAGAGCGCGAGGTGCGGGTGGTGCAGCCGTTGTTTTATGCCGAGAAGGGCGATGTGCTCAAGGTGGTGACCGTGTATGCCAAGAGCTGCCGGGGCGCCATGGCCCGCTATGCCCTTACCCATCGTGCCGCCACCCCCGAAGCCCTGAGTGGCTTCAGCTTGGGCAAATATGTCTTCGACCCACGCTATGGCGATGCCCAGCATCCGCATTTCGTGAGTCGTTGAGGAGTGACGTTGTAGGGTTGGTCAGACGTCGTAACTAAATACCAGGTTGCTCTCCGTCTTAAGACTGTTGCTCACCGTGCATCCACGTTTGGTGGCAGCCTCCAAGCGTGGGCGCTTGTCTTCCGCGATGTCCTTGCTCACGTGCATGTGTATTGTGATGCTGGCAATGCTGTTGGTGGCGTCGTCCATCTTGATTTCTTCTACCTGCGCATAGAAGTTAGACGTGTCAGTGCCATGCCTGTGTGCTGACAAACAGGCAGTAGACAGGGCGCAGGCTGCCAAGGCCTCTGCCAGCATGCCGCCGGGTGAAGGGTATGTTTCGAGTCCTCCGTATTTCTTGTATACGTCTGTGTATGTCTTGGTAAGTGTAGGGTCTGGGGTGATTTCCATGCGGAAATCGCCAATGTGCTTTACTGTTATCATATCTGTAATTTATTAAGAGGTGAAAACTATTTCTCTCCTTTCACACTAATCTCCGAGCAAACCCCAGGCCAAATCCACGGCCGGGGCGTGTCCAAACAGTTTTTTTTCTACCTTTTTTATTATACGTATAGGCGAGTTCGGGATAAGCTCAGTATGCAAACAGTGGCCTTCGGGTGAGCATGCAGGCTGTGGCTGGGCGGTGCCAAGGGCACGGCCGAACAGCGCGGCGGGGTGTATGGAGTGTGTGGCATTAGCCAGCGATCTGGGTAGCGCGGCTCGTACATGCAGACGCATATTGGGCAAGTTCACCAATCCGCACCCGGATAGTTCATCTGTATGGTATGGTGTCTGTCGTAAACCGCCCATTAAGCAAGCGTAAACCATGGGTTTGGTCATGCCAAATGGGGCAGTTATGAGCCCCAAAGCTGCCGTTTCACGTGCCTTCCGCGCCTGTGGCAAGGGCGGAGGGGCTAAATGAAAACCCCCAAGTCACTGGATGATTCTATATAGAACGATATGATGGTTTCATATAGAACCATCGGATGGTTTTATATAGAATTATCGGATGGTTTTATATAGAACTATCGGGCTGTAGGGTGCGAACGGTCGGGCGCAGGCATGGAGATGGGGCGACGTGCGGGGTGGCAACTGTGGCCAAGATGGTGGCTTGGGCAAGTCGCCACGGAGGGTATGTGGATACTTGTACATGGGGCTGGCGCCACGGTTTCAAGCTGCACTGGCTGTGCAACGACACAGGGCTTTCTGTCTTACGGGGGGGTGAACGTTGATGGCTGAGACAGCCGGGAACTGCTTGCATGCTAATCTTGTCCCTAATTTGCGACGTATAAGTACCGAGCTGCCGCGGTTTCAGAGCCATCTGTTACAGTGTCATTGCAATAGGTGTACAGTATTATTATCGCAATGGTATCATCATTTTTTCGTCACCGCCTCATGCAATGATTGTAATGTCATAGCCATAATTTTGCGGCAGTAAAATCCCACATAACCTTTAAGCGAGATGATAAGCAGTAGAAAAATGTTCATTTATCAAGTGTTGTTTTCTGGTATTCTATTTGGGGCCTCGTCGTTTCCGGCCATCGCCGCGGTGCATGACGAGGGTCTTACCGAAAACAATGCCAAGAGTCTAAGAGTGCAAGTGACGGGTACTGTACTTGATGAAAAGGGCGAGCCTCTGATTGGTGCCACCGTTTACCAGCGGTCGAGCGCCAATGGCGTGGTAACAGATGTCAATGGGCAGTTTAGTATCAGCGTCCCTTCAGAATGCCAACTTGTTGTCAATTACATTGGTTACAAGCAATCATACGTGCAGGTAAAGGGCGATACCGGCTCGTATGAGATTAAATTAGAGAATGATGCCCAGACTTTGACCGACGTGGTTGTAGTAGGTTATGGCAGTCAGAAGAAGATCAACCTTTCGGGTGCGGTGGACCAAATCACGGCCAAGGACTTAGACAAACGCCCTATCTCAGACGTGTCGAAAGGCTTGCAGGGTATGATACCCAACCTGAACATCGACTTTACCAGTGGCGAGCCCGGTCAGGCTGCCAGTATCAATATTCGCGGTACAGGAAGCATTAATGGCGGGGCACCGCTACTGTTGATAGATGGTGTGGCGGCCGATATTGATGAGTTGAACAATATACTGCCAGCCGATATAGAGAGTATCTCTATTCTCAAAGACGCTGCCTCGGCGGCCATTTACGGTGCACGTGCCGCATTTGGCGTGATACTGGTCACGACAAAGAAGGGTAGTGGCGACCGCATTAAGGTAAGCTACAACAACCATTTCACATGGAAACGACCATCGCAGCTGACACGCAAGACTTCTGACCCCTACATCTATCTTAAGCTGAAAAACGTGGCAGTGCTCAATACCCCTTGGAGTTCGGGCCATGTAACCGACGACGAGCATTTGGAGTGGGCACGGCAACGTTCAGATGATCCGCTGCATACTGAGTCGGTAAGACTAAGTCCACTCGATAATACCCAGTGGGAATATATGGGTAACACCGACTGGACGAGACATTATCTTGACAAATATACTTTCAGTCAGGCGCACGAGGTGTCGCTGTCTGGCGCCACCGAGCGTACAAGTTTTTACCTCTCGGCAGGATACAATCATGAGGACGGTGTGCTCAAAGACTTGGCGCCAAGCGATGGCTACGACCGATACAACACCCGTATGAAGGTGAACTACAAACTGTGGGAATGGCTGACAATAGGCAATAATACCAGTTTTGAGGTCACCAAGCGTGATAAACCTTCTTATTACAACCTATCAGACCTATACGACGCAGAGCCTTGGAATATACCCGTAAATCCCAACGGCACATGGGCCAGTGACGAGCTTGGCATAGCGCTGGCACAAATAGCCGATGGCGGAAGCTACAACTCTGAGCGCGACAAACTGCAGTCTACCTTTACCGGTGAAGCTTCGTTTTGGAAGGGTGTGCTGCGCCTCAACGCCAATTTCACCATCAGCAAAACCTGGGAAAAGGCTGACTGGTTTAAGACAAAATACGAATTGGGCTACGGACCCGATGACACCCGCACGGCGGGTGACAGTTGGGCAGAGAAAGACCATACCGACATCACTTACACCACGTTCGACCTTTATGGCACCTTCTCCAAAGACTGGGGAGTGCATAACGTCAATGCCGTCTTGGGTTTCAACCAAGAGTATAACAAGTGGAACGCCACCACGGCCCGCCGCAACGACCTGGTGTCGGCCTCCCTGCCCACCACGGCGCTTGCCACGGGCGACCAATATGTTAGCGACAGCTATCGTGACTGGGCCATCAGAGGACTGTATTTCCGACTCAACTACATCTTCGACAATCGATATATCGTAGAAGTCAACGGTCGTTACGACGGCACGTCACGGTTTCCTAAGAAGAAGCGCTTCGGCTTTTTCCCTTCAACCTCATGGGCTTGGCGTGTAGACCAAGAGAAATTCTTCAGGCCCTTGAGCCGAGTAGTGAGCGAATTGAAGCTGCGTGCCTCATACGGGTCATTGGGCAATCAGCTGGTGTCAGAGTATGGCTATATACCTGCCATGTCGTCGGGACCGGGCACTTACATCATCGACGGTAAGCTACAGCAAACGGTGTGGTCGCCAGGACTGGTGTCTGACAATTACACATGGGAGAAGATCCGCACGTTCAACCTTGGCGTAGACTTGGGATTTTTTGACCATCGCCTCACCACCTCTTTTGACATTTACCAGCGCGACACCCGTGGCATGCTCACTTTGGGTAAAGACCTGCCGGGGGTACTGGGTGCTTCCGAACCCCAGGAAAACGCCGCCAACATGCGCACAACGGGTTGGGAACTGTCGGTCAACTATCGTGATAAGTTGATGCTGTGGGGTAAGCCCCTGACGTGGAGCGCGCGGCTGGTGCTCTCAGACAACAAGAGCAAGATCACTAAATTTGACAATCGCGACCGACGCCTGAGCCAGTACTATGAGGGACAGGTGCTTGGCGAAATCTGGGGGCTGCAGAATGACGGCTTGTTCCAGAGTAAGGAAGAGATAGCCAAGCTCGACGAAACGCAGATTATACCTTGGGGCGCACTACCCATTGTCGAGGGATGGCCCAAATACAAAGACCTCGACCACGACGGTAAGATTACCAAGGGCTCGACGGTAGACCATCCGGGCGACCTGAGCGTTATTGGCAACGCCTCGCCCCGTTACCGCTATGGCATCAATCTCAGTGCCGAAAGGAATGGTTTTGACGTGTCGCTTTTCATGCAGGGCATCGGCAAAAGAGATTATTACCCTATCAGTTACCTGTTCTGGAGCTTTTACCAGCAACCTTATACCGGCGGACAGCTGCACGCCTTCGACTTCTACCGCGCCCAGGACGACAGTCCCGAGGAAATGGCAAAGCACTCACAAAGTTATATCGCCGCCGGACTGGCCAGCCAAAACCTCAATGCCAAATATCCGGTATTCCAGGCATGGCTGGCCGACAAGAACCTCGGTACCGGGCTCAATGCCATGGGATTGGCCATTCCACAGACACAGTACATGCTCAATGGCGCGTACTTCCGCATGAAGAATATCACCATCGGTTATACCTTACCCTCAGCATGGACACAAAGGATTGGTGTGGGCAGACTTAGGGTATATGTCAGCGGCGACAACCTCTTCGAGTTCAGTGAGTTGAAGAAATATTTCGACCCAGAGGCGGTCACAGCCTCCGACGCTTATGGTTATGTGTATCCTTTCAACCGTCAGTTCACCTTCGGACTGAACTTGACATTCTAACCTTTCAAACGTTGTACACAATGAAAAAAATATCACTATACCTGTGCTTGGCCCTCAGTGCCATGGCGTTCTCGGCCTGCAACGACTCTTTTATGGAGCGTACGCCGAAGACAGAGATTAGCGCCGACCAGTTTTTTAAGTCAGAACAAGACCTGAAAATGTATTGTTATGGTCTTGTCAATACGCCTGGCTACAATTATGTGGGCGATGCGGGAACAGACATGCAGGCCACGACCGATAATGTGGAAATAAAGAATATCATGACCATGGACAGGCCTACGGCCACCGTCATCAATGGCGGGTGGGACTGGAAAAGGCTTTATGATATTAATTTCCTGCTTGACCATCTGGCCCAAGCCGATGTCGACGAGGTCACGCGGGCGCATTACGAGGGCGTCGCACGCTTTTACCGGGCAGAGTTCTATATAGACAAAGTGAAGCGTTTCTCCGACGTGCCCTGGTACGACCATGTGCTCACTTCGCGGTCTGCCGAACTTTATGCCAAGCGCTCGCCCCGCGACTCGGTGGTGATGCATATCTTCGACGACTACCAATACGCGGCAAACCATGTCAGCGAGGTGACGGAGAAGGGCACGGTCAACCGTTGGATTGTCTTGGCCAAGATGGCTCGCCATGCCCTTTATGAGGGCACCTACCGCAAGTATCATGCTGAGCTCAACCTGCAGTCCACGGCCAACAAATACCTGAGCATGGCCGCTCAAGCCTGTGAAATCATTATGAAGGAGGGAGGGTTCAGACTTTACTCCACCGGCAATCCCGGCGTAGACTACGCCACACTCTTCAACAGCGTTGACCTGAGCAATAATCCGGAGATGATTCAGGCGGCCTATTATGAAAAAGGAGTGGCCGACAACGGCCTGTGGGGCGCGTACATGTTTGGTAACTATATTCCCAGTCCGTCTAAGAAACTGGTGCAGACCTACCTGATGAAAGATGGTTCTTATTACTCTTCACAGCCCGGGTGGCAGACTAAGCAATTTGTGGAGGAGTTTGTCAACCGTGACCCACGCATGTACCAAACGCTGGCTTATCCTGGCTGGGAGATGAAAGGTCCCATGAGCTATGCCCCAGGATTGGGCATTTATGTGCAGACACTCAACAAAAACCTCACGGGATACCATCAACTCAAAGGGTTTCCCAACAGCAAAGACCAAGATTACTATTACAGCATCGACTATCCGTCCATTCGTTATGCCGAAGTGCTTCTGACCTATGCTGAGGCCAAGGCCGAGATGGGGGAGGTTACGCAGCAGCTATTGGACCAGACCGTGAATTTGGTGAGGGCACGTGCAGGCATGCCTCCGCTGATGATGAACGTAACGGCCGATCCTGTGATGGCGGCGCAATTTCCACGCGTATCGCCCGTTATTTTAGAAATCAGGCGCGAGCGTGCCGTGGAGTTTGCCTTCGAGGGTTTGCGCTACGACGACTTGATGCGATGGCATGCCGGCAAACTGCTGGAGCAAGTGCCCGAGGGTCTTTACTTTCCTTCGTTGGGTAAGTTTGACCTTACCGGCGACGGCGTACCCGACATCTGCCTCATACCCTCATCGGCGAGCATACCCGCTGACAACAGCAAGGAGACAAACGCACTCGGCACGCCACTCATCTACTATCGTGCCGGCACCGTCGATGATGGCAACGCCACCGTGTATCTCAAAGACGGCACCCATGGCAACATCGTTACCGCCAAGACCATGGGCACGTTTACCGAGCCACGTGACTATTACCGCCCCGTGCCCCGTACCGAGGTGGAACTCAACCCCAACCTGTTGCCCCAGCTTTTCGGATGGGAGACTGAATAGAGGGAGACCGCAATACAATTGTCGAAACTAACATGATTATTACAACATGACACTGAAGCATATTCTCATAGCGGTGGCCTGCATGGCCACGCTTACCGGGCAGGCCAAGACCCGCAAGGCACTGTATGTCATCATGGACGGCGTGGAGCCGCATTTCTTGGAGTCGGTGAGACCGACGACCGTCTTCGATATTGCCGCCGCCGGGCATTATGGCCGGGCATTCTGCGGAGGAGAGGTGGGGCAGCCCAACCAAACCGTTACCATCTCGGCCGTGGGATACACCAACATCCTCACGGGCACTTGGCAGAATAAGCACAATGTACTGGGAAATTCAGACATACACACCAATTACAACTACTGGAACATTTTCCGCATTGCCAAGGAACAGGCGAGGCCGGTGAAGACCGCGGTGTTTACCAGCTGGACCGATAATCGCACCCTCCTCGTTGGCGTGGGGCAACCCGGCAATGCCAACCTCAAGGTAGACTATATCGTAGACGGCATGGACCTCGACACGGTGCGCTTTCCCAAGAAGCCCATGGACCTGCAGATATACGACATAGACTCTACAGTCTGCGCCCGTGCCGCCGACTGTGTGCGGCAAGAGGCACCCGACCTCAGTTGGGTGTATCTCTGGTACACCGACGACGCTTTTCATATCAAGGGGTTTGGCGATTTCTCTAAAGACTATTTGCTGAGAACAGACCGGCAACTCCGAAAGATATGGGATGCCGTGCGCTATCGCGAACAGCGCTTCGACGAAGAGTGGATGGTGATTGTCACCACCGACCACGGGCGCGAGCAGCGTGGCTACAACCACGGTGGGCAGTCGGAGACCGAGCGTTCGGTATGGGTATCGACCAATGTGAAGAACGTCAACCGGCACTTCTTCTCTCCCGACCTGTCGCATGTAGACATCAATCCCACCCTCTGTCGGTGGCTCGGCTTTCAGGTTCCGCAACAAGTGCTGTGGGAGCAGGAGGGCATTCCGTTCATTGGGCCGGTAGATATTGCCCATCTGCGCACCATGGGCTACGACAACAAGGTGATACTCTCATGGACGGCCTATGCCCAGGAGGGCAACGCCGACATCTATGTGGCTGTCACCAATGGGTTCAAGGAGGGCAAGGAAGACCGTTGGATTCACTTGGGAACGGTGGCTGTGACCGATGGCAAATTCGTGGCCGACCTATCTCAAGTGCCCGCCTCTAAGTTTTATAAGTTTGTGGTGGCCACGCCTCACAACCACCTCTCTCGCTGGTACATAGAGTAATGTTGCGCCGGGTGCTGTCAGGCCGCTTGCTTTCTGTAATCTTTTCCTCGTGCCGAAAGCAATAGGCCGACAAAGGTGAGGGCACCGTTGATGATCAGCATTTCATAGCCGAAACGATAGCCGGTGGCATTGGTCACTGCGGTGTCTAAGGCATAGCAGATGAGCGGTGAGGCCACACAGATGTAAGGCACGGCAGCGTCGCCCACCGGGCGGCGTGTGAGCAGTCCGTAGGCAAAGAGACCCAGCAACGGACCATAGGTGTACGAGCAAATGATGTAAATGGCGTCAATGACACTCGTGGAGTTGACCAGTCTGAAAGCCAATATAAATAAGGTGAACACTACCGCCATGCCAATGTGGGTGCGTCGGCGCAGCCGCTCGTCGTCCGGGCGCCCGCAGAGGTCAACGCAGAAGCTCGTGGTAAGTGCCGTGAGCGCCGAGTCGGCCGACGAGAAGGCGGCCGCCAATACGCCGATGGTAAACAGCACCACCACCGTGGTGCCCATCATGCCCGACGCGGCGAACATAGGCAGCAGGTCGTCGCCCTGAGCGGGCAAGTCGATGCCTTGCTGGCGGGCGAGCATGGTGAGCAGTATGCCTAACGACAAAAAGAGGAGATTGGCCGGCAGAAAAGCGAAACCATAAGTACACATATCCTTTTGGGCGTCGCGCAGACTCTTGCAGGTGAGGTTTTTCTGCATCATGTCTTGGTCGAGGCCTGTCATCACAATCGTGACAAAGACACCACTGAGAAACTGTTTCAGGAAGTGTTGCCTCGACATCCAGTCACCCAGTTCGAAGACGCGGCTGCGCTGGTCGGCGGCTATGGCCGCCACCGCCTCGCCGGGCGTGAGGTGCAGGGCGGTGATCACTTGGAAGATGAGCAGTATCAGGGCGATGAACATACAGGTGGTTTGGAAGGTGTCGGTCCATACCAGGGTCTTGATGCCGCCCCGCCGGGTGTACAGCCAGATGAGCAGCACCAGGCCCACCACCGTGACGGGGAAGGGCACGCCGAGCGACTCGAAGACAAACTCCTGCAGAATCATGCACACCACATAGAAGCGCACGGCAGCTCCCGACATCTTGGACAAGAGAAAGAACGACGCGCCGGTGCGGTACGACCGTAGGCCCATGCGCCCGAGCAGGTAGGTGTAGATGGTGGTGAGGTTGAGGCGATAGTACAGTGGCAGCAGTATGAATGCCACGGCAAAATACCCCAATATGAATCCCATGCACATCTGTAGATAGGTCATGTCGGTGCGCAGCACCATGCCGGGTACCGACACGAAGGTGATGCCCGAGATGCTGGCGCCCACCATGCCGAAGGCCACCATGTACCACGGCGACTGGCGGTTGCCGCGGAAGAAGGTGTCGTTGTCTGAGCGAGAGGCCGTGAACCTGCTGAAAAGCAGCAGCGCCAAGAAATACGCGGCGACAGTGAGGAGTATGACCATGGTAACGGGGGATTAGAGGATAAGGAATTTCAGGCCGAGCGACAGACCGATGATGTCACTTAGCTTTACCTTGTCATCGAGGAAGGCGGCGCGCACGTAGAGGTCGCAGGTGCTCAGCTCGTAGAAGAAGGTGAGGCTTTTCACAAACTTGGCTTTGTTTTTCGGCACAACCTTTGTGATGCCCTGGCCCACGAAGACGTTGACGCGGATCTTCGTTGACAGAAAGTCGTAGTATTCGTCGGGATAACGGTGTGGCTGCTTTTCCCAGAACTCGCGCCCTGCTACCGTGTTGAAATAGATACCCGTAGACAGTGGCTGAAACGAGAACCCTCTCTTCAGCGCCACGCTCCAGGGCGTGTATGTCTGCTTGAGGGTAAAGGTAACCTTGCCGCGCGGACTCTTGTACTTGGGCAGGTAGCCTATCAAGAAATGCGTCTCCCACTGGCGGTGCTTGCCGTAGTCCCATCCGGTACCGATAGAGACCAGTCCCATGTTGCCGGCGTTCTGGATGATGAATTGGGTGGGGATGAGGCTCGCCCAATATTTGCGGTAACGGTGTACGCGGTCGTCGTAGCGGTTGGCCTTACCTTGCTCCACGTACACGGTGGAGTCGTTCACTATTGTCGCCTCGGCAACATGCGCCATGCGCCACATGCTGTCGGCCGCGATACTGTCGTAGCGGTGCAGGTGCTTGGCATCGTCGGCGGCACGCCCGGTCAACGTGACGGCTGCCAGTATCAGGCTAAAGATTAATCTGTTGCTGCTCATAGCCGTCGGGAGTGATGGTGAAGATGTGATAGGTGCGGTGGTTAGAACTGTTGATGCCATAGTAGATGACGCCATTGTTAAAGATGTCGCGAATGGTGTCTTGGTGGTCGTGACCGTAGAGACAGAACATCAGTCCGGGAAATTGTCGCACGTAGTAGTCGAAAGCCTTCGACACATTGTTGTTGAACTCGTCGCTGTAGGGCGCGGCGTGCATCATGACAACGGTGCGATGGAAAGGCGTGGTGCCCACGGTGGCCTCGTTTTCCATGTAGGTAAAGTTGGGTACGGCCGCCATGTGGTCGTACTCCATGGCATTGGTGTCGAGTGCCACAAACTTGATGCCGTTGACGATGAAGCTGAAATTGTGCTCACCGTACATCCACTTGTAAAGCTGGTCACCCGTGCCCAGAAAGTCGTGGTTGCCAATGAGCGCCACGTAGGGCTTGTTTAATTTCTGCAGTTCGCCGCGTGACCAGTCAAACTCCTTGGTGGTGCCCGTCTCGGTGAGGTCGCCAAGGTGGATCACGAAGTCGATGCTGTCGCGCCGGTTGATGTCTTTCACTTGGTCGGCGAAATCGGTGAGATAGAGGTGTGAGTCAGAGATGACCGCGAAGCGAATGGTGTCTTTGTCCTCGCATATACTCTGAATCTTGGCAATGTTGGTGGCGTTGATATTGTGTTCGCCACTGATATTCATGTCGTAAGGATGCACGTCGAAAACATGGTCACAGCTGGTCAGCAATGCGATGATGGTGAAGAAAAGCAGCGGCAATGTTGTTCTGAGACGGCGCCCCCATTGATGAAACGGTACGAAAGATAACTGTTGCATGGGTGCAAAGTTACCAAAAAAATATGGAAACTACGTTGCCGTCATGGCGTTTTCAACCCAATAATCATCCCCGTTTGCAGACGGGGCTAAAGCATGGGTGTCTCACTTGATCGTGTTTTTCCCAAGCTGCCGCCTGCAAACGGGGAGTGGATGATAGGCGCGTGCGTCATGTCTCATGCACGCGGTATGGCTGTATGTTAGCCTCGTATCATGGTAATCTGCATCTTGAAGCGCTGGGCGGCATGCACCGAATGGGCCGCGCCAGAGGGGATGATAAAGCTTTCGCCTGACTTGATGACATGCTTCACACCGCTCACCGTGAGTTCCATTTCACCATCGAGCACCTGGATGAGGGCATCGAAAGGCGCCGTATGCTCACTCAGTCCCTGTCCCTCGTCAAAGGCAAACAGCGTCACCGACCCTGCGGCTGAGTGCGAGAGTTCCTTACTTACTACGCCACCCTCGGCGTAATCGATGATGGCTTCGGCCACAAACACCTTTCCTTTTTCAAATTTACTCATCTTTTAGTTCTCCTCTTCTTTTAATGATAATCCTTGGTTGTTGCAGGGTATTGCGACCCTGAGCGACCGCCGTGGTCGTCTGTATGATGGTCAGCAAAAGGCGTGCCCACCATTTTTTGTGCCACCGGTGGTAACATTTGTGGTTCCGTGGCATTTGTGCCGTTTGTTGGTCACCATCTCCTCTGCAACTCTGCGTGCCCAAAAACAGCTGCGTGAAACACAACCGTCCTGCGTGAAAACTCACAATCCGCGTACAGTAAAAGACTGCGCCCCGTCACATCGTAGGGATGTGACGGGGCGCAGTATATGGGCTAAAGACCACCGACCGTTACTTGGCAAACGCCACTGAACGGGTTTCGCGGATCACGGTGATTTTCACCTGTCCGGGATAGGTCATCTCATTCTGAATCTTCTCGGCAATCTCATTGCTCAGGTTGGTGCTCTCCTCATCGGTCATCTTGTCGGCACCCACTATCACGCGGAGCTCACGACCAGCCTGGATGGCGTAGGTCTTGGTTACGCCAGGATAGCTCATGGCAATAGCCTCAAGGTCGTTCAGACGCTTGATATAAGCCTCCACAATCTCACGGCGGGCACCGGGACGGGCGCCGGAAATGGCGTCACAAACCTGCACGATGGGCGCGATGAGCGTCTGCATCTCCACTTCGTCATGGTGGGCAGCAATGGCATTCACTATCTCAGGCTTCTCCTTGCAACGCTCAGCCATCTTCGCGCCGAGCAGGGCATGGGGCAGTTCACTCTCCTCATCGGGCACCTTACCAATGTCATGCAGCAGTCCGGCGCGCTTGGCTTTCTTGGGGTTCAAGCCTAACTCAGCAGCCATCACCGAACACAGGTTGGCCGTCTCACGGGCGTGCTGCAACAGGTTCTGACCATAAGAGGAGCGGTATTTCATCTTTCCCACTATACGAATCAGGTCGGGGTGCAGGCCATGGATACCTAAGTCGATGGCAGTGCGCTTACCGGTCTCGATAATCTCATTCTCGAGTTGCTTCTTCACCTTAGCCACCACTTCCTCGATACGGGCAGGGTGTATACGGCCATCGGCCACCAGCTGATGCAAAGCCAAACGGCATACCTCGCGGCGCACAGGGTCGAAGGCTGAGATAACAATCGACTCGGGTGTGTCGTCAACCACAATCTCTACGCCTGTGGCGGCCTCCAAGGCACGGATATTACGGCCCTCACGACCGATGATACGCCCCTTCACCTCATCGTTCTCGATGTGGAATACGCTCACCGAGTTCTCGATAGCGGTCTCGGTAGCCACACGCTGTATGGTCTGGATAACAATCTTCTTGGCCTTCTGGTTGGCATCGAGCTTGGCCTGGTCCAGCACTTCGTTCACGTAGCTGGCAGCATCCATCTTCGCCTTGCTCTTCATGCTTTCCACCAAACGGTTCTTGGCCTCCTCGGCCGATAGACCGGAGAGCTCTTCCAGCTTGGCGCGCTCCTGCTCCTCCATGGTCTCTAACTCCGCCTGCTTCACAGCGATCACCTTCATCTCGTTGTCGATGCGCACCTGCATCTGCTCCACCTCCTGCTTCTTTCGGTTGATTTCCTCCTGTCGCTGGTTCAGCGTCAGCTCACGCTGCTTGAGGCGAGTCTCATTGGCCTGGAATTTCTGGTTGCGCTGTTGCACCTCCTTCTCGAGTTCACTCTTCTTGTTCAGGAATTTCTCCTTCACCTCCAAGAGCTTCTTCTCCTTCATCACTTCAGCCTCTTTCTCGGCCGCTTCCAACATACGTTTATATTTTCCGGTCAACACATACCGGAAAACACCAAAGCCCACAAATCCACCGATAATCAGTGAAATTGCTGCTACTATTGCTATCATCATCATTACAATTTTGTTAGATTGAACATTTTTACTCTGTCAACAGATGCGGTCACTTCCGCTCTAACTCGTCCTCAATCTCTGTGGTCAACTTAGAAATAATATCCTCGTAAGGCTTCGTGTCGTTGCGCTCAAGTTGGCGCATCAACCGAAGTCCCAAGTCTATCATCGCGAAATAAGTGATTTCCTTGTCGCTCTTGCTTCCCTTGAAATTAGAGAAGTATGCGTTAAGGAGCTCATTGATGAGTTCCGCGTCCTTACGATACAGGTATTCGTCGTCCCTGAGCACCCTGACACTGATGTCGGTATCGTATATGTGTAGCCTGATATTGATTTTGTCCGAACTTGAGTCTGCCATCGCATCTATTGTTTTTCGCTCATCAGCGTGATACATTTGTTGACATCCCTGATGAGCTTAGCCACTCTCTTTTTGGCGCCTTCCAGGTCCCCGTCGGTCACCTCAAGCATCTTCGCCATTTTAAGTGTGTCGTAATCGCTCTTCTGCTGCCTCAGCTGGGCCTCCAACTTGGCGATTTGCCCGTCACGCTCATCTACCAGCGCATAAAGTTCCGCATTCTCCTTTTTCAGTGCCTGATACTGGAGAATCATCTGCCTCACACGGGTAGCGAAAGTGTTGATCGTCTTTTCGGCTGCGTCCATAGCGATTCAAATTTCTGCAAATTTATCTATAAATAATGACAATTCCAAGAAAATGTGTTATAATCTTACATGAAATGCCACTTTACCTTACATCTGTTTACTTTTTAGCTTGGGCTGCCTTCACATCCTCATCAGAGGGGGTGGGCTCTTTCTTGGCCAGCATCACCACCTGATAGACAAAAGCCGATACCCACTCCCGCGTGAAGCCCAACCGCTGATTATACTGCCGTACGCTCACCACGGTCTTCATTACGCCGGCATCCGAATAATTGTTCTTGGTGAAGATGTCATTCACCGTCTTCTCGGTCATGGTGCGGATAGCACCCTTAAAAATCGCGGGCACACGCAATTTGAACTTCATCAAGTTACCCACAAGCATCATTAAGTCTTGGGTGAAATTCTGGAATTGTATCAGATATACCTGCATATCGGGCAACTTCTTGCAGTTTTTGCGCACGCTGCCGTCAATCTCCTTGAAGAAATCTTCCTCCATTCCATAAATTTCTTTCATCATCTTTTTGCAGTGCGCCTTCTCTCCTACGCCCAACTTGTTGTTGAGGGTGGGCACATGCAGCGTCGTCTTGAACATGCGCAGGTCGGGTAGCATAGCAAGATTAGTGATACCAAGCTGGGAGGCCAAGGTGGCCTGAAAGTAAACCCGCACCAGCGTCATGAAGTCTTGCATGCCGCCCGTCTTGTCTTCAGACTCCTTTTTACGAAAGATATTTGAAAGTAATCCCATACTTTAATTAAAGAATTATACATAGTCGTGCTCTCACAAAGAGCACTTCTTCACCATTTGATTTATTCTGCAAAAATACAACAATAATACGATATCAGCAAATAAAAGCGTTGAATTTCACGGCAGACCATGGCCTCGGCAACCACACTGGGAGTACATTTTGTTAGGAGAATGTCAGGAAAAACACACACCGCCCCCCATTTTTATGACAATAAAGCCAAGACTTATCAATAATAATTCGTAACTTTGCGCATTATAAGTTATAAAAACAAGATTTTTTTGATGTTATTCGCCTATGACGTTTTTTGGTTCATGTATCGACATAATCCCAGTTAGGCAGTCATGTAAAATGTTACCATAATGAAAGGTATTGTACTTGCGGGCGGGTCTGGCACCCGGCTATATCCCATTACCAAAGGAATCAGCAAGCAGCTTATTCCTGTTTTCGACAAACCTATGATCTACTATCCCATATCAGTGTTGATGCTGGCTGGGATTCGTGACATTCTGATCATATCTACTCCTTTCGACCTCCCCGGTTTTCGTCGCCTGTTGGGCGAGGGGCACGACATCGGTGTAAACTTTTCGTATGCCGAACAGCCTTCCCCCGACGGACTGGCACAAGCCTTCATCATTGGCGAAGAGTTTATCGGCAATGACAGTGTGTGCATGGTGCTTGGCGACAACATCTTCTATGGCGCCGGCTTTACCGGACTGCTCCGCCAGAGCGTGGAGAATGCCGAGCGCGACAACAAAGCCACGGTCTTCGGCTATTTCGTCAACGACCCTGAGCGTTATGGCGTGGCCGAGTTTGACAATGAGGGCAACTGCCTGAGCATTGAGGAGAAGCCGCAGCAGCCACGTAGTAACTACGCTGTGGTGGGATTGTATTTTTATCCCAACAGCGTGGTGCAGATTGCCAAGAAGATCAAGCCCAGCGCACGTGGAGAACTGGAAATCACCACCGTCAACCAGGAATACCTGAAACAGCGCACGCTGAAGGTGCAACTCCTGCAACGCGGTTTTGCATGGCTCGACACGGGCACGCACGACAGCCTCTCCGAAGCGGGTACCTTTATCGAGGTCATCGAGAAACGACAAGGCCTGAAGGTGGCCTGCCTTGAGGAGATAGCCTATAATAGCGGCTGGATCACGCGCGAGCAACTCATCGAGACGGCACAACCCATGGCCAAGAACGGGTACGGACAGTATCTGTTAAAACTGGCACAAGAAATCAGGTAATCCCATATCAATCAAAATCATATCATTAATATAATGGAAGAAAAACAGAAGATGGAACTGGACGCGCTGAGCGCACAAAGTGAAGAACAATCATCTTTCGACTTTGCCACCATTTACTCTACAGTAATTCTCAACTGGAAGTGGTTCTTGCTTTCGCTCATAGCTTGTCTTAGCGCGGCATTCATTTACCTGCGTTACACCACTCCCATTTATCAAACGTCTGCCAAGCTGCTCATCAAAGACAACGACAAGAACAGCAGGGGCAATTACGACCTGATGAACTCGGCCACATTGGGTCTGATTTCCAACTCGGCGGGTATCGACAATGAGATGGAAATTCTCACCTCGCACTCTTTGGCCCAGCAGGCCGTTCGCGACCTGAAGCTCTACACCACTTATTATAGTGTGGGCAGCGTGAAGGATGTACTACTCTACAACACACAGCCTGTCAACGTTGACATCGACCCCGCGCATCTCGACAACCTCAACGCGCCCATGAACCTTGTCATAGAGCGCACCGCCAAAGGATACCACGTCACGGGCAGCTATTATGTGCCTTTGCAGGACGACAATTCCAGCGGGCCTTACTCCATCGACAAGGAAATAACCCGACTGCCCACCACGATAGGTACACAGGCTGGTAGCCTCACCCTCACGAGCAACAACTCGCTGCAGATGGCCGAGGGCGCTAAAATCAAGGTAAACATTCAGTCGCCTATCACCACGGCGTACAAATATGTCAGCGAGCTGAGCGTGTCACCCACCAGCAAGACTACTACCATCGCGCAACTGACGCTCTCTGACGAGAGTCCCAAACGCTCAATAGACTATCTCAGACAGTTGGCCATTTGCTACAACCGACAGGCCAACGCCGACAAAAACGAGGTGGCCGTGCGCACCGAGGAGTTTATCAATGGCCGATTGGAGAAAATCAACGCGGAGCTGGGCGCCACCGAGGGCCAGCTGGAAAATTACAAGAAGCGTAACAACATGGTGGAGCTGAAGATGAACGCCGGTCAGTCGGTGGCCAATGCTGACGCTTACTCGCAGAAACTCACCGAGGCCAACACGCAGGTGGCACTGTTAGATGAGATGCAGTCGTACATGAACAACAGCGCCAACAAGTACCAGTCGCTCCCCTCTAACGTGGGACTCACCGACCAGTCGGCCACGCAACTCATCAACAGCTACAACGACCTGGTGCAGCGTCGCAACCTGCTGCTGCAGAGTGCCAGCGAGACATCACCGTCGGTAGTGCCCCTCACCACACAGCTCGACCAGTTGCAGAGCGCCATACAGCGCGCGTTGTCTCAAGCCCGTCGCAATATGGACATCCAGCGCAACGCCGTGGCCATTCAGTATGGCAAGTACCAGAGTCAGGTAGGCGAAACACCGGAACAGGAGCGAATGCTCACGCAGATTGGTCGACAACAGGAAGTGAAGTCGGGACTCTACCTTATGCTGCTGCAGAAGCGCGAGGAAAACTCGATTTCCTTGGCGGCTACCGCCGACAAAGGTAAACTGATTGACACGCCTGCCGTGAGTGGACAGATTAGTCCCAAGCGAGCCATCATCTTCCTCATCGCCTTCATCCTGGGTCTTGCCATTCCCGCGCTCATCATCTTCTGCATACAGTTCTTCAAATACAAGATTGAGGGACACGAAGACGTGGTACAGCTCACCAAGATACCCATCCTTGGCGACGTGCCCGTGGCGTCGGATACGGCAAAGACCAAGGCCGACATCGTGGTACACGAAAACCGCAACAACCTGCTCGAAGAGGTGTTCCGGTCCATGCGTACCAATATCCAGTTCATGCTCGAAGAGGGACAGAAAGTGGTGCTCTTCACCTCTACCACCTCGGGTGAGGGCAAAACCTTCATCGCTGCCAACTTGGCCACCTCGTTTGCGCTTTTGGGCAAAAAGGTGCTACTGGTGGGTCTCGACATCCGTAAGCCGCGTCTGGCTGAACTCTTCGAAATTGACGACTTCTCACACGGCATTACCAATTTGCTGGTGAAAGAGAACCCTGACTGGGACGACATTCGTTCGCAGATGGTGCCCTCGGGGGTCAACAACAACCTCGAACTGCTCATGGCAGGTCCCATTCCGCCCAACCCCGCCGAACTGGTGGCCCGCAAGAGCCTGACTGTCATCTTCGACCAGTTGCGCGAACACTATGACTACGTGCTCGTTGACACCGCGCCCATCGGCCTGGTGACCGACACCTTGCAAATTGCCCGTGTGGCCGACGCCTCGGTTTATCTCTGCCGCGCCGACTATACGCCCAAGGATAGCTTCGGACTGATCAACGGTCTCAACGTCGAAGGAAAACTGCCTAAGATGAGCCTCGTGCTCAACGGCATCGATATGTCGAAACGCAAGAACAGTTACTATTATGGTTACGGCAAGTACGGCAAGTATGGTAAATACGCGCGCTATGGCTCGTATGGCAAGTACGGACAATATGGCAAATACGGACAGTATGGCAACTATGGTACTTACGGACAATATGCCAAAAGCCATTATGGCGACAAAAACGACACATCCATCAAGCAATAACAACCATGGCAACTATAGCAGTAGACTTCGACGGTACCATTGTTGAGGACCGTTACCCGGAGATTGGTCAAGAGCGCCCATTTGCTACCGATACCCTGCGTATGCTCATCAAAGACCACCATCGTCTCATCTTATGGAGCGTGCGCGAGGGAGAGACCTTGCAGCAAGCCGTAGACTGGTGCCACGAGCGAGGTGTAGACTTCTGGGCCGTCAACCGTGACTACCCGGAAGAGGAAATCCACAACAACAATCATTTCAGCCGGAAGATCAAGGCCGACTACTTCATCGATGACAGAGGCATCGCGGGACTGCCCGACTGGGGGCAAGTGTACCAGATCATCAAGCATCGCAGGTCGTACGTCGATCTCATCCGTGAGAATATGGGAATGCAGCGGCAAAGCGCACCCAAAAAGAAACACTGGTGGCAGTTCTGAACACGCCGCCAGCAACGCTCAATATCTGTAAGAGGGCATGACACCGTTTCATCGGCGTCATGCCCTCTACGTTTCTGCGTGCCATAATAAATGTTTGCGTGAGATAATCACCTCGCATGGTTATTTTTAACACGGATGGCACGGAAATTTCGGAATTACCATCCTGCACACTTTGATAGGACGGATCATCGCTTTGCAATGGGCGGATGACACGGAAACCTGCCTCACGATTCTCCGTCTCTCCATTACCCAATCCCTCCATTTCTCCTCAGGCCGTAGGCCCTCTGCTTACCACCCCTCTCCTCCGCATCGAAGATGCAAAACTCCAAACTCTCTGCGGCTCTGCGTGCCAAAAATAATTTCCGCGTGCCTCAACCTGCGTGAGATACCCCCCTCGCATGTTTTTTTTAACACGGATGGCACGGAAATTTCGGAATTGCCATCCGGCACACCTTGATAGGACGGATCATCGCTTTGCGATGGGCAGATGGAACGGAAACCTGCTGCCGTTTTCTCCCATTCTCCAGTCCTCCTCAGGCCGACGGCCCTCTGATTCCATCCCCTCCTCTACATCGAAGATGCGCAGCTCTAGACTCTCTGTGGCTCTGCGTGCCAAAGAAACACCTGTGTGCAACATACACCCTCCTTGGCATGCCAAATCCCATTCTTTCCATGCCATCCGTCTCTGCAGAACTCGCCAGATGTCTTCCCGGAGTTCTCCTACCCCGAAGGGATTGAACGCTTGATAGGGCAGGGTTGTCGCGAAGCGACTACCCTGTCTAACCGTCGTATCGAATGTATAAGAACTCTGTAAGAGTTCAACGTTTTCAAGAGTTACGGTCCATGGGATGTATGGTTGGATGCTGTAGCCCTGTTGAACTCCTACAGAGTTCATCCATTCGGCACGAACGTAGACACGGTAGGCACGTCATGTCTCCCTGCGGTCGTCATGCGTGCCAACCGTGCCCTATCAAGAGTTTATCCCCTTCGGGGAAAGCAAGTGGATAATGAGAAATCCGATGGATTGATGCAAAAGCAGATGCGGAGTATTTATTGGCTGCTACCCTGTTCCGCATTGCGAATGTGAGGTCAATGAGAAAACGGGAGGCAGCTTCCGTGGCATCCGCCATCGCGACGCGATGATCTGTTCTATCCAAATGTGCCGGATGGTAATTCCGAAATTTCCGTGCCATCCGTGTTAAAAAATAACATTGCGAGGGGCGGTGGTTTCACGCAGGTGTTTTTTTTGGGGGGGGGCACGCAGAGCCGCAGGGCTCAGCGCACTCCCTGCTGCTCCAAGTAGAGTACGCGGCTGGCCCAACTGGAGTGTTGGTTCCAGTCGTGGGTGTCGCTGAGAGGCATTTCCAGTCCGTGCTCCATGAGGTATGCGCCACTGTACACCTTACCCTCGCAGTCTAAGGGCTGCGTGTCGATACGGTTGAGCTCGCGTACCTTATATAATATGTCGGGGTTGAGCCCCGCCATCTTCACGATGGGCAGGTGCTGGGTCATGAAGGTCTCAAGTTTCCACCAGTACCACACGGCCTTGCCCTTGTCTTCGCTGACATACATCAGGCTGGCCACGCCCTTCTTCTCGTACGGACTCTGCAGGCGGTAGAGGTCACCAAACTGTACCACGGGTCTGATCTCCTTGTACTCGCTGATGGCTTTGCGGCAGAGGTCCTTCTCCTGGTCGGTCATGTTTTTGGGTTGAATCTCCATGCCCAAGCGTCCGCTCATGGCCACGTCGACGCGGTATTTCAGGGGAATGAGCCGTGATGTCTGGTGGTTGGGCGATGCCGAGATATGGCTTCCCATGGCGATGGCGGGGAAGAAATAGCTCGTGCCCCACTGCATGTATATGCGCTGCAGGGCGTCGGTGTTGTCGCTGGTCCAGAACTCGTCAAACCAGGGCAGGTATCCCCAGTTCACCCGTCCGCCACCGCTGGCACAGTCTTGTATGACCAAGTCGGGATATTTGGCACGGATACGTTCGAGCACCTTCACCAGTCCTTGGTGATAGGCAATGTAGAGATGGCTCTGCTCGGTCATGGGCAGATACTGTGAGCCGTGGTTCATGATGGCCATGTTGGCGTCCCATTTCACATAGGCTATCTCCGGGTAGCGTGTCAGCAGGTCGTCGAAGATGTTGAAGACAAAGTCTTGCACCTTGGGATTACCAAGGTCGAGCACCAGCTGCGTGCCGCCACGCCCCGTCACGGCGTCGCGGTTGGGCGCCTTGATGACCCAGTCGGGGTGCTTCTCATACAGCTCGCTCACGGTGTTGGTCATCTCGGGTTCGAGCCATATGCCGAATTTCACGCCGTGCTTGCGGGCGTCGCGCAGCAGTCCCTCGATGCCCTCGGGCAGTTTCTGCTTGTCCACCACCCAGTCGCCGAGCGACGACGAGTCGTTCTTGCGGGGATATTTGTCACCAAACCACCCATCGTCCATGACGAAGAGTTCTCCGCCCATCGACGCGATGTCGGCCATCATCTGGTCCATGCCCTGCTGGTTGATATTGAAGTACACGCCCTCCCAGCTGTTGAGGAGAATCATGCGTTCGCGGTCGCCGTTGGCCAACTGATACTTGCGTCCCCAGCGGTGAAAATTGCGGCTGGCGCCCGAGAGTCCCTCCTTGGAGAAGGTGATGGCCAGGCGCGGCGTGGCAAACACCTCGCCCTTCTTCAGGCGATATTCCGAGTTTTGCTCGTCTATGCCGGCAAAGAAGTAGTGGTATTCGGTGTCGTCGGTCACCGTCTTGAGTCGGTAGTTGCCCGTGTAGCACAGCGCCGCCCCGATGACGTCGCCCTCGTTCTCACGGCCTTTGCCGTCGAGCGAGAACATCACCTCGGCATGGTCGGTGTGCGTATTGCGCACGCCGTCGTGGTTTCTGATTACCAGCTCTCCGGCGTGCAGCTCCTCCTCGGTCACATTACACTCGCTGGCCCACGAGCCCCACAGATGGCTCATCCACACATTGCCGCGGCGTATGGGGAGCATCGCCGAGGCAAAGGTGGTGAGCGTCACGGGCGCCTTCTCCTGGTGGCTCACCTCGGTCCATGCCTCGATCATGTCTACGTCGGCGTAGGTCTTGTACTTCAGGTCCACCTTTAGCGCGTACACCGGGTCTTTGAGGTGAATGGTGGTGATGTTGCCCTGCGTCTCCGTCCCTGTCACCACGAGTTGCGTCGACAGGTTGCCGTCGGCGTGCCGACAGGCAAAGGCGGCCTCGGCGGGCGTGTTGAGTCCGTAGGCGGGGTAGGCGTCCATCCGTCCGCCCTTGGGCGTAGGAAGACTCCGCAGGTCGGCGGCCGTCAGTTTCGAGCCGAAATATACATACTGGGGTTGCTTGCCCTCTTCGGCGTCGATCACCATCGAGAGGCGTGGGGTTTGCAAGTGCACCTGCCGGGCCATGGTGGCCATGGGCAGCGCAAGGAGCATGGTCAATAATAATTTACGATACATATCTGGGTTTGATTAGGTTGGTTGTGTACAGCAACAGGCACAAGATGCCAGGGCTTTGTCTTGATTACAAAGTTATAGAAAAATATTAGAAAGCCCTATGCCATGGTATACTTTTTCCTCAAAAGTGTCGTGATTGGCAAGAAAAGTGCCATTGTCTGGCATGACAATGTTGTTAAAACGATGAATATCAAGCGGAGAAAATTGTGTAGTCATCGTGTTTTGTGTAACTTTGCAGTCCCGCTTGTTTACAGCGTGTCAATAGGTGTTATTTTGTACAACCATCATGAATAGTCGTTTCAAATCTTTATTCGTCACCGTGCTGGTCCTCTTGGCCACCACCGCGTGGGCCACCGACCGCGCCACCATCACCCAGTATGCCGCCTCGCTCAAGGGGCTCAAGAAGGCCGAGCTCAAGACCGCCCTCTACAACATCATGACAAATAAGCGGGTGCTGAGCTACGGCAGTGGCAGCGGCGCCACCTGGTCGGGATTCTACTACACCGACCGCATCGCCTCTACCAATGAGTGCTTCAACCGTTATAGTGAAAATAAATTCTATTTTCCTGTCCGCAACTATGACAACACGGCGATCAATGGCATGAACATCGAGCACTCGTTTCCCAAGAGCTGGTGGGGAGGCACATCCATCGACGCTTACAAAGACCTGTATAACCTCTACCCCTCTGACTCGCAGGCCAACAGCTCGAAGAGCAACTACCCCATGGGCAAGGTCACCAAGGTGACGAGTTCGGGCGGTGAGGGCTACGATAAGGTGGGTACGGGCGACGCCGGCGGACAGACCATACAGCTCTGGGAGCCGGGCGACCGTTACAAGGGCGAGTTCGCGCGTAGCTATATGTACATGGCGACAACTTATCAGAATCTCACCTGGCAGGGCACGCAGGGACTGCAGCAGTTGCAAAACGACACGTGGCCCACACTGAAGCCATGGGCCTACACCCTGTACCTCGCATGGGTGCGCGCCGACCGCGTCGACGATGTGGAGGTGGGGCGCAACGATGCCGTGAGCGCGCTGCAGGGCAACCGCAACCTCTTCATCGACTATCCATACCTTTGTGAATATGTGTGGGGCGACAGCGTAGACGTGGCCTTCGACCCTGAGACCTCGATCACCACGGGCTACGACGACGGCCGCTATCTGGCCGAGACCGCACCGGCCGTAGCCAAGCCCGTCATCTCACCCGCAGGAGGCTCTTATCAGGAGGCCCAGACCGTGACCATCAGCTGCGCCACCGAGGGGGCCACCATCTACTATACCCTCGACGGCAGCGTGCCTACCGAGGCGAGCACGCCCTACGCCGGGGCCATCACCATCGACACCGACGCCACGCTGAAGGCCGTGGCCATCAAGGGTGCCGACAGGAGTGAGGTGGCCGTGGCCAACTACTACTTCCTCGGACAGCAGGGCACCTTCCTGGCCAAGCGCATCACCACCGCGCCCACTGGCGGCAAGCAGTATCTCATCGTTGCCACCACAAGCCAGCTGCTCGCGGCAAAGGTGGTGACACTGTCTACGGGCAAGACCTACGGCTACCTTTACGCCAACTCGGTGACGGCGAACAACGAGGTCATCAGCCTGACGTCCGACGAGCTGTTCTATACTTTCGAGGCTGCCAACGGTGGCTATAAGCTCAAGGACAGCAAAGGACAGTATCTCTACCAAGAGGGCACCTACAGCAGCTTCACGCCGACCACCGACGCCTCACTGGCCGACGTCTGGACGGTGACGCCCAACAGCGATGGCACCTTCGTCATCAAGGCTGCCGACAGTGGTAACTTCATCCAGTATTCCACCACTTACAACTCATTTGGCAACTACGCCAAGGCACAGGCCGGTGCCCTCTATCCCTCACTCTGGGAAAAGCAGCCCGCCACTGGCATCAGTGGCGTGACGACCGTGCCCGCCGCGACAACGGGTGTCATCTACAACCTCCAAGGGCAGCCCATGGGTACGTCCGCTGAGACCTTGCCCCACGGCATCTACATCCGCGACGGTAAGAAATTCGTGAAATGAACCCGACGGCCCCCGCGTGAGGCGTGGGGGCTGACGGCAGCACCGGCCGCTGCCGCCCATCCCGCGTGGTGGGGCACGACCGGAATCATCAATCATCAAACAACAGTAATATGGAAACAAAAGAACAAGTGTTGCAGGCTATGCGCGAGGCTGGAAAGCCCGTGTCGGCCGGCGAGGTGGCTACCCTGTCGGGTATCGATCGCAAGGAAGTGGACAAAGCCTTCACCGCGCTCAAGAAAGAGGGTGCCATCACTTCACCCGTGCGGTGTAAGTGGGAGCCGGCACAGTAACCTGTCCTCTCGGGGCTACGCACCGCCGTCTCTGCGCCTCTGCCTGCCCAAGGTCGGCAGCTGTTGGCTATCTTGAACAACGGAATACGTGGATAATCCGGAATGTGCCGCATGGTCATTCGGTGGCATCTGCGTATTTCGTTGTTCGTTATGTTCATGCGGCGCGGCGGTGGATGTCTCATGCGGACGTTTTTATGGCACGCGGACGTTTTTTCGGCATGCAGAGCCGCGGAGAGTTTGGAGTTTCGCATCTTCGATGCGGAGGAGAGAAGTTTGGTAAGTAGAGAGGTAGAGTATCACCTCGGCGAGGTATCATGGCCTGCGGTAGTTCCTTTTTTTTGCCTCGGCGAGGCACCGCTCAATAGCTGAGAGCTTCGCGAGGCACGAGCGAAACCCTCAGATAGAATCGTATTCCATTATCCCCCTCTGGAGGAGGTGCCCAGCATCACCCCACCTCCTCTGCGTGAAATAAAAGCCACCCTGCGTGAAACCACCGCCCCTCGCATGGTTTCTTTTTAACACAGATGGCACGGAATTCTCGGAATTGCCATCCGGCACATTTTGATACAACGGATCATCGCTTTGCGATGGGCGGATGGAACGGAAACCTGCCGTCGTTTACTCTATTTCTCAATCTCCTCTCTCAGTCCGACGGCCCTCTATTTACCATCCTTTCCTCTGCATCGCAGATGCGCAACTCCAAACCCTCTCTGTCTCTACACGCTAAAATAACTTATGCAGGCCTAAAAGAACGTCAGCGTGAAATGCTTCTATATAAAACCATGATATGATTCCATATAAACCCATAAAATACTTCTATATAGAACCATCAAATGATTTCATATAGAACCATGGGCGCGGCACGCCGCCCTTGGGGGATGGTACGGAACCTGCCTTACGTTTCTCTCATTCTCCATTCCTCCTCAGGCCATCGTCCCTCTGATTCCATCCCCTCCTCTACATCAAAGATGTGCAGCTCCCAACCCTCTGCGGCTCTGCGTGAAATAAAAGCCACCCTGCGTGAAACCACCGCCCTTCGCATGTTTTTTTTAACACGGATGGCACGGAATTCTCGGAATTACCATCCGGCACACTTTGATACTACGGATCATCGCTTTGCGATGGGCGGATGAAACGGAAACAGCATGCGTTTACTCCTATTCTCCATTCTTCCTCAGGCCATCGGCCCTCTGCTTACCAACCCCTCTTCTCCCGGGGGTGTGTCGTAATAGACAGTTCTATCTTTTCTTATGGTCTCTATATTGCATTCTCTATTTTCCCTCTACGCTGCGATTTTTGTCTGTTTTCTTCCTATAGCGGTCCAGTAAGGGCAGAATAGCGCCAAAATGGCGTGTATATGGCCCGTCATGACGCGTTTTTTGTCCGTCAGGACCTGTTTGATGAGTTTGCGGCACATTTTCTTGATATTGAAGGCCATGGCAAAGAAGGCAAAGTCCATTGTGACCTTGTCTTTCCCGAAGTGGCGGAAGCGCCGGTATGCCATGTCGTATTTCATCTGTCCGAAGACGGCCTCCGGCTCTATCCACCGCCGTCTCCTGTGGCTGATGCCTTCCTGCGAGGTAAGCTTTTCCCTTGCCTTGCGCCTTAGTTCGTTGAGCCGGTGGTTGACCTCCATGACGCGTCTGTCCTCCGGCGTCTTGTAGCACCGGTACCGGAGGGGGCATTCCCGGCAGTTCTGTGCCTGATAGCGTGCGCTTTGGGTGACGTATCCGCTGGTGGTTTTCCTGTAGGTCGTCCCGATGCGTTCCATGTGCTGCCCCATGGGACAGACGTAATAGGCCTCCTCCCGGTTGTAGCGCAGGCTCTCCGGCTGGAACGGGTCAGGCGTGTAGCGTGGAAGCTGTTCCCGGTGGAAGCTGTTGTACATGACGTAGGGCGTCATGCCGGCGTCCTCCATGAAGCGGTAGTTCTCCTCGGAGCCGTAAGCGGCGTCGGCCACGACGGAGGAGGGGAAACGGTGGTAGCGGTGGAAGAAGGATTGCGCGAAGGGGATGAACGTGAGCGGGTCGGCGGGATTGGGGAACAGGACAAAGTCGGTGATGAACTGCTTCTCGGTGGCTATCTGGAGATTATACCCGGGCTTGGGCAGGCCCTTGCCCTGCATGTCCTCCTTCATGCGCATGAACGTGGCGTCAGTGTCGGTCTTGGACATGGAGTTGCGGCCGTCCATCTGCTCCAGGCGGACCTCGTACTGCTCAAGCTTTTCACGGTGCTTGTCGAGTGCCTTTATCTGCTTTTCCTTTTTCCTGCGCTGCGCCTTCTCCTCCTTGGTCGCGGGGGCCGGAGCGGCGGCAAGGGCTTCCTTGAGACCGGCGGAGAGCTCACCCAGCATGGCGGACGTGAACTCGACCTGCTCGCCCTCGAGGGACTTCTCCTGGGCGATGGACTCATCTATCTGCTGCAGCAGCGCACCTACCCGTTCCATGACCTTGTCATGGCCCGTCTCCATCGACTTGCGCCATACGAACGTGTACTTGTTGGCCTTGGACTCTATCTTCGTGCCGTCGATATATTCCACCTCAAGGGATATGAAGCCACGCTCGGCAAGCAGCAGCACCAGCTGGGTGAACACGTTGTCGAGCTCGTCCTTGACGCGGTTGCGGAAGCGGTTGATGGTGATGAAGTCTGGCTTCTCGTTACCCGCAAGCCAGATGAAGTGGATGTCCCTGAGAAGCAGTTTCTCTATTTTACGGCAGGAGTAGACGTTGTTCATGTAGGCATACAGGATGACCTTGAGCATCATCTTAGGATGGTAGGCGCTGCGGCCGCTCTCCTTGTAGAGCTTACGGAAATTCTCAAGGTCAAGACTGTCTACAACGGCATTGACAATGCGCACAGGGTCGTTTTCCGCAATATTCTCATCGATTCGTTGCGGAAAAAGCACCGTTTGGTTGCACATGTAAGGGCGAAAGTGTATCTTTGTCATGATTGAATTTGTATGCCTAAAGTTACAAAAACTTTGGGAAATAGCAAAGCCCTGGCTTGAGAAAGTCGGGGCTTTGTGCAAAAAAAGGGAGGTGCCTATTTTGACACACCCCCGATGATAAATTTGTTATTTTAGTGCATGACACAGTTTAGATGACATCCTCGGTTTCTTAGCCTATCTTGTTAATTCTGGCCAAACATATTTTGCGATTAGCCATATCGCAAAAGCATTTTCGCTTTGAAAATACTAAAGGACAGCTTACATTCTATCGTTTCAAAAGATTCAATTTTACATTTGGCTGCAAGACATTACTAACTTTTTGTTTGTATGCATCAACGTCAGCAGTAAGTATTGCCTTGATATCTTGTGCAGAAGATGCAACTAAGAAATTGTAACGACCTGGGGTAACTTCCCATGCAGACTCTTTCTCATTGAAAGAAGCTAAGTCTGAAGTCTTAATAGTCATGGTTATCACTTCTTCCTCTCCAGGATTTAGCTCTTTTGTTTTCGCAAACGCCTTTAATTCCTTAACGGCCTTGTTACGCTGCTTGCTTAGGGGATCAGCAACAAAAAGTTCTACGATTTCTTTACCTTTGCGACTACCAGAATTCTTAACGATAACAGAAACCTCAATTATGCTATCCTTTTTAACTATTTTCGCATCACTATAATTGAAAGTAGTATAACTCAAGCCATATCCAAAAGGAAATGAAACTGCCTTATTGAAGGAATCAAAATAACGATAGCCCACATATATATCTTCGTCGTAGTTGGTATAATCATAATCCTTCTTCTCGCTTTTCACTATACCATGATTGGTAATATTATAATCAGGCATCTTATTTAGGGGGAAATTGGCCGTGGAAGCATGGTCTTCATAAGCATTAGGCCATGTCATGGTAAGTTTACCAGAGGGAAAAGCCTTTCCCGACATTATGTCTACAACGCTGTTGCCACCCTCTTGCCCAGCTTGCCATGCGCATAAAATAGCATCCGGTAGAGCCTTCCAAGAGGCTGTTTCGATAGCTCCTCCAATGTTCAAAAGTACAATCACTTTTTTCCCTGCGGCATGATACACCTTACAAACTTGTGTCAACAGTTGACGCTCGGAATCTGAAATATTGAAATCTGAAGTCTTCCGATCAATAAATTCGCCAGATAGACGTCCGATGGTAACCACAGCGATATCAGCCTTATAAGCCTGCTCACTTAACTGTTCTGAAGTAAACGAAAGCTCTGAGGGCAATGGCACTGGTAGAAATTTTTCGAAAGGATTGCCACTATAGTAATTCGCTAAACGCTTCTTCTCTTTCTTGACATGTAATGAATAAATGTCAATAAGTTCAGGATTTACATGATAACCTCCATTTTTGAACCCGTCGACAAGTGAAACTGTGTATGCCCTATTCACGTTGCCAGAACCAGTGCCACCTGGAATAAAGTTGTAAGATGTTGATCCATAGAGGGCCACATTCTTCACATTCTTAGACATAGGCAGTGCGTCATTGTCGTTCTTAAGAAGTACCATACCCTCAACAGCATACTTTCTGGCAATGGCAGCATGATTTTTGAGATTTGGCTTATTCGAGTATTTATATCCATTAAAACGTGGGGTCTTTTCTATCAGCGAAAGCACGCGACCTACGCTGGTATCAAGATCTTTCTCCGAAAGCTTGCCACTCTTTATTCCCGCAATAATAGAATCGAGCTGTGCCTTACGCCCAGGCTGTAGCAAGTCATTACCTGCAGCAATCTGTTTCGCACCATCGGCGCCACCATACCAGTCTGTCACTACAAGTCCTTTGTACCCCCATTCATTACGAAGGATGTTGGTAAGAAGCTCTCTATTCTCAGATGTATAGATGCCATTGACAAAGTTATAAGAACTCATTACAGTCCACGGCTCCGCCTCTTTCACAGCAATTTCGAAACCTTTCAAGTATATTTCTCGAATTGCCCTCTGCGAGATACGCGCGTCATTGTTCATTCGGTTTGTCTCTTGGTTGTTAGCAAAGAAGTGTTTGATGCTTGTCCCCACTCCATTCGATTGCACTCCACGCACATAGGCAGCGGCAATTTTACCCGCAACAACAGGATCTTCAGAATAATATTCAAAGTTTCTACCACAAAGCGGGTTTCGGTTTATGTTCATACCCGGGGCAAGGAGTACATCGACACCATATTCTTTGACCTCTTCACCTATGGCTTTACCCACTTCCTCAACAACAGAGGGTGACCATGAAGACGCGAGAAGCGTTCCAATAGGGAAATGGGTACAATAATAAAAAGCTTTGTCACCTTCGCGTTTGGGGTCAATACGTAAGCCTGCAGGACCATCAGCAAGTACAATAGCAGGAATCCCAAGGCTATCGATTGGATAGGTTGTTCCAGCCGCACCAGGAACAAGGCTTTGAGTTCTGCCTATCACAGCGTTATTGCCATCGGCCCCCTTCATTCCAGTACCTATGAGCAGATGCGCTTTATCTACAACCGATAGCTTGCTTATTACTTCTTGTTTATTCAATTGGTCAACATGTGATGTACAATTCACCAACATAGAAGCCACTACACATACAAAAAGAGTTTTCTTTGTCATTTTAATCTATGCTAATGTCAATTTAAATAGACAGATATACCGCAATAAGATCATTATTATTTATTCTCTCACAGCGGATATCTGTTTGTTACTAATAACACCTTAAAAACTGAAGTTCACACCAAACTCAACCGTGAACGGACGAATATAATTTCCGGTCATCACTGTACCATACTTGGATGATGCTTCATCCTTCGTCATCAGGTCGGTACCAGAGATAGAACTCTTTGCAAAGTTCTGGTTGAGCACATTGACCACGTTTACATATGCATTGAAATTCTTACTAAACTTATAGCCTAAACGAGCGAATGTTTCCCAATGAGGCTCGAAAGATAAAGTGTTCGAAAGGTTTGCATACTGCTTTCCAAAGTAACGGGCATGCAATTGCAAATTCCAATCCTTATATATAAAGGTAGGATCGATTTCCATAAGGAACTTCGAAATTCCTGTAACGTTGCTGCTGTTGAAATCGAAATCACGAGTAGTCCCATCTGTGAAGTTAAGCGTGCCATTGTAATTGCCGTACTTAGGATCCTGAATTGTAACAAGGAAGTGCATGTTGAACCAGTTGACCGGCTTGAAGATAACATCTGTTGTCCACCCAATGGTCTTTACGTCATACTTCACTGCAGCTCGTGCCGTAGCATTGGTCTGAGGATTGGTAAAATTAGAGTTTGCGCTATAGTTGCTTTTAGAGATGTAAGATACTTTAGAAACAAGGCTGATCATTGGGTGATTGAAGTAAACACCTCCAGATAGCATGGGTGTCTTGGACTGCGACAGGTGAGGGTTATTGCCGGTATTGTAGTTACCCAAGATTCCACCACTCTCAGTGTACATAACGTCTGCATTAAGACCAAAACCTTTAGTCATCTTCCAAATGCCGCTAAGTGCCATGGTCTTGTTTAAGAAATCATCCTTGATCCTTTCAGTGGCACCAAGCAAAGTACCATTTATCCTGTTAGCTATTGGCATGTAATCACCTCTTAGCGATTGGTATTCCAATCGCCCACCAGCCCTCAACTCGAAAGCAGGTGAAATCTCCCATGTGTCTTTTAATATCAAGGCCACCTTATTCATATTACCTTTGTGATATTCCATGAAACTATTGAAACCATAGAAACCATCAACAAAGTTTATAGAACTGTTTACTGGAACAAGTATTTGCGGATTGTTTTCGATAGACTGGTAATAATTTGACACTTCTGTAGCATATCGATCGACATGATAGAATAAATCCTGCAGTCCTACTGACCAAGTATGCTTGCCATCTTTTTTACCTACCTTGGCTTGGCTTATCCAAGTATAGATAGGTGTACGACGGGTGTTCATGAACAAAGCCGACTGAACATATTTCCCAGTGTATGCGCTGCCATCCAGATATTGGAAGTTTGTACCGGCCACTGACACAGCTGACATCACAGGTGAAGCGATACCCACATTTGATCGACGAAAACGAGTTGAAACGTTAAGCGTTAAGCCATTCGAGAATTTGTTGTCCCATAACAAGTCGAAAGCATGTGATTCAGAACGGTAAGCGTTCATCAAATCAACTTTCTTATACTCACCCGTGAAGGCATCAAGCATGGTGATTACACTTGTATTAAGAACATAGTTGCTGGTTCCTATACCAAAACCGTTATATTCGCGAATGGTTCCACCTTCACCATAAATATAAGGAGCATAGAAACTATTTTGCAAGCTTTTTACATTGCCATATCGATAGAACAATGTGATCTTTCCGGCACCAAAAGCTGATTTATAATCCTTTGTGATACCCAGCTTCAGCATTTTAGCATTGTCCGCATAGTATTTAGTTACACCAGGGGCATCAAATGTTCCGGGGTCTAAGCTTAGATAGCCACCGGCAACATATTTCCATCTATTGCTGTCCGATAAAACCAAAAGATCGACAGTATGATGGCAATTAAATAATATTGACACGGTTGCCACAGTAAAAAAAATGGGAAGTCCGCTGACTTCCCCAAAGAGTTTGTACTTTTGCGTTG
>JAFABV010000063.1 GCA_023425865.1 Bacteroidota bacterium | reverse complement strand
GTTCCGTTCTATCAAGGTGTGCCGGATGGAAAATCCGTTACATCCGTGCCATCCGTTGTTCAACAAATCCATGTGGAGTGGTGGTTATTGCACGCAGGTTTTTGGGGGTGCACGCAGAGACGCAGAGAGTTTGGAGTTACGCATCTTCGATGCTGAGAGGAGGGCTTGGGTAATCAGAGGGCCTATGACATGAGGAGAATTGGGAGGAATGGGAAAAAAGGAGGGCCTACGGCCTAAGGAGAAATAGAGAACGGAGGCAGTTTCCGTTCCATCCGACCATCGCAAAGCGATGTTCCGTTCTATCAAGGTGTGCCGGATGGCAATTCCGAGATTTCCGTGCCATCCGTTGTTAGAAATATCCACGCGATTTCACGCAGGTGTCTTGGGCGCACGCAGAGACGCAGAGATTGGGGAGGAGCTTATTGCTCACAGGAGAAGTACCCAGAGAGGGCCGCCCAGCGGCCCGAGGAGGATGCGCTTGAGCAGGGCTGAGGCAATAATCTGCGGCAAATTGCGTTTATTATATAACCATCACGATAAGCTTATGAATACCCAAGTAACGCCGATTGTCCAGTTATTGAAAAAATATTTCAACATCCATCCCGACAAAGACGACGAGAAGACCATTCTCGACAATGTGGAAGGCTCGATCGACTTTCAGGGAGCACAGTTGTGGGTATTGATATTCGCCATCTTCATCGCCTCATTGGGCCTGAATGTCAATTCCACCGCCGTCATCATCGGTGCCATGCTCATCTCGCCCTTGATGGGACCCATCATCGGCATGGGTCTGGCCGTGGGCATCAGCGACATCAGCCTGTTGAAACGGTCGGCCACCAACTTCCTCGTGGCTACCGTCATCAGTGTAATAACAGCCACCATCTATTTTGCCATTACCCCACTCGACGAGGCGCAGTCAGAGTTACTGGCTCGCACGTCGCCATCGCTCTACGATGTGCTCATCGCCCTTCTGGGTGGCGCGGCAGGCTTTATAGCCCTCACCACCAAGGGCAAGGGCAACGTTATACCCGGTGTGGCCATTGCCACGGCTCTCATGCCGCCCCTGTGTACCGCGGGCTACGGGTTGGCGGTGGGCAACCTCTCCTACTTTCTGGGGGCTTTCTACCTGTTTTTCATCAACACCGTGTTTATCGGCTTGGCCACATTGGTGGGTACCCGGATGCTGAAGTTCAGACAGATCACCCTTCCCGATGCCGACAACATGAAAAAGGTGAAACGCTATATCATTGTCATCGTGGTACTCACCATGCTACCCGCCTCATACATGACATGGCTCATCATCAGACAGAGCATCGCCAACAACAACCTCCGGAAATTTGTGCGTACAGAACTGGCGTTCAAGGGCACGCAGATACTGTCAAACACCATTGACGAGAACGACAAGATGCTCAACATCTTGGCCTTAGGCAAAACCATACCCAACAGTGCCATCAAGCAAGCCGCAAGCAAACTTGGGGAGTATCAGTTAGGGGGCTATCAGCTCAACATCATCCAGGGCGAACAGTCGGACAGTCTGTTAAGAACAAACAAGGAGATATCGAACCCCGTGATGAGCGGCGAGGCACAGAACCAGAAAACCATTGAGCAGTCACAACAGATACGACAGTTAGAGAGTAGTTTGGCCAACTATACACGCTACGAGTCGCTGGCAAAAGACTTGCAACCGGAGATTAAAACACTCTTCCCGCAGGTGGCGCAGCTCAGCCTGTCGAATGTCAGCGAGGTGGCAACCGACTCGGCAAGGCAGAAAAGATATATCCTCGCCGTGGTCAACAGCAGGTCGAGAATAGACGCATCGAACCGCGCTACCCTCCAGCGATGGCTCAAGAGCCGGTGTAAGGCCGACAGTCTGCGGTTGATCATCACGCCGTGAGGACGCCCCTGATACGGATGGGAAAGCCATAGCCAACCAACAAATACATGTATAAAGAATGAGAGAACAATTACAAAAAAACATCGAGACCCGCCTGTTTATACCTGCCTTGCAATTTCTGCACCGAGAGAAATCGAGCGGCATCGTACTGGGAGTGTTTGTCGTATTGGCGCTGGTGCTCGCCAACTCACCCCTGAGCGAGGAGTACACGCATTTCCTGGAACATCATTTCGGATTTGTCATCAATGGCCAGCCCTACCTCAACTTCAGCATCGGCCACTGGGTGAACGACGGACTGATGTCGATGTTCTTCTTTGTGGTAGGTCTCGAACTCAAACGAGAGTTTATTGGTGGCGAGCTGCGCGACATTCGCAAGGTGACCCTGCCGGTGATGGCCGCTGTGTTTGGCATGGTGTTTCCGGCTCTGTTCTACCTGTTGTTCAACGCCGGAACAGCCGAGGCCGTTGGCTGGGGTATTCCCATGGCCACCGACATCGCCTTCGCCCTGGCCGTGGTCTATATGCTGGGCGACCGGGTTCCAGTATCGGCCAAGGTGTTTCTCACCACACTCGCCATCGTCGACGACCTGGGGAGTGTCATTGTCATCGCCCTGTTCTACACCTCACAGATCAACATGCTGAATCTCGCTTTGGGCCTCGCCTTCCTCGTGCTGATGTTCATCGGCAACCGCCTTGGCGTGAAAAACGTGCTGTTCTACGGCCTTCTGGGCATTGGCGGAGTATGGGTGTCGTTCCTCACCTCGGGCATCCACGCCACCATTTCGGCGGTACTCGCGGCCATGGTGATACCTGCCGACTCGCGCATTCCCGAGGCAGCGTTCATTGCCCGCATCAAGAAGCTCACCCGGCAGTTTGAGCGTGCAGGCTCCAATGACGTACGGACACTCGAACCCGACCAACTGAGGATACTGGCCAAGGTGCAGCAAGACTCCGCGCAAGCCATCCCTCCACTCCAGCAGCTCGAGCATCAGCTTCATCCCTTTGTATCGTTTGTGGTGATGCCCATCTTCGCGTTGGCCAATGCGGGCATCTCGTTCATCGGCATGGATGTTCAGGTGCTCTTTGCCAACCAAGTAGCCATAGGTGTGCTCTGCGGCCTGCTGTTGGGCAAGCCCATCGGCATCGCGGTTGCCGTGTGGGTCACAGAGAAGCTGGGCATTGGCCGGCGGTCGCGCTCCATGACATGGCGGATGGTTTGGGGCATCGGCTGTCTGGCCTCCATCGGCTTCACCATGTCGATGTTTATCACCATGCTGGCATTCACCACGCATGAGCAGTTCGTTCAGGCAAAAGTGGGCATCTTCGTCGCCTCAATCATCGGAGCCACCGTGGGTTATCTGCTGTTGAGAAAGAAATAGCAGGCAGTTACACCTCTTTTATATAACAGAGAGAACGGTGTCGGGGCGGCACCCGGCCACGCTATACGTCACTCCCTTGGCAATAACGGGCAGGGCGCCGCATTTTCCGTAAAATTGGTAGGTATTCCTTCTAAATATATAAAGACTTTATGCGCAGAATTGATTAACTTTGCGAAAACAACATCAACCCATTACATCGTCATGAAACAGATCAGTAGAAACATCCTGTCGCTTGCCCTCCTTGTTGCCGTGAGCAGCAGCGCATGGGCACAATCCAAAGTGTACCTCACCCGTGAGATTACGCCAGCCTCGCTGGTACGCATATACAAGGCCCTCGGCGTGGAGGCCAAAGGCCGCGTGGCCGTGAAGGTGAGCACCGGTGAGGGGTCTAATCCCAACTATCTCAAGCCCGAACTCATCAAAGACCTTGTGTACGATGTGGACGGCACCATCGTGGAATGCAACACTGCCTACGGCGGCAAACACGATGATGTGCGCAACAACAGCGAGAACCACTGGAAGGTCATCGACCGCCACGGCTTCACGAAGTATTTTGCCGTAGACATCATGGATGAGTACGACGAGATACGCATTCCCGTGAAAGACCGCACACACCTCAACTACGACATCGTGGGCGGACATCTGGCCAACTACGACTTCCTGGTTTGCCTCAACCACTTCAAGGGGCACCCCATGGGCGGCTACGGCGGGGCACTGAAAAACCTCTCCATTGGCTGTGCGTCGGCCAACGGCAAGGCCTATATACACTCTGCCGGAAAGATGGCCAAGCTGAACATGGACTCGCTCTGGACACCCAAGTATGTGGGCGACCAAGACGGATTCTTGGAGAGCATGGCCGCCGCCGCCCAAGCCGTGGTCAACTATTTCGAGAAACAGAATGGTGTCATCTATATCAGCGTGATGAACAACATGAGCATCGACTGCGACTGCGTGAACCATCCGCAGCCCGTGAAGCTCGAGGACTATGGCATCTTGGCCAGCACCGACCCCGTGGCCCTCGACCAGGCCTGCGTCGACATCATCAACAACCAGAAGGTGACGGCCAAGAACGACCCCACCGACCTCATCAAGCGCATCGACAAGCAGCATGGCACGCATACCATCGACTGGGCGGAGAAGATTGGCCTGGGCTCGAAGAAATATACCGTTATCAACATCGACAATCAAAAGTAAAAACCATATACCATGTATCGTTCGCTACTCCTGCTGACCGCCTTTCTTGGGGCGGCCAGCACACTCTCGGCCCAACGCGACACGGTGAACCTTGACGGCGTGGTGGTGACCGGCACTCGTTATAAGTCTGATATCCGCCACTTGCCTCTCGACGTCACTGTGGTGGGGCGCGGCAGTCTCACCGCCTCCTACCAGCCTTCTGTGCTGCCCACCCTGAGCCAGCAGGTGCCAGGCCTCTTTGTCACCACACGTGGCGTGCTGGGCTACGGACTGAGCACCGGCGCGGCAGGCACCATCAAGATGAGAGGCATCGGCGGTATGGCCGATATGCTCGTGCTCATCGACGGACTGCCTCAGTATGCCGGACTGTACGGCCACCCGTTAGCCGATACCTACCAGACGATGATGGCCGAGCGTGTCGAGGTGGTCAGCGGGCCGGCCTCGTCGGTCTATGGCAGCAATGCTCTGGGGGGCGTGGTCAACCTCGTGACGCGTACCATGGACACCAACGGCACACGCACCGACCTCAACCTGCAGGGCGGCAGCTACGGCACCTTCGTCGGCACCCTGACCAACCGACTGCGCCAAGGACGCTTCTCCTCGGTCGCCGCCGTCAACTATGAGCGCACCGACGGCCACCGGCCCAATGCCGCCTTCAGTCAGGTGAGCGGATTTGTGAAGCTGGGCTACGACCTCTCACGCTACTGGCAGATAGACGGACGGGTGAACCTGGCCTATCAGTCGTCGTCGAACCCCGGCCCGGTGACGGCTCCACTCATCGACAACGACATGCGCATCACGCGCGGCATGACGGCTCTATCGCTCACCAACGACTACGGCAGACTGTCGGGTGCCATCCGCGCCTATTATAACTGGGGCCACCACCACATCAACGACGGCTATGTGGAGGGGAAGAGTCCGCAGGCGGCCTATTACCTCCACAACGACCGCATGGGTGGCGTATCGGCCTACGAGAGTGTGACGCTCTTCTCGGCCACACGTGTCACTCTCGGTTTCGACTTCCAGCACTTCGGAGGTCATGCCTGGCAGAAGGTGCTGGCCGACGGCAGTCGTGTAGACCTCGCCCGGCGCAGCGTCAACGAGGTGGCGGGCTATATAGACCTGCGTCACGACATCGTACCCTGGCTCACGGCTGACGTGGCCCTGCGCCTCGACCACCACAGCGTGGCCGGCAACGAGTGGGTGCCGCAGGGCGGACTCACCGCGCGACTGTCGCCGACCACCGAGCTGAAGGCCATCGTGGGCAAGGGATTCCGCGACCCCACCCTGCGCGAGCTCTATATGTTCAGGCCTGCCAATGCTGACCTGGCACCCCAGCGCCTGTGGAACTACGAGCTGTCGCTGCGCCAGCGCCTGCTGCAGGGACGGGTGGGCTATGGTGTCAACGTGTTCTACCTCAAGGCCGATAACCTCATCGCCACACAAATGGTCGACGGGCGACCGCTGAACATCAACACCGGGCGCACCGAGAACTCGGGCTTCGAGCTCTTGGCCTACTATCTCCCCACGAAGGCCCTGCGCCTCGACGCCAACTACAGCTACCTGCACACTTCCCGCACGCTCGTCGCCGCCCCGAAGCATAAGTTGTATGCCGGTGCCGACTGGCAACTGGGGCGTTTCACTGTGCACAGCGGCTTGCAGTGGATTGGCGGTCTACACACAGCCGAGGACAACCGTCCCACCGAGCACTACTGGCTTTGGGACCTCACCGCCTCGCTGCGCCTGAACAAACTGCTTAAGGTATATGCCCGCGGCGAGAACCTCCTGGCCCAGCGCTACGAGGTGAACGCCGGCTTCCCCATGCCGCGCGCCACGGTCATGGCAGGTATCGAGGTGGGGATTTAGCGCAGGCGCAAAGACATCCTCTCTTCGGGTCACAAACTAAAGCTCCCCCGTTCCGATATGGAATGGGGGAGCTTTAGTTTATGCGATAGGTCGCCAAGAACGATTATCCGAAGTCGTCGAACATGATGCTCTCGGGATCGACACCCAGTGAGTCGAGGTAGTCAGTCACGGTCTTGATGAGCATGGGGGGTCCGCAGAGGTAATACTCACAGTCCTCGGGGGCCTCATGATCCTTGAGGTACGTGTCGCGGATGCAGTTGACGGCAAAGCCGGCGTAATATTTCACGCCCTGCTCATCGGCCACGGGATCTGGACGGTCGAGCGAGAGGTGGAAGTGGAAATTGGGAAACTCCTTCTCCAACTCCCAGAAGTCTTCCAGGAAGAAGGCCTCGCCTAAGGCACGCGCACCGTAGAAGAAGTGCATCTCACGGTCGGTGGTGTGCAGCGTCTTGGTCATGTGCATGATCTGCGAGCGCAGCGGAGCCATACCCGCACCACCACCAATCCAAATCATCTCTTTCTTAGACTCGAAATGGGGATGGAACTCGCCATAGGGGCCGCTCATCATCACCTTGTCGCCCGGTTTAAGCGAGAAGATGTACGACGAACCAATACCTGTGGGCACATTCTGGAAGCCCACCTGCGGACGGGGCAGGAACGGCGTGGAGGCGATACGCACGGTCAGGGTGATGATGTCGCCCTCAGCCGGATAGTTGGCCATGGAGTAAGCGCGGACGGTGTCCTCTGGGTTGTGGGCCTTGAGCGAGAGGATGTTGAAACTCTTCCAAGGGCCGAGATACTCTTCGCCAATGAGCTCCTTATCGAAGTCCTTGTCGTAGTCGATGGTATCATAAGCCGGAATACGAATCTGAGCGTAAGAGCCCGGCACAAAGTCCATGTGCTCACCCGGGGGCAGCGCCACCTTGAACTCCTTAATAAACGAACTCACGTTCTTGTTGGAGATAACGGTACACTCCCACTCCTTCACGCCAAGCACCGACTCATCGATCTTGATGCTGAAGTCGCCCTTCACCTTGGTCTGACATCCTAAGCGCCAGTGGTCCTTGATCTGTTTGCGTGAGAAGTGCGAACGCTCGGAGTCGAGGATTTCGCCACCGCCTTCCAGCACCTGACACTTGCACTGCGCACAACTGGCCTTTCCACCACATGCCGAAGGCAAGAAGATGCCATTCTCGTTGAGGGTAGCCATCAAACTGTTACCCTGAGGAACCTCGAGGGTACGCTCGCCATTGATGACAATCTTCACATTACCGCTGGGGCTAAGATATTTCTTGCACACCAACAGAATGACAACCAAGAGGAGTATCACCAAGAGGAATACTCCCATGCTTCCTATAATAAAGTTGATATCCATACGTCGCGTTAAAGTTTAAGACCCGAGAAGCACATCATGGCCATAGCCATCAGTCCCACGGTAATGAATGTAATGCCCAATCCTTGCAGCGGCTTAGGCACATCGCTATACTGCATCTTCTCACGAATGGCTCCCATGCAGGTGATGGCCAGCATCCAGCCCAGTCCTGAACCGATGGCGTAAACCAAGGCATCTAACACCGAACCGATGTACTGTGAGTTCATGGGATCCATGTTGATGCGCTGCTGCATGAAGAGCGACGCGCCCATGATGGCGCAGTTTACGGCGATGAGCGGCAGGAAGATACCTAACGAGGCATAGAGCGCCGGTGTATAACGCTCCACTACCATCTCTACGATTTGCGTAATACCAGCAATCACAGCAATAAAAAGGATGAAGCTAAGGTAAGACAATCCCATGGGATCAAGAACCTTGACCTGCAAAAGATAGTCAACTGGCACTGTCACGGCCAACACGAAGGTTACGGCAGCACCGAGACCCAATGACGTCTTCACGTTCTTCGACACGGCAAGGAATGAACACATGCCGAGGAAGAAAGCGAAAATCATATTGTCCACAAAGATGGACCTAAAGAATAAGTTTACTAAATGTTCCATAGCGTCTTACTTTTCTTCTTTATAAAAATAAGCCCGGTGAACCCAGATGATACATCCCAACAGGATGAGGGCCATGGCCGGCATGGTCATCATGCCATTGTTGACATAGCCTACCTGATAGGCACTCTCGGGGATAAGCTGGAAGCCAAGCAGTGAGCCACGACCGAGAAATTCGCGTACGGCACCCACAATCACCAGAATCATGGCATAACCGAGTCCGTTGCCGATACCGTCGAGGAAGCTGGGCCAAGGCTTGTTCATCATGGCGAAGGCCTCAAGACGGCCCATGAGAATACAGTTGGTAATGATCAGACCCACATACACCGAGAGCTGCACGCTCACGTCGTAGGAGTATGCCTTGAGAATCTGGCTGACGATGGTCACCAGCGCGGCCACCACCACCAATTGCACGATGATGCGGATACGCATGGGGATGGTGTTGCGAAGCACAGAGATGATCACATTCGAGAAAGCCGTGATCACCGTAACGGCCAATCCCATCACAATTGAGGGCTTGAGCTGAGAGGTGACGGCCAGCGCCGAACAGATACCCAGCACCTGCACCATAATGGGGTTGTCGAGGTTGAGCGGTTTGCCCAGCACCTCTTTATTTTGTTTGGAAAATAAAGCCATAGTCTTACTTTGCGTTTAAGAATTTGATATATTTACCCAGACAGTCGTGGAACATCAATGTCACACCATTCGAGGTGAGGGTGGCACCCGTGACGGCATCCACCTGCGTAGCGGGGTCGTCAATCTTCTTCTCCACGGCCAGCGCGATGTGCTGTGTGTCGCCGTCCTTGAACAGCTTCTTGCCCTGGAACTGTTGTTGCCATTTCAGGTTGTCCTTGATTTCGGCACCCAGACCTGCGGTCTCACTTTCATGGTTGAAATAAGCGCCATAAATCGTAGTCTTATCCGCATTGAGGGCAACATATCCACTAATGGGTCCCCACAATCCCATGCCATAGACCGGGATTACATATTTTGACTGGCCGTCTACCTTGCACAGATAGATGGCGAGCTTGCCGGCTTTCATATCGGCAGAGTTCAGCGTGAAGCCTGCCTCTGTACCACCGGGCTTGCCAGCCTGTGTCACATTGCCATTCTCGTCGATAACCTCATCGGCCAGCACCACCTCTTTATATTTGGCAGCTGCGGCCTCATTGTCGAGGTCACGGATATTGAGCGAATAGAGAATCTGCTTCTGTTTGTCGAGTGCCACATTGACGTCTTGGATGGGCTTCAGCGCCTGGAAGACGAAGGCAAGCAAGAAGGCCACGACAATCACCATCACCGCAGAATAGATGACAGTATATGAATTTGAATTTGTTTTCATGCGTTGTCCTCCTTATTTATTATTTGTGCGTTTAGCTCGCTTAGAGATATTCGACTGCACGACAAAGTAGTCGAACAGCGGCGCCAGCATATTACCAAAGAATATCGCCATCATCATGCCTTCGGGATAACCGGGGTTCATCACCCTGACAATGATGGCCATGGCACCGATGAGGAAACCATAGATATACTGTCCTGTGTAGGTACGTGCTGAGGTCACCGGGTCTGTGGCCATGAATACGGCACCAAAGCAGAAGCCACCCAACACAATATGCTCATACCAGGCCATCGGAGTCTGACCGGTAGCCGTAAAGATCAACGCCATGACGATACCGCCTACGAAGACGCTGAGCATAGTACGCCAACTGGCAATACCCGTTAAGAGCAGCAGCAAGCCGCCTAAGGCGATGGCGATAACCGAGGTTTCACCGATAGAACCGGGAATAAAGCCCACAATCATGTCGAACATGCTGGCATGGGGGGCATGGCCCAGTGCCATCTCGCCCAACGGCGTGGCAGCGGTGAAGGCGTCGGGCAAGGTATAACCCAGTCCGAAGATGGAATCGGTGGCCACCCATACCTTATCGCCCGTCATCGAGGCGGGGTATGAGAAGAAGAGGAACATACGTACGGTAATGGCCACGTTAAACACGTTCATGCCCGTACCACCAAAGATCTCTTTGGCAAAGATAACGGCAAAAGCCACTGCCAATGCCAGCATCCACAGCGGAGTGCTCACCGGGATAATCAGTGGAATAAGCATACCTGACACCAGGAAGCCTTCTTGTATCTCCTCGTGCTTCCACTGCGCCCAGGCAAACTCAATGCCCAGACCTACGATGTAGCTCACCAGAATCTTGGGCAGCACGGCAAGGAAGCCATAGAAGAACATGGCCCAGAAGCTGGTCTCTGCCAACTTGCCGGCGGCAAGGGCATTCTGATAGCCCACGTTGTACATACCAAAGAGCAACGCGGGTACCAAGGCGATGACCACAAAGCTCATGATACGCTTTGAGTCGATAGCATCGTGAATGTTAGAGCCAGAGGTCGAGGTCGTATTGGGTACGAACATGAAGGTCTCGAAGCCGTCGTACATGCTATGGAAGGCGTGCAGCTTCCCTCCCTCCTCAAAGTTAGGCCTGATGCGATCGAAATATTTTTTTAAAGCATTCATATTTTCAGATAATTGTTTTGTGCTAAAAAATAGAGGTCAGACGGTAACCTACGCATTCTCCTTACGCAGAATATCGAGGCCCTCCCTGACAATCTTCTGCAGCGGCAACTTCGATGAGTCGACAAATTCGGCCAGGGCAAAGTCTTCGGGAGCCACCTCGTAGATGCCCAACTCCTCCTGCTTGTCGATGTCGGCGGCGATGATGGCCTTGATGAGATACTCGCCCAAGATGTCCATGGGCAGCACCTTATCGTACTCGCCACTCATGATCATGTGGCGCTTGCCGCCCTTGATGCGCGCGTCGAGGTCGTACTCGCGCTTGCTTCCGAACAGCCACGACAGATAACTTCTCGACACGGAGAAGTCGTTGGTGCGGGGCATAATCCATCCGAACATCTCGTCACGGTCGTCGCCTTCGGGTATAACGGTCACCTCAGAGGTGTGCGCGCCAAGGAAGTCGGCCGCAGAAGCCTTGCGCCCGGTCAGCGGGTTTCCATTGATGATGCGGTTGTTGTCGCCCTCGTTGAGCTGTCCCTTGAGGATATCGCTCAGCGGCGTGCCCACCAGTGCCTTGGTATATACGGGATTCTTCACCCTACTGCCTGCAATGGCAATCGTGCGTGTCAGATCTACCTTACCGGTAAGGAACAGACGTCCGAAGAAAATCACGGCAGTGGGATCAACCGTCCAAACCACCTCACCCTTGTTCATGGGGGCAATATGATTCACCTGCACACCAACATTGCCCGCGGGACAAGGACCATCAAATACATAAGTCTCCACATCCTTCAGCTGTGACAATGCGCTGCCGGCTTGCTTGCTGCCCAAGCCCACATGCACGGGGGCAATACGCGAAAGGGCGGTAAGACCAGTCTGGAAAGCGGCCTCATTACCCTCATACTCCATCTCGAAGTCGGCGGCAAGCGGCATGTCGCGCAGTACAGAAACAAAAATGCCCCGCGGCTTAGTATCGGGTGTTGTCGATACTGCGTAGGGCAGCTGGTTGATATAGCCGAACAGGCCTGCTTCGAGCAGACCGCTGGTCACACCCTCAGCATCGAGGGATGCCACATCGCGTTTGCCATAATCATGGCTTTGTTGCTCTTTGTCGGCCTTGACTTTCACACACAGCAACTTGCGGCGGTCACCACGCAGCACGGCAGTAACCGTGCCACTCACCGGCGACGCAAACGTTACATCTGGGCATGCCTTGTCTTGGAAAAGGGCTTCACCGGCAAGGACATGGTCTCCTTCCTTGACAACAACCTTCGGAGTGAGACCAGGAAAATCAGCGGGAATCAACGCATACTCTTCCGAGGCTGCCGTCAGCACCAACTTTTTCTCTGCCTTACCCTTGAGGTTAATGTTTAAGCCTTTTCGCAACTTAATTACATTTGCCATAGAAAAATTATAATTGTTAGTTGTTATCGATAGGTTGGCTTACCACAAAACCAATCATCTGGCTGAACCGGAATAAACCGCCAACCAGATTTGCTTGCATTAGCTGCCCTGACACAGACCACGCCAATACTGACCAGAACGTGGGTTAAACCTATGCAAACTTACATAAAAAAAATGGAAAGCCCTACGATTTGCGCAAAAATTCACAAATATCAATGCAAACACGCGGACATTGTAAAACCCACTGAACAATCGGGGCTAATAGGCTCTCCTCAGAGCCCATGCTTCTGCAGTTCCTCAACACCCTTCACGGTGCAGAACCCCCTGATATAGAGCAAGACAACATTACGGAAAATCTCTGTCAACGGGTAGCGCGTATAGAGTTGTTGCTCCATCACATAATCCATCACCCCATTGCTCACATCGGATATCAAATCATAGTTGACGTCACTGCGAAACAGCCCCTCACTGATTCCCTGCTCGTAGAATTTCGTCGACTCAGACTGGCGCTGGCTACGCTGACTGTTGAGCCAGTCGAGTATATCCGGATATTTCTGCAAATCATAATAGTAAGTAGGGACAACCATCGACATCCTGCGTATCTTCAACTTGTAGAACTCTATCACCACGTCGATGACATTCAGGTCAGGATTATCGCAAACTTCCTGCATACTGCGGTCAAAGTCCTGAAATTCCTCCCTGACGCTTTCCATGAGCAACTGCTCCTTGTTATCGTAGATTTCGTAAAGCGTGCGCTTGGAAATGGACAACAAGTTAGCTATATCATCCATCTTTACAGACTTTATGCCCTTGGTGCGAAACTCCTGCGCGGCCACATCGAGTATGCGCTTGCGCAGTTGTTGACGATAAGCGGTAGGAGTATTATTGTTGTTCATCTGCCTCATCTATTATCAATTACGCTGCAAACTTACAAAAAAACTCTGTAACCGCCTAACGTTTTTCCAAAAAATAACATTCCAAGTCGGCTGCAGCGACGAGATAACAACCCCAACCGGATGCATTAGAGACGCGTGCGCGAATATCACGCCCCCATCTGCCATGACAGTCGCAAACTGACTGCATTGGGCCTCGACCCGAAATACCCGCCCGCGAATATTGCCGTAAATCATAAGGTCAGGCATGACAAACGGGGCAGTTATGCGCCCCAAAGCTGTCGTTTCAACCGCCCTCCGCGCCTATGGCAAGGGCGGGCGGGCTCAATGAGAAGCTCCAAGTCGCTGGATGGTTTCATATAGAACCATCGGATGGTTTTATATAGAACTATCGGATAGTTTTATATAGAACCATCGCATGGTTTTATATAGAATGATCAGGCTGTAGGGTGCGAACGGTTGGGCGTAGGCATGGAGATGGGGCGATGTGCGGGGTGGTCACTGTGGCCAAGATGGTGGCTTGGGGCAAGACGCCACGGCGGGTATGTGGATACGGATAAAACTGTTTGCATGCTCATCTTATCCCGAACTCGCGTATAAAATATAAGCGGTAGACGTCACTTTTCAACTTTATTTCATATCTTTGCATCCACATTGACAAAGACTAAACATACCATTAATGCCCTGATATGGACGATAGCCGGGCTGTTTCTGGCCACAGGCATCTTGATCCATATCCCCTCCGTGCAGTCAAAGATTGGCTCCACGGTGGCTTCGGTGTTGTCTAAGAAGTTAGGCACGAAGGTGCAGGTGGGGCGTATCGACTTAGGATTTCTCAACCGTATTATTATCGACGACGTGCGAATCCGCGACCAGCGCGGCAAGATGATGCTGCAATCGTCGCGCGTCTCGGCCAAACTCGATTATCTGGCCTTGGCCAAGGGAGAAATCACCATCAACTCCGCGCAGCTATTCAGTCTGAAAGCCCGTCTCTACAAAACATCTGCCCAAGCCAAGCCCAACTTCCAGTTTGTGCTCGACTCACTAGCTTCAAAAGACACCACAAAGCAGAAGACACCCCTCAATCTGGCCATCCAGAGTATCATCATCCGGCACGGCGAAATCAGCTATGACCAACTTGACAAGCCCCACGCCGACAAGCTGACCCCATGGCATGTACATGTACGCGAACTGAGCTCGCACATCATGCTCAACAAACTCACCGCCGACTCACTGAACCTGAACGTCAAAAAACTGAGCCTCTCTGAGTCCTCGGGCTTGCACATCAAAGCATTGCAATTCAAGGCCGTGGCCAACCGCAAACACGCGGAACTGCATGGCTTCTACTTAGAGCTTCCGCACACCGCCCTTGCCCTGGGCGACATCACCGCCTCCTACCGCTTCATGGACAACAAGTTGGAGATGCCGTCGCTGCAATACGAGGGAAGCATACAGCAGTCGGTCGTCACACCGGCCGACTTCGCCCCCCTACTCCCTGTACTGAAAACCTATACCCGGCCTGTGGTGCTCGCCGCCGACTTCAACAGCACGAGCATGGGCGTGCGTGTAAAGCACTTGGAAATGGGCGTACCGCAGCAAGGGCTTCCCTCCACGCTGCACTCCGCCACCGACATTCACCTGGCGCTCGACGGCTCGCTGAACTATCAGGACAAGGTGCCTCGCTGGGTGGCCAACATCAACGACCTCACGGTCAATGCCGAAGGATTGGAAATGTTTGCCGGCAAGATTCCCGCTGCCGTGGTGCGCCTCGGCAACATCAGCTATCGGGGCAGCGTGGGCGGATATGGCACCGACCTGTCAACACGCGGTCATCTGCGTTCGGGAGCCGGAGACGCACGCGTAGACCTGGCACACCGAGGCGACAATCTCATGGCAAAGATAGAAACGCAAGGGTTCAACCTCAGGCAGCTGCTGGCCGATGACAAATTTGGCACGCTGGCCACCAACATCAAGCTTCGCGGAAATATCAAGCAGAAGAATTACGTGGCCGTGGGCAACGTAAACCGATTCGACTACAAAGGATACGCTTACCACAACGTCAGCATCGACGGAACGGCACGAAACGGTGCCTTCAACGGTAAGTTCAACATCGATGACCCGAATGTGGCGGCAGACATTGTCGGCGCGCTCAACACCAACGCCAAAACGCCATTGGTCAACCTCACCGCCAACATCAAACATTTCAACCCCTCACCGCTAAACCTCTTTGGCGGGAAGTTTGCCACGGCAGCCTACAGCGCGCATATCGTGGCTGACTTCAAAGGGCGCGACTTCAACACCGCCGACGGCAGCCTCACCGTAGACAATTTCACCATGACCTCGGCGAGTGGCACCTACGCGCTCGACTCCCTGAGAATCCACGCGGGTAACAACACAAAAGGACACTTCCTCACCCTCAACAGCGACTTTGCCACGGCAGAGCTGACCGGGCGCTACGACTACGGCACATTGCTGCAAAGCGTGGCCAATGCCTTGGTAAAGAAATTACCCAGTATACAGCAACTCACGTCGCTGAAATACCGACCGGTAAACGGTAACGACTTCGCCATGAAGGCCGAGATTACTCGGGGCGACTGGCTACGCCAGTTTTTCGACATGAAGATCGACTTGCTTGCGCCCATGCGTATCGAGGGGCGCATGAGCAACCGCTCGGGACAACTCTTTGTCAATGCCCTCATGCCCGACGTGGTGTATAACGATGGCCATTACCAATACGTTTCGGTAGTGATCAACTCCAACGAGACACAGTTTGACGCTGACCTGAGCCTCACGAAAATAGGCAAGAACGGCGTAGGGGCCGACTACCGTGTGGAGGCCGAGGCACGCGACAACCAACTGGTATCGGTGCTGACCCTCGACAACCACGCCGCCAAGCAGCGCATGACAGGACGGCTTAACACCGTGACACAGTTTGGCCTCAACGCCGACGGTAAGGCCGAGGCGCGTCTCAATATCGACGAGTCGGAACTGGTCGTTGGCGACACGATATTTACCATTCACCCGTCTAACATCATCTACAGCAAAAACCATCTGGAGGTCAACCGCTTTGCCCTCACCCACGGCCGACAGCACGTGCTGGTCAACGGCGCCGCCATCAAGGGCACCGACGACTCGCTCACCGTCGACCTGAATGAAGTGAACGTGAGCTATGTGCTCGACTTGGTGAACTTCCACTCCGTGGACTTCAGCGGATATGCCTCGGGAAAGGCCTATATCTCTAAAATATTTGACGAGCCGGAGGCAAAGGCCAGCCTAACGGTCGACGAGTTCAAAATGCTTGACGGCCGATTAGGTACGCTATATGCCGATGTAAAATGGAACACGCAATTAGGACAGATAGACATCGACGCCAACGCCCTCGACACCATGCGCATGCAACAAGGACCGTCCGCCGTAAGGAGTACACTGGTCAATGGCTACGTGTCGATCAAGCGCAATTACATTGACCTCGACATCAAGGCCGACAAGACACGCGGCGAATTCTTAGAGACGCTCTGCTCCAGCTTCATGAGCAACTCTGACCTCACCGCCACCGGCAACCTTCGCCTGAGCGGAGACCTGAAGCAACTGAACCTCACGGGTACGGTGGTGGCCAACGGACAGGCCACTATCACGCCACTCAACACCCGATACACGCTGCACAACGACACCATACGCCTGCACGTCAACGAAATAGCCTTTGCCAATGACACCATATTCGACCGAAATGGCAACATCGGGGTTATCGACGGCAGCGTGTACCACAACCATCTCTCACGCATGTCATACGACCTGGGCATACGTGCCGACCATTTCCTGTGCTATGACTGGAATGGCACTGACGGCAGTACGTTCTATGGCACGGTATACGGCACCGGACAGGTGGGCATCAAGGGCAAGCCCGGAGAGGTCAACATCGACCTGAACGTTACTCCTACCAAGGGCACGCAACTGGTATACGACATATCAAGTCCCGACCAAGTCAGCAACCAGGAGCTTATCCAGTGGGTGTCGCGCGACTCGATGGCCTATGACTCTATCCGCGTACACTCGCCTTTCGCCCGGCCTCTCTCTGACGACAGCGACGACAATAAGGTAAACATACCCACCGACATACATATCAACTTCCTCATCAACGCCGTAACCGATGCCACGATGAAAATCATCATGGACAAGGCATCGGGCGACTATATCACGCTCAATGGCACTGGAGGTCTGCGCGCCACCTATTATAACAAAGGCGGACTCGACATCTTCGGCACCTATACCGTGGACCACGGCCTTTACAAACTGACCATACAGAATGTCATCAAGAAAGAGTTTGAATTTATGCATGGCGGAACGATTGTCTTCGGCGGCGACCCATACAATGCCATGCTCAACCTCAACGCACAGTATATCGTCAACTCGGTGAGCCTCTCCGACCTGCAAATAGGCCGTAGCTTCTCGGGCAATAACATCCGCGTAAACTGTCTGATGAATATCACCGGCACTCCTAACTCGCCCAAGGTAGACTTCAGCCTTGACATGCCCACCGTGGGCAATGACGCCAAACAGATGATTTATAGCCTCATCAACAGCGAGGAGGAGATGAACCAGCAGGTGCTCTATCTGCTCGCCGTGGGCCGCTTCTACTCCCAAGGGTCCAACAACGCCTCTACGGGCGGTGCCTCCGACAGCCAGACGAGCCTGGCCCTGCAGAGCCTGCTCAGCGGTCAGATCAGTCAGCAAATCAACAATGTCATCAGCTCGGTGGTCAATAACACCAACTGGAACTTCGGCGCCAACATATCCACGGGCGACGAGGGATGGAACAACGCCGAATACGAGGGACTGCTAAGTGGACGACTGCTTAACAACCGGTTGCTGATAGACGGACAGTTTGGCTACCGTGACAACGCCAATGCCACCACGTCATTCATCGGTGACTTCGACGTGAAATATCTCATCATTCCCAGCGGCAACATCAGCATCCATGTCTACAACCAGACCGATGACCGGTACTTTACACGCAACTCGCTCAACACCCAGGGCATAGGATTTATTTTCAAGAAAGACTTCACCAGCCTGCGCGAGCTCTTCGGACTGAAGCCCAAAAAGGCGAAGGTCACGCCTCCACCGGCACCAAAGACGGAAGATAAGTAGAGTGTTGCCGCTTATCATGTTATTATCGGCGCGTCGCTGATTTATTACGACAACTTGCGAGCCTCATGCCGGTTCTGTGAAAAGGCGGAGAGCAAGGCCGTGAGGGTGTTCCACCGTGATGTGCTCCGAAGAGGCTTGTCGCTGGCTGCCGTAAATATTTTGAACTACGGATTGCACAGAAGACTCAGAATTGCCATCCCGCGCACCTTGATAGGGCGGAACATCGCGTCGCGATGGGCAGATGGAACGGAACCAGCCTTCCATTCCTCCTCTGGCCGCTGGCGGCCCTCTCACCGTGAGCGGCATACCTCCGGATACTCTGCGCCACCACATGCCCGCCAAACACTCACGAGATTATTTGCCTCGTGGAGGCAAAAGTTCCCCTCTCTGCGTCTCTGCCTCCCATTTCTCCTCAGGCCGCAGGCCCTCTCGCCGTGAGCGGCATAGCTCCATATCCTCAGCGGCTCTGCGTGCCCAAAAACACCCGCGTGCGACACATCCTCCCCCGATTACCCCCTAAAAACACCTGCGGCAACACACACCCTCTGCGTGGCAACCTCTATGATCTCCATACCATACGCAGCCACAGAATCCTCCTACCCCCGAAGGGGTTCAACCCTTGATAGGGCAGGGTTGGCGCTTCGCACCAACCCTGTCTGACCGCCATACCGGATGTTTACGGACTCTGTAAGAGTTCAACAGCTTGTATAATTCTGAATAAAAAAAGGTTTGCCAGGGTGTCTCATCAGACCTTACCCTGGCAAACCCATTGTGTATCGTTAATTGTAAAGGAGCGTTACTGTCCTTTAGTTGTCTTTGAAACCTACAATGCCACTTGCTCTGTCATCAAAATAGAACGTTCGCGCCAAGGTGTCTTTACCTACGGCATAACGAAGGTTGAGGTAGAGCAATTTAGGCGTCGGTGCCACATAGTGTACCTCGCCACGTATCTTAGACGCGGCCTGAGCGCGCATCACCTGCAGCATAGAGTCGGAGACGAAAAAAGTAGAATCGACAGCCGACCATTTCACCACGTCATACTCCTTCACCCCAAGGCTCTGTTCCATGAAGTCGCTCGCCAGGCCACGCTCCTTGCTGTCGCGCCCACAAGCCGTGAGCAGCATTACCATCAGGAGCAAGGCCATAGGCAGCAGGTTTCTTGTCATACCCTTACGCATGGTTGGGCAATTATTTGGCGGGGATGTTATGCAGCACCTCCAGCAAGTGATCCCACACCATCTGCACTGTGGGGATGTAAAGACGCTCCTCGGGGGTATGTACAAAGCGCAGCGTAGGACCGAAGCTCACCATGTCCAGGTGAGGATATTTCTCAGAGAAGAGACCACACTCCAAACCGGCATGAATGCCACGAACGGTCGGCTCCTTGCCAAAGAGTTTGCGATAAGCCTCGACAGTAACCTCAAGCAACTTTGAATTGGGATTCATCTTCCATGCAGGATAGCCATCGTTCTGCTTCACCTCGGCACCAGCCAACTCAAAGAGGGCCTTTACCGTATTGGCCATATTGCGCAGATTGCTCATCACGTTTGAACGCTGACTGGTCACCACCTTCACCAAGCTCTCCTCGGTCTGCACCACAGCCACATTGCTTGAGGTCTCGACCATATTCTCCAAGGCCTTGTCCTGGCACCACGCGAAGACCCCGTTGTCGAGTGCCTGCATGGCCCTGATGAAGCGCTGGCTGACCTCTGCGGGCAGCACCGTCTGTGCCTCAGCGCTCTCCAAACTCCAAGACATATTCGTGTCGGTGACATGGAACTCATCCTCCACGGCCGCGGCAAAGACATTCCAGTCGGCCTTGACGTTTTCTTTCTGGTCGGCGGGAACCGCGAATATCACCTTACCGTCACGGGTGATGGCATTGTGCATCTTGCCCGAGTTCCACTGCGCCAGACGCAGGTCGGTCTTGCTCTGTTGCATATAGAGGAAACGCGCCAAGACCTTAATGGCATTCGCGCGCTTTTTCTCGATGTCATCGCCCGAGTGCCCGCCGGTAAGTCCCTTGAGTGAACCCTGCATAAAGAAATAACCGGCAGGAGCCTCCTCGCGCTCAAAACTGAAGGTGGCAGAGGTGTTGATGCCGCCGGCGCAAGAAACAAACACCTGGCCCTCGTCCTCAGAGTCGAGGTTGATGAGATAGTCGCCAGTCATGAAATTGGGCTTCAGGGCAAAGGCACCGGTAAGCCCCGTCTCCTCATCGCTGGTGAACAGGCACTCTAAGGGGCCATGCTCTATATCGTCAGCATCGAGAATGGCCAACTCTATGGCAACGCCGATACCATCGTCGGCACCCAATGTGGTACCCTTGGCCTTGAGCCAGTCGCCATCGACGTAAGTCTGGATGGGGTCCTTGAAAAAGTCAAATTCTACGTCAACCAATTTGTCGCACACCATGTCGGTATGGCTCTGCAGCACCGTCACATGACGGTCTTCGTAGCCCTTGGTGGCGGGCTTGCTAATCAGCACGTTACCTGCCTCGTCGACCTTACAGGGAAGGCCACGGTCGGCAGCAAACTTCTGAAGATATGCGATGATTTGCTCTTCATGCTTAGAGGGACGGGGAATATTATTGATACACGCAAATTGCTCGAAAACCCGAGCAGGTTTCAATTCTGCCATAATTCTATTCTTTTTAATAAAGGTTTATCATTTTTTTCTTTGCGGTCTGCCCTTTTTGCACTAACTTTGCAACAATGATGCGCAAGGGCGCATTGCAAAAGTACTAAAAAATGATAGAAACTCTGCTTTACAGTGTGTTAATAATTGCTATAGCCATCGCATTGCTATGCGTCAAAATGCTTGTGCGCAAGAACGGTACTTTTACCTCCATGCACATCCACGACAGCGAGGCTATGAAGGAGCGGGGCATCCACTGTGTCATCGACCAAGACCGTGAAGCCCGAAGCGCTGACCGCGCCTACTGAATCAGGCACCCGTCTTTGCAGACGACGCCTGATTCGACAAACCACGAACAACAACAAATAAGATATTGAAATGAACAACAAAACCGTTTTCCGCGCCTTGGCTATCGTGGCAGTGTCCACCATCGGCCTTGCTTCATGCGACAAAAGCAATCCCAAAATGGACCAGAAGGCTGAAACAGCCACCACACAGACTGCCCCCAGCAACAAGATTGCATTTGTGGAAGTGGACTCCATTATGACCCAGTACAATTTCTGCAAAGAGTATAGCAAGATTCTTGAGCAGAAGGGAAACAACATCCAGAAGACACTCGCCAGCAAACAGCAACAGCTGCAGGCCGCCGCTGCCAACTTCCAGCAGAAGGTGCAGCAGAACGCCTACACACGAGAGCAGGCAGAAGCCGTACAGGCCGGACTGCAGAAACAGAACAACGACCTGCAGGTGCTCAACCAGCGACTCAGCGGTGAGTTCCAGGTAGAGACCGAAAAATATAACAAGGCGTTGCACGACTCTATCCAAAATTATCTGCGCGTATATAATAAGGACAAAAAATACGGCATGATCTTCGCCAAGCAGGGCGACAACGTGCTCTACGCTGACAAGGCATACGACATCACCAACGAGGTGGTGGCAGGTCTCAACAAGGCCTACAAGAGCAAGGCTCCCGCCGCTAAAAAATAAAAAATAAGAAGGTACGGCAAATAAAACGTCCAATAATTTGGCCGTTAAAGAAAAATGCCGTACCTTTGCACACGCTTACAAAAAGGAAGGCTCCGTAGCTCAACTGAATAGAGCATCTGACTACGGATCAGAAGGTTGTGGGTTTGAATCCCGCCGGAGTCACCTCAAGATGTAAGACTCAAAAATACGGACTGGCTCCGTAGCTCAACTGAATAGAGCATCTGACTACGGATCAGAAGGTTGTGGGTTTGAATCCCGCCGGAGTCACAACGAAAGGCTGCAGTGAAACTGCAGCCTTTCTTGTTATAAGAGCAAACCGTCCCCAACGCATGCGGCGTGCAGCATGCTGGCTCAGCAGAAATAAGGTGGAGAGCCGTTTTTCCAATAGCAGAGCATGTCATACATCAGTATAAAACACCTGGAAAACATACGAACAGCCACTATCGCCCACACCGTATCATTGGATTCTACCACAAATACTCACTCATCCTTCTATATAGAACCATCGGATGATTCTATATAAAACCATTTTATCATTCAATATAAAACCATCGGATGATTCTATACAGAACCATTTTATCATTCAATGCAGAATCATCCTACCACTCTACCCCAATTACAATAGGAGAAGCACGTGGAAGGTCCAGCATATACACGTTGTTACAGGTAGAATAGGCGCAAAGAGCAAAACCGTTGAACTCTTACAGAGTTCAAAAATACGCGATACGACAGTTAGACAGGGTAGTCGCTTCGCGCCAACCCTGCCCTATCAAGCGTTCAACCCCTTCGGGGTAGGAGGATTCTGAGGATGCGTATGGCGTGGAGATCATGGGAGGGTTGCCTCGCAAAGGAGTTACGTGTTGCCGCAGGTATTTATGGGGCATGCAGAGGAAGGTGTGTTGCACGCAGGTGTTTATTGGCACGCAGAACCGCAGAGAATGTGGAGTTACGCATCTTCGATGCAGAGGGGAGGACTTGGATAAACAGAGGGCCTACGGCCTGAGGAGAAATAGGGAACGGAGGCAGGTTACGTTCCATCCGACCATCACAAAGCGATGATCCGTACCATCAAGGTGTGCCGGATGGCAATTCCGAAAATTCCGTGTTATCCGTGTTAAAATATCATCACGAAGTGGTGGTTATTTTACGCAGGTATTTTTTGGGGCAAGCAGAGACGCAGAGTATTTGGAGGCATGCCGCCCACGGTGAGAGGGCCGCCCGATGGCTTAATGAGAAGTGATGTACCACCACAGCAACTCCGTAGGAATATCGTGGGAAGGCGCCTGAGGTGTCATTGACAAAACACGCTGCAGGAGAAGGTACGCGCTCTACGATTTTCCTCCCGAAACGTTAATATATCGGCGTGTTTGGCTCCGATGTTTTGGCGAAAAGCAGGACATCAAAACCACAAGAATATCACGCCCGCCCAAAGCGGGCAGGGCAAAGTGTTGAGAATTAGGCAGTTCAGAAACGCTTTTTTCGCCCCCAGCAGGTGAAAAAACCCCGAATATATTTCTGAATAACGGGAAAAACTCGTACCTTTGCAATCCATTAGACCATTTGGTTCTACAGATAACAAAACGATAACGATACAATTACATCAGAAATGACAAAAGCAGATATCATCAGTGAAATTACTGAACAGACTGGCTTACAGCGAAAAGAGGTAGCCGTTGTTGTGGAAAGCTTCATGGAAACCGTTAAAAATTGCATGCTTGAGAAGAAGGAGAACGTGTACCTGCGCGGTTTCGGCAGTTTTGTGATTAAGCGTCGCGCCACCAAGACTGCGCGTGATATCGGCAAGAACACCACCATCACCATCGCTGCCCACGACATCCCCAGCTTCAAGCCAGCCAAGGCCTTCGTGGAAGAGATGAGGGGCGAATAGGAAATTCAAACAATATTCATAAAACATTTTAAACATTTAAGCTATGCCAAACGGTAAGAAAAAGAAGGGCCACAAGATGGCTACGCATAAGCGTAAAAAGAGATTACGTAAGAACCGTCACAAGAGCAAGTAAGCACAGGCGGACAGTTCTGAAGAAGGGGTGTGCCTGGAGGCTCGCTCCTTTCTTTTTAATTAAAGTCTAAGGAATGACAAGCGAAGTAGTAATTGACGTCAAGGCCAAGGAGATATCGATAGCCCTGCTCGAAGACCGCCGACTGGTGGAATACCAGAGCGAGTCGAGGTCGGCTAACTTCTCTGTCGGCAACATCTACATTGCGAAGGTCAAGAAGCTCATGCCGGGCTTGAATGCATGCTTCGTAGATGTAGGTTATGAACGCGACGCTTTCTTGCATTATCTTGACTTAGGAAGTCAATCCAACTCCTACGCCAAGTATCTGAAACAGGTACAGAGCGACCGCCGGAAACTCTACCCCTTTGAAAAGGCCTCGCGCCTGCCCGACCTGAAGAAGGACGGCAGTGTGCAGACAACCCTTCAGGTAGGACAGGAGGTTCTGGTACAAATTGTCAAGGAACCCATTTCCACCAAAGGGCCTCGTCTCACAGGAGAGCTGAGCTTTGCAGGCCGCTTTCTGGTACTGATTCCCTTTGGCGACAAGGTCTCTGTATCGTCGAAGATCAAGAGCGGTGAGGAGCGAGCACGACTGAAACAACTCATCCACAGCATCAAGCCCAAAAACTGTGGCGTCATCGTACGTACAGTGGCTGAGGGCAAACGCGTGGCTGAACTGGATGCTGAACTCAAGATTCTGGCAAAACGTTGGGAGGATGCCATCATCAAAGTTCAGAAAACCCAGAACAGGCCCCAACTCGTCTATGAGGAGACAGGAAGAACCGTAGCCATGCTGCGCGACCTCTTCAATCCCAGTTACGAGAACATCTATGTCAATGACAAAGAGGTGTTTAACGAGGTGAAAGACTATGTGACACTCATCGCCCCTGATAAGGCAGGTATCGTAAAGCAGTATACCGGAAAGGTGCCCATTTTCGACAACTTCAATGTAACAAAACAGATTAAAGCAAGCTTCGGCCGCACGGTGAACTATGCGCACGGCGCATATCTCATCATTGAGCATACCGAAGCTATGCACGTTGTGGATGTGAACAGCGGTAATCGCTCGAAGAACGAAAAAGGACAAGAAGGCACGGCACTCGACACAAACCTGGGTGCTGCCGACGAGCTGGCACGCCAGCTCAGGCTACGTGATATGGGAGGAATCATCGTAGTGGACTTCATCGACATGAACCTGGCCGAGGACCGACAGATGCTCTACGAGCGGATGTGCAAGGCGATGCAGAAAGACCGCGCGCGCCACAACATCCTGCCACTGAGCAAGTTCGGACTGATGCAGATTACGCGACAGCGCGTACGTCCTGCCATGGATGTCACTGTAGACGAAGACTGTCCCTCGTGCGGTGGCACGGGCAAGATTCGCTCGAGCATACTCTTCACCGACAAGCTCGAAGGTAAGATTGACCAATTAGTCAACAAGATTGGTGTCAAGAAATTTGACCTCCATGTTCATCCCTATGTTCACGCCTACATTACAAAGGGCGCGTTCTCGTTAGGAATGAAGTGGAAGATGAAGTACGGTTTCGGTGTACACATTATTCCGTCACAGAAACTGGCCTTCCTGCAGTATGAATTCTACGATTCGAAGGGAGAATTCATAGACATGAAGGAAGAACTCGACTCTAAGTAACACAATCCCCCGGAACGACATGGTCTTTCCGGGGGATCGTTTTTTTCCTCAATAGCAGAGAAGTGATTATCTGAGCGGCCCGCCCACAAGGGGGCACCGCTCGCCACCGCGGCGTCAGGGAATAACCTTGAAGCGAATGCGATAGTTGTGTGTCATCTCGTCCCAACTGGTACCTAAAAGCTCAAATTTGCCAATCTGTCCGGTAGACCGCACATGCTTGCCGATGCAGGGGCACACGTCGAAGTCGCCGATGCGCACCAGTCGGATGGTCTCCGACGCGTCTTCGGGCAGGCGGTCGAGCGTCACGCCCTCGGGGAGACTGTCGCGCGTGGCATACTCGAAGCTTACAGGCATATCGGCCTCGATCACCTCGTTGACCATGTCGACCACCGCCTTTTCTTCCTGGCGGGAGGGCTTATGGTCGAGCGTGAAGTTCATCTTGCTCTTCTTCCGCTCAATATGGGCGTTGCTCGAACGCTCGCAACCAAACAAGCGGCACATCACCTGATTGAGAATATGCTCCGTGGTGTGCGCCGGCGCAAACTCATCTTTGTTGTGTACATTCAATGTAACAGGTATCTCATCCATCTTTATGCTGAATTTATAGATTCTTCCGCTATAAGGCTTCAGTTCCATATTCACCGTGCCGTCCTTCTCCAGCTTCATCTCCATCTGCTCGCCCGTCAAGAGGTCGGTAGCGTCAACGGCACGTTCGGGCAAGCCCAAGAAGTCGAACGCGTGCTCGGGAATGACCACGCCCGTATTCAGTCGCTTGTCGGAGAAGTTGACCGCGATGAGCAGTACCTCATCCTCAAACTTACGTAGGAAGGCAAACTGATAGCGTGGATTGAATTTCCAGGTCTGCGGGTTCACGTACATCAGGTCGAAAAACTGTCCGTCGCTGATGGCCCGCTCGCGGTTGGCAATGCGTAGTATCTGATGGTAGGCCAGTTGCAGATGCTTGTCCTTGCCGCTGAGATGACGCCGGTCGAAATAGGCGTGCCGCACCTTGTCGCTGCTCCAGTAATCGAAGATGGTCGACCTGCCGTCGATGCCCGAGAATCCCTCCTCGTCCATCCCCCGCTCTCCCAATTCCTGTCCGCTATACACCATGAACGGGTTTTGCTGCATGAGGGCGGCCACGATGACGGCCGGTATGGCCCGTTCTCCGTCTCCACAGAAGAAGTCGCTGGCGATGCGCTGCTCATCGTGGTTTTCCAAGAAATAGAGCATGTGCGACTTGATGTCGTCTACCTGCTGCCAGTAATAGGTGATGCTGCTGGCCGAGCGGCGGTTGCAGAGCACGTCGCGCAGACAATCGTACATGCCCACCTTGTCGTAGAGATAGTCGAATCCGGCCTGCACGTAGGTACGATACTGATTGGTGTCGTAAACCTCGCCGATAAAAACCAGCTCCGGGTAGCGCTCCTTGACAATGGCCGTGGCATAGCTCCAGAAAGCCGGCGGCACCATTTCAGCCATGTCGCAGCGAAAGCCATCGATGCCTTTACCTGCCCAAAACAGGAGTATGTCTGTCATCTTCAGCCAAGTGTTGGGCACAGGGTCGAAATGGGTGCTGCGCCCACCGGCGTCGCAGTAGTCGACACCATAGTTGAGCTTCACCGTCTCATACCAGTCGTTGATACCCGGGCAGTTATCGAAACGGTCGTTGCCGGTACTCTTGGCCGGAAACTCCACGTACGGTTCCTCATGCTCACCGGGTGCCACAGGACCGACAAAGGGTTGGGAAGGAATGTAATAGAAATTATTTTGTGGTGAAAAGCCTTTGTCCTGATCATCATCAGCGCCCAGATCGCTCACACCTGCCGGCAGGCTTACCGACTTGTACTCGCGTGCCACATGGTTGGGCACAAAGTCGATAAGCACCTGCAGTCCGGCCTCGTGCGTACGAGCGACCAGTGCCTCAAATTCGGCCATGCGCCGGTCTACGTTCACCGCCAAATCGGGATCGATGTCGTAATAGTCGGTGATGGCGTATGGCGACCCTGCCAATCCCTTCACCACAGAGGGATGCTGGCGCGGAATGCCGTAGGCACTATAGTCGGTGGTAGTGGCATGACGCAGCACACCCGTGTACCACACATGGGTGAAACCCATTTCACGAAATCGATGTAACTGACTTGGATCTATATCGTTGAGCTTGCCCACTCCGTTCTCCGCCAGCGTACCATTTTTCTTTTTCGTAGTATTACGGTTACCAAATATTCGGGGCAAGACCTGGTAAATGAGAATTTTCTTATTCATCCGCGTCCATACATGTTGCACACATACGGTGTAAGGTAGTGCAAGACATGTGTTCTATAGAAAAGAAAAGAGACTATACCCTGCTATCCGGATACAGTCTCTCTATGCGTTAATATTAAGCTATGCCGTGGGCAGCCACAGTCTTGTCGATACGGCCAATCATACCCTGCAAGGCATTGCCCGGGCCACACTCTGTGAAGTCGTCGGCACCGTCGGCAATCATGTTCTGCACACTTGAGGTCCAGCGCACCGAACTGGTGAGCTGCGCGATGAGGTTCTGCTTGATTTCCTCAGCCTCGGTGTGAGGTTTGCCATCCACGTTCTGGTATACGGGACAAACGGGAGCCTTGAAGCTTGTTGCCTCGATGGCGGCCTGAAGCTCGTCCTTGGCGGCCTGCATGAGCGGAGAGTGGAAAGCGCCACCCACCTTCAGGGGCAGGGCCCGCTTGGCACCGGCAGCCTTGAGCTGCTCGCAAGCCTCGGCAATACCAGCGTCGTTACCCGAAATCACCAACTGGCCAGGGCAGTTGTAGTTGGCAGCGACAACCACCTTGCCGTCTTTGTTGACAGCGGCACAAATCTCCTCAACCTTCTCATCGGGCAGACCGATGATGGCAGCCATGGTGCCGGGAGTAGCCTCGCAGCACTTCTGCATGGCATTGGCACGGGCCGCTACCAGGCGGAGACCATCCTCAAAAGTAAGCGCGCCGGCAGCTACCAATGCAGAAAACTCGCCGAGAGAGTGACCGGCAGTCATGGCAGGCTTGAAGTCGTCGCCCAGACAGAGGGCAGAGATCACGCTGTGCAAGAACACTGCGGGCTGTGTCACCTTGGTTTCCTTGAGCTGATCGTCGGTACCGGCAAACATGATCTCTGTAATCTTGAATCCGAGAATCTCGTCGGCCTTGTCAAACAGTTCCTTAGCCAGCGGGTTGGTATCGTAGAGGTCCTTACCCATGCCTACAAACTGAGAACCCTGTCCGGGGAATACAAATGCTTTCATTGTCTTTATTTTATAATGTGATAGTTACTTTGATTATAGATTGCAAAATTACTACTTTTTTTTCAATTTGCGGCGCTGTGGGGCAGAGAAAATAGGGGGCGAAGCTTGCCTAAAAGCAGCCTAAAAGCAGGTAAGCCAACAGTATAAGCGCGTGCAGACCAGAATACGAGCACGAGAATACCACGGCTGAAAGCACGGGCGGGAAGGCCCGGGCGGTGACACAACGCTTTTTTCGCCGCTATCGTCACATTTTACGGGGTGCATGCGTGCAGGTATGGATATTATTTGCTAACTTTGATAAACGAAAAGTTTTCAACACACACAACCAACCTTCATCCTTACAACAACCTACAGTGACATGACTATCAAGACGACCGCGTCGGTGGGATTTGCCGACACCAAGCCGCATTACAACATTCTCGACGGACTGCGTGGGGCAGCCGCACTCATGGTGGTGTGGTATCACATCTTCGAGGGCTTTGCCTTTGCCAAGGGCGCACCCGTGATAGACAGCTTCAACCACGGCTATCTGGCCGTTGATTTCTTCTTCATGCTTTCAGGCTTTGTCATCAGCTATGCCTACGACGACCGCTGGAACGGCAGGATGACGACCTGGCAGTTTTTCAAGCGCCGCCTCATCCGCCTGCATCCCATGATCATCATGGGTGCCCTTATCGGCACCGTGACCTTTTTGCTGCAAGGCGGCGTGAAGTGGGACGGCACGCACACGCCCGCCGTATGGGTGCTGGTGGCCTTTCTCCTCACCTGCCTTTTCCTCCCCGCCTATCCGGGCGCAGGGTATGAGATACGGGGCAACGGCGAGATGTTCCCACTCAACGGCCCGGCATGGTCGCTGTTTTTTGAATACATCGGCAACGTGGTCTACGCGCTGGTCATCCGACGTTTGTCTGTCACGGGCCTCACGCTCTTGGTGATGGCCAGCGGTGCCACTTGGGCGTGGATAGCCGTGGGCGATGTGTCTGGCTATGGCAGCATGGGCGTGGGCTGGACCTTAGATGCCGTCAACTTCTTTGGGGGCTTCGTCCGCATGACCTTTCCACTCACGTTCGGCATGCTTTTGGCACGCCTCTTCAGGCCTGTCAAGGTTCGTGGCATCTTCTGGATGGCCAGCATCGCCCTGGCGGCGCTGTTCTCCGTGCCGTATATTCCCGGCAATGACATGCTGTGTGCCAACGGACTCTATGAACTCTTCTGTGTCGCCATTGCCTTCCCTATCCTTGTGTGGCTCGGCGCCTCGGGTATCACCTCCGACAATTTTTCTACTGCCGTATGCAACTGGATGGGCAATATTTCTTACCCACTCTACATTGTTCATTACCCAGTGATGTATCTTTTCTACGCGTGGCTGATCGACAACAAACGCTACACGCTGGCAGAAACATGGCCTATGGTGGCCGCCACCTGCGCCGTAAGCGTGCTACTGGCCGCGGCGTGTCTCAAGTTCTACGACATCCCCGTGAGACAATGGCTGTCGCGCAAGATCCACGTGACAACACAACCATAACGGCAAAGTCCCGGGCACCTTGCGGTGACCGGGACTTCTATTGATTAGCTTTACAGTGCTAAAAATGCGTTCTTAATTACTCAGCTGCGGGAGCTTCCTCGGCAGCAGCCTCAGCTACGGGAGCCTCAGCGGGAGTCTCCTCAACAGCTACGGGCTCGGGAGCGTTCTCGGCAACCACCTTTACAGGTACCTTTACCTCAACCTCCTTGTGGAAGTGAACCACTGCCTCATAGTCACCTACCTTACGAGCGTCGCGCATGGTAACAATCTTGCGATCTACCTCGATGCCGAGCTTAGCAAGCTCGTCAGCTACGGTAGCTGCATTGACTGAACCATACAGGTGACCTGTAACAGCAACCTTGGCGGCAATCACCAGGGCTACGTTCTGCAGAGCCTCAGCGCGCTTCTCGGCCTCAGCCTTCTGAGCGGCGAGCTTGCTGGCCTGCTGACGCAGGTTCTCGGCCAACACCTTACGGGCACTGGGAGAAGCGATGACGCCCAGACCCTTCGGGATGAGATAGTTACGGCCGTAACCGTTCTTCACATTCACGATATCGTTCTTGTATCCAAGACCGATAATATCTTCTTTCAGAATAATATCCATAGTTTGCCTCCTTTTCTTACTTCATCATATCAGTTACGTAGGGAAGCAGAGCGATCTGACGAGCGCGCTTCACGGCCTGGGCCACACGACGCTGATACTTCAGAGAAGTACCGGTGATGCGGCGGGGAAGGATCTTACCCTGCTCGTTCAAGAACTTCTTGAGGAACTCGGGATCCTTGTAGTCAATATACTTGATGCCGCTTTTCTTGAAACGGCAATACTTCTTCTTCTTGATGTCAATAGAAGGAGCGGTCAAATAACGGATTTCTGATTTCTCTGCCATAATTATGCCTCCACTTTCTTTGCAGCCCACTTAGCGCGACGCTTCTCTGCATAGGCAGCAGCATACTTGTCGAGCTTCACGGTCATAAAACGAATAACTTTCTCGTCACGGCGATAGCCGGTCTCGAGGGTGTCAACTACTGATGGCTCTGCATTGAACTCTACCAGGCAATAGAAACCTGTAGATTTCTTGTCAATAGCGTAAGCCATCTTCTTCAAACCCCAGGCCTCTTCATTCAGAATCTCTGCACCATTGTCCTTGAGCAGCTTCGTGAATTTAGCGACCGTTTCCTTCATCTGTTCATCAGACAAAACGGGAGTCAAAATGAAAACGGTTTCGTAATGATTCATACTACTTTGTAAATAAATGAATTGTTAATTGCAAAATGCGGATGCAAAGGTACAAAATAATATGCACAACATGGGTGCCCGCGTGTTGTTTTTTCACGATTTAACATATATTACGCGAGTTGGGGATAAGATGAGCATGCAAACAGTTCCCGGCCGTCGCTGCCATCAACGTTTGCCCCTGTAAGACAGCGCGCTGTCACCTCTCCTGCGGCGTTGCACAGACAGTGCAGCTTGAAACCGTGGCATCAGCCCCATGTATCCGTATCCGCATACCCTCCGTGGCGTCTTGCCTAAGCCACCTTCTTGGCCACAGTTGCCATCCCGCACGTCGACCCATCTCCATGCCTGCGCCCAACCGTTCGCACCGAACAGTCCGATGGTTCTATATAAAACCATCCGATAATTCTATATTAAACCATCAGATGGTTCTATATAAAACCATAAGATGATTCTATATGAAACTATCCGTTGACTTGGGGCTTCTCATTGAGCCAGCCCGCCCTTGCCATAGGCACGGAGGGCACGTGAAACGGCAGCCTTAGGGCTCATAACTGCGCCATTTATCATGACTAACCCCATGGTTTGCGCCTGCTTCATGGGTGGTTTACGACACACACCATACATTACAGGTGAAATAACCTGGTATTATATAATATAATAAGGTGTAATAATATAAGGTGTAAGCATTGAGAAGAACAAACGGGAAACCGTCTGCCGACAGTTTCCCGTAAAATTGTTTCGGTGGATTGGCTTCAGGGTTTCTTAAATCACGCCCTGTGCCATCATGGCCTTGGCCACCTTGAGGAATCCGGCCACGTTGGCGCCCTTCACGTAGTTGATGTATCCGTCGGGCTGTGTGCCATACTTCACGCAGTTCTCGTGAATATCGCTCATGATGTCTTTCAGTTTCTGGTCTACCTCTTCGCGGCTCCACTTCAGGCGCTCTGAGTTCTGGCTCATTTCCAATCCCGACACAGCCACGCCACCGGCGTTGCTGGCCTTGCCCGGGCAGTAAAGCAACTTGTTGTCCTGGAACACCTTGATGGCCTCAGGGGTAGAAGGCATGTTGGCACCCTCGCTCACAGCAATGACGCCATTGGCAACCAGTGCCTTGGCAGCTTCCTCATTGATCTCATTCTGTGTAGCGCAAGGCGTGGCGATGTCGGCCTTCTCAAACCAAGGCTTGGCACCAGCCACATACTTGGCATTGGGATACTCTTCTACATACTCGCTGATACGACCGCGCTCCACGTTCTTGAGTTCCATGATGTAGGCAAGCTTCTTCTCGTCGATACCATCCGGATCGTACACGTAGCCATCGGAGTCAGACACCGACATGGGGATAGCTCCCAGCTCAAGCAGCTTCTCGATGGTGTACTGAGCCACATTGCCGGCTCCCGACACGAGCACCTTCTTGCCCTTGAGGTCGATATTGCGGGTCTTGAGCATGCTCTGGAGGAAATACACATTGCCATAACCCGTTGCCTCCGGACGGATGTTTGAACCACCAAACTCCTGCCCCTTACCAGTGAGGATGCCCACAAACTGGCGGGTGAGCGCCTTGTACTGACCAAACATGAAGCCTACCTCACGACCACCTACACCGATGTCGCCTGCAGGAACGTCACAATCAGGACCAATGTAGTTCCACAACTCGCGCATGAAAGCCTGGCAGAAGCGCATCACCTCGGCGTTCGACTTGCCGCGGGGAGAGAAGTCTGAACCACCCTTGCCACCGCCCATGGGCAGTGTGGTGAGCGAGTTCTTGAAGGTCTGCTCGAAGGCAAGGAACTTCAGGATGCTCTCGTTCACTGAAGCGTGGAAACGCAAACCGCCTTTGTACGGACCAATGGCGTTGTTGTGCTGCACGCGATAACCCATATTGGTCTGCACGTTACCCTTGTCGTCTACCCAGTTTACACGGAACTTCACGATACGGTCAGGAATACAAAGCCGCTCAATCAGGTTGACACGGTCAAACTCCGGATGCTTGTTGTACTCCTCTTCAATCGATTCCAAAACCTCCTCCACGGCCTGAAAATATTCCGGCTGATTGGGGAAACGCTGCTCTAACTTAGCTAACACTTCTGTTGCTTTCATACATCTATAATCTTTATTGGTTGGTTGTAATCGTTGTTGTTTGCTCGATAAGGCGCAATCGCTCTGCCCGTCTTATTTCGTTTGCAAAGATAAAGCATATCTTGCAAAATACAAACAAAACGATATATTTTTTAATAAAAAAGTAAGAAAAAGTAAGCTATATCAAGTTTACGGTATACTTATTCAGTATTTCTTGCTTATTTCACCTTATTTTATTATACGCAAATGATGGGCGGCAAACGACAAAGCCCTGCCCATGTAGCATGCTGATACGCCACCCTCTCCCGCCCCACGCATAGTATTCTTGGCAAAGGTTAGCATAGTGTAACTATTGTTAAAACCTATAAAGTTAACTTAATAAACTACTAAAGCGTCAAAAAATGTATTAATTTTGGAGGCAAAAATTAATTCTTATCAATAAAAATGAAACAAACAAATGTGAAACCAGCCGACGGCAAACTGGGAGTTATGGTTGTCGGTTGCGGTGCTGTTGCTACTACATTTATGACCGGTGTGCTGATGGCACGTAAAGGACTCGCAAAACCAATAGGCTCTGTTACCCAATACGACAAGATCCGTGTAGGCAAAGGCAGCGAAAAGCAGTATCTCCACTATGGCGACATTGCCCCCATTGCCAAACTGGAAGACATCGAGTTCGCTTGCTGGGACGTATACCCACAGAATGCTTATCAGGCTGCCGTTTATGCCGAAGTGCTCAAAGCCAAAGACATCGAACCCGTGAGAGACGAACTGGAGAAGATTGTTCCCATGAAAGCTGCCTTCGACAAGAACTTTGCCAAGCGCTTGGATGGTGACAATGTCAAGGACTGCAAGACACGTTGGGAAATGGTTGAGGCACTGCGCCAAGACATCCGCGACTTCAAAGCCAAAAGCGGAGTCAACCGGGTAGTGATGATTTGGGCCGCCTCTACCGAGATTTATGTTCCCGTTGACGAGCAGGTACACGCCACCGTGGCCAGCCTCGAAGCAGCCATGAAGGCTGACGACCGCACGCACATCGCACCGTCAATGTGCTATGCTTACGCTGCCCTGACCGAAGGATGCCCCTTCATCATGGGTGCCCCCAACACCACTGTTGACATTCCCGCCATGTGGGAACTGGCCGAGAAAACCCAAATGCCCATTGCAGGCAAGGACTTCAAGACTGGTCAGACCCTCGTGAAATCGGGCTTCTCACCCATTCTCAAGGTACGCAACTTAGGACTCAACGGTTGGTTCTCAACCAACATTCTTGGCAACCGCGACGGTCTTGTGCTCGACGAGCCTGCCAACTTCCACACCAAGGAGGTGAGCAAACTGTCAACCCTGGAAACCATTCTGCGCAAGGAAGACCAGCCCGACCTCTATGGAAATATTTACCACAAGGTGCGTATCAACTATTATCCTCCACGCAACGACGACAAGGAGGGCTGGGACAACATCGACATCTTTGGATGGATGGGCTACCCCATGCAGATCAAGATCAACTTCCTCTGCCGCGACTCTATCCTCGCCGCGCCGTTGGTACTCGACCTCGTGCTGCTGAGCGACCTCGCCGCACGTGCCGGCCGCTTCGGCATCCAGCGCTTCTTGAGCTTCTTCCTCAAGAGCCCAATGCACGACTACACCCAGAAAGAGGAACCTGTCAACAACCTCTACGACCAGTATGTCATGCTGAAAAACGCCATTCGCGAGATGGGTGGCTACGAGGCCGACCAGGAAATCGACTAATCATCGGCCCCCTAACCTCAAATTTTTCAGATCGCTACAAGTAGCGACAAAAAGACTATAAAGAGCCATGTCAGCGTCTCATAAAGAGAACTGACATGGCTCTTTTCGTTGCCAAAGTCTACTGACAGGCAGGCCCGACCATACTCTGGAAGCGACAAACGACCACGAAATTATGCACGATGATGTGGTGACCGAACAAAAAAATATGTACTTTTGCACCCATAACCGACGTTAGACCGCGCCCACAAACACTCTCTTTCATGGATAATCAGTTAAAGGCATTTACCATATCAGGCATCATTCTGGCTATTCTGCTTCTGATGTACCAATTACCTACGCTCCACATCGGTGACACTACGCTGCGGAAGGTGGCCATACTGTCTGACCTCTTGCCCGAACCCGGCACGACTGAATTTATCACCCCACTGCCCAAGCCCGTGCCCCTGCCCGTGGCAACAGACAACAAGACCAAAGACTTCAACGAATACCGCCCGGAAGGCACGGTGATGATCGAAGACTACTCGCAAGACAAGGCCGGGGGCATGAACCATTTCTACCAGATGCTCGCGAAAGCCTCGACGCTCCCCCGCCCCGTACGCATAGCCTACTTTGGCGACTCGTTCATCGAAGCCGACATCCTCACGGCCGACATCCGAGAGATGCTGCAAGAAAAATACGGCGGGAAGGGCATCGGATGGATCGACTGCACCAAGGGCACTAACGGCAGCCGACCCACCATCGCCGTGGTGTCGAAGGGATTCACCGAGTCGAGTGTCACCAAGCATCCTTATGTCGCCAGCAACCTCGATATCAACCAGAAATACTTCAAGGCTGTAACAGGCGCAAGCCTGAAATGCACCGCCACGACCTTCCGCAAGGGCACCAGCACTTGGCAAAACTCCATGTTCTTCTACGAAGACAAGCAGGGGACGACACAGATTTCGGGCTCGGTGAACAACCAGCCACTGCAGCCCTTGCAGCCCACGGGTAGCGGCCTGCAGATGGTGAGCATCAGCCAGCAGGCGCACGCCGCAACCTTTGAGGTGACGCAGGCCGGTGCCGGCAGCCTCTTCTTCGGAGCCGCATTCGAGTCCGACAGGGGCGTCATCGTCGACAACCTGGGCATGCGCGGCATCTCAGGCTACGCGTTGGCCTCACTGTCCGACGAGCGTCTCTCCGCCTTTGCCCACCTGCGGCCCTACGACCTCATCATTCTGCACTATGGCCTGAACGTGGCCACCGACGACAACGACACGCAGTTTGTGAAGCATTACCTCACCAAGATGAAGGCCGTGGTGGCCAAACTGCGCAAGGCCTACCCCGAGGCCGCCATTCTCATCATGAGCGTGACCGACCGCGACCAACGCACCGCCGACGGCATACGCACCATGAAGGTCATACCCGTGCTCATCTCCTATCAACAGCAACTGGCCGCCCAAGAGCAGGTGGCGTTCTACAGTATGTTCGATGCCATGGGGGGCAAGAACTCCGTGCGCAGGTATGTAGACAAGAAATGGGCCAACAAAGACTACACCCACATCAACTACGAAGGCGGCAAGCAACTGGCACGCCAGTTCTGCAAGTCGGTCGAGGCGGGCATGGAAAACTATCGACGCAAGCAACAGGCGGGAATCATTAAATAAACGAACAACGTGAATACACTGGTTCAGCATCTCCTCAACGAATTATCCTACAGTCCGCAGAATCCGCTCATCTTCAACAGCGGCCTCTTCTTGTTTCTGTTTGTCGCCTTCAGCGCGGTGTACTATATGCTGCGCAACAGAGACACGGCGCGCATTCTCTTTGTCACACTCTTCTCCTATTACTTCTATTATAAGAGCAGCGGGTTCTACTTCCTGTTGCTGGGGCTGGTCACGACGACCGACTTTCTGCTGGCACGCGGCATCGACCGGCACCGCGACAACCGCAGGCTGCAAAGGCTGTTGCTCACGGTGAGCATACTCATCGACATGGGGTTCCTGGCCTATTTCAAATACACCAACTTCTTCGCGGGCATGGTGAGCCAAATCATCGGCAACAACTTCCAGCCCTGGGACATCTTCCTGCCGGTGGGCATCAGCTTCTTCACGTTCCAGAGCCTGAGCTACACCATCGACGTCTACCGCGACCGGCTGAAGCCGCTCGACAGTCTGCTCGACTATGCCTTCTATGTGTCGTTCTTCCCGCAGCTCGTGGCCGGCCCCATCGTCAGGGCACGCGACTTCGCCCCGCAGATACGCCGCAGGTTGGAGGTGAGCGACACCATGGTGGCGCGCGGCGTATTCATGATTGCCATCGGACTGTTCAAGAAGGCTGTCATCAGCGACTACATCAGCCTCAACTTCGTCGACCGCATCTTCGACAACCCGTCGCTCTACTCGGGCTTCGAGAATCTGCTCGGACTCTATGGCTACAGTCTGCAAATCTACTGCGACTTCAGCGGCTACAGCGACATGGCCATCGGCTTAGCCCTGCTGCTGGGCTTCCATTTCCCCGACAACTTCAACGCGCCGTTCAAGGCCCAGAGCATGACCGACTTCTGGCACCGCTGGCACATTTCGCTGTCGTCGTGGATTCGCGACTATGTGTATATTTCAATGGGTGGAAACCGCCGGGGCAAGGTGATGACTTATGTCAATCTGGTGGGGTCGATGTTGCTCTGCGGACTATGGCATGGCGCCAGCTGGAACTTTGTGGCCTGGGGCGGCATTCACGGACTGCTGCTGGCGGCGCATAAGTTTCTGCGACAAGACATCCTTCACCACGACAAGCACTACCGGTCGACGGGATGGAAGCGCGTGGCGGCCGTCTTCCTCACGTTTCAGGCCGTGGCGTTTATGTTCATGATTTTCCGCATGCAGACCTGGGAGGGGTGCGGCGTGATGCTCTCGCAGATTTTCACCAATTTCCACCCCGAGCTTGTCGGCGACGTGCTGATCTCCTACCGGTATGTCTTGTTGCTCGTGGCCTTCGGCTTCGTCACCCACTTTGTCCCCGACCGGCTGTGCAGCCTGTCGGTTTGTGCGCTCAAGCGCGGCGGCGTGCTGCTCAGCGTGCTGATGCTCACGGTGATTATCTTCATCGTCATCCAGATCAAAAGCAGCGAGATCCAGCCGTTCATCTATTTCCAATTCTGAACCGTTTCAACTAAGGAGGCAATAACTATGAGACTTTTCAAAGCGTATCTTTTCACCTTTATCTTGTTATGTATGAGCAACACAACGTTTGGCCAGCAGCCAGAATTCAGGCCCACTGACCACTATCTGCAGCGAATCGAGGAGTTTGAACGGCGGCCGCCGGTCGATTCCACCAAGATTGTCATGCTGGGCAACAGCCTCACCGAGAACGGCAAAGACTGGAACCGCAGACTCGGCGCCGACAACGTGGTGAACTACGGCATCATCGGCGACGACGCGCAGGGCATGACCCACAGGCTGCACCAGTTTGTGCCCTACCGCCCGAAGGCCATCGTGCTGATGTGCGGCATCAACGACCTGAGTCACGGACTCACGGAGAAGGAGGTGTTCGAGCATGTCAAAGGGCTGATTGACACAATCAGCCAAACCAACAAAGACGTGCGGCTCTATGTGCAAAGCTTACTACCCATCAACGAGTCGACCAACCGCTGGAAGACACTGCAGGGATGCACGCCCAAGGTGCCGGTCATCAACCAACTGCTGAAAGCGTATTGCCAAGCACAGGGACTGACCTATATTGACATCTTCCCACACATGGTGACCGGGAACACCTACGTGCTGAAACGGGCCTACACCACCGACGGACTGCACCTCAACGAAGAGGGCTACGACGCATGGAGCCGTGTGCTGAAGCCATATATAGACGGCATCAACCAGGAGACCGAACCGGCAAAAATGTAGATTATCACCATATCTATAGGCAGAAACCAGAGTGACAAAGACGCTTTGGCACTACATTTGCCTATATACGAACAGACAACAATTATAAAATATAATATGGAGAAAAAAGAAACACCAGTGCTGCTGCTGACCGGCTATTTAGGCAGCGGCAAGACTACACTGCTCAACAGGATACTCGCCAACGAAAAAGGAATCAAGTTTGCTGTCATCGTCAACGACATTGGCGAGGTGAATATCGACGCCAGCCTTATACAGCAGGGTGGCGTAGTCAACCAGGGAGACGACAGTCTGGTGGCCTTGCAAAATGGCTGCATCTGCTGCACGCTGAAGATGGATTTGGTAAACCAGCTCAACGACATCATCAGCATGAATCGCTTCGACTATATTGTCATTGAGGCCAGCGGCATCTGCGAGCCCGCTCCCATCGCCCAAAGCATCAGCACCTACCCCAACCTCATTGCTCCCGAAGCCACCAAGAATGGCATTGCTCGCCTCGACGCCATTGTCACCGTGGTAGACGCACTGCGCATGCGCGACGAGTTCGGACTCGGCGAAGAACTGAAGAAAGAGGATATGGGCGAACAAGACCTGGCAAGTTTGGTCATCCAGCAGATTGAGTTCTGCAACATCATTCTGCTCAACAAAGCCTCTGAGATCAGCCCCGAAGACTTGGCGCACCTCAAGGGCATCATCCACGAAATACAGCCTGTGGCTAAAATCATAAAGTGCGACTACGGCAATGTAGAACTCGACCAGTTGCTCAACACCCGCACATTCGACTTCGAGAAAGTGGCTCGCTCGCCGCGCTGGGTGCAGGCCATGGAAGAGCATGACCATGAAGACGAGGAAGATGATGAGGACGAGCACGACCACGAGCACCATCACCACCACGAAGAGCACCACCATGGGCACGAAGAACGTCACCATGATGACGATGACCACCACCATCACCACCATCACCACCATCACCATGGACAGGGAGAAGCCTTGGAGTATGGCATCCAGACATTCGTCTACTATCGTCGCCCAGCCATGGATTTAGCCCGGTTTGATGAGTTTGTGTCTACGCAGTGGCCACGCGGCGTGGTGCGTGCCAAGGGTATGTGCTATTTTAAGGACGAGCTCGACACGTGCTATCTCTTCGAGCAGGCAGGCAAACAGTTTAATATTACCAACGCCGGACAGTGGTTTGCCACCATGCCCGAGAACGAACTCAAGGACTTCATGGCACAGAATCCGCAGGTGCGCGAAGACTGGGATGACCAATACGGCGACCGTATGCAGAAGATTGTGTTTATCGGTCAGAACCTCAACCGCGAGGAAATCGAGAAGAAACTCGATGCCTGTTTAGAGGGTTAGACCTGAGTCGACAGGTGACAGGTGGCCGATAAGTATGATGGGGAGAGATGACAGACGCCATGCGTACAACAAGCACTCTCCCCAGCATGCCTATCCCCACCAACTGTCACCCACGCGCTCTCACACGTTATTCCTCAGAAAAAATATCGTTGGCCTCGGTGATTTCGTCCTCGTCAAACCACTTGCTGAGCTTGTCGTGCGCCTTGGCCTTCACCTCCTCAGACACATCGCCCCACACCTTGCGCAGCACATAGATAAGCACGGCAAGGTCGTCGCCAAGTCCAGCGATGGGGATGGCGTCGGGCACCAAGTCGAGCGGACTGATCAGATAGCCCAAGGCACCAATGATGATTGCCTTGTCCTTGATAGACACTTTGTCGCTCTCAAGGGTATAAAACAAGATCAGCGCGGCATATACAAACTTGGCGCCTGCACGTTTGGCCACGGTAGAGATTTTCTCGACAAATTCCGACTTGGAGAATTTGTCTTTGTACTTCATAAAGTCTGGAAGCTCGATTTTATTCATATATATTCCGTTTATAAAGATTGACATAATTGCTCACGGCATCACAGTAGGCGGCAAGGTCACTGTTACCGCCGCGGAACTTACGAAGCCGCGCGTTCTTCAATGACAGTCTGACAGCCTTGACAGCCACAGACAAGAGCACACCCATGCCAATGCCCACCAACAGCGACCAGCGTCCCCAGGGAAGTTGAGCCTCAGGAAAGGCGCTGAGCACAAGCACCGGTACGATGGCAATGATGCCATAGAGCGTGAGCTGGGCGCGCTGCGACCCCTCGCCATCAAGTATGGCCTGGTAATCAAACAAGTAGCTGCTGAGCCTCTCGCGGTCTATGCCGTATTGCCCCAACTGGGGAAAGTCGGGCTCGTCACCATGGCGCTCCACAGCCAGGGTGATGCGATGCTCGTAATCATCGAGTATGTTGGGTTGTAATTCCTTCATGATGCGTAAATTGGTTTTCAGCGATTGATATGGGCAAAAACATAAAAAGTAAGGCAGTGCCCTGATAAGCCGGGTTCTGTATCCTCCTTATTGAGGAGGAGCTCTGTCATTTATCTACGTTGCAGGTCACCCTGCAACTCCAGCGTTCTACCCTCCATCGTTGCGCTTTATATCGCATCGGGCAGACAACCCTGACATGACGATGGTATACATGAACTTGCAGCCTCCAGACGGTACGGCACGACGATCACCCGCCGCCCGGTGGTCTCTTACACCACCTTCTCACCCTTACCACAACAGCGTCGTGGCGGTCGTTCTCTTCTACCTTCACCTACTGTCGCCAATAGCTTCTATTTTCGGAAGTGGAGCGTCTTATGCTGCCCGGACTTTCCTCCCGTACACTGACGTGTACCAGCGACAAAGCCGGAGCACTGCCTTACAACTGCAAAAGTAATAAATTAAATCGAAACCCTACGGTCACATTACACAAAAACCGCTCTTAAATGAATGTAAAATAAAAACGCCGGGGACTTAAGAGCCGTTAACTGTTAAAAACGAAGTGTTAAATTGGAATAAACAAAGCCGACAAACTGACACAATCAGAATTTTTGCTCCTATATTTGCAACCAACTACAGCAGGCGGCAATAATGGACTGAACACAGTGTCTACACCTCCTGCCACCTTGTACATATCATAGAATTAATAACAACAAAACAATTAATAAACACAACGAATATGAGAAAATATTCAAGTTATCTGCTTACAGGCCTCTGCGTCGTAGCCTTGGCCTTTTCCGCAGGCTCTTTCATCAAGGTGAATGCCGATACCAATGAAGTGGCTCAGGCCGGACAGCCTGTGGATCTGACCTATGCCTCTGATAAAGCGCTGCCGGCTGTGGTACACATCAAGTATGTAAAAAATTCTAAGACACAAACCGTAGAGGTGCAGAGCGACCCCTTCTCCGACTTCTTCAGCGACCCCTTTGGCTTCTTTGGCGACCCCGGACAGGGACGAGGAGGCACGCAGAAGCGGCAGGTGCGCACACCCAAACAGGAGGCCACCGGCTCGGGCGTGCTTATCAGCTCTGACGGATACATCGTCACCAACAACCACGTGGTGAATGGGGCTGACGAATTGACAGTTACCCTGGAAGACAACCGCGAATTTAACGCACGCATCATCGGCACCGACCCCACCACCGACCTGGCGCTGATCAAGATTGATGGCAAAAACCTGCCTACACTGCCCATCGGCGACTCAGACAAGCTGCGCGTGGGTGAATGGGTGATTGCCGTGGGCAACCCCTTCGGACTCAACAACACCGTGACAGCCGGTATCGTCAGCGCCAAGGCACGTACCTTGGGACAGAACGGCGTGGAGAGCTTCATACAGACCGACGCCGCCATCAACCGCGGCAACTCTGGAGGAGCACTGGTCAACACCAAGGGTGAACTGGTCGGCATCAACGCCATGCTCTACTCCGAGACCGGTTCGTACGCCGGATACGGCTTCGCCATCCCGACCACCATTATGAATAAGGTGGTGGCCGACCTCAAGGAGTATGGCACCGTGCAGCGTGCCTACCTCGGCATCAAGGGTACTGATGTGCTCAACTATATCAATGGCCTGAAGAGCGATGGCAAAGACGTGCCCGACCTCGGCACCAACGACGGCGTATATGTGGACGACATCACCGAGAGCAGCGCCGCCTCTGAGGCCGGACTGATGAAGGGCGACATCGTGGTAAGCATCGACGGCAAGAACATCACCAAGATGGCCGAGCTACAGGAAATCATCAACGGCAAGCGTCCGGGCGACAAGGCCACCATCACATGGCTGCGCGACAAGAAGAAGATGAGCAGGACGGTGACCATGAAGAACCAGCAGGGTACCACCAAAGTCATGAAGACCGCCGACCTCAACGTGCTCGGCGCCAAGGTATTCCCCGTAGACGAGAACCTCAAGAAGCAATTGGGCATCAGCTACGGCCTGCAGGTGAAAGACGTGAAGAGCGGTGCCTTCAAGAACGGTGGCATCAGCGACGGATTTATCATCCTCACGGCCAACGACGTGCCCATGAAGTCTATCTCCGACCTTCAGGAAGCTGTCAAGAGCGCCTCTATGAGCAAGACCCCCGTACTCTTCATCACGGGCATCTGGCCTTCGGGCAAGACCGACTATAAGGCCATCAAGGTTGATGGCGAATAACACTCGCAACAGAGAGTTTACTAAATAACCATGTGGGGCTGCTGCACAACCAGTAGCTCACCACACACCTAAGGGTGCCCTCCGTCTTAATGACACGAGGGCGCCCTCTGTTTATGCCCATACGCTTTTGGCGAATCGCCAAAGCGGCTCAGTAGCCAAAGGAGTGGCTCATGTATCCTTACATACCTTGTATTTACAGATGCCATCATCCCGACACCTACACCCAATTACTTCAAATGCTGAGTGACAGACTATCAAGCCATACCTCTGACAGCCGCCATCCCCCAGAGATGATGCGCCAAGCCTCGCCTCAGCGAGGTGCCGCTCAATAGCCGAGGGTTATCCAACTGCCCCCCTCTCTCTTGAATAACCCGCAAACAGGACGCACAGGGGAAAAACACCATTGGGGGAGGTGCCCGTACGCGTAAATGGCTTGCCCCCAACCGCCCTATCCTTTTTTACTTCGGGGCAGTGTGTCGAATACTTCTATATAAAACCATCGAATGATTTCATATAGAACCATCGGATGATTTCATATAGAACCATAGAATGGTTTCATATAGAACCATCGGATGATTTCATATAGAATGAACCGACCGTTAAATTAGAACCATCGAGTGCAAACACGGAGTAAGTCTCATCATATCATCATCATGAGACGGACACATGGCCTATATGAGGTATTTCGACAAGTACTCACAGGCGGACAACCAGCGCGTATTCACTAATCAGCGACAATGGTTCTTCGGCAAATTACGCGTCGACAACTATACTCTGGACTTCGAGGCTGCCAGCCAACAGATCCGTCAGATAAAACTTTTCCCGGATGTAACCAATCACTCCAATTATCGGTACAGTTGCGGCGTTACCAATATGAATGTGAAAAGTACAGATATATCAACCGTTCCTTACCTTTAACAATGCCAGTGAAACGCTACTATGACCGCAACAGATTTCATGAAAAAATAAGGAAAAAACTTGGACTCAACAAGAGAATATCATATATTTGTGGCTATAAAAACATTTAGGCGAGTTGCCCCGCCTAAAATGTTTTCACAACGGAATAATCCTTATTGTGATTTGCTTGAAAAATTATTGCTACAAATATAGAAACTTTTATCATAACTACCAAACAATATTGCGAAAATATGAGAATAATTTTAGGATTGGACTTGGGACCCAATAGCATTGGTTGGGCTAAAGTCTCTGTCGATGATGAGGATTCATTCATCAAAGACATTCGTTTAGGGAGTAGAATAATCCCTATGAGTCAAGATGTTATGAGTAGTTTTGACGCAGGAGTAACCGAATCGCAGACGAAAGCGCGAACAGGATACCGCGGCGCACGAAGGCTTTGGGAACGCGTGTTGCTGCGTAGGGAGAGAATGCACAGAGTGCTTCATGTGTTGGGATTTCTTCCAGAACATTACGACCAAGCCATCGGTTGGGACCGAACAATACCCACAACATACGGCAAATTTCTGAATCACGGAGAGCCTAAACTGGCATGGGCTCGCGACGCGGAGGGAAAAATGAGGTTTCTTTTCAACGACTCCTTTGAAGAGATGCTGCTCGACTTCGAAATAAACCAGCCAGAGTTGGTTGCCAACGGCAAGAAGATTCCCATGGACTGGACATTGTATTATCTTCGGAAAAAAGCGTTGACCGCCGCTATCTCCAAAGAAGAATTAGCTTGGATACTGTTGAATTTCAACCAGAAAAGAGGATATTACCAGCTGCGAGGCGAGGAAGAAGAGGAGAATCCGACACAGGTCAAGGAATACCACGAGCTGAAGGTGGTGCGCGTGGAAGCGACAGAAGAGAGAAGGGGTAGCGACAGATGGTACAATGTAGTTCTTGAGAACGGATGGATATATCGTCGTTCGAGCAAGATTTCTCTCGATGACTGGGTGGGCAAAACCAAGGCTTTCATCGTCACGACAGAATATGAGAAAGATGGCAAGACCCTCAAAAAAGATAAGGATGGACAGGTGAAACGGTCGTTCAGAGTACCCGACGAGAACGACTGGACACTGCGCAAGAAACGCACCGAGCATCTGTTGGAAGACTCGGGGAAAACCGTCGGCGCCTTTATCTATGACCATCTGCTGAAAGAACCCTCCGATAAAATCAGGGGCAAATATGTCAGGACCATCGAGCGCAACTATTATAAAGATGAGCTCAGGGCTATTCTTCAAAAACAAGCGGAGTATCACAGCGAACTGAGTGACCCCAAGTGGCTGGAAGCCTGCGTCCGGGAATTATACCCCAACAACCAACCCCATCGAGACAGTTTGCTTAAAAAAGACATGGTCTACCTCCTTTTGGAAGACCTGTTGTTCTATCAGCGACCCTTGAAAAGCAAAAAGTCGCTCATTGCTGACTGCCCGTATGAACATTATGAATATGTAGACAAGAATACGGGAGAGATAAAAAGCCAGCCCATCAAGTGCATCGCCAGATCTAATCCCTACTTCCAGGAGTTCAGGCTGTGGCAGTTTGTTCAGAACCTTCGGCTCTTCGACCGGGCCGATGACCATGAGGTAACGGGCGACTATCTGAAAACGCCAGACGACTACGCACGCCTCTTCGACTATCTGAACGACCGGAAGGAGATTGGGCAAGACATGCTGCTGAAGGACTACTTTAAGCTCAAGAAAGTAAAAACAGGTGGCGAAAACCAATTCCCGGTTCGGTGGAACTACGTGGACGACAACGAGAAGAAATATCCTTGTAACGAAACGCGCCACGTATTGTTGTCGGCTCTTGACAAGGCCGGAATGGAAAAGACGTGGCTTGACAGTGCCAAAGAATATCGGTTGTGGCACCTGCTCTACTCGGTGGAGCATAAGGACGAGACCCGTACTGCTCTGCGCAAGCTGGTCGATGACGACCGGTTTGTCGAGGCCTTCCTCAAGGTGAAACCGTTTGCCAAAGACTATGGTGCCTATTCGGAAAAGGCTATCAAAAAACTGCTGGCCGTGATGCGCATGGGATACCTATGGCGAGAAGACGAGGTGAGAAACAGGCTTCAACCTCAAATGGAAAAGATAGCCCGTGGAGAACTCGATGAGAAGGTCATCGAGAAGATCAGCAATTCCGGGTTCACGCTCCAAGCGATTGACGACTATCAGGGGCTGCCGGTATGGCTGGCCTGCTATGTGGTCTATGGCCGTCATTCTGAGGCAACAGATATTCAGCACTGGCAGAAGCCCGAAGATTTGTTGTCGTATATCAAAGCTTTCAAGCAACACTCACTGCGCAACCCCATTGTCGAGGCGTGTGTGCTTGAAACCCTCAGGACGGTCTACGATATATGGAAAGAGGCGGGCCACATCGATGAGATACATGTGGAATTAGGACGTGAGATGAAGAGCCCCGCGAACGAGCGTGCCCGCAGAACTCGGCAAATATTGCAAAACGAAAACACCAATCTGCGCATAAAAAGGCTGTTGATGGAACTGAAAAACGACAGCCAGATTCAAGACGTTCGCCCCTACTCGCCCATGCAACAAGAGATTCTGAGAATCTATGAAGAGGGGGCTCTGCAAACGCTCAGCAAGGAAGACGAAAACTATGCGGAGATTATCAAGATATCGCAAATGGCTCAGCCCACAACCAGTGAGCTTACCAGATATAAGTTGTGGCTTGAACAAAAATACTGCTCACCCTATACCGGGCGTACCATTTCGCTTTCCAAGCTGTTCACATCGGCCTATCAGATTGAGCACGTGATACCGCAGAGCCGGTATTTTGACGACTCATTTTCCAATAAGGTAATTTGCGAAGCAGAAGTCAATGCATTGAAATCAAACCTCTTGGGGCACGAGTTTATCAAGCAGCACGGAAGCGAGATTGTGCATTGCACCACGCTGGGCGACAGGAGAATACTCAGCGAAGAGGAGTATCTGGAGTTTGTGAAAGAGCATTACCAAGGAAATAGGGCCAAGAAAGAAAAACTCTTGATGGAAGAGATTCCACAGGATTTCCTGAACCGCCAGCTCAATGACAGTAGGTATATCAGCAAGATGGTCAAGACTCTGTTGTCTAACATCGTGCGCCAGCAAGACGAAGCGGAGGCCACGTCGAAGATGGTCATCGCCTGCACCGGAGGCATTACCGACAAGCTGAAAAAAGACTGGGGACTGAACGACGTGTGGAACACCATCGTGTCGTCACGATTCCAAAGAATGAACGCGTTGACCGAAAGTGAGCAATTTGGCCATTGGGAAAACAAAGACGGCAAGCAGGTGTTTCAGACTACCATGCCCTTGGAACTGCAACGAGGCTTCAATAAGAAGCGCATAGACCATCGGCACCATGCCATGGACGCGCTGGTCATTGCCTGTGCCTCGCGCAATATCATCAACTATCTGAACAACGAATCGGCCAACGACACACGAAAAAGAGAAGACCTGCGACGAAAGCTCTGCGACAAAAACAGGGTTATCCGCAAGCCGTGGGACACCTTCACCCAAGACGTCTACGAGGCGCTGTCACAAGTGGTGGTCAGCTTTAAGAATTATGTGCGGGTCATCAACAAGGCGACCAATTACTATGAGAAGTATGATGACCAAGGGCGCAAAGTACGTGTGCCCCAGAAAGGCAATGACTTGTGGGCAGTGAGGAAGCCCATGCACAAGGAAACGGTGTTCGGGCATGTCAACCTCAAGCGTAAAGCCGTCATGACGCTGTCTAAGGCCATAGACCATTATTCCACCATCTGCTATAAACCACTGCGACAAGCCATTGCGGCCATGAGCAAGGCCGGACTTGCCAAGAAAGATATTGTGAGCCATTTCAAGAAACTGGAATATAAATGGAATGACACTGACGTGAGCAAAGTGGAAGTGTGGGTATCCAGCGATGACCGGGAGCCTATGGTAGCCACCCGGAAACCGCTCAAAGAAGACTTCGATGAGAAGAAGATTTCTTCGATCAGTGATACCGGCATACAAAAGATTTTGCTCAACTATCTCAAGGCCAAGGGAGGTGACCCGCAAGTGGCATTCACGCCCGAAGGCATTGCCGACATGAACCAGCATATACGCCTTTATAACGACGGAAAGTTCCACCAACCCATTGTCAAGGTGAGAATTGTAGAAACTCTGGGCAATAAGTTTGCTGTGGGGCATGTAGGACACAAAAGCGAGAAGTTTGTCGAGGCTCAGTCGGGCACCAATCTATATTTTGCCATTTATCAGGCCGCAGACGGACAACGCAGCTATGCTACCATCCCACTCAACATTGTTGTTGAGCGTCTCAAGCAAGGACTTAGCCCCGTGCCCGAAAAGAATGACAACGATGAACCCTTGAAATTCTACTTGTCTCCCAACGATCTGGTCTATGTTCCCACTGAGGAGGAATCTTTGGCGGGCCATGTATCCATCAATGCCAATAGAATATATAAATTCATGGATTCAAGTGGCATTACGGCTAACTTTGTTCCGCATCGCATTTCATCTTTAATTTATAACGTTGACAAGAAAAGTGCAGAAACATATTGTCATGGGAAACTGGTTCAAAATGAATTGGGGTTGGGAAGCCAACAGCTGAAAAACCAACGTGCAATCTCTGGTGAGATGATAAAAGCAATATGCTGGAAGCTTGAAGTAGACCGTCTGGGGAATGTCGTTAATATTCAAAAATAATATAACAGCATAGCCCTATGATCAAGAAAACCTTATGCTTTAGTAATCCGATGTACCTGAGTCTGCGCAATGACCAGCTGGTGCTGCATATCCCTGATGTGGAAACCAACGATGCCTTGCCCGATTTGATCAAGAAAGAAGCCGAGCGTACCATCCCAATAGAAGATATTGGGGTGGTAGTGCTCGACAACAGGCGCATCACGATAACCACCGGAGCACTGGAAGCGTTGCTCGACAACAACTGCGCGGTGGTGACCTGCGACAAGAAAAGCATGCCCGTGGGACTGATGTTGCCGCTATCGGGTAATACGGTGCAAAACGAACGGTTTCGACAGCAACTCGACGCCTCACTCCCTTTGCGCAAACAACTCTGGCAACAAACCATTAAACAGAAAATCCTCAACCAAGAGCGTGTGCTTGCCTCAACCACTTCTCAAGAGACCCGGTGCATGAAAGTATGGGCGGCACAAGTAAGAAGTGGCGACCCCGACAACATGGAGGCATACGCCGCCGCGTATTATTGGAAAAAAATCTTTCCGCAAATCGATGGGTTTACACGGGATAGGGAGGGTATGGCACCCAACAATCTGTTGAACTATGGATACGCTATCCTTCGTGCGGTCATTGCACGGGCATTGGTAGGCAGCGGACTGCTTCCCACGCTGGGCATCCACCATCACAACCGATACAACGCCTATTGTCTCGCTGATGATGTGATGGAGCCATACCGGCCATACGTCGACCAATTGGTGATAAGTACAATGCACTTGGTAGACGATTACAGTGTAATTACCCAAGAGATCAAGAAGTACCTTTTAGGCATTCCGATGTTGGATGTGGTGATTGGCGGTCGTCGCAGTCCGCTGATGATAGCCGCACAACAGACCACATCGTCACTCTACAAATGTTTTTCCGGAGAGTTACGCCAAATCATTTACCCTGAGATGTAGCATGAGCACGTTTGACCGACTGAGTGAATATCGCATTATGTGGATACTTGTATTCTTTGACCTCCCAACGGAAACCAAGCGAGACAAAAAAGCCTACATGGATTTTCGTAAGGCCTTGCAAAAAGATGGTTTCACCATGTTTCAGTTTTCAATCTATGTTCGCCATTGCGCCAGTATGGAAAATGCGGATGTTCACATCAAAAGAGTCAAATCCTTCTTGCCCAAATACGGAAAAGTAGGTATCATGTGTATCACAGACAAGCAGTTCTCAAATATTCATTTATACTATGGTGCCGTTCCCCAGCGTCCCAATGCCCCGTATCAACAGTTAGAACTCTTCTAGAAATAAGAAATCCTAACCAAACAGGTTAGGATTTCTTATTTGCGCTATTATTTTTTCATTTCTACATTAAGCCACAATCGTATGATTATCAACATATTTCACCATCCGTGTTGTTTCTTATAGCGCAAAGATAATAATATTCAAGCAAATCACAACCAGGCTTAAACAAAGTAATAATTTCTGTTTGTTGTTTCTTATAGCGCAAAGATAATAATATTCAAGCAAATCACAACGTCCCCATGGCAATTGTCATGCCATCTTATGTTGTTTCTTATAGCGCAAAGATAATAATATTCAAGCAAATCACAACAAGTTTCGTAGTACTCCATGATGATAAATGTTGTTTCTTATAGCGCAAAGATAATAATATTCAAGCAAATCACAACTCCCGCTTCCATGTGATATGTCTGTTTTGTGTTGTTTCTTATAGCGCAAAGATAATAATATTCAAGCAAATCACAACCCAGCGTCATCAAGACAGGTTCGCTGGGCAGTTGTTTCTTATAGCGCAAAGATAATAATATTCAAGCAAATCACAACTGAATCAAAAAGTTTATATCCTACATTCCCGTTGTTTCTTATAGCGCAAAGATAATAATATTCAAGCAAATCACAACTAATAGGCGATGGTTTCCTTCATGGTGTTGTTGTTTCTTATAGCGCAAAGATAATAATATTCAAGCAAATCACAACTGAGACGCTTTCTGCAAGCAACATGGTTAGTTGTTTCTTATAGCGCAAAGATAATAATATTCAAGCAAATCACAACCGCCCCATAAAGGCGCAGAATGCGTTTAGGGTTGTTTCTTATAGCGCAAAGATAATAATATTCAAGCAAATCACAACTAACGTTATAATTTATAAGAGTTCGTTTTGTTGTTTCTTATAGCGCAAAGATAATAATATTCAAGCAAATCACAACCCGTTGAAACGGCGATACTGCATGATGAAGTTGTTTCTTATAGCGCAAAGATAATAATATTCAAGCAAATCACAACATTATATGGATTTAGGTCTTGGACTTGCAGTTGTTTCTTATAGCGCAAAGATAATAATATTCAAGCAAATCACAACATACTGCTGCTGATATAGGAAATGTTTCTGTTGTTTCTTATAGCGCAAAGATAATAATATTCAAGCAAATCACAACTGACTGCTGCTTCGGAATCACCTATAAATTGTTGTTTCTTATAGCGCAAAGATAATAATATTCAAGCAAATCACAACTGAATGTCGTAGTTATTCTCAAAATAGTTGTTGTTTCTTATAGCGCAAAGATAATAATATTCAAGCAAATCACAACCAGAATTTGATGGTCTTGGTTATGAGATTGTTGTTTCTTATAGCGCAAAGATAATAATATTCAAGCAAATCACAACTGACTTTTACTTATAATGATAGATTTCTTGTTGTTTCTTATAGCGCAAAGATAATAATATTCAAGCAAATCACAACCTTTGATTTCTTCGCGAGTGTTGATGATAAGTTGTTTCTTATAGCGCAAAGATAATAATATTCAAGCAAATCACAACACAAAATTACAAAATATGACCGTTCCATATGTTGTTTCTTATAGCGCAAAGATAATAATATTCAAGCAAATCACAACGTGATAACTTATGTGCTCTTGCTTGACAGTGTTGTTTCTTATAGCGCAAAGATAATAATATTCAAGCAAATCACAACATAATCCTACTACTTGTAAGATTGAAGCATGTTGTTTCTTATAGCGCAAAGATAATAATATTCAAGCAAATCACAACTCTAACTTCCTTAGTTTCAATCGTATATATGTTGTTTCTTATAGCGCAAAGATAATAATATTCAAGCAAATCACAACTGGCGCATGCCCTGGTCATTATCGTCTAATGTTGTTTCTTATAGCGCAAAGATAATAATATTCAAGCAAATCACAACTACTGCACCTTAATTTCTAATTATATGGATGTTGTTTCTTATAGCGCAAAGATAATAATATTCAAGCAAATCACAACACAAACATCGAATTGATGACGTTGAGCGGCGTTGTTTCTTATAGCGCAAAGATAATAATATTCAAGCAAATCACAACTACCGCCGATTATATAAATTCACATATTCAGTTGTTTCTTATAGCGCAAAGATAATAATATTCAAGCAAATCACAACGCATTTTAACTCATTGAAAATTATGAAAGGTTGTTTCTTATAGCGCAAAGATAATAATAT
>JAFABV010000056.1 GCA_023425865.1 Bacteroidota bacterium | reverse complement strand
AGAAAATATCGGTGAGCATTTGAGCATAGACGAGACCTGCCTGAGCAGCGGCGAGGTCTACACCTTTCTGACCAACAAGTCGGGCAAAGGAGGCCCCGGTACTTTGGTGGCCGTTGTCCAAGGCACCAAGGCCGAGGATGTAATCCATGTCCTGGAGAAGCTAAGCCGCGACAAGAGGCTCGGGGTGAAAGAAATAACCCTCGACCTGTCCTCCTCCATGATGCTCATAGCCCGCACCGCGTTCCCCAAGGCAAGAATTACCAATGACCGATTCCATGTGCAGAAACTTTACTATGATGCACTGGACGACATGCGTATCTCGTATCGCTGGATGGCGCGCGACCTGGAGAATGAGGAGATAAGAACAGCCAAAGAGCTGGGACAGGAGTACAGAGCCTTCAGATACGCCAATGGAGATACGCGTAAGCAGTTGCTCGCACGTGCAAAGTTCATTCTCACCAAACATCAATCCAAATGGACAAAGAGTCAGCAGTGGAGGGCGGACATCATCTTCGAATACTATCCCAAACTGCGGCAAGCCTATGAACTGGCCATGGAACTGACGGATATTTACAACTGTAAGAGCCATATTGATGCGGCAAGGCTGAAACTGGCAAAATGGTTCAATAAGGTAGAAGAACTGGGCACCGATGCCTTCTGTACCGTCATCAACACGTTCGAGAACCATTACGACACAGTCCTTAACTTCTTCGTCAACCGGGCAACCAATGCATCCGCCGAGTCGTTTAATGCAAAGGTCAAGGCATTCAGGGCGCAATTTAGAGGAGTGACTGATATACCGTTCTTTCTCTTTAGACTTATGAAATTATGCGCTTAAATTGGAACTCTTGCCACCTACTTTTCGGACTGACCCCTGACTTCTCACCGAGCCGCCCTTCCCAACATGCTCATGGGGCGGCGCGTTTCTGTGCTTGTCCTGCAGGTACTTTGCCCCGATACGCGGATTAGAGTCCGCAAAGCTGACGATAGGGACAGTTGGCGCAGCGCTCTGTATAAGGGGTGGGTTTGAAGGGTATGTCTTTGTTGAATATCTCGGTGAGCAAACGCTTGAGGTGGTCGGTAAATTCTTCCTGCATGTCTGCGATATCGGTTATGCGCTCCGCATGGCTCTTTGAGCCAAAGGCCAATGTGGGGTCGTAGTCCTCTGACGAGGCCTGCCTGACAAAGAGCAAGGCTGGTACCACCGGCTTGCCCGCTGTTTTGCTGTTGCTCTCCTTGGCCAACTTGTCACTGATGATAGAGGCGTAGAGCATGGTCTGGAAGTAATAGGCAGTGTGCTTTTTGTCTACAAATTCAGAATCGAATACCTCTTCTATCTGATTGGGGAAGGAGTCGATGGGTGTGCCCGTCTTGTAGTCGACTACGCGTATGGTGGGGTTTCCGTCGCGCGTCACGAGGTCGAGGCGGTCTACATAGCCTCCAATGGCTATGGTGTGTGGGTGCCCGTCGACGTCAAACGTCAAGTTGGCATAATAGCTCTGTTCTTCCGCCAAAATGTCAAGCGGTGCCAATCTTAGGTCGAGTTTGAGCAGTCGATGCAAGAAAATAAGTATGACACGCCGGTGAAGCAGGTGCAGTCCGTTGTATTGTGGAGCAAACGATGTGTCTTTTACCTTGAACAAGAGTTCGCGGAAGGCTTGGTCTACAAAGCTCCCGAGCAGGGCGGGGTCTTTGAGCAGGGCGGTGATGGCACTGGCGGTCACAGGGGTGGTGTGGCCGTTAGAGAGATGGGTGTAGATGAGTTGGGCACTATGGTGGAAGATGTTGCCGAAACTTCGCATGTCTATTTCATCTTCGTCATCGCTCTCGGGCTCACGCAGTTCGCATACCGTATTGTAGAAAAACTGTAGTTGGCATCTCAGATAACGGTTGATGGCAGAGGGTGATAGACGCTCCAAGCTGAAGAGTTTCTCGATGATTTCATCCGTTTTCTCCACCTCTTGGCGTTGCCGGCTCTGCACGTTCTGTCCTGATTGCAGCGTGAGCAACTGTATGGGCTGGCTCATGGGGCGTTCGAGCATGTACTGCATCATAAACCGGCTCATCTCGCCTTTACGGTCTTCGGTGGTGGCGTTGTTATAGGTAAGCGTGATGTCGCCCGCCCGTTGGAGCAGTGAGTAGAAATAATAGGCGTAGATTGACACCTTGTTTTCAACGGTGGTAAGCTCGTAGCCAGCCCTGAGCGAGTGGGGGATAAATGAGGCGTCGTTGACACCCTTAGGCATATTGCCCTCGTTGCAAGAGAGCATGAGCACGTGGTCGAAGTCGAGGTTTCGGGTCTCGAGCACGCCCATGATCTGTATGCCCTGTGCGGGTTCTCCATGAAAGGGAATGGTGGTGCCCTGCACCAGCTGCGTCATGAGCCGATAGAGGACGTTTACGCTGACCACCTGCTTGCCCGATGACGGGTCTGTGGGCATATCGACCGTAGTGGTGTCTCCGGCCGACGGAGCAACGATGGGTTTCACCACCATGATGTCGTCGAGTCGGTTGACAAGGGTGTACATGCGAAATACCGCCTCGTGCAGCAGCGGGCTATCCTCATGCGCCGAACCAATTCCTACCCGCTTGAGTATGCTGGCTATCCATGCCATGAGGGGTAGATAGCCGTCAGAAGTCGGTGCGACCTCGGCAAAGAGCGTGGCCATGCCTTCGTCGTAGCCCTCGGTGAGTTGCCCTCGGTCGGGGTAGAGGCGGTGGTGGGTGGTGAGTTCGTTGAGCAGCGGCTGGCAATGGTCAGAGATAAAGTGTGCGTAGGGGTGTTGCAATACCCTGCCCACATATTTCAGGCGGTATTTGTCTCCCCTCTCCATGCGTCCTTTCAATTGCAGGTCGAGCAGGGCCGTGACGAGTGTGCTCACTGGCGACGATGTCAGTGGGAAGCCCGTGGTGATATTTACCTGTTCCACCTCCTTGGGCAAACAGTGTACTACGGTCTGCAGCAAGCTCTCGTCACCCAGTACGATGGCGGTGCGGTTACCGTCTTTGTAGCGCTCGTTTTCCAACAACCAGCTACTTACGTAGCGTGCCTGAATGTCTTCTGTGGGGGCCGAAACATAAGTGACGCGCTTGGGTGAAGACATTTGGTTGTAGATGTCTCTCTCATTTTGCAGTTCGGGTGCGATAAGGGCGGGCGACAGCTGGTTGGGGAAAGTGTCGAGATAACGGGCAATGAATCTTCCGGCTTCGTTCTTTTTGTTCATGTAGTAGTGGTCGTAATCCCAATAAAACGACGCCTTGCCTTGTTCGGCAATTTGGCGAAAGAGCTTTTGCTCTACCTTCTGCAGCAAGTTGAAGCCCACGAAGATGTAGTGGCTATAGTGGAGGTCGAGGTCGTTCTGCTCGACCACGTCTCGATAGAGCATGCCCTCATAAGCCAGCCCATCGGCCCTGAGCGAAGCTCTGAACTGGGTGTAGATGTCGCCTAAGTTTTGCCATATCGCGTTAAAGTTCTGCTGCAGACTGGTATCGTCAACTACCTTATTGAAAAACTCTTCCAGGCTTTTCTTCTGCTCCTCGGTGAGGAAGGAGGTGTCTTTCATGCGCTCCCATGCCTCAAGGGTCACGAAGAGCTTGTCGGGCTCGGCCATGTTCTTGTCGATGTCATCAAAGTCGGACAGCATCAATTGTCCCCACGAGTAGAAATGGTCGAGGGGCTCGTCGCTGCCGGTGAGGTCGCGAAAGACGTTGTAAAGTCGAAATACCAGTTGTATGGGGTCGGGTATGACCAGATGGCTGTGACGCTCGAAGAGCTGGCTGATGGTGATGTACGACGGACTCCACAGGGCTTTGCCACTGGCCTCGGCCAGGGCTTGGTTGAGAAACAGCGAGGCGCGTTTATTGGGGAATACCACAGCTACGTCGGCCAGGCCTTCAGGATGCTTGGCCAGAATGTCACGAGCTACATATTGCAGGAATGTCATGATGGGATTGGGGTTACGTTGACGATTTTGTTGGGCGTAATATACCAGAGGTAGCCTTTCACGTGGGCGTGCCCCATCGATTGGAGCAACGTCATGTATCTGGTCACCTGTTGGAGGTGCTCGGGGCGCTCAGCTCCTGTCTTGAAGTCGATGATGATGGTTTCTTCGCCATTGCTGATCACACGGTCGGGGCGTTCTTCTTTGATGATATGCTCGTTTTCGTCATAATAGATGATGTTGCACTCATTAAAGACGGTCCATGAAGGGTCGAACCAAGACTTTACCTCGGGCGTTTGGAGGCGCACGTTGATCATATTGCGGAGGTCTTCGCGCGACATGGGCTTGTCGTAGAGCACGCCTTGAAACTCTAACTGGCTCACGGCCTTGTCGATATCGCTGACATCGCGTATATGGGCAAAGAGCGTGTGTAGCAGGTTGCCGGTGTCGATGTATACATTGCGTTTCTGTTGTTCTTGCAGTTGCTCTTCCGTGGCGATAAATTCGGTGCTTCCCCGGCTCTGCTTAAATTTTGTGGGGCGGTGGTAGGCATTCACTTTGACGGTGATGCCCTCAGGCTTTTTCAGAATGACGTTATCGGTGACTTTCTCATGGTCGTCCTCTGAGAGACACAGTTCGCCAAAGCGATAGGTGAGGCAGTCATTGCTGCCAAAACTGCCCTCGGTCTCCCCAAGCTCCATGGCTGGCAGCACGGTGCCCAACTGTGTGGAAGGGTATTTGGCATCCTTATTACGTCCGAAAACAAAGAGGTTGCGTTCGGCACGTGTAAAGGCTACGTAGAGCATGTTGAGATTGTCTACCAGCGTCTTGATGTGTTCGCTGTTGTACTGAGGACCGTAGATAGAGGCTCTCAGCTTCTTGGGCATCGTATTTACCGGCACCACGGGCAGTTCGCTGTAAGGGGCTTCGCTGGTGGTCACCCAGAAGATGTCGCTCCACTTCTCTATTTCCCAGTCGCAGAAAGGAATGATGACATGGTCAAACTCCAGTCCCTTGCTCTTGTGAATGGTGAGCAGACGGATGCCGTCAATCTTGTCGCTCTGGATTGACTTGCCGCAGAGGGTGTTGTCCCACTCCTTCAAGAAGTCGTCGACGCCGGCAATGTTCTTTTGGAGGAAACTTGAAATCTGGTCAAAGAAAGCGCACACATAGGCACTTTGTTCCTCCAGCCGGTCAAGGTGGAAGATGCTGTAGAGTTTCTCGGCAAGCTCGGCAAGGGGACTGACCCTGAGTTCGTCTTGGCGTGTGGTCATCTCTTCGGGCAGCAAGGCCAGCAATTCGCTCTGCCCGACGAAGAGATTGGCGTCGAGGGTGGTGCCCGTTTCAGCGCATATCATATGGTATTCCTTGGCCAAGGCAGCCAAGGCGAGCTTGTCATTGGGGTCTACCAATACTTTCATGGCATTCACTAATGTCTTGACGGCCAGAGAGGCATCGAGCCTAAAGGCTTCGTTGGAGACCAGGTTGACCATAACTTCGTTGCCATTGACAACAATGGGGTGTTGCTGGAAGTAGTCGGCCAAGAGTTGGTTGTCTTTGTTAAAGCGCACGAGGATGGCTATCTTGCTTTGCGGTATGCCTTGGGCGAGGAGCGTCTCCAGCGTGGCCTTTACCTCATTGATGGTTTGCTGCTCATAGTCTACTTTCTGCAGCAGCTTCACCGTGACAGAGCCTTGGGGTGCTTCCGTCTTACGTGGCGGTATACCCTGTTCCACGTCGGCATAGGCCAAGGTGATATTTTCGGGTTCTATGATGGAGTCGGGGGATGCCGCATCACCCATGGCAGTGCGTACCAACTCTTTGGTAAATTCGGCGGCACGGGTGAAGTATTCGTTGTTGAAGCGGATGATGTTGGCTTCTGAGCGGTAGTTGGTGTCGAGGGTCTTCACCCCAATTTGCGGATTGCGGCCTTGCGTGAGGTCCTGCAAGAGCTGCCAGTCGCCATCACGCCATCGGTAGATGCTCTGTTTGACGTCGCCAACAATGAGCGACCCAGCGTCGTGGGCGATACATTCGTCAATGAGGATCTTGAAGTTGTTCCACTGCACGGTGCTCGTGTCTTGAAATTCGTCAATCATGATGTAGCGCAACTGTCCGCCTATCTTCTCGTAGATAAAGGGAGAGTCATGCTCATCGATGAGGTCGTTGAGTAGTTTTTGGGTATTGCTCAGAGGGTAGTTGTTATTTTGGGTGTTGATGTTGCGTACCTCCTCTTGGATGCGGCCGAGCAGTCGGAGCTCGTTGATGTTTCTCAGTGTCAGCTCCACACTGTTGGCAGTGTGTTCAGCATGTTGGCGGTCTTTTTCTGCGCGTGCCAGCAATGGGCCCACCTCATTGATGATCACTACACCCTCGGGCGTGTTGATGTCGTTCTTTCTAACGAGTTTGGTGGGGTCGGTCATACACTTGACAATCGTGGAATTGTTGGCGCCGATGTAATTGCCTTTGGCCAGCTTTTGGAAATATTCGGGGGCGCTCGACCTGCCGCTGTAATGCTCGCTCCTGAGCCCATGCTTTGCGGCCAAGGTTTCATATTCGGCGGCATACTGAGCCATAAGTTTGTCTTGCTCGGCCTTGAGGGCGTGGAGGCGTGAGGTGAACGACTTGAAGAAGGTTGGTTCGTTCATCAGCTTCTGCATCTCGTATTGGTGCTTTTTGTAGAAGTCCTTGAAGATGTTTCTGCCAAATTCCTTGATTTGGCCAATGACATTCCAGCTCTTGTCATCACTGATCTTCTCCATCACAAAGTCCATTATCCAGCCCAGCAGCGGGTCGTTTTCCTGCTGTATGTTCTCGATGATGTTGTCCACGGCCTGCGCCTCAACCTCGTAGTCGTTGAGCGACACTTGCAGGTTGGCCGTCAGGTTGAGCTCGCGGGCAAGGTTGCGCAGCACGCTCTGAAAGAAACTGTCGATGGTTTCCACCCTGAAGTAGTTATAATGGTGGAGCATCATTTCGAGTGCCGACAGAGCCCTGCCACGTATCTCCTCGTCACCGAGGTTGCCGAATGACTCACGCATGCGGTCCATGTAGTCTTCCGAGTCGGGCAAGTTGTGAGCAATGCCGTAGAGTTGGCTCAAGATACGCGTTTTCATTTCCTCGGTGGCCTTGTTGGTAAAGGTCACGGCCAGAATGTAACGGTAGTTTTGTGGGTCTTTGATCAGCAGCTTGATATATTCGACGGCCAGCGTGAATGTCTTTCCGCTTCCGGCACTGGCCTTATAGATGATGAGGGGTGGGGTTGGCATGGCAAACTGTATTAGAATGGGGGCGTAGTGCGAGGGTTGGATGGGCGCTTCCGTCCCATAGAACCAATTATAGAAAAAGTATAACGGCTGTACCGAAAGAAGATGTTTCGGTACAGCCGTCACGCTTTGATTAGCTGTTATACAAGATATTGCGATGAGATACTCTCATTGCTCACCACACGTCTGATGGTCTCCGCAAACATATCGGCTACGCTCAGCTGCTTGACCTTGTTGCAACGCTGGGTATAGGGGATAGAGTCGGTGAAGACAATCTCGCTGAGCGCGGAATTTTGCACACGGTCGCTGGCAGGTCCGCTCATTACGCAGTGTGAGGCGCAGGCCCGTACGCTCACGGCACCAGCTTCGAGCATCACGTCGGCAGCCTTGGTGATGGTGCCGGCGGTGTCTACCATGTCATCAACAATCACTACATTCTTGCCTTTCACGTCACCAATAATCTGCATGCTCTCCACTACGTTGGCACGGGCACGGGTCTTATTGCAAAGTACCAATGGCACACCGAGATACTTGGCGAAGGTGTTGGCACGCTTTGAGCCACCTACGTCGGGTGAAGCGATCACCAGGTCTTTGAGGTGCAGACTCTGGAGGTAGGGGAGAATGACGCCGGAGGCATACAGATGGTCTACGGGAACATCAAAGAAGCCTTGGATCTGGTCTGCGTGGAGGTCCATGGTAATCAGGCGGTCGATGCCAGCCGTGCTCAGCAAGTTGGCCACCAGTTTGGCGCCGATGCTCACGCGGGGCTTGTCCTTACGGTCCTGACGTGCCCAACCAAAATACGGAATGACGGCGATGACCTGACGGGCAGAGGCGCGCTTGGCGGCATCAATCATCAGCAACAGCTCCATGAGGTTGTCGGTCGTGGGGAAGGTGCTCTGCACCAGGAAGACGTCGCGACCACGGATCGACTCTTCATAAGATACGGCAAACTCGCCGTCAGAGAACCGGGTGATAACCAGATTGCCCAGCGGGCAGTTCAGACTGGCGCAGATTTTCTCTGCAAGGTATCTCGTATTTGTACCCGAGAAAACTAAAAAAGAGCTTTTCTCACTCATTTTTGTTTGTGTTATTGGTGAATAAAAGTGATTTGTCTTTTTAATTTTTGCCTTTAGTCAACGGCTTTGCGCAGCCGTGTGAAATGGGTGATGATGTCACTGAAATCCATTTGGTTGTGGATATCGAAATGCTGCCACAGGTCTCCGCATACGACAACTCCGCCAAATCCCAAGTCGCGTGCCATGCGAATGTTTTCCAAGTTCATGCCCCCCATGGCGTACACATGCCTGTCGATGAGGCCTTGTCGCGCGGCATTCTCTAATTGGGTCAGGTAGAAGTTAGACTTCTCATCCTTGAACTCAATGCAGTCGAAGATGTTTTTGAGGAAAACGTACTTGGAGTTTTTCTTGAGAGGTTTCAGCAGAGTAAGGTCATTGCACGAGCGGCTCACCGTGCCCTTGTAGCCGTTAGGAACTTCTGTCTGGGGATTGTCGATATGAATGCCCGCCAGATTGAACTCGTTCTTCAGGTAATAATTGTCGTGAACGGTGATTCGGCGGTAGCTGTCGTCTGGCAATAACGAGAGCAGACGTTCGGAGTATAGCGGCGAAGAATCTGGCTTGAAAAGGTGCAGGTTGTCCATTCCCTCATCAAAGAGTGTCGTGAGAATTTTGTCTTCCTCCACAAAGAATGTGGACTTAGTCATGATAACCAGTTTCATCGTCGACATTGTTTACGGCTGCAAAAGTAGAAAAAATAGTCGAAACGGACAACTCTATGGTTGAAAATAAAACGGTAGAGTGCGCTTATTTTTGATTTCAGCGATGATGACATGCCTTACTTGGGCTGATTGCCGTCAGTACTTGTGACTTCTTCAAGCCAGGGCAGGAGTTGTATGACGTATTGGCGCGTCCAATCAGTGAGGTGGTATCTCACGCCTCCCAACTGCAAAATGTCGATGTCGATGGGTATCTCTCCCTTGTGTTTCTTCTCTGGAGTACGGCCCATCTGTTGTTCTATTTGCTTGGTCAGAACGTGCAGTTGGTCATACGATAGGGTGGTTTCTCCGTAAGCCAAGCAGTTGAGGTAGGGGGGAGACACAACGCCGACAGGCTCTGTCCAGATGCTGGGCGAAAATACGAGACCGGCCATGTGCCGTTCGAGCAACTGGCGTACCATTGCGACATGACGTTGTGGCTCGTGATTCGAGCCTATACACAAAATGAGTTGCTGTTTTTGTTTCACGGTGCAAATATACAAAAAGTACGGGTAATCACTCGGTTTTTGAGGGTTTATTCGTACTTTTGTCACCATTGTAAACAGTAGACTAAATCATATTGCATATGCCATTGATGCGTAAACGGGGGGCACGGACAGGAATTGGCCTTGTCGTTCTACTCTTATCGACAGGTATTTTGGGCGCTACATCTTCTTGCCACCGTGAGGAGGGGCAACAGCTCGAAAAGCCACTTGAAGCTTTTTGTACCAGTTATTTCAACTGGCGCTTCCAGCAAGCCGTACCTTATTGTACTGACGCTTCACAACGCTGGTTGCGCTATGCGGCTTCCCAGGTCAACTCATCAGATGTCGAGCGGCTTCGTGCCCAGCAGGAAGGAGCGACTTTCACGCTCGGGGATATCAGTTATAACGAAGGCGGTGACAGTGCCTGGGTTGAGGTCACGGTAAACAATTTCCTGCAAATGGATACTTTGGGCAAGGCGGCCCAGCCCATGGACGAAGCCCACTATCAGGTGCCGATGGTGCGCCAGAAAGGGCAGTGGAGAGTCACTTTGTCGGGGTTGCTTCGTCAGCGATGAGTTGTAATAAGAAGCCCAACTTATAAGCGTGCAAGTGCCAGAGAGTGGGATGGGGGGAAACAAGACCATTGCGCCAATGGTAACCCAAGAGGTGATAAAGCCCCAGTACGACGTGTGTCAAGTGCATGTTGTGCAATCGTTCGACGGCAGTCAATAAATTAGAATAGCCCTGCAGTTCATTCCTCAGGTGGCAAAGTGTACGCAGCCCTTCTTCGGTTTTAGCGACAAAACTCGCGTTGGTTTCAAACTTCGAGAAACCCACTGGGGCGTCGATATGCAGCACTGCGACGCCAGATTTTTGCAAATCCTTACCCATCAAAACGTCTTCGTAGCCATATCCTTGCACCCGTTCGTCGAGCGGATGGGCGGCATAGACCTCAGCCTTGATGAGCGTATTCGATATCTTGAAGTTATTATAAGGGTGTGTCGCACGCTGCTTGGCAGTAATGCTGTGAGCGGTCTTGGCTTCGTACCGGTGGCGCAGATTGCCTTTAGGCCCAGCTAACACCTGATAGCCGCCGCATACAACTGGGCATTTGCCGCGAGCGTCCCACATTTTTTGTAGATAGTCGTCGTCGATTATCGCCAAGTCCGCATCAACGAACAGCAGCCATTCGCCCTGCGCTTGTTGTGAGAGCCAGTTGCGAATGGCCGCCCTTCCGGTGTTGTTCTCCTTGAATATATATCGGCAGTGCGGCCACGCGTTTATCTCCTTGTTGTGCGTCACCACCGCCTGGTCGGTCGATACGTCATCACCTACTATAATCTCCCATTCGTCGTCTAATATTTGGGCAGCCTGAAAGGCGAGCCGCTTCACCAATACGGTGCAGTCGTCATTATAGGTAGGGATGAGCGCAGAGAGCTTCATAGCTTGTCTTTCAGATATTTACCCGTGATACTTTCTGCGCACTTTGCCACTGTTTCCGGTGTACCCGTGCAAACGATGTTGCCGCCCTTGCTGCCGCCATCGGGTCCCAGGTCTATGACCCAGTCGGCGGTCTTGATGACATCCATGTTGTGCTCAACGATGAGAACGGTATGCCCGCGCTCGATAAGCGCGTCAAACGACTTCAGCAACTGCGTGATATCATGGAAATGCAAGCCGGTGGTTGGCTCGTCAAAGATAAAGAGCGTGGGGTCTTGCTTCTCCTGACTGATGAAATAGGCCAACTTTACGCGTTGATTCTCACCTCCTGAAAGCGTCGACGAGCTTTGTCCGAGCTTGATATATCCCAGTCCCACCTCTTCCAAAGGTTTAAGGCGGTTGACAATGGTTTTCTGCTTGTGCTGCTCAAAGAAGGCTACTGCCTCCGACACGGTCATGTTGAGCACGTCATTGATATTCTTGCCCTCAAACCTCACCTCAAGGATGTCGTGCTTAAAGCGCTGGCCATGGCAAGCCTCGCATTCCAACGTAAGGTCAGCCATAAACTGCATCTCCACGGTAATCACGCCGGCGCCCTTACACTCCTCGCAGCGGCCACCCTCAGCATTGAACGAGAAATATTGTGCCGTGAAGCCCATCTGCTTGGCCAGAGGTTGCTCCGCGTACAGCTGGCGTATGGCATCGTAGGCCTTAAGGTATGTGGCAGGATTCGAGCGTGTGCTCTTGCCAATGGGGTTTTGGTCTACCATCTCCACATGCTTCACCTGTGTCCAGTCGCCTTCCAATGAAAGGTATTCGCCCGGAGCATCGGCCACTTCGTCGAGATGACGCTTCAAGGCAGGGTAGAGTATACCCTTTACCAAACTCGACTTTCCCGACCCCGACACCCCTGTGACCACAGTCATGGTGTGCAGGGGGAAGTCTACATCAATGCCCTTCAGGTTGTTCATACGGCAGCCTTTGAGCTTCACCGACTCTTTCCAGGGACGGCGCGACGATGGTACGGCAATCTGCTCGTCGCCGGTGAGATAACGTATGGTGTAACTGTTGGGATATTGTTTCAGAAGCTCTTGGTAAGCTGTTTTATTGCCTTGCTTAATCGTCTCAGGCACAGTACCTTCATATACTACCTCTCCACCGTTGGTTCCGGCATCGGGGCCAATGTCGATCAGCCAGTCAGCCTCACGCATGATGTCCTCGTCGTGCTCTACTACGATGACCGTGTTGCCCAACTCCTGCAACTCACGCAGCACATGCAACAGGCGGTCGGTATCACGGCTGTGCAGACCGATGCTCGGCTCATCGAGGATGTACAGACTGCCTACAAGTGATGAGCCCAATGAGGTGGTGAGGTTGATGCGCTGGCTCTCACCGCCCGACAACGTATTGCTTAGACGATTGAGCGTGAGATACCCCAGTCCCACCTCACAGAGAAAGTGCAGCCTTGAGTTGATTTCGGTGAGTAGTCGCTTGGCCACTTCCCGTTCGTGGTCGGTGAGTTCCAGGTTGCGAAACCATTGCGTGAGGTTGCTTACTGGCATCTCCACAAGGTCGGTAATACTGCGTCCGCCCACTTTTACCCAGGTGGCTTGTTCTTTAAGACGCGTGCCTCTACAGTCTGGGCACACCGTCTTGCCCCGGTAGCGACTCATCATGACCCGGTACTGTATCTTGTATTGGTTCTCCTTCACCATCTGGAAGAAGCTGTCGATGCAGATGCCGTCGGCCCTCAAGTCACCGTTTTTCTTACGTTCTGAGGGCAGGCCATGCCACAGCATGTCTTTCTGCTCACGGGTGAGTTCGAGATAAGGCTTGAAGATGGGGAAATTGTCTGCCTGCGCCCTACGGCAGAACTCGTCCTGCCATACCTTCATCTTGTCACCATGCCAGCACTGTACACAACCGTCGTACACAGACAGGGTGGTATTGGGAATGACCAGTTTCTCATCAATGCCGATGACACTGCCAAAGCCTTCACAGGTAGGACAAGCGCCCAAGGGCGAGTTGAACGAGAACATATTGTCATTGGGCTCTTCAAACTTCATGCCGTCGGCTTCGAAGCGTGAGGAGAACTCGTAGGCTATGTACGAGGGCAAGAACACTAACCGGCAGCTGCCATCGCCCTCATACATCGCTGTTTCGGCAGAGTCTACGAGTCGACTGATGGCATCTTTGGCACTCGACACGCTCATACGGTCGATGACGAGGTAGAGCTGCTGGGCACCGGCAGACGCACCGTGAGTAGACTCAAGCAGCTCTTTATCACCACTGGCCAACAGGTCTTCTATGCGTATAACTTCGTCGGCCCTGCTTATGCGGCTGTAGCCTTCCTGAAGATACATCTCTAATTGCTGTGCCATTGTGCGTCCTTCGACAATGTGCAGGGGAGCCAGCACCATGAAGCGTGTGCCCTCGGCATACTGCAACACCTGTTTTACGATATCGTCGGTGTCGTGTTTCTTCACTTCCTGCCCCGATATGGGCGAGAAGGTACATCCGATGCGGGCGTAGAGCAGCCGCAGATATTCGTATATTTCGGTAGAGGTGCCCACTGTAGAGCGTGGGTTGCGTGCAATCACCTTCTGCTCGATGGCAATGGCGGGAGGCAGTCCTTTGATAAAGTCGCACTCGGGTTTGCTCATGCGCCCTAAGAACTGGCGCGCGTAACTTGACAGGCTCTCCACATAGCGGCGTTGGCCCTCGGCGTACAGGGTGTCGAAGGCTAACGATGATTTGCCTGAGCCTGATACACCGGCCATGACGATAAACTTGTTGCGGGGAATCTTCAGGCTCACATTTTTCAGGTTGTTTACCCGTGCGCCTTTCACCTCTATATATAGATCTTCCATGTTGGGATGCTGTATGCTCATAGTGGCAAAATTACGAATAATAATCGGGAAAAAGGCAGTCTATTCTGCTAAAATGTTGTTTGGTGGCGATGGTATCCAAGCCAGTACGTTACTGTTGACAGGGTTTTGACGGTGAGAACAGCTAAAGAGGCTATTTCTCCTGACATCGGCTCAGTGGAAATAAGGTTGTGACGCCGCTTTTTCCCTATGGCTTGTCATACATTCGCATGATACACATGGAGTGTCATACTAACAGCTATTATTACCCACCGCTCGATAGTACTGATACGCCCCAAAAGTAATGCTCCAAAAGCAGACACCTTTAAGGGTAATCCAACTTCTGGAGCATTAAATAGTTTTTGCTGATTTATGCTATTTGTTGTAGTAGCTTCAATGGTGTGAGGAGTTATCCTAAATATTTGATCAAGAGCTTCGCATAGCCGCTTTCGCGCAATTTCACGATGCTCTTTTCACGAATCTGGCGAACACGCTCACGGGTAAGTCCCAACTGGTCGCCAATCTCCTCGAGGCCTTTCTCATGACAGCCAATACCAAAACACTCGCGCACAATGGTTATCTCGCGCTCTTTAAGTACGTTACGCAGCACTGTGTCGAGCTCCTTGGCCATGCTCTCATAGTCCACTTGCTTGTCGGCGCGGGTCTCGTCACCCGACGACAGCACGTCGGCCATGCTGTTGTCGTCGTCCTCCTGGAAGGGCGCGTCGATACTCATATGGTGGTTGTCGGCCTTGATGGTCTGGTCTATCTTCGCCTCCTCGATGTTGGTGAGGTTTGAAAGTTCCTGTACCGAAGGGCGACGCTGGTTTACCTGCTCAAACTTAGATATCTCTGAATTGATCTTTGAGAGGGCACCCACCTGATTTAGGGGCAGACGCACGATACGGCTCTGCTCGGCAATGGCCTGGAGAATGCTCTGGCGAATCCACCATACGGCATATGAGATAAATTTGAATCCACGGGTTTCGTCAAATTTCTCGGCGGCCTTTACCAGGCCTATGTTACCTTCGTCAATGAGGTCGGTCAAGCCCAATCCTTGGTGCTGATACTGCTTGGCCACCGACACCACGAAGCGCAGGTTGGCCTTCACCAGTTTTTCTTTGGCTCTTTCTCCCTCTTTTCCTCCTTTTCTGATGGCTTGCGCCAGTTCGATCTCCTCGTCCACGTTAATCATGGGAACGCGACCAATCTCAACCAGGTATTTGTCCAGCGCCTCGCTGGAACGATTCGTAATACTTTTCTGAATCTTTAGTTGACGCATGCTTTTGTTTTCCTTCTTTTTACGTTGTAGAAACCAATACCTATTGTGTTTTACCTTCGCCCAATATCCTGAATCGGGTGAAATGGCGTGCAAAGGTACTATATTTTTTGTTGTCCACCAACTGTTTTGCCAACTTTTTTAGGCTTTTTGTGCGGCCGGCGACATGTAGGTTGTATAGCAATAATCGTACCAATTATTCGCCCCCTTCACCCCTGCATTCCCAATGCTCAGTCTTTTCACCTCCACAGTCCACCCTCCACCTTGTTCAGGCGTAATCTTTTTTCTATCCAGAAGCGGAACCTTGGTCTCGCAACGGCAGCGTGACGAGTCTCGTCAACCATGGCATTCACGTACAGGGCGTTCCTGCCGTGCGCCTATCTGTCAGGCTTATTTTATTTTCCTGTCAATAATTTTGGAAGTTGAGGCATTATTCATTATTTTTGCATGTAACATCTGTGATGGTGTTTTTTGCCCACTGCAGGGTTCATCATTAATAAAGGAAAGTAGATGCAAGACTTTGCCGCCATTGATTTTGAAACAGCCAACAACGCGCGCTCCTCGGTGTGCTCAGTAGGTGTTGTCGTGGTAAGAGCTGGCGAGATTGTCGACTCGTTTTACTCCCTCATCCAGCCTGAGCCCAATTATTACAACTATTGGTGTACGCGGGTACATGGCCTGACTACTGATGACACCGACGAGGCGCCTGTTTTTCCGTATGTATGGGAGCGTATTGCTCCGTTGATCGAGGGATTGCCGTTGGTGGCCCACAACAGCCGGTTTGACGAGGGTTGTCTCAAGGCGGTGTTTAGGGTGTACCAGATGACATATCCCGACTATATATTTTACGACACGTTGCTGGCTTCCCGCCGCCGTCTGCCCCTGCTTCCCGACCATAAGCTTGACACCGTGGCCACGGCCTGTGGCTTCTGCTTGGCCAACCACCATCACGCCCTCGCCGACGCTGAGGCCTGCGCGCATATCGCTATTCGTTTGTTATAACCCCCTACGCCGCCTGTTACCGCCATGGATACAATCACCATCGAAAGCCTGCCCTCCATCATCGTGGCTACCCATCGCGAGGTCATTAGTGGCTATGACGCCGTGGCGCCATTGCTGCGTGACGTCATTGGCCCTTGCCTTGAGCAGATGGGATGTCGCATGACGCCACGCGGTTATTGTTTCACCGTCGAGTACAGCAAGAAGGGCCAAGACAGCGATATCGACTTGGAATACTGTGAGGAGGTGGCGGTGATGGGTCAAGACAATGCCATTATCCAGTTTCGTACCTTGCCTGAGATAGCACAGGCTGTTTGCGTGCGCCATGAGGGTTCGTACCAAACGCTGGATGAGGCTTATGCCGCACTGTTTAGCTTTATCGAGCGCGAAGGCTATCGTATCATCGATTACCCACGGTTGACCCGTATCGTCGGACCTTGGCATACCCTTGACCATCGGCAGTGGGTGAGTGTGATCCAGGCACCGGTGGAGCCGATTTACCCATCTTAAACGTACAATCATTACAATGGACGAAACGAAAAAATGCAGTTGGTGCCAGGATCATGGCATCATGGAAATGTATCATGATGAGGAGTGGGGCGTGCCCTGTCATGACGACCACCGGCTCTATGAATACCTTCTCATGGAGGCGATGTCGTGCGGACTCAGCTGGAAGCTCATGCTTCAGAAGCGGGAGATTTTTAGAGAATGCTTCGCGGGTTTTGACTACGACAAAGTGGCAAAATTCGGTGAGGCAGATATCGACCGCATTCTTGAGGTGCCTGGCATGATTAGGTCTCGACGTAAGGTTGAGGCTATGATTGGCAATGCGCGTTGTTTCAGCACTGTACGCCAAGAGTTTGGTAGCTTCGACAACTACATCTGGCAGGCAACCCATGGTAAGACCATTGTCTATCAACGCCATCTTGACGGGGAATGGATGACCAAAAGCCGGCTCTCTGACAATATCGCGAAAGACTTGAAGAAGCGTGGCTTCAAATATCTCGGCTCCACCCTCATCTACTCTTATCTCCAGGGCATCGGAGTCGTCAATGACCATGAACAGGATTGCTGGAAGAATCCCATGCATGGCAGCTGCGACGGCGATGGCTGGTATGTGGTAAACGAATAGCGCTTTGCTTTTGTTTGCTGTGTGCGGTTATCGTGCTTTTTTATCGAAGTCAGCGCTCTAATGAGTGGGAAAAACAGGTGCAACCGCACGATAAGATTCACCATCCCTCACTTTCAATCATCATGCGCCCCGGTGCGATAGTGTATTTTCTGCGTCTCTGCTCGCCCCAACAAATCCGTTTGTGTATTATATGCGTCTCTGCGTGCCCCCAAAAACGGCTGCGTAATCTACCCGTCACTGAGCGGTCGTGCGTTAGGGAGAAGGGGGAGGGGTCGTCATTTGTAGTGTTATAACTTATGAATGAAGTATTTAGCCATACCCAATAGTAGGTAAATCGGTGTTTGGCTGTCATGATTTTTGTAGTCGTTTGAAGCATTTAACGTAATTTTGCAGTACGATCATAACAAGATTCTGTACTGCAATGAAAACTGAAGAAACCTACGAAGACCCGACGTGTGAAGTCTGGAGAATTTCCCTAATAGTCATAGGGCTTCTCGCTTTTTTCACCAACGGCAAGGCACAGCATAAGCAGTCATGGATAGAGGGCGCTTTTTATACCGAGGCTAACTATGGCTACAACTTCTTTGGAGAAGACCGCCATACCATAGACTTCCCGCATGTCATACTCGACCTCACCCTACACTTGGGTAAGGGATGGCATTTTTCTACCGAACAGGACGTGGAGTATCTTCAAGAATGTGGCTTGAAACCTCAAAGTTTTCGGGATATGCATTCTTGCAATTGGGCGTACCTGCAGAAAGACCTTGTGCCAGAAGCGCAGCTGTTGATCGGTATCTTGAAAGTTCCTGTAGGCCTTACCAGCAGTTTTCGGGGCACGGGTCTCACTGTCTACGACCCGTTGGCCGAGGGCTGTGTCCTTCCCATGAAGTGGCACGAGACGGGTGTTGCCTTGACAGTACAGCATGGCAAGTGGGACTATTGGTTGGGTTATTTGGCGCATTTGGGTGGAAATCTGCACAGTTCACATAGCCTTGGGGTGGCGGCCAGAATAGACTATTAGCCCGTTGATGGCATCAGTCTGGGGGTGTCAGGATTTCATGGCAAAGGGGCCAAGCATAGTAAGCTCACTTCAGACGGCATGGTAGAGCATGGTCAGCGGGCCACCTACCTCAGTGCCGACATCGTTTGCGACCGCGGGCGCTGGATTGCCAGCGCTCAGTATGTTTACCTCTCCGTACACGATGACATTGCCCTTGGCGCCGAGGTGGGGTATCGGCTTACAGACAAGATACCTCCCTTCGTGCGTTACGACTGGCTGTCTACCCCGCATAACGCCGACTATAAGGTAGCCACGGCAGGTGTCAATGCCGAACTGCTCAAGAATCTCGTAGTCAAGGCACAGGTGGCACAAGAGCGCTCTATGACGCGGATTGACACCAGCGTGAGCTATTACATTGAATTTTAGAAGACCTTACACCCTCGTCGTGCACGGCGTGCACACTACGCATACGGTCTCGCGGACGCTCAGGGCGTAGTCATCCAAAATGGATGATACCCGAAAGTTAGGTCAACACATTCTTCCCCTTTCGTTTTTTTTCACTACCTTTGCACCCAAACCCCATTGGGTTGATTGTAAGAGATAACATTAGCGTGCAAATAACGTTTCCACATTCCCGAACCCCGTGGCTCATTGTCGCGGGCGTTTTGGCCGCATTGGGTATCATCATTTGGCTGTGCCTGCCCTTCAAGAATAATCCCTCGGGAAGTCTTTCATCGCTGAAAGACATTGCTGGCAAGACCATCGGTGTGCAACTGGGTACCACGGGCGATGTCATGGCCTCACACTACGAGGGCGATGCCGCCGGTACCACCGTCGAGCGCTATGCCAATTCGGCCGACGCCGTACAGGCGCTCATGCAGGGCAAGATCGACTGTATGATCGAAGACGAGCAGCCCGCGCTGGCCTTTGTGCGTCAAAACCCAGAACTCGCCCTCCTGCCCGAGGAGTTCTCCCACGACAACTACGCCTTTTGTGCAGCCAAGGATAGGCATGAGCTGATGGCCCGTGTCGACGCGGCGCTCGACAAGTTGCGCAGGACGGGCATGCTCGACAGCATAGCCCGGGGGCACATCCGTTATGGCCGCGACGTGGCCTACAGCAAGCGTCAGGTGGCCTGTAACAACGGCACCCTGGTGGTGGGCACCAATGCCAACTACAAACCCTACGAGTATTTTGCCGACGGAAAGGTTGTGGGCATCGATATAGACATTGTCCAGGCCATTTGCGACGAGTTGGGCATGACGCTGTCTATCGAGGAGATGGCCTTCGAGTCGATCATCACCGCCGTGCAGAGCGGCAAGGTAGACCTCGGTGCCTCAGCCTTCACCGTCACCCCCGAACGTAGCAAGAACGTGCTGTTCTCATCACCTTATGCCGCCTCACGACAGGTGGTCATTGTCAGGGGCAAGGCCCCGACTGCCGTTGGCATGAGTCTGGCTGAGAAGTTCAAGGCCAATTTCATCGACGCCAACCGCTATCTCTACCTGCTCACCGGGCTGGGCAATACGCTGCTGATCACCATCCTTGCCATGCTCATATCGCTGGTGCTGGGTTCGGCCATTGCCATCGTCCGCAGCACCCACGACAGCAGGGGAGGGCTCACCCTGCTCAATGCCCTCTGCCGCCTCTACCTCACCATCATCCGAGGCACACCCACCATGGTGCAACTGCTCATCATCTACTATGTGGTCTTCGCCTCGGCCAACGTCAGCAAGGTGTTGGTGGCGGTGGTGGCCTTTGGGCTCAACTCGGCGGCCTATCTGGCCGAGATTGTGCGTGCCGGCATACAGTCTATCGACAAGGGGCAGATGGAGGCGGGGCGCAGCTTAGGACTGTCGTATGGCAAGACCATGCAGCTCATTATCCTGCCCCAGGCCTTCAAGAACGTGTTGCCTGCCATGGGCAACGAACTCATCGTGCTGCTCAAGGAGACCTCTATCAGCGGATACATCGGACTGGTGGACCTCACCAAAGGCAGTGACATCATACGGTCTGTCACTTACGATGCCATGATGCCCCTCACGCTTGTGGCACTGGTATATCTTGCCATCGTCATGGCGCTGTCGGCCGGCGTGAGCCGATTAGAGAAGTCGATGCGAAAGAGCGAGCGTCAGTCATAACCCAACAACCATCACATGAACTCGAATATACTCCTTGAAGTCAGTCACCTCAGCAAGAGCTTCGGCAGCCACACCGTTCTTCGTGACGTAAGTCTTACCGTGGGTCGTGGCGAAGTCATTGCCATCATCGGGCCCTCGGGTTGCGGCAAGTCTACTTTCCTGCGGTCGCTCAACCTGTTGGAGCAGCCCACCTCGGGCACCATCACCTTCGAGGGTGTCGACATCACCTCTCCCGCCACCGACATCAACCGCCTGCGAAGCCGCATGGGGATGGTGTTCCAGCAGTTCAACCTCTTTCCCAACATGACCATTCGGCAGAACATCATGCTGGCGCCCGTCACCTTAGCACGCCTGACTCGTGAGCAAGCCACGGCTAAGGCCAACGAACTGCTCGCGCGCATTGGTCTTCTCGATAAGGCCGACCAATATCCCGACGTGCTTTCGGGTGGCCAGAAGCAGCGCATTGCCATCGTCAGGGCCTTGGCGATGAATCCCGACATCATGCTCTTCGACGAGCCCACCTCGGCCCTCGACCCCGAGATGGTTGGCGAGGTGCTGGCCCTCATGCGCCAGTTGGCTGCCGAGGGCATGACCATGATGGTGGTGACCCATGAGATGGCCTTCGCACGCGAGGTAGCCTCCCGCGTGCTCTTCTTCAGCGACGGATACATCACCGAAGACGGCACACCCCAACAAATCTTTCAGCAGCCACGCACCCAGCGCCTGAAAGACTTCTTGGGCAAACTGCTGTAAAGGGGGCAAGAGGTGCAGTACACCTTGGTACTCATGCTTCTAAGATACCGTGTTTGTGTTGTGCCGAAGGTTGTCCCATCACTCCACCACACCGCTTTGACATTGCCTAACCCGTTGTCTGGCTCCGCGCAGTGGCCGGGCGGGAAAAATAATTCTATATAAAACTATTCCGTGGTTCTATATGAAACCATCCGATGGTTCTATATTAAATGATTCTATAGTTTTATATAGAATCATTACAGCTCAGTATAACTATGGTGGGGTGACTTTAGCCCCACGATGATTCTACTGAGCCATCATAACGCCAAGGGGAGGCTGAGGCGTCGGCACAAAACCGTATGCGGAACATCAAGAGGACTTCGGGGGTGTGATGTAGGAGTATCGCATGAGCGAAGGCTTGAGCGATGCAAATATTCGTAAAATATACATCGAATAAAAAAAGAAGATGTACTTTTGCACTTTCATTACATTAAACCTTTCATATGAAAACAGATATTGAGATTGCACAGGAGACCCAGTTAAGACCTATCACTGATGTCGCGGCAGATGTTCGTATTGATTCCAGTTACCTGGAACAGCATGGAAAATATATCGCTAAAGTAGACATAGACGCCATCAAGGAGGAGGAGATGGCAAAGCACCACCTCATACTTGTCACTGCCATCAGTCCCACGAAGGCCGGCATTGGCAAGACCACCGTGTCTGTTGGTCTTGCTCTCGGACTGAACCGCATCGGCAAGAAAGCCGTCTTGGCGCTGCGTGAACCGTCGTTGGGCCCTTGTTTTGGTCAGAAGGGTGGGGCTGCCGGCGGTGGTTATGCCCAGGTGTTGCCCATGGAGAAAATCAACCTGCATTTTACGGGCGACTTCCACGCCATCACCTCGGCCAACAACATGATTTCAGCTCTGCTCGACAATTATCTTTATCAGCATGCCAAAGATGGGTTTGCCCTCAAGGAGATATTGTGGAAACGGGTGCTCGACGTCAACGACCGCTCGCTCCGCCAGATTGTCACGGGCATTGGCCCCCACACCAACGGACTCGTGGCCGAGTCGGGATTTGACATCACTCCTGCCTCAGAGATCATGGCCATCATGTGTTTTGCCACGGGCATTGACGATCTCAAGCGGCGCATAGGCAATATTCTCCTCGGATTCAACTACGACAACAAGCCGTTCTACGTGAAGGACTTAGGCGTGGAGGGAGCTATCACCGTATTGCTCAAAGACGCCCTCAACCCCAACCTCGTGCAGACCACTGAGGGTACTCCGGCATTCATCCACTGCGGTCCGTTTGCCAATATAGCTCACGGATGCAACTCTGTGGTAGCTACAAAGGCGGCGCTCACTTACGGCGAATATGCCATTACCGAAGCGGGCTTTGGCGCTGACCTCGGTGCGGAGAAATTCTACGACATCAAATGCCAGAAGGCAGCACTCAATCCCGACGTGGCTGTGCTCGTCGTTACGCTTCAGTCGCTCAAGATGCATGGGGGTGTACCATTGGCCATGATCAAGGAGCCCGGTCTCCAAGGCGTGATGCAGGGTTTTTGGAATCTTGACAAGCACGTGGCCAACCTGCGCAAATTCAATCAGCGAGTAGTGGTCTGCTTCAACCGTTACAGCAACGACCAGGAGGAAGAGATCAACTGCGTGCGCAGGCATTGCGAGGATGTGCTCAACGTGGGATTCGCGGTCAACAACGCTTTCGCAGAGGGTGGCAAGGGTGCTGAGGAACTGGCACGCCTGGTGGTCGACACCATCGACAAACTGCCTTCGGGTGAGCTCATGCCGCTTTATCAGTTGGAGGAGAGTATCGAGACAAAGATCGAGAAGGTCTCCAAGGAGATATATGGCGCTGGCAAGGTCAGCTACTCTAAGAAAGCCAAGCAGCAACTCAAGCACATCAAGGAGTTGGGCATGGAGCATTTCCCGGTATGCATCGCCAAGACGCAGTACAGCTTCTCTACTGACGCCAATATGATTGGGCCAACAGAGGGGTTCAAGATGGAGATAGAGGACCTGGTCATCAACAGCGGTGCCGAGATGATAGTGGCCATCGCTGGCAGCATACTCCGCATGGTGGGGCTTCCGGCCAATCCGCAGGCCAATCATATCGACATTGTCGATGGTCACATTGTGGGGTTGAGCTAAGCCACAGATTACGGCGCACGGGCTCAGTGGGAAAAAATGGTGGGGATGTTTTTCCTTGACTTGTGTTTATGTATGCACCGCATCAAGGGTATGTGGTGCATCATGGGTATGCAGCGCGAAGTTTTTTTTTGAGGGGGGGATGAGAGAAGGTTTCCTTCCGCGAGGCATTATGGAAGGTGGTGGTAATGGGTTAAGTAAGGGTGTACGGCGAAAGATAAGTGGTATTGGACGAAAGGTGGATTACCCACTGAGGGCGTTACCTCAGGTGGGTTGTAGTATGGCATAAAGGTAGAGAGACTGCTGCTCTCTGCCTTTAAGTTCATGATATGGTTCGGGCATTCTGTCCTACTCCTCTATCAGCTCCATGGGTTCGTGGCAGCAATAGGGTGGTTCGGTTTCGGTGCCATCGGTGATGACTTCACGGCCGCAGAGCGGACAACGGTACAAATGTGTGGTTTTTGACATAACTTTATATTTTGAAAATAAACTTGAATAGAATCATATTGTAAAGATGTGAGCACCGAGATGGGAGAGGGGCAGACAGCCTGTTGAAGTCATTCATGCCTTTGCTTCCCTTGGGCGCTTGGCTCTTTTATGGGTGGTACAGAGTTACCGCTTGGCTGTGAACTGGCCGCTTTCCCGACTATATTACGCTTTGCGCCTATTCTCCACCTCTATACTCCTTATACCACTCGGCAAACTTCCGTAGTCCGGTGCGAAGTGGCGTGTTGGGCTTGAAGCCAAAGTCTTGCTCCAAGGGAGTGGTGTCGGCATAAGTGACGGGGACGTCGCCGGGCTGCATGGGAACAAGCTCTTTGTGGGCCTCGAAGTCGAAGTCGGCAGGGAGTACGCCGGCCCGGACGAGTTCTTCCTCCAGAATGGTGACAAAGTCAAGAAGGTTCTCGGGAGCGTTGTTGCCAATGTTGTACAGCTTATAGGGCGGGATGGGTAGCCCGTCTTCTCCTTTCCGCTTCTCGGGAGCATGCCGCATGACACGGACAACTCCCTCGACAATGTCATCGATATAGGTGAAGTCGCGTTTGCAGTTGCCATAGTTGAAGATCTTGATGGTTCCGCCCTTGACGAGTTTGTCGGTGAAACCGAAGTAAGCCATGTCGGGACGTCCGGCAGGACCGTATACCGTGAAGAAGCGCAGACCTGTGGAAGGGATGTTATAGAGTTTGCTGTAGGCATGGGCCATGAGCTCGTTGCTCTTCTTGGTGGCGGCATAGAGGCTGACCGGATTGTCTACTTTGTCATCGATGGAATAGGGTACCTTTGTGTTGGAGCCATAGACCGACGATGAGGAAGCGTATACAAAGTGTTCTACCCCATGCGTGGAACGCCGTGAGGCAGTGGGTGCGGCGGGCTTCGATAGCGGCGGTATGTGCCTGTCGTCGTCCGTCTGCCGCGCCTCTTCTATGGAGTGACGGCAGGCTTCGAGAAGGTTGTAGAAGCCGATGAGGTTGCTCTGGATGTAAGCGTCGGGATGGGTGATGCTGTAGCGCACGCCAGCCTGTGCGGCGAGGTTGACGACCACGTGTGGGCGGTAGTCGGCAAAGAGCTGGTCGACAAGCTGCCTGTCGGCAATGTCGCCCTGAACGAATACCCACTGCTGGCGGTGGGTGTCGTCGTTGACGGGCGCGGTTTCCAAGTTCACGAGGCGTTGATGTTTGATGCTCACATCATAGTAGTCGGTGATGGAATCGATGCCAACCACGGTAATGTGACGCACATCATGGAAAAGCCGCTGGGCAAGATTGCTGCCAATGAAACCGGCGACACCTGTTATGAGGACGGTTTTGCCTTCAAGGATGATATTGTTCTGTAACATTTTCTTTAGTCGCGGCGGAAGATGTCGCGGGTGTATACCTTCGGCTCAACATCTTTTAGGGCATCGTCGAAGCGGTTGGCGATGATGGCTTTGCTTTGTGATTTGAAGTCGGCGAGGTCGTTGACCACCTTGCTGCCGAAGAAGGTGGTGCCGTCTTCGAGGGTGGGTTCGTAGATGATCACCTCGGCCCCTTTGGCCTTGATGCGCTTCATGATTCCCTGAATGGCCGACTGGCGGAAGTTGTCGGAGTTTGACTTCATCGTCAGTCGGTAGACACCTATGACACAGGGCTTTTCCTTAGCCATGTCCCACTGCCCATTCTCGGCGTAGTATCCCGCCTTGCGGAGCACGGCATCGGCGATGTAGTCTTTGCGGGTGCGGTTGCTCTCGACGATGGCCTCGATGAGGTTCTCGGGCACGTCTTGGTAGTTGGCCAACAGCTGCTTGGTGTCTTTGGGCAGACAGTAGCCGCCATAGCCGAAGGACGGATTGTTGTAATGTGTGCCGATACGTGGGTCGAGCCCCACGCCCTCGATGATGTCCTTGGTGTCGAGGCCTTTCATCTCGGCGTAGGTGTCGAGTTCGTTGAAGTAGCTCACGCGCAGCGCGAGGTAAGTGTTGGCAAAGAGCTTCACGGCCTCGGCCTCTTTCATGCCCATGAAGAGCGTGTCTATGTCTTGTTTGATGGCACCTTCTTGCAGGAGCTGGGCAAAGGTCTTGGCCGACTCCTTGAGCTGTGCCACATCAGTGACCGACTCGATGGCCTGCCTCTCTTCGTCATCCTCGGGTTTGTCGCTCACTTCCGGATACCCCACGATGATACGGCTGGGGTAGAGGTTGTCGTAGAGCGCCTTGCTCTCGCGAAGGAACTCTGGCGAGAAAAGGAGGTTGAACTTCTTCACTCCTTTCTCTACATATTTGAGATACAGGTTGCTGGTATAGCCCACCGGAATCGTCGACTTGATGACCATCACCGCGTCGGGGTTGACCTCGAGTACCAGGTCGATGACCTCTTCCACATGGCTCGTGTCGAAATAGTTCATGACGGGGTCGTAATTGGTGGGGGCGGCAATCACCACGAAGTCGGCGTCGGCATAGGCCGCGCGCCCATCGAGTGTGGCCACCAAAGAGCCATGTCCGTGTGGATTGGGATGGCCGACATAGGGTAGGAGGTGCTCGTCAGACAGGTATTTTTCTATATACTCATCCTGTATAGGCGACTGTCGGTGATTGATTTTTTCCACCTTATCAGCAATGACGTCTACTGCCGTTACCTGATGATGCTGGGCTAACAAGGTGGCTATGCTGAGTCCTACGTAGCCAGTGCCGGCTACCGCAATATGAATGTCTTTGAATTTTCGCATGGTTGTAAGGTGTGAGGGGGCGGCGCCTAACGCCTGTGCCCCCAGTCTGATGTTTGGGTACGGAGTGGTGGCGTGTCGTGTCCGGCGTATGGATTACGACACGCTGGCTCAGACAGCATCTTGTGTGGATGGCACGTCTAAGGTCTCGTATTTGCTGTGCTGACTCTTGAACTCAGGCACGATCTCCTTCATCTTCTTCACGATGTCCATATCGTCATAGTTGAGTGAGAGCGTGTAGAGCTCCTTTTCGTTTTGCAGAGCGAGTAGATAGGGGTATTCGCGCACTTTGGCCACCTTGATTTTGGGGTTGATAGTAGGTACGGTCTGCTCCTCGTCGTTGAGCATTTCTTCATAGAGTTTCTCTCCGTCGCGCAGTCCGGTGTACTTGATGGTTACGTTCTTAGCCCCTGAAAGGTCTATCATGCGTTGAGCCAGGTCGGCAATGCGCACGGGTTCACCCATGTCGAAGATGAAAATCTCGCCCCCTTTGCCCATGGTCCCCGCTTCGAGTACCAAGCGGCATGCCTCGGGAATGAGCATGAAATAGCGAATGATGTCTTTGTGGGTTACAGTCACCGGTCCGCCCTTACGTATCTGTTCCTTGAAGATAGGGATGACGCTGCCGTTGGAGCCCAGCACGTTTCCGAAGCGGGTGGTCACAAACTGTGTGATGCCCTGAACCTCTCCATCCTGTATGGCCTTGTTCAGTGACTGACAGTATATTTCGCAGATACGCTTCGAGCAGCCCATCACGTTGGTGGGGTTGACGGCCTTGTCGGTAGAAATCATCACAAACTTTCGGGTGCCGTATTTCACGGCGAGATCGGCAATGATACGCGTACCATAGATGTTATTCTGTACGGCCATGGCGGGGTTGTCTTCCATCATGGGCACATGTTTGTAGGCTGCCGCATGAAACACGTACTCGGGCTTGTGCTCCGCGAATATCTCTTCCATATGCGTAGCGTTGGTGATAGAGCCCACGATGGTCCAGCTCTTCAGGTCACTGTGGTTGCGTTTCATGTAGAGACGCAAGTCGTGCATGGGGGTCTCAGCCTGGTCGACAAGTATCAGTTCTGATGGCGCAAAGGTTGCCACCTGACGCACGATCTCCGACCCGATGCTGCCTGCTGCGCCAGTGATGAGGATGCGGTGACCGGTGAGCATCGCCTCGATGGACTTCATGTCAACCTCAATCTTGTCGCGCGGCAGCAAGTCCTCGATGTCTACCGCATGCAGTTGGGTGTGTGAGAGTGGCGTCTTACCGTTCCATTCCTCGGCGGTAGGCATCATCATGATTTTGATGTTGGCTGCCAGGAGGTCGTTGATGAGCTTGGTGCGGTGGGTAAACCGCGCTGTTTGCAGTGGCGACACCAGCAGATTCTGGATGTTATTGCTCTTCATGACCTCGATGAGGTTGTCGTCGTCCATATACACGCGCTTTCCCATCAGGTGTGAAGTGGTCATGTTGATATCTGAAGTAATGAATCCGCAGATGCGGTAGCGCACGGGGGACTCCGAGTAGATGCTTTGTGCCAAGGCCACACCACCTTGCATACTACCGTAGATGAAGGTGTTCTTGGCAATGCCATCGTTCCGGTAGATGTCGTGCAGTGCCTTGGCGGCTATACGCGCTATCCACATGAGCATGGTGGCCGACATGAAGATGAACAAGCCGCTTAGGAAGCGGGGGATGTGTATGTATGGGGTAAGCCCGAAAGCCACTTCCAACTGGTGAAGAAAACAAACCACAAATCCGGCAGTGAAAGTGGAGTAGGCCACTCGGTGCAAGTCGATGAAGGAAGAGTAGCGCAGCACGCCATTGAACGTATGGAAGATGACAAAGGTAGGCATGTAGACCAGTAGGCATATCGCCAATCCAAAGGCAATCTGACTAAGTTGCGCCATAAACATGGTGTAACCATGCTGCAAAAGATAAACAAAAATACCAGAGATCAATACTGCGGCACAATCATACACAAAGATGACCCAGTACGGTAAGGAGCCAAGAGAGAAGCACCATTTGGCAAATTTCTGTATAAGTTTCATGCGTAATAATTTTGTTCCTTATTATACTCTCTAATTAGGTTTTAATGAATATTTATGTTGCTGTAACCTGTCAACACCGAGTTGACGTCTATAGTACTGCAACGTCTTTATCCATAAAATCGTGTCATTTACTGTTTCTGTAGTGAGGATAGTCGTTGTGTGCCCATACCTTCTCACTTTAGATTACTTGAACAAAGCAGAGTAGTCTCTTGCTTGTGCTATATGCAAAGTTAATGCTTTTTTGGTATTATCAGCCTTTTTCGTAGAAAAATAAAGTATAATATGAAGTTTTTTTTGCGCAATCGATTTTTTGTCGCTATTCGTATCATCCTAACGGGAGGGTGGCGATGTGGGGAAAGAATGGTAGGGATGAGGTATATCAGGACAAGGATGGAGGAAGGAGGATAGCTGGGTGAAGTGGTGGGAGTGGTCGCACTCGAACCTTATAGACGTGGGAGGCTGCAACAAACTCTGGGTGTTTATCAGGCAGGCTTGGCCATACGCGCGCCCTATGCTGGCACCTAATTCATTTTATTTGGAAAGAAATTATGCGCAATAGTTGTCGAAATCAATTATTTATACTATTTTTGTAAAAGTATTAGAATCTTAATCTGCTTTATCCCCCTGTGGGGACTACTATCTTTAACTACGTGTGTTATGCTGAAAACAATCGGTAAGACAGTAATTGTTTTATGGAGTCTGGTGCTTGTGCTGGTCATGCTGAACAACAGGCATCCGGCATGTGGGGTAAGCTATCAAGCTGACATGGTACCAGACAATGAATGGTTTGATGACGCTTCAACGCAGTATGTCACTGACGATAACGTGATGCTCGACGCTGGTAGTGCCGACAAGCCGAAACAGCATAAAAGCCTTATCACCACTGATCAGTTTAAGCACCTGAACATCAAAGTCCATTAAGGCGCGTTGCTGGATAATCAGTTCTTACACCTTATTATATAATACGAGTTTCGGTTACTCGCTGTTGGTCGCGTTATCGATATTGTTCTGCACCCAATCTGTGAGGCCTACAATATAAGGAATGAGCGAAAGCCCACGTTCGGTTAAGGCATATTCAACGCGTGGAGGCACCTCAGGATATATTTTTCGGGTAATGAGTCCTATGGCTTCCAAGTTGCGGAGCGTTGCGGACAACATCTTGGGAGAACAGTCATGCACGGTTCTTTTGATTTCAGAATAGCGCAAAGCAGGTGTGCCGCTGGAAAAGAGCGTGTGAAGGATGATAAACGACCATTTGTCTCCAAAATAATTAACCACTTGCCGAATAGGACAAGTTTGACCCTCAGAATCGATAGAAGATGCCATAGATGCTACTTTAATTAGATGACAAAGTTATTAATTGATTGTTGTTATATAAAAGTTTCGGCATTAATAAAAGTTAATGTGAGAGCGAAGAAGCATAGGTTTTATTACAATTTCTACTTTTTGGTAACTATGTTTTGTGCATGTAACCTCTTGTGTGTTTCGTAAAAAACATTTATTTTTGCAATAAATTCATCATCCGAGAGGCATTCAGTATTTATCCCATAAGATGGATACATGGGTTGTTGAGGATATAACAAAACGTAAAGTAACAATTTTTTGAATATAGGAGAAACAATTATGAAATTAGAAAAAGATTTTTGGAGAAATCCTGATTTGGGTTTAGTCTTTGTGAGACTGAGTGTGGGTGGCTTGATGCTTTTCCATGGTTTCCACAAGTTATTTGGTGGTATTGATGGTATAGCAGGCATGCTTGAGGCACACGGTCTGCCCGGATTCATTGCGTATGGTGCTTTGTTTGCTGAGGTTGTAGCTGCGTTGATGATCGTGTTAGGCGTATGGACACGCCTTGCTTCGGCTGTGATGGTAGGCAATATGGTGGTTGCTGTGTTGATGGCACATGCCGCACTCATCTTCTCTGTCGACCCCGCTACCGGCGGTTGGGCCATCGAGTTGCCGATGCTTTACTTGCTTCCGGCCGTAGGACTCTGCTTTACAGGTGGTGGCAAGTATGCACTTACAAAGAACGACATCTTTAGTTGAATGATGCAACTCGCTGTACAAGAGTAATATATAGCTTAGAGTTGAGAATTAAAACAGATCAGGGTAATAACATGAAAAAGATATTTTTAGCATTATTATTATTGGTTTCTGCGCTTGGTATCCATGCGCAGAATGGGAAATGGGTGAACGATGCCGATCACACCCGCATCGGTTTTGAGATTACGCATGCCGGACTTTCTATCGTGAGTGGTCGGTTTACCGACTTCGATATTGATGTCAACGCTGCAGGTACTAACTTTTTAGGCACTCAGATAGTCGCTACCATCAAGACCGCCAGCATCAAGACCGGTGTAGACGCTCGTGACCATCACCTCAAGACGGCCGACTTCTTTGATGTCGACAATTATCCCACCATGGTGTTCAAAAGCACAAAGCTCGTTGCCAAGGGCAAGAATAAGGGTAAGATTTATGGTACGCTAACCATTAGAGACGTTACCAAACCTGTTGTGCTCGACGCTACATTGATATCGAAGATGGTGAGTCCGATGACAAATATGTTGACTGCGGGCTTTCGTCTGAAAGGTACCATCAAGCGTTCAGACTTCAACTTTGGAACCAAATTCTTGCCTGCAATTATAGGTGACGAAGTAACGATTATCATTGACGGTGAGTTCTCACCAGCCAAAAAATAAAGCAGTAGATTAGTAATTAAGGGATTAATCAAAGCGTTTTCGGGCAAATAGGAGTATCCTGTTTGCCCGATTTTTTTGCTGCCAAAGCATCAACGACCCGCTGGGTAATACCAGTCAAGCGGCTTATTTGGATGAAAATACGCACGGTTTACAAAGCAGGGGTGGTATTATGACCAGCAATCAGTTGTCGTTCCCCCCAGTATCATCTGTTCTTGATAAGTGGGAGTCTTCGCCACAAGGCGGCAGGTATCATGCGCCAGAAAAAGACGGTGAGGCGCCACTTCCAGTCGATGACGCGCACATGGCGGCGCATGGTTATGGCCCACATGATTTCGTCGGCGACCAGATCGCGGGGCATTGTCATAGGGAAATGGCTACCTTTAATCAGGTCGGTATCGACAAATCCTGGGCGTAGGTCAGTGAATCGGATTCCTAATTTTCTGTTGTTGGATAATTGTTCGAGCGCCTGGACATAGGTGTTCTGGAAGGCTTTGGTGGCACTATAGGCTGGTGCTGGACCCAATCCACGTGTGCCTGCCACGCTGGTAATGACCGCAATATGTCCGCCACCATGGGCTGCCATCCATCGGAATGCTTCGCCCACCATGCGGGTAAAGCCCATGCCATTGGTGTTGACCGTTTTTATTTCAATCTCTTCTGACAGGTTGCTATTCTGCCATCCTATTCCTGAGGCGTGAAAATAGAGGTCGACTCCTCCTAACCGCGTGATGAGGTCGCGGAGCTGGTGAGTTGCTTGTTCGTCGGTAATGTCAATCTGTGCGGTAATCGCCGCGTCGCCGTAGGTGCGGGCCAATTCCTCAAGTGCGTCGTGGCGTCTTGCCGCCAGTCCCACTTGCCATCCATCGGCCAGTAGTCTTTGTGCCACTTCCTTACCAATGCCGGAACTGGCACCCATTACGATTGCTTTTTGCTTCATAATGCAAACTTACGAAAAAAATCGTGAATTCGGGATAAGATTAGTTTGCAAACAGTCGCTTTCGGGTGAGGGGCTGAAGATAGAGACGCTCTATTGGCTGGCAGGGCAAGCCGGAATAGACCTGAGCGAACTGGCAAAGGAAGGAGGGCTGGCTAAATGAGAAACCCCAAGTCATCGGATGATTCTATATAGAACGATATGATGGTTTTATATAGAATTATAAAATGGTTTTATATAGAACCATTGGATGGTTTCATATAGAATTATCGGGCTGTACGATGCGAACGGTTGGGCGTAGGCATGGAGATGGGGCGAGACGCAGGATGTTCACTGTGGCAAAGATGGTGGATACAGGAGAGGTGATAGCTTTCTGTCTTCATATCCCGAACTCGCGTAAAAAATGCCTGAATGCCATCATCTTTACTTTACATTAACATCATGGGTGGGTGCTGCGAAAGTTTTTTTGAGGTAGAGTGAGGGCATGAATGAAATATTATATGTACCTTTACACCAGTAAAACAACAACTTGCTATGGAAGCTATAGATAACTACCGCCAAGCCATACTTCGGGCCTTGCTCGATATGAAAGACGCCAACGGCAATGCCAAGCTGAGCGCAGAACAAGCCCAGCGGCTCTCTGAGGAGTTCAGCGATGAGGAACTCTCTGACGGCATGCCCTTCAACACACCGGAGGAAGTGGCTGAACTGTTGGCGGAGTCGGGATTAGAATAAAAGATTATGGATAAGGATAAAAATGCATTAAATACCTACCTCAATGAGATTGGGCATGAGCGCAAGCTCACGGACCAAGAGGAAAAAGACCTCGCGGAACGTATCAAGATGGGTGACAGTAGGGCGATAGACAAGCTAACTTCTGCCAACTTAACATTCGTGGTATCTGTAGCCAACCATTACAAAGGACGTGGAGTGGATATAGAAGACCTCATTAGCGAAGGCAATATCGGCATGTTGCGTGCGGCACTGAAGTTTGACGCAAATATGGACAAGCGCTTTGTTACCTTTGCCGCGCCCTACATCCGTGAGGCCATCGAGCAGGCGGTAGAACAACAAGCCGGATTTTATCGTGTGCCGCGCGATGTGAAAAACCCGGTTTTGGAGAAAAAGCGCAGTCGTATGTTGTCTATCGACGCCCCTGTGGGCGGCAGTACCGAGCTAAGTTTGGGGCGTGTCATCCCTGACCATGACGCTCCAAACCCTGACCGGCTGTTGGAGGATGACTTGCTATTGGGCGAGCTGAATCAGCTGCTCAATAGGTTGGACGATCGCGAACGCATGGTCATCAAGCGATTTTATGGCGTGGGGGACACGCATCTCACCATGGCCGAGATAGCGCAACAGACTGGACTGAAACGTGAGCGCGTGCGACAGATACGTGATAAAGCCATCAGGCGCATCTGCCGTATGACGAAAAGCGCAGACTTGAAGAATTTCCTGCGCAGCTAACCCTTTCCCTTTATCGTCCCTGCCTCTTTGTGCGATTATCGTGCGAATGCGGCAGGGACAGACTTTATTCCTCACATGAAATACCTTATAGCGTCAGATATACATGGCTCTTTGCCACGACTGCAGCAAGTATTATACATTTATGGCAAGGAGCAATGCGACATGCTCCTGCTGTTGGGCGATATTCTGAATTATGGTCCCCGCAACGGCATCCCCGAGGGTATAGATGCCAAGGGTATTGCCGAAACACTCAATGCCATGGCCGACCAGATTGTAGCCGTGCGTGGGAACTGTGATTCGGAAGTAGACCAGATGCTTCTCGACTTTCCGATGATGAGCGACTATGTGCTCATGGTAGACGAAGGAAGGCGTGTGCTGCTTACCCATGGCCACGTGTATCATAAAGACCACTTGCCCAAGGGACATTATGATTTGGTGTTTAGTGGGCATACCCATTTATGGGAACTTACGGATGACAATGGCACCGTGTATTGCAATACAGGTTCCATTACGTTTCCCAAGGGTGGAAACGTGCCCACTTGTGCCCTGCTGGACGGCAATACGCTCAGCGTACTGTCATTGTCAGGTGAGACATTAAAAACGTTGGTGCTGCGTTAAGCAGTGGGGAAGAATATTCCGTGTACCGTTACTCCTCAATCTCCTGCAGCGACTTCGCGAAGTTATGAAAGAAGTTGCTTACGGTCTCGATAGGCGCATAGCTGATATAGCGTAAGCTTCGGCGAAGATTGCGTCGAAGCAATGTGGAATTGTTCTGTACAAATCCCGTGCGGCTTTGGCGGAAATGCCATTCCTCAGCAGTGTCGCTGGCAGAATGGCTCACAGAGCGCAATACGAGCTTATAGGCCGCAGGCTCTATACGTTGAACGAAAGGCAGTTCGTCTTGTTCAAATTTGAACACGGCAATCAGCATACTGCCTTGTAATTGAGCCATGCGCCTGATATGCAGTTTCTCAAGCCATCGCTCCAGCTTCACAAAGTCTACCTTGTCGCCTTTGGTCCTGAGGTAGCTCCCCAATTGAATGATACCGTTTAGCATCATTCCTCTGTTGAGCATACTTGACACGTTGCCCACGATGATATGCAGCACCTCTATGGACCCAATATTGGTGTCAATGGTGTGACGTTCCTCCTCGGTAATGCGTCTCAACCTGCGGTTCAGCAGCCGGTTGCTCAGCTGTGCGGGTTCTACGGGTACTATGTTTTCTATTCCGGCATTCAACAAGTTGGTAGGAATATTCATCATCTCATCATATTGATGATTGCGTATTCCTTTTTGCGCTGCCGCCCCCACGTTTTGTACACGTACCATCTGGTAGAGCCGGTCCCACTTGAAAGCCGACATCGGCTCAAGGGGCTCATATTCATTGAGAGCGCCTGAGCGAAGGAGACTAAAGAAGTTACGCGTAATGACATTCATCTTCAAGAATATTTAGCAGGGTAGCGGAAGATTATGGCCAGAACGGCTGCCACGCCGATGGCCATGGGATAGTATAGATAGGGTATGATCTGCATCGGATTGACGCTGGCCAATCCGGCAGCCAAGAGTACTTGCACGCCATAAGGTATCAGTCCCTGTATCGTGCAGGAGAACGTGTCGAGAAGACTTGCCGCCTTCCGATTGTCCACCCCATATTTGTCGCCAATGCGCTTGGCGATATTGCCCACGGTGAGGATGGCTACCGTGTTATTGGCCGTACACACATTGACCAAGCTCACCAGCGCGCCTATCGACAGCTCGGCGCCCCGCTTGCCATGAACATGGGCTGTGAGCTTTTCGATGATGTAGTCGATTCCCCCGTTCTCCCTGATGATTTCGAGCATACCGCCAGCCATCATGGCAATGATGATCAGTTCACCCATTCCCACGATGCCTTTTCCCATTTCACCCATCCAGCCAAACAGTTCATAGCTGCCGGTCCACATGCCTATCACCCCACAAAGCACTACACCGATGGTGAGCACCGCCATGACATTCATGCCACACACGGCGGCAACAAGCACAACAAGGTAGGGCACCACTTTCAGGTAGTCAACGGGTGGAAGGCTGGTAGGTGCCTGCATTCCATGTCCCATGACGGCATAGACAATGAGAACGAGGATGGCCGCGGGTGCCACTATCATGGAGTTGACCCTGAATTTGTCGCTCATCTTGCAGCCTTGGGTCTGGGTGGCCACCACCGTGGTGTCGGAGATAAACGACAGGTTATCGCCAAAATATGCGCCTCCAACGATGACCGCTGTTGTGAGCGGCACGTCGGCTCCAGTCTGATGGGCTATACCGGCCGCAATGGGAGTGAGCGCCACTACAGTTCCAACGCTGGTACCAATGGAGATTGAAATGAAGCAGGTGGCGAGAAACAGTCCGGGAAGCAACATGTTGGCGGGGAGAATGTGCAGTGCCAGATTTACTGACGCGTCTATCGCTCCCATGCCTTTTGCTGTCGCCGCGAAGGCTCCAGCCAGTACGTATATCCAAAGCATGAGCATGAGACTGTCCGAACTTGCCCCCCGGCTGTAGATGTCAATACGTTTCTGGAAGGGGAAAGAGTTAGACATGGCGATGGCATAGATACTCGCTACCATGAAGATAACCGTCATGGGAACTTTATAAAAATCGCCTGCAATGATGCTCAGCACCAGATACAGACCGATAAAAACCATCAATGGCGACAGTGCCAGAAGACCTTTGCTCATTATGAATATATAGCCACCGACCACCTATGTTGGTGGCCGGTGTACAGATGTATTAGAGAGTTACGCCATTTTTGAAGATGGCAATTTCTTGATATTCGTTTTCTTCATTCAATGTTTTCTCACCGTTAGCCACACTGATGACCTTGTCGATGAACGCACGGTTGAGGTCTTGCATGGTTACGCCATTCAAGAGCTGACCGGCATTAAAGTCTATCCAATTGGGCTTACGGGCAAAGATGTCGTTGTTAGACGATATCTTCATCGTCGGGACGAAGGTGCCGAAGGGGGTTCCACGCCCAGTGGTGAAGAGCACGATCTGGCATCCGGCGGCTGCCAGGGCAGTAGAGGCCACGAGGTCGTTGCCCGGCGCAGACAAGAGGTTGAGTCCATGCGCAGACAGGCGGTCGCCGTATTCCAGCACACCGCTGACCAGTGCCTTGCCACATTTCTGTGTGCAGCCCAAGGCCTTGTCTTCCAAGGTAGAGATACCTCCGGCCTTGTTTCCGGGAGAAGGATTCTCACCCACAGGCTCACCATGCGAAAGGAAATAGTCCTTGAAGTCGTTGATCATGCTTACTGTCTGTTGGAAGAGGTGCTCGGTCTTGCAGCGGTTCATCAGGATGGTCTCCGCTCCAAACATCTCAGGAACCTCAGTCAGAATCGTTGTGCCGCCCTGTGCCACAAGATAGTCGGAGAAAGCCCCGACGAGTGGGTTGGCGGTAATGCCGCTGAAGCCGTCGCTGCCGCCGCATTTCAGTCCGACACGAAGCTCGCTCAGGGGCACGTCTTCACGTTTGTCTTGGCGTGCCACGTCGTACAGTTGGCGAAGCATCTTCATGCCTTCCTCCAACTCGTCACCAACAACGCGTTGTGTGACAAGCAGTTTTATGCGGTCGTGGTCATAGTCTCCAAGCATCTCCATGAAGGCATCCGGCTGATTGTTCTCGCAACCTAACGACAGCACCAGCACGGCTCCGGCATTGGGATGCAAGCAGATGTCGCGCAGTATCTTGCGCGTATTCTCATGGTCCTCGCTGAGTTGCGAGCAACCATAGTTGTGCTTCCATGCCTGCACGCCATCAATACCCTCCAAGCCTGTTTCCTTGATGAGTTTGCTCACAAGCTTGTCGGCGATGCCGTTTACACATCCCACGGTAGGCACAATCCATATTTCATTGCGTACACCCACCTCGCCATTGGCTCTTTTGTATCCTTTGAACGTACGGTTTTCTACAGGAATGTCTAAACTGTCGGCAACAGGGCGATACTCGTAGGAGAGGGTTCCTTCGAGATTGGTCTTCAGGTTCCCCTCGTTTACCCACTGTCCGGCCTTGAGGCTCGTGCGGGCATGACCAATGGGATAGCCATACTTGATGATGTTGGCTCCTTCGGCAACATCTTCAAGCAGCACCTTATGACCGGCTGGGGTATCTTGCTGCAGGGTTATCGTACGGTTTTCCACCTCAATGGTCTCCCCCTGCACAAACGGGCGCAGGCATACCACTACGTTGTCGGCAGGATTAATTTTGATAAATGTTGATTCGTTCATTGTTTTTATTCGTTTGTTTATTGATAAGCCATAAAATGTTTGGTCCGTCAATTCTCACCTTATTATATAATAAGATATTATAACTGTGTGCGACGGTAAAAGTCTACGTTCTCTTTACTGAGCAACTCAATGGGCATATAGTTCACAGGTTGGACTTTCTTTTTCAGCACGATAGCCTTAAAGAGCGTGTCGATGCAAGAGTATCCTTGTTGATAGGCGTGCTGGGCAATGAGAAACGATATGCTTCCCCGGCGCAGGCATTCCGCATTCTTGCCCACCATGTCGTAGCCCATGATCTGTACATCGTGTCGGTTGGTGCGCAGCAAGTAGTCGCCCATGACATGCGCCTTGGAGCCTAATGTAATGCAATGGTGCAGGTGAGGATGGGCCGTCAAGAACTGCTCAAGTTGTTCGTCATACTGCTGGCGCGTGGAAGAGAGTTGTAAGTTGAGGGTGAGGATGTTGATGTCAGGATAATGTTCGTGCAGATAATGCCTGAATCCCACCTCACGGTTTTCTTGCTGCTTGCTCACCACGCGTCCGCCATTGGTCAGTTTAAGGAGCAATATTTCTTGTTCCTTGTTGGCGATGAGCATCAACATGCGGGCGGCAAAATAGCCGCTGGAGAAAGAGTCTTGTCCAAAGAAGGCCAATGGCTTCAGGTCGGGTATATTTGAGTCAAGCAAGACAAACGGCACCGCGTTCTCGTGCAGCTGGTCAGTAAACTGTTGGGTAACCTCAAGGTCCGTGGGCACAATGACAACGCCGTCAGGTTGGCCGGCGATGCATTGCGCTGCGGCTTCCCTGAAATTTTGATTGTCGAATTGCTCATAATATACGATTTCCACCTTGATGTGGAAATCGCGGTGCGACTCCTCAGCCATCCGCACGCCTTCTTCTATCTCCTCCCAATACGCCACTTGCTCATGTTTGGGAATCAATACATAAAAGGTGTAAGAACGATTATAAGCCAGGGCAGATGCATACATGTTGGGTTGATAGTTCATCTCTGAGAGCGCCTTCTCCACTTTAGCCCGGGCCAGCGGTGACACATTAGGTCGCTCGTGCAGCACCCGGTCAACCGTCCCTACGGATACTCCCGCTCTTGCCGCTATATCCTTGATTCTGATTTTATCTGTCATGTCGTTTGCTTTGATTGCAAAAATAACAATAAAAGTTGAATTGTGTGAGAGTCAATATAATTATTTCTTATAAGATGGTGTTTTTATCCATTTTATTTTTCCAATATCAAATTTTATCTTTATTTTTGCCGTGCAAACGCAAAATTAATCTATACAGCAATTCTTAAGTAATTTTTTAAAGAAAAGAAAATGGCTAAAATCGTAACATTAGGTGAAATCATGCTTCGTCTGTCACCCGAAGGCAACGACCGTTTTATTCAGGCCGACCATCTGCGTATCATACCGGGTGGTGGCGAGGCCAATGTAGCCGTGAGTGTGGCAAACTATGGTCATGAGGCCTATTTTGTAAGCAAGCTGCCTACCCATGAAATTGGTCAGATTGCCGTCAACGCGCTTCGTCGCTATGGCGTAGACACACGCTTTATCGCTCGTGGTGGCGACCGCGTGGGACTGTATTATGCCGAGACCGGTGCCTCTATGCGCCCCTCAAAAGTGATCTACGACCGTGCGCACAGTGCCATTGCCGAGGCCGATGCCACAGACTTTGATTTCGACGCCATCATGGAGGGTGCGCAGTGGTTCCACTGGAGCGGCATCACCCCGGCCATCTCCGACAAGGCTGCCGAACTCACCCGTCTGGCCTGCGAGGCTGCCAAGCGTCATGGCGTGACGGTATCGGTAGACCTCAACTTCCGCAAGAAGTTATGGACCTCAGAGAAGGCCATTTCCGTCATGCGTCCACTCATGCAATACGTTGACGTGTGCATTGGTAACGAGGAGGATGCCCAGCTCTGCCTTGGCTTTAAGCCCGACGCCGATGTAGAAGGCGGCAAGACCGATGCCGAGGGATACTATGGTATCTTCAAAGGCATGATGCAGGAGTTTGGGCTCAAGTATGTGGTCAGCACGCTGCGTGAGTCGTACAGTGCCACCCACAATGGCTGGAAAGCCCTGATTTACGACGGCAAGGAGTTCTATCAGAGCAAGCACTACGACATCGACCCCATCATCGACCGTGTAGGTGGTGGCGACTCATTCTCCGGTGGACTCATTCACGGCCTGCTCACTAAGGCTACACAGGGCGAGGCCCTCGAGTTTGCGGTTGCCGCTTCTGCCCTGAAGCACACCATTCCGGGTGACTTCAACCTCGTGAGCGAGGCCGAGGTCGAGAGTCTGGCTGGTGGTAATGCCAATGGCCGTGTGCAGCGTTAATAACCTAACAACGAAGTCAATCGAGTAAATAAAGATTATGGCTAAATTCACAAAGATTCAAGTCATTCAAGCCATGGGAGCCACGGGTATGGTTCCTGTGTTCTTCCACAAGGACATCAATATCTGCAAGAATGTCATCAAGGCATGCTATGACGGTGGTGTACGTGTGTTTGAGTTTACCAACCGTGGCGACTTTGCCCATGAAATATTCGGTGAGCTGGTGAAGTGGGCCGACGCCGAGTGCCCCGAGCTCATTCTTGGCGCCGGTACTGTCATCGACGCGCCTACGGCAGCCCTCTACATCCAGTTGGGTGCCAACTTCATCGTAGGTCCTAACTTCGTACCAGAGATTGCCCCTGTGTGCAACCGTCGTCTGGTACCTTATTCTCCAGGCTGTGGCAGCGTCACGGAGATCAGCAACGCCCAGGCCGCCGGTTGCGACGTCACCAAGGTGTTCCCTGCTGGCAATGTAGGTGGTCCTTCGTTTGTTAAGAACGTGCTCGGTCCGCTGCGCTGGTCGAACATCATGGTTACAGGCGCGGTGTCTCCCGACCGTGAGAACCTCACGGCTTGGATCAAGTCGGGCGTGCTCTGTGTGGGCATGGGCTCGCAGCTCTTCCCCAAGGAGGTCATTGCCGAGGCCAACTGGAAAGCCATCACCGACAAGTGCGTCGAGGCGTTGGGCTACATTGCCGAGGCTCGCGCTTAATCAGTCTTTCTTGATTTCAGGGTCACGTGCCAAGGAGGTCGGTGGAACCACCCGTCAGACTTCTGGCTGCGTGACCCCTCTCTTCACTTCTTTATCACTATCCATTCGTTGGGGTTGCGTAAGTCTATATTCTGGGTATTCACCCTCGTTAGCTTGTTGATTGTTACAGCTTGCGGACAGCAACATGCGGTCCAGACTGATGAGCTGAACGAGACCGCCTATGCCTATCATTACCGCAGCCTTGACTCCACCATGCATTATGCCAGTCTTGCCTACAAGCTGGCCGACGACTACGACGCAGGCGCCGCCGAAGCCTTAAACAACATTGCCTTTGTGTGTATTGCCCGTATGCAATACGACAAAGCCGAGCAACTCTTGGCAGAAGCATTAGACCGCACCGACAATCAGGTAGAGATGCTTATCACAGACATACAGCTCATGCGTCTGTGCCAGCGTCGCTCACACAACAAGAATTTCTATACCTATTATCAGCGGGCCTCTAACAGGCTGCGCCGCATAGACAACGAGCCCGACCGGCTCACGCCGCATCAGCGTCGGCGGCTCATCTACGCGCGTTCAGAGTTTCAGGTGGTAGCCTCTACCTATTTTTATTATCTCGGGCAGACCAAGACGGCCATCGACGCCTTGGCAAAGATCGACCCGGAAGGCGAGGTTCAGGAAGACACCGCCCAGCTGTTGTGCTATTGGTATAACATTGGAGCCGGCGGCATACTGACAGAGGGTACGCCGACTGAGATTGCCAAAGCCGAGTTCGACTACTTGGTGAGATGCCATTTGTTGGCCGTCCAGAACAATTATCCCTTCTGGGAAGCCCAGGCCCTGCAGGCCATGAGCGAGCATCTGCAACTCAAGAAGCAGCGCGCCCGGCTCATAGAAGAGTTTACGCCCGAAATGCGCTATATCAATGCCGACAAGATGCCCGACTCGCTTCTGGCAGGCAATCTGGCGCAGCGGGCTCTCGACATCTTCGTGAACTATGGCGACGTGTATCAGACTGCGGGCGCCAACCGCACGCTGGCAGAGTGTTATTGGCAGATTCGCGACTATCGCTCGGCGTTGATCTGCCTGCAACGGGCCTTGGGACAGAATGCCTCTACCATCGAACAGGCTCCCGACCTGGTGGCCTCTATACGCGAGCAGCTCAGTCTGGTATATTCTGCCGTCGACGATAAGGTGAACAGCGACCGCAACCGCAATATCTATCTCGACCTGCAAGAGCAGACACGACAAGACCGGCAGCTGGAGGCGCGCGCCACACAGCTCGACCATTCTTCCCGCCAACTCAACAGCATGCTCATTGCCGTCATCGTCATGATATTGGTCGTGGTGGCATTGCTGTATGTTTTCGACCGGATGCGCCGTCGCAACGACGAGCGGTTCTCGCTCGACACGCTACTCGAACCCCTCCAGACATGGCAGAAGCAAAACCAAACCCACAATGACGAGGTGCAGGAGCGGTATGAGGAGTTGCAGGAGAAAATGAACATCACCCGTCTGCATCTGCAAAAGAACAAACGCCGCAACTTGGAGCAGCGGGCCAAGGTGCAGTTGGTCAATAGCATATTGCCTTTCATCGACCGCATGGTCAACGAGGTGCGCAGGCTCCAGTCGGGCGACGAGAGCCAAGAGGTGAGGCAACAGCGCTACCAATACATTGCCGAGCTCACCGACAGCATCAACGACCATAACAACGTGCTCACCCAGTGGATACAGATGCGCCAGGGAGAGGTGAGTCTCAAGATTGAGAGCTTTGCCTTGCAGCCACTGCTCGACATCGTGGCACGAGGGCGCATGAGCTTCAAGCTCAAAGGCGTAGAGCTCGACGTGAAGCCCTCTACGAGTGTGGTGAAGGCCGACAAGATTCTGACCTTGTTCATGATCAATACCATTGCCGACAACGCCCGGAAGTTTACGCCGCGGGGCGGCACGGTGACCGTGGAGGTAGACGAGGCCGCAGACTATGTGGAGATTGGTGTCCGCGACACGGGACTTGGCATGGACCAAGAGACGCTGGCGCACATCTTTGACCGTACATATACGGGCGGGCACGGCTTTGGACTGAAGAACTGCAACGGCATCATCGAGAAATACAAGAAAATCAGTCACATCTTTCATGTCTGTACCATCAAGGCCGAGAGTGAGGTGGGGCAGGGCACACGCGTGTTCTTCAGGTTGCCCAAGGGCATCGTGAGGCTGCTCATTGCCGTGGCGATGCTCACCGTGGGCCTCGACAGCGCCTTCGCCAAGCCCAAGTCAGAGCGCGGGGCGCCTCAGTCCAAGGCGGCCATGTATGCGGATAGCGCATATTACTCTAATATCAAGGGCACTTACAGCCGCACCTTGGCCTTTGCTGACAGCTGCCATAAATATCTGGCCAAGGAAGACACCGCCACGCTTCTCGACATCAGCAACGAGACGGCAGTGGCCGCGCTGGCCCTGCACCGCTGGGACCTGTATCGCAAGAGCAACACCATCTACACCCGCCTCTTCCGTGAGGCAAGTACCGACAGTTCGTTGCCCGAGTATGTGCGCACCATGCAAATCAGGGAGAACAACAAGAACGTGGCCGTGGGGGTGCTGGTATTGCTGCTCATCATTATCTTCCCAGCCTACTATTTCATGTATTATCGCCATAGGCTGAGCTATAGGTTCTCCATCGACCGTATCAACGCCATGAACAGACTGCTCTTCATGGACAGTCCTGACCAGGAGAAACTCAAAGGCATCGTGGCCTTGGGCGACTTCAGGCGCTACAGCCTCTCCGACGCCCAGCAGGAAAACCTCAACAAGATCGTGCATCGCATACACGACGCCCTGCGGACAACCATCGAACATACCGCTGGGCAAGAGGCATCGATGGAAATGGCCGAAGACGACTTGCGCCGGTTGCAGATGGACACCGACCGACTGCATGTCTCCAACAGTGTGCTCGACAACTGCCTCTCGACGCTCAAGCACGAGACAATGTATTATCCCTCGCGCATACGACAACTGATAGACGGCACCGACGCCAACCTTGAGGGCATCGCCGAACTTTCGGGCTATTACCTGGAGCTCTACCAGATATTGTCCGAACAAACCATGAAGCAGGTGCTGCCCGTACGCTTGGACGACGACATGAACGACTACCTGTTTGAGGTGCTGAAGAAGGCCAACAACGGGCAGCCCATCCAGACTGAGGTGTCTGAACGGCAGGGCGAATACGTACGCGTGAACGTGAAACTGCCGCAATGCCATTTCGACGAGAGCGAGTGCCGCAACCTTTTTACTCCCCATACGCCCAATCTCAACTTCCTGCTTTGCAGGCAGATTATACGCGAGATGGGCGAGGCCACCAATCTCAGGGCGTGCGGAGCCATGGCAGAACTGACGGCCGACGGAGTGCCCATGGTGGTGATCACCATGCCCGCGCGTTGTTTGAAAGAGAAACCATAAAAGCAAAGATATATGAAAGACTTTAATATCATCATCGTAGAAGACGTGGCCCTTGAGCTGAAAGGCACCGAGGGCATCATACGCAACGACATACCCGAGGCCCATGTCTTGGGCACGGCAGACAGTGAGGTGGCTTACTGGAAGCTCATCAAGCAGCAGCTGCCCGACCTTGTGCTCCTCGACCTCGGGCTGGGAGGGTCAACCACCGTGGGCGTTGAGATATGCCGCCATACCAAGGAGACTTACCCGCAGGTGAAAGTGCTGATTTTTACCGGAGAGATACTCAACGAGAAACTTTGGGTCGACGCCTTAGACGCCGGCTGTGACGGCATCATACTCAAGAGCGGAGAGCTGCTCACACGCGGTGACGTGGCGAGTGTGATGGACGGCAAGCGACTGGTGTTCAACCAGCCCATCTTGCAGAAAATCGTGGAGCGGTTTAAGAAAAGCGTCAATAACGAACTCATGCGGCAGGAGGCGCTCATCGACTACGAAATCGATGAGTACGACGAGCGATTCCTGCGCCATCTGGCCTTGGGTTTTACCAAGGAGCAAATCACCAACCTGCGCGGTATGCCCTTCGGCGTAAAGAGTCTCGAAAAACGGCAAAACGAACTCGTGCAGAAGCTCTTCCCCGATGGCAATGGGGGGATAGGCATCAACGCCACACGCTTGGTGGTGAGAGCCCTCGAACTGCGTATCATCGATATTGACAACCTGAGACCCGACGAGGATTGACGGTTACACCATCCATCTGTACACCATGAATCGTTTCAAACTCTACGCTATGGCGTGGCGAAAATGGGTTTTCAAGCTGACGCTCACGCTGGTCGTGGCACAGCTTGTGCTGATCCTTATCTCCTGGTTGTTGGCCGCGGCCATGCCCGACCTGGCGGTAAAGTCGCTGATCAGCGCGGGTGGCATCAGGTGGTTTTTTGCCAATTTCTCCGCCAAGATTGCCACCCCGGCATTGGTGTGGCTTATTCTTGTGGCAGTGGCAGTGAGCAGTGTGGTGAAGAGCGGACTCTACCACGCGTCGCTCATCTTTGTTTCTTCCCAGCGCGGAACCCTCACGTCGCAACAGCTCTTTGCGCTGCGCATGAGCGTCGCCTTCCTGGTGGTGGAGGCCATTGCCATCATTCTTCTTACGGCATTGCCCCACGCCGTGTTGCTCAGTGTCACGGGCGAACTGTTTCCCAGTAGTTTTTCGTTAGGGTTAGTGCCCTTGACGGCCTTTGTGTGTACCACGGTTTCGGTGGTTTACGGCCTGTTGAGTGGCACCCTGCGCACACTCTATGATGTTGGCGAGTGCCTGAGCTCGTCGGGAGAATGGCTGATGCCCCTGCTGGTGCTCTACGTTTTCTTGGCCCAGTTCGTGGTTTGTTGCTGTTATGTCTTTATGTTCGATTAAGTCTCGGCACCCTCTCCGAGACTAAAGGGCGACCTTGGGGCAGTGCCTTCTCAAGGTTGGCCTCGAATGGTTCGGGCATAATCATCAAATGCTTCTATATGAAACCATCTGATGATTCTATATGAAACCATCGGATAGTTCTATATAAAACCATCGGATGATTCTATATAGAAGTATGTGTCAATCACTTACGTGCGGTTGGCTCTTTAGGATATTTACGCTTGTTCTTCAGGCTGTTCGTCAGCGACCGCAGGGTGCTGCACCTGCAATCGATACTTGTCGGTATAGGTGATACGCATGACCCTTCTGTACGCCGAAGGAGGCAGGATGGTGTTGAGCGCAAGTGCCGCGTGGCCCATGGTGGCGCGCAGATTGAGTTCGACACAAGGATGCAGCGACAGACGGTCGTCATCACGCACCACCATCATGTCTACACCCAAGGGGCCTGCATAGATACCCTGCAGGGCGGGACCAAGTGTTTGGCAGATCAGCGTGCTGGTCTCATCGAGCAGTTGGGGAGAAACATACCGACTGAGTATTTGGCGTTTGGCCGCTTCGTCTTCCAGCAGATTGCCGGTATAGGCACCGTTGCGCGTGTGAAAAACCGACAAGCCGCAATAAGTCACCAGTCCGTTGCCGTCGCTACAAAATTCCATGCCAAAGTCTATGACCTTATCGTAATAAGGCTCGGCCATGACGCTGCCCTGATGGGCGATGATGTTCATGGCCCAGCCCGCCACGTGCGAGGCCAGGCCGGCAATGGGCGATGGGGTGGTGGCCGCTGGGGCAGATACATAGCGTATGCCCCGCCCGCTGCTGCTCCAAGGGGCTTTGAGCACCATGCGCGGGTGCTGGGCGAGCAGCATGGCAAGCGACTCCGGCGTGGTGGCCTCGAAAGCTTCGCCCACCGTGCCGTTCAGTTGGCGCAGGGCCGTGAGCAGATGTGTGGCTGCCCACGACCGATGGCTCACCGTGCGCTGGGCCTCAAGCGTGTGGTCAGAAGGCAGGTGGGTAGCGGGAATACCGGCGTCGGACAATTGGCGGCGCAGGTAGGCATCCCATCCCCACGGACAAATCTGTATCTGCTTGTCGAAGACCAGCGTGCGGGTGATGTCGCTGAGCGTGGTCCAATCGATAAAGGCCGCCTTGAGGGGAAGGCCCAGATGGCGAAAAGCCTCGTGGGCCGCCTCGGTGTCGTCGGTGAGTACCATGTCGCCCGATTCCGCCCATATAGCAGGCACGAACCCAAGGTCATGGCGAATCTCGCGGCAGGCATGAGACGGTGTGAAACGCTCGCGATGGGCTGCCAAGGCTACGTCGTGCTCGGGGTTGAAGATATGAATTTTGATCACGCTATGCTATGTTTAAATGATAATCTGACGGCAAAGTTACAAAAGAAAAACTATCCCCGACATACCGCTGAATGCACTTACTGCAAAAAAAACTAAAAAGAGAAAGTTTTGTAATCTACAGTTTGCAATTCTAAAAATAAGTATTATCTTTGCATGTGATATATAAAACAAATATAGCGAATACAAAATTAATGTAAGATGATGGAAGCTTTTTTTCGCACCCACTCCTACCTTGTTGAACATACCAACGCTTCAGTACGCAGAGGACTCATGGACGAAATCGACTGGAACGACAGGATGATTGGCATCAAAGGTACGCGCGGTGTGGGAAAGACCACCTTCCTGTTGCAGTATGCCCGTGAGCATTTTGGTAAGGACGACCGCCAATGCCTCTATGTGAATATGAACAACTTCTATTTCCAGGGGCGGGGCATAGCCGACTTTGCGCACGACTTTGTCAATCAGGGTGGTAAGGTGCTCCTCATCGACCAGGTGTTTAAGCAGCCCAACTGGAGTAGCGAGCTGAGAAAGTGCTACGATCTCTATCCCCAGCTCAAGATAGTCTTCACGGGGTCGAGCGTGATGCGCCTCAAGGAGGAGAACCCTGAGCTCAACGGTATCGTGAAGAGTTATAACCTGAGGGGATTCTCGTTCCGCGAATATCTGAACCTGCAGACCGGGCAACGCTTCGAGCCTTACACCCTTGAGGAGATTGTCAGCAACCATGAGGCCATAGCCAAGAAGATACTGCCCATAGTGAGTCCGCTCAAATATTTTAACGACTACTTACACCACGGATTCTACCCGTTCTTCTTGGAAAACCGTAATTTCACGGAGAATTTGCTGAAGACCATGAACATGATGACCGAGGTGGACATACTGCTCATCAAGCAAATTGAACTGAAATATCTCACGAAGATCAAGAAGTTGTTCTATCTGCTGGCGGTGGACGGCCCTCAGGCACCCAACATCAGCACGCTGGCACACCAGATTTCCACGAGTCGCGCCACGGTGATGAACTATATCAAATATCTGGCTGACGCGAGACTGACGAATATCATCTATACCGAGGGGCAAGATTTTCCGAAGAAACCCGCCAAGGTGATGATGCACAACCCCAATCTGATGTATGCCATCTATCCCATCAAGGCCGACGACCAGGACGTGAACGAGACGTTCTTTGTCAACTCGATGTGGAAAGACCATAAGGTAAACCAAGGTAACAAGCCTCAGATATACCTGATTGATGACATGCGCAAATTCGTTGTATGCGACGCGCACGCTTCAGGCAAGCAGCGCTTCAACAGTGACACCATATACGCCCGGTACAACACGGAGGTAGGCCATGGTAACCATGTGCCGCTGTGGCTGTTCGGGTTCCTATACTAACTTCATATCTAAAGTATCGATAGAAATCGAGAACTCAACAAGAACATTATAAACTTTATTTTACAACAAATGGCAAAAGAAAAGAAATTCATGACTTGTGATGGTAATACCGCCGCTGCTCATGTAAGCTACATGTTTTCAGAGGTGGCTGCCATCTATCCTATTACTCCGTCGTCGCCGATGGCAGAGCATGTGGACGAGTGGGCTGCCAAAGGTCGCAAGAACATCTTTGGTCAGACGGTTCATGTGCAGGAAATGCAGTCGGAGGCCGGTGCTGCCGGTGCCGTTCACGGTTCGCTGCAGGCTGGTGCGCTGACCACTACCTTCACGGCTTCGCAGGGTCTGCTGCTGATGATACCGAATATGTACAAGATTGCGGGTGAGCTGCTTCCTTGCGTATTCCACGTGTCAGCCCGTACCATTGCTTCTCATGCGCTGAGCATCTTCGGTGACCACCAGGATGTGATGGCTGCCCGTCAGACTGGCTTTGCCCTGTTCTGCTCTGGCTCTGTACAGGAGGTAATGGACCTTTCGGCTGTATCGCATCTCGCTACGCTGAAGAGCTCTGTGCCTTTCATCAACTTCTTTGACGGTTTCCGTACTTCTCACGAGTATCACAAGATTGAGGCCATCGACGAAGAGGCTGTTGCCGCTCTGCTCGACCCTGCCGACCTGAAGCGTTTCCGCGACCGCGCACTCAGTCCTGAGCGTCCGGTGACACGCGGTACTGCTGAGAACCCCGAGACCTTCTTCGCGCACCGCGAGGCCAGCAACGAGTACTACGACCGTGTGCCTGCCATCGTAGAGCACTACTTGGGTGAGATTTCCAAGATCACGGGTCGTGAGTATCACCTCTTCAACTACTATGGCGCTGAGGATGCTGAAAACATCATCGTGCTCATGGGTTCGGCCACTGAGGCTGCCCGCGAGGCCATCGACTACCTGGTGAAGCAGGGTAAGAAGGTGGGTATGGTGGCTGTTCACCTCTATCGTCCGTTCTCTGTGGAGGCTATCCGCAAGGCTATCCCCGATACCGTGAAGCGCATTGCCGTACTCGACCGTACCAAGGAGCCGGGTGCCGAGGGTGAGCCACTGTATCTCGACGTGAAGTCTGCGCTGTACGAGGATCCCCGCAAGCCCCTCATCGTGGGTGGCCGTTACGGTCTGGGTTCTTACGACACCACTCCCGCACAGATTATCTCCGTGTTCAACAACCTGGAGATGCCTATGCCCAAGAACCACTTCACATTGGGTATCGTTGACGACGTGACCTTCACTTCTCTGCCCCAGGTAGAGGAGATTCCTATGGGTAGCGAGTCTCTCTTCGAGGCTAAGTTCTATGGTCTGGGTTCTGACGGTACCGTAGGTGCCAACAAGAACTCTGTGCAGATCATCGGTAACAACACCGACAAGTATTGCCAGGCTTACTTCTCATACGACTCTAAGAAGTCGGGTGGATTTACCTGTTCTCACCTGCGTTTCGGCGACGAGCCCATCCACTCGGCCTATCAGGTGAATACGCCTAACTTCGTGGCTTGCCACGTACAGGCTTACATGCACATGTATGATGTGACTCGCGGTCTGCGCGACAACGGTACCTTCCTGCTCAATACCATCTTCGAGGGTGAAGAGTTGGTGAAGTTCCTGCCTAACAAGGTAAAGCGCTACTGGGCTCAGCACAACATTAAGGTGTATATTATCAACGCTACCAAGATTGGTCAGGAGATTGGTTTGGGTAACCGCACCAACACTATCCTGCAGTCTGCGTTCTTCCGCATTACCAACGTTATTCCAATTGACCTGGCCATCGAGCAGATGAAGGCCTTCATTGTGAAATCTTACGGTAAGAAGGGTGAGGACGTGGTGAACCTGAACTACGCTGCCGTTGACCGCGGTGGTGAGTATCATGAGCTCGCCGTGGATCCCGCATGGGCCAGCCTGCCCGATGACGACGTGGTAGACGATGGCGCTCCCGCATTCGTGAAGGAGCTGGTGCGTCCTATCAACGCTCAGTCTGGTGACCTCTTGAAGGTGTCTGACTTTGTAAAGCACGGTACTGTAGACGGTACATGGCAGAATGGTACCGCACAGTGGGAAAAGCGTGGTGTAGAGGCTTTCGTTCCGGTGTGGAACTCTGAGAACTGTATCCAGTGTAACAAGTGCGCATACTCTTGTCCTCACGCTACCATCCGTCCGTTCGTTCTCGATGCAGAAGAGAAGAAGGCTACCAACCTGACTACTATCCCCGTAGTGGCTCCTAAGGAGCTCAAGGGCATGGAGTTCCGTATTCAGGTGGCTGTGCTCGACTGTTTGGGTTGCGGCAACTGTGCCGACGTTTGCCCCGGTAAGAAGAACAAGGAGACAGGCAAGATTGAGAAGGCACTGAAGATGGTTCCGTTCAATGTCGACGCTCCTGATATGATCGAGGAGGCCAAGAACTGGGAATATATGTTCCAGAACGTAACGTCTAAGCAGAATCTCATCGACGTGAAGTCTAACGTGAAGAACTCTCAGTTCGCTCAGCCGCTCTTCGAGTTCTCTGGTGCTTGCGCAGGTTGCGGTGAGACTCCTTACGTGAAACTCATCACCCAGCTCTTTGGTGACCGTGAGATGATCTCTAACGCTACCGGCTGTTCTTCTATCTATTCAGCTTCTATTCCTTCTACTCCTTATACCACCAACCCCGAGGGTCAGGGTCCTGCGTTCGACAACTCGCTGTTCGAGGATTTCTGCGAATTTGGTCTGGGTATGGCTATGGGTAACAAGAAGATGCGCGAGCGCATCGCTGTGCTGCTCAGTGAGGGTATGGCTCAGGAGAACACTCCCGAGGGCTTCAAGGAAGCAGCCCAGAAGTGGATTGCAGGCAAGGACAACGCTGATGCCTCTAAGGTGGCAGCGGCTGAACTGAAGCCTTGGATCGCCAAGGGCGCTGAAGAGGGTTGCCCCATTTGCACTGAGCTGAAGACGCTGGAGCACTACCTTGTAAAGCGTAGCCAGTGGATCATCGGTGGTGACGGTGCTTCTTACGACATCGGCTACGGTGGTCTCGACCACGTGCTGTCTACCGGTGAGGACGTAAACATCCTCGTACTCGATACTGAGGTGTACTCTAACACAGGTGGTCAGTCGTCTAAGTCTACTCCGCTCGGCGCTATCGCGCAGTTTGCCGCTCAGGGTAAGCGCGTACGCAAGAAGGACCTCGGTCTGATGCAGGCTACCTACGGTTATGTATATGTAGCCCAGATTGCTATGGGTGCCGACAACGCTCAGACCCTGAAGGCCATCCGTGAGGCTGAGGCTTATCCCGGACCTTCACTCGTGATCGCCTACTCACCCTGTATCAACCATGGTATCAAGGGCACCAAGAACGGCAAGCGTAGCATGGGTACCTCACAGCGTGAGGAGGCTCTGGCTGTAGAGTGCGGTTACTGGCACTTGTGGCGTTACAACCCCGAGTTGGCCGTTGAGGGTAAGAATCCGTTCCAGCTCGACTCTAAGGAGCCGAAGTGGGATAACTTCCGCGACTTCCTCATGGGTGAGGTGCGCTACTCTTCTGTAGCTAAGGCTTATCCTAACGAGGCCGAGGAGCTCTTCCAGGCTGCCCAGGATATGGCTAAGCAGCGCTACCTGTCTTATGTTCGCAAGAGCAAGGAGGACTGGAGCGTAGAGGCCTAATAAGCTTGAAACATAGACTATTACACAGTCTTGACTTATACAATTAGAGGATATGCCTAAGCATATCCTCTTTTTTTACCCTCTTGTTGTATGATACAAAAAAAGAGCATTGCGCTTGGCAATGCTCCATAGAGGCGTGTCGTGTCGAGACACGAACTGTTTTCCTGAGAAACGTGGATGGGCCGTTGGTCAAGCGTAGCACCTGCTCGGCTTTGGCCCTATGCCATCATATCATTATCCGTAGATGATGTTTCCGTTCTCGTCTTTATATTCGTCGAACGACTTGCTGTATTGGTTCATGGCTCTCAGACTCATACCCATGTTGGAGAAGCCGCCATCGTGGAAAAGGGTCTGCATGGTTACCTTGCGCGTAAGGTCGCTGAACATCGCAACACAGTAGTCGGCACATTCATCGGCAGAAGCGTTGCCCAGTGGCGACATCTTGTCGGCAAAGTCCATCATGTTATCAATATCCTTGATGCCTTTTCCAGCAGTAGTCTCGGTAGGCGACTGTGATATGGTGTTGATGCGCACGTTCTTCTCGCGGCCATAGATATAGCCGAAGCTACGTGCGATGCTCTCCAAAAGACTCTTGGCGTCGGCCATATCATTGTAGCCAAAGAAGGTGCGGTGCGATGCCACATAAGTAAGTGCCACCACCGAGCCATATTCGGCAATGGCATCGAGTTTCTTGGCTGCTTGCAGCATCTTATGGAACGACAGGGCTGAGATATCGAGTGTCTTGTTGAACCAGTTGTAGTCCAGGTCATCGTAAGTGCGGTGCTTGCGCACGTTGGGACTCATGCCGATAGAATGTAATACGAAGTCGATTTTTCCGCCGAGCAGTTCCTGTGCCTTGCTGAAAACGTTCTCCAAGTCTTCAAAGTTGGTAGCGTCGGCAGCGATAATCGGTGCATTGATCTTCTCTGAAAGTTCGTTCAGTTCACCCATACGCAATGCCATCTCGGTGTTGCTCAGCACGATGCTGGCACCTTCTTCGTGACAGCGTTCTGCTACCTTCCAAGCAATAGACATGTTATTCAGGGCTCCGAAAACAACACCCCTTTTACCTTTTAATAAATTATAAGCCATAATCTTAGTTCAATTATTTCGCTGTAAAATTACACATTTTATGCCGAACAACCAAATATACCACGCTTTTACCACATTGCTTCATCGATTCTGCCTACTTGCAGACCTGCGGTGATTGTGCATAGTGCCGAATTGGGGAATGTCGGCTGATAAAGGCTATGTCGTGCTGACGACGACCTATTGTCCCCCTCTGTGGGAACCCTAATGCAGGTCAGAGTTTCACCTTCACCTTCTTGCCTTTGCTCTCATTTGACATACGGTCGAGTGCAGTGACGACGTATTGGTATCTCACGTTGCCATTGTCATAGGGCAGCTTGATGTAGCTGTCGGTGGTGATGGCGATGATTTTTGTGGCGTCGTTGAGATTGACGGCTTCGTGGTTAGCGAAACGGTAGACCACAAACTTGGTTACTTCATCATTCCAACGTTTGGCCTTGGGCTTCTGCCAGAAGAGCATATAGCCATCACTGGTCCATACATCTTTTACCTTTTTGGGCTTCTTGGGAGCCTTGTGGTCGATGAATGGCATAAGCGGCTGTAGGGCAGGAGTCTTCCAGTAATTAGCGCGGAGGGCCTCACCGTAGTTGCCGACATTGTTTACAACGGCCTTGGCATACCATAGCACGGTACCGTTCACGTGGTGCATCTGTCGGTGCAATGCGTACTTCGCGGGCATTTGGTTGATGTTAGGATTCTTGGTGTCGGCAAACTTTACGGTGCGCTCGACGTCTTCACCAATGAATAACGGGCGCTTTGAGGCATATTTGTCCCACCATTTAATCAGTGTTTCGTAGTCGGCCGAGGCATTACCAATCTGCCAATAAATCTGTGGAACACAGTAGTCCACCCATCCATTGTTCACCCAGAGAATGACATCTGCATAGAGGTCGTCGTAGTTTTGCAGGCCGTTGGTTGCCGATCCGTTCACGGGGTCGCTCTTCTTGTTACGGTAAATGCCAAAGGGAGAGATGCCGAATTTTACCCATGGCTTGCGCTTATGGATGGTTTCACCCAATTCCTTGACAAAGACGTTGACGTTGTCGCGACGCCAGTCACCGATATTCTTGAAACCGCGCGGCTCGCGCTGGTAGTTTATCTGGTCGGGAATCGCCTGTCCGGCAACGGGGTAGGGGTAAAAATAATCATCGATATGGAATCCGTCTATGTCGTATCGGCTCACGATATCGTCAGCGACACGGCAGATATAATCACGGTTTTCTTTGGTTGATGGGTCGAGAAACAATTGGTCGGCGTACGAGAAGACACTGCCTGGACGCGCCACAGCCACATGGTTGGATGCCAACTGTGAGGTACTCTTCGTCTTGGCGCGATAGGGATTGATCCATGCATGGATTTCCATGCCGCGCTTATGACATTGTTCCACCATCCATGCCAATGGATCCCAGTAAGGATTAGGCGCCTTACCTTGCTGCCCGGTAAGATAGCGGCTCCATGGCTCTATATTGCTCTCATAAAGGGCATCGCACTCCGGCCTTACTTGGAATATAATGGCATTAACACCGACACGTTGCAACTCGTTGAGTTGATTGGATAGGGTAGACTGCATGGCATCTCGTGACATGCCTTGAAATTGTCCGTTGACACACTGTATCCAAGCGCCTCTAAATTCTCGTTTTTGCGCAAAGACCGAGACGAATGACATCATCACGGCCAGTAGAAAGAATGTTCTTCTCATATCTATCAAATGTACTTTTTTACACGTTTAGGTGCGTGGGTAGTCTTTGAGCATAGACAAAAAAAGGGAACTTATCTCACGACATGTTCCCTTCTTTAATACTTACTAAAACTAAATTAACCACTAAAAAACTAATCTTATTTGTTTTGCCCACTCTCGCAAGAGCACGGCTTCATTTCGCAAAGATATACAAAGTATTTGATATCTCCAAATAATCCACTCGTTTTTATGTGATTATTCCAGAAATATTATCGGCAATAAATTCGCTTTTATGTTACGTTAAAGCACTACTGCCGTTCCACTCACGGCCACCATGAGCATGGAGTTGCTTTGGCCGATGGTCTCATAGTCGATGTCGATGCCCACGATGGCGTTGGCTCCGAGCTGTGAGGCGCGCTGTATCATCTCGTTCATCGAGGAGTCTTTGGCCTCGCGCAGCACCTTCTCATAGGCGCCGGCTCTTCCACCCACGATGTCGCGGATGCCGGCGAAGAGGTCTTTGAACATGTTGGCACCGATGATGGTCTCGCCGGTGACAATCCCTTTGTACTCAAGAATGTTCCGGCCATCGATGGTCGGAGTGGTTGATAGTATCATATTCTATTGTTTTGGTGAATATTCATTTAGACGCAAACGGTGCTGATGAAGTTGCAGCAAGGGCATTAGTTTTTGAACAACAGCCCTTGACTGTCGGCATCAATGATGATGGGCTTTTCGCGTAAAACCACTTCCGCCAGCAACTTCTTCGACAACTCGTTCAGCACATGCTCCTGTATGGCGCGCTTCACAGGACGGGCACCGAACTCCGGATCGTAGCCCACACCTGCCAGCCAGTCGATGGCGTCGGGTGTCCACTGCAGGTTGAAGCCCTGAGGCTCGAGCATCTGGCGCACGCGTTGCATCTGCAGAGTAACCACTTTGGCAATCTGGTTGCGGGTGAGGGGCAGGAACATGATGATGTCGTCGATACGGTTGAGGAACTCTGGACGGATGGTCTTCTTGAGCATCTCCATCACGTTCTTACGCGTGTCGTCGATAACCTCGTTTCGGTTGTAGTCGTTGAGATCGGCAAACCGCTCCTGGATGTACTGACTGCCGAGGTTGGAGGTCATGATGATGATGGTGTTCTTGAAGTTCACCGTGCGCCCCTTGTTGTCGGTCAACCTGCCATCGTCGAGCACCTGAAGCAAGATGTTGAACACATCCGGATGGGCTTTCTCGATCTCGTCGAAGAGCACCACGCTGTAGGGCTTGCGCCTGACAGCCTCCGTGAGCTGTCCACCCTCGTCGTATCCCACATATCCCGGGGGCGCGCCGATGAGTCGCGACACACTATATTTCTCTTGATACTCGCTCATGTCGATACGGGTCATCATGTTCTCGTCGTTGAAGAGATACTCTGCCAAGGCCTTGGCCAGCTCTGTCTTACCAGTACCTGTCGTGCCGAGGAAGATGAACGAGGCGATAGGTTTCTTGGGATCCTGCAGGCCGGCACGGCTGCGACGCACGGCGTCGGCCACAGCCTGTATGGCCTCGTCCTGTCCGATGACGCGCTGGTGCAACTCCGCTTCGAGGTGAAGCAGTTTCTCGCGCTCGCTCTGCAACATACGACTCACCGGGATACCGGTCCATCGACTCACCACCTCGGCGATGTCGTCGGCCGTCACCTCTTCGCGTATCATGGCCGCACCTCCCTGTGTCGCCACTAACTGCAGTTGGATACTGTCGATGTCGTCTTGCAGCTGTTGCAGTTTGCCATAGCGTATTTCAGCCACCCTGCCATAGTTGCCTTCGCGCTCGGCACGCTCAGCCTCAAACTTAAGATTCTCCATTTCCTGCTTGTCCTGCTGAATCTTGTTCACCAGTCCCTTCTCGGTTTCCCATTTGGCACGGAATTGTTTCTCCTGGTCCTTCAGGTCGGCGATGTCTTTGTCGAGCTGTTTGATCTTGTCCTCATCATTCTCACGCTTGATGGCCTCCCGTTCTATTTCGAGTTGCTTCAAGCGGCGGGTGATCTCGTCGAGGTCTTCGGGCACCGAGTCACGCTCCATACGCAACTTGGCGGCGGCCTCATCCATCAGGTCGATGGCCTTGTCAGGCAGGAAACGGTCAGAGATATATCGCTCAGAGAGCTGCACGGCGGCGATACAGGCATCGTCCTGTATTCTTACCTTATGGTGATTCTCGTAGCGTTCCTTCAGTCCCCTGAGAATAGAGATAGCGTCTACCTCGTCGGGCTCTTCCACCAATACGGTTTGGAACCGACGTTCGAGAGCCTTGTCCTTCTCGAAATACTTCTGGTATTCGTTGAGCGTTGTCGCGCCGATGGCACGCAGTTCGCCACGGGCCAAGGCCGGCTTCAGGATATTGGCCGCATCCATGGCACCCTCACCGCCACCGGCACCCACAAGGGTGTGTATCTCGTCGATGAAGAGAATGATATTGCCCTCTGCATGGGTCACCTCCTTGATTACGCTCTTCAGGCGCTCCTCAAACTCACCTTTGTATTTTGCTCCTGCCACCAGCGCACCCATATCGAGCGAATACAACTGCTTGTTCTTCAGATTCTCGGGTACATCACCCCGCACGATACGTTCGGCCAATCCCTCAACGATGGCCGTCTTACCCGTGCCCGGTTCACCTATTAATATAGGGTTGTTCTTGGTACGGCGGGAGAGGATCTGCAGCACACGCCGTATCTCCTCGTCACGGCCTATTACCGGGTCGAGCTTCCCCTTGCGCGCGTCATCCACCAGGTTTTTGGCGTATTTAGACAGTGCCTGGTAGTTCTCGTCGCCGCTCTGGCTCTGCACATTCTGGCCTTGTCGCAGTTCGTCGATGGCTTTCTGCATGGCCTTCTCGTCACATCCCGCATCCTTTAGGATACGACTGACCGTGGAGTTGACCTGTAAGAGAGCCAGCAACATGGGTTCCACCGAAACAAACTCGTCGCCAAATTGCTGCGCATTCTTGACGGTCTGCTCAAGTACTTTATTGCTGTCGTTGGAGAAATAAGGTTGCCCGCCCTCCACGCGTGGCAGGTGTTGCAACTCCTGCTGAATAAGTTTCTCTATCTGTTGGGCATTCACGCCCAACTTCTGAAATACATACTGGGTCACGTCACGCCCTTTCTGCATGATGCCTTGAAACAGATGCACCGGCTCGATGGTCTGTTGTCTATTCTGCTGGGCCGTGTTAACGGCCTCCTGCACGGCCTCTTGTGCCTTGATGGTAAATTTGTCGAATGTCATATCAGACTCCTTTCTTATATTTTGTTTCTAACCGCTTAGGGTCAAATGACGTGCCCAAAACGCTCAGGGTGACATATTGACACAAAATAAAAGCCGGAACAAGCTTCTCTTAGAGAAAGCCCGTTCCGGCGCATTCTGTTGTTGATTAAAGGTTTAGTGATGGCTTAGTATCGCGTCCCTACATTCCTCCATCAGCCATTTTGGCGTACTTGTGGCTCCGCATATACCGATCGTCTTCACATCTTTCAACCAGTCGTAGTCGATTTCCTCCGCCCGTTCAATCAAATAGCTGTTGGGATTAACAGACTTGCATACATTGAAAAGAACCTTACCGTTAGAACTCTTATGTCCGCTCACAAATAATATCAGGTCGTGCCTCGACGCAAATTCTTTGATGTTAGGCATCCGGTTGGCCACCTGCCGGCAGATGGTGTCAAAACTCCGGAACGTTGCCGTCGGCGCGATGTGCTCCTTGATATACGCTATGATACGGTTAAACTCATCAAGACTTTTGGTTGTCTGCGAGTAAAGGTAGATGTCACGCTGGAAGTCGAGACGCTTCACATCTTCCACATTCTCCACGACGATGGCCTCAGAATGTGTCTGTCCTACCAAGCCCAACACCTCCGCATGGCCGTTTTTACCGAATATCACCGTTTGCGCGTTGGGATTGCCGTCATACTGCTTTTTGATGCGTCGCTGCAAGGCCAGCACCACAGGGCAAGTGGCGTCGATGATTTCAATGTTGTTTTTTTTCGCCAGTTCATAGGTTTCGGGCGGTTCGCCATGCGCACGCAACAGCACTTTCACGTCATGCAGTTGCTCGAGGTCGTCATGGTTGATGGTTACCAACCCGTGCTTGTGCAGGCGGTCTACCTCCATGCCATTGTGCACAATATCGCCTAAGCAGTATAGCGTCTTGCCTGCTGCCAGCTCCTCTTCGGCTTTTTTTATGGCGGTGGTTACACCGAAGCAGAAACCACTGCCGCTATCGATTTCTATCTGAATATCCATGTTGTTTATATTTATGATTTAACATTCGTGGATATTTGCATCCGTTATAAGGTTGCAATACTCATATCCATTGTTTCCTTATCTTTCTCCTTTCCAGTTTCTTCTCTCTTATCTGCTCGTCTCTTTTCCCACAGATATGTTTACATTAATCATCACCTTCGTGTTTTCGGGGTCATTGGTAATCATGAGTACACGAGGTTTTGAACGCGCGGTTTTCAGTCCTTGTGCCAATGCCGTTATTTTAAGTTTAGCGGATTCTCCGGGCGCGATGGTTGTCTTGTTGAGCGACACCTCAAGTCCGGCGGTGAGCATTTGAAGCGACCGGATGACCAGATGGCTCTTGCCCTCGTTCGTAATGGTAATTTCCCCCTTCTTCTTGGTCTTACCGTCAAAGCCGCCTAACTCCAAGCTGGCTTCAGACAAGCGCATCTTGGGCGCTTGTGCCCTTTGCGCGTCGGTAAGGTGCTCAAAGTCGGGTAGGGCGATGGCGGTCACGGTTATTTCCTTTTCCGGCGCCACCTTGTCACCGGGAAACATGCCCAGATAGATTGACGTTTGGGTCATACCCAAGTCGCGTAGTCGCTCAGAGTCGAGCATGATGGTAGCCTTACCGCTGTGGCCAGGAGCCAGTTTGGTGGGCGATACCTGAGCCCTGAGATAATTGGGCAGATGCATGATTACTGGCTCAGCCACCTGGTCGGTATTGTTTTTCAGATGCAGCACCATCGTCGGGCGGTCGCCACGATTTACGTTATCAAACTCAATATTGTTGCGGTCGGCCTGCAAGTAACCAAGCGTATAAGGATAGTCGCCAACGAAGTCCTCCACCTCTTCCACCACTTTGCCATGTATGGACAGCACCATCGGCTCTTGGGCACCATTGCTGTATATACCGATTTTTTTGTCGAAATGCCCCATTGTCTTGGCGTCATAGGTGGTCTTCACGATGAACGTCTGTCCCGGGGCTATGGGTTGCTGGGGATATGCCACCTGGGTGCATCCGCAACTGGTGCGCACCTCCTTGATGATCAAGGGCGCCGTGCCCTTGTTTTTCATTGCAAACTCCGCGGTAACAGGATGCCGATAGCGCACCTGTCCGCAATCTATCACTTTACTTTCCGTTGCAATCTCCTGGGCTGCCACCTGCATAGAGGCGGCAGCCAGCAGGGCGACTGCGATTACTGCATTTTTTTTCATTTGTTCTTTACGCTGTTATCCCTCCTTTCACGGCAACCGTTACTTGCCTACCTTAATGATGCTGGCCGCCTCGCGGGCCGAGAAGGCCGGACTGTAGGCACACTGTGCCGTACATATTCCAGTGGCATATTCGCCTGTACGGTCAAGATAGTAAGCCGTCTCGATGACATGCACACCCTTGGCCAAGCGGTCAAAATAATAGTTGGTCACATTGTCTTGCGGCGCACAGTAATAGCCGTAGCGGTACCCGCTGAGCTGTGTCACCGGCTCCATGCAGGCGGCACGCTTGTCCTGCACCTGCACAAAGTCATAGTCGCGGTCGGCCGTGATGGTGATTCTCACCTTCACCTTATCGCCCACCTTCCATGTGTTCACGTCGGTATTGCCGTTGGCCGCTACCAGTTCGCGCTTCACCTTCAGTCCTGAAGAGGCATCGGCCACGTCGGTAGCCTTCTGCCAGAACTGCGCGTACACGGCTCCCCACGATGTCCCGGTGCTGGTCTTCTCTGCCTTCAGCGTCGTAGCCTTGGCCGTGGGCAGTGTGGTCTTGATATAGCCCAAGCCCGCGGTAGACGCTGGCACGTCAACGGTCTTGCCGTCTACCTCAAGGGTAGTGGGCTCCTGCGCGGCCAGCTTGCTCATGTCGGTCTTGCCATTGGCGTCGGCCAAGAAGGCATAGATGGCGTCGGTAGCGTTGAGCGGCGTGTCCCACGCCTGTGTGCGCTTTTCCTGAAGCAGCCACCGCTGCATTTCCTCTATGGTCTTCCGGTTGTCGGGTGTCAAGGCCTTCATGGCCTCTATGGCTGCCACCTGGGTAGGAATGCGATAGTCGAACCAGCTGTACTGCGCGCGTTTGGTGTCGTAGTATCGGCCCATTTCCTCTTGGTAAACCGTGTATTCGTTGATGCTCTGCAAGTATTCCTCGGCTTTCTTGGTCTTGCCATACTGGCTGAGGATCACGGCCGAGCCTGCCTTGCCATAAATGGTCAGTTCGGTGGGCATAGCCTCCAACAGGTTCACCAAGTAAGTGATGTCTGCGGTCTTTTTCCTTCCTGCCAGCGCGTTGGCATAGAGATAGTTGCAGGCCAGCTCGCTGGGAGCCAGCTTCTTGGCGTTTTTCTTCTCCAACCTCCTCATTTCCGTCACTTCCTTGGCCACCTCTTTGTCGAGGCACTCAAAGGCCGCCTGCAACACATTCTTAGTCTCAGGCTGTTCGCCCAGCATGCTGTTCAGCCGCGTCAGCATCTTCACCACCGACATGGTGATATAGCTGCTGCCGGGCATCTGCGGCCACCAACTGAACGAACCGTCGGCATTCTGCAGGGCCGACAACTGGCTGGTAAAGCTGCTGAGACGGTAGTCGATGGTGTTTTTATCGAGCATACTGAGCAGCAGTTGCTTCTGGTCGGCCTCGTTCTTGGCATTCGCCACCCATGGGGTCTCGCTCAGCACCATGGTCTTTAGTTCCTCGTTGGTCTGCAGACTGCTCATCAGCGAGGTCTGGTTGCCCGTTTCCTGTTGCCATGTCTTCAGTGTCTGCGCGATTTGCGGCGAAGCGTTGACAATGCTTCTGCCGATGCTGTTGGCATAGATGGCAGTGGCGAGAGATACGGCGTCCTGGCTGTTGGGGTTGGCTAATGTGGGCAAAGCCTGTACCATGAGCCATGCGGGGTTGTTGGTGTACTCAATGGTGAGCCTGTTGCCTTGCTGGTCGGTAGGGAAGAGCTTGCTCAGGTCTATCGTCTTCACGCCAGGCTCATGCTGGGTAAAGGGCACTGTTGTCGTGACGTATTCCCGGTTGGGGAGCAGCGCAAGGTAATGCTGCTCGCCATCGCTGAATCCCTTGCCTACGGCCATAACCTTTGCCACCAGCAGGTTTTCGCCTCTGGCGTGGAACGACAGTTGGGCGGCGTCAATATCAAAGCTTACGCTTGTCGACTGATTGGGCTCTACTGTAAACGGCGTTGTCCATTCGCTCACCATCTTCTCATCGGCAGGTGTCAGCAACTGCAGTCGGGCCGTGCCGCTCACCTTGCGGTCAGTGTTGTTGTGTATGCGTGCGCTTACCTGTGCCTTGTCACCCATGCGGATGAACCGGGGCAGGTTGGGCTGCACCATTACCGTCTTCGAGGCGGTAGCCTCTGCCGTCATCAGGCCGTAGTTCATGGCCTTGTCGTGGGCCAGTCCCATAAAGCGCCAGGTGGTGACACTCTCGGGCAAGGTGAACCTGATGCCCACATTGCCCTCCTTGTCGGTGGTGAGCGCGGGATAGAAGAAGGCCGTCTCGTTGAGGTTCTCGCGCATCTGTACGCTTTCCTGTTGGGCTTTCGCCTCCGTCGTCTCAGGCGCATCAAGGGGCACGGTTTCTTTCAGCACCAAAGCATCTTCGGCCATTTCAGCGTTGCCTCTTATATTTATGCTGCCGACGGCAGTCGAACTCTTTCTCTTCACCGCGCCATAGCCTATAATTACTACTTCGTTCGTGGCAGCGGCGCGTGAAGCGAAGAACTGTGGTATGGAGAAGTCGAACATCGACTCATCGAAATGCGAGAAATCGAGCGGACGCTCGGTGAGGCTCCTGTACGACAAGTAGCCATACAGGCACAGGGCCTCGCTGCGTATGCCGGTCCACTGGGTGCTGGGCAGAGAGTTGTAGTAGTTCTGGTTAAACCGCCACTGGTGCGGCATGATGGCATCGAGACTCTTGTCGTACAGTGTAGCCATGAGTTGGGCTTGGGCGGGTTTGCCCTGCGGGTCGACAATGCTCAGTGTCCACTCTTCTTTTTGGCCCGGCGTAAGCTTATCGCGGAATGTCTTCCACTGCATCTTCAGCTCCCGGTCGGGCTGTGGCCTTGTAATCTGGGCAGAATGATGATACAGCTTGCCGTCTTTCACCCAAGCCATCGTCACGGTGATACCGTCGCCATAATCTTTTTTATACGTGAGCTTGCGTGTAGCCACCTCGTTGTTGAGCACCTTCGTACCCCGTTCTATCACCTTGTTTCCGGCCAGCAAGGTATAGTACACCTGGGTAATTTCGTCAGACGAACCATATTGCAAGTACACGGGCTTGCCCTCGGCAAACTGGGTGGCTGAGAGGTAATACCAGTCGTGGGTTTCTATGACGGGATGCTTGTCGTTGAGGTTGAACACGATCACCTCTTGCTTCAGCGTGTCGTCTTCGCAGATGGCTACCAACTGATGACGTCCGGGAGTCAGTTTGTTGTCGAGCGCGATGTTCTCGTTGGCCTGCGCCGTGCGCCAAGGCTCTTGGTCGAAGCGATACGACACCTTGCCCGGTATGCTTTCGCCGGCAACGTTCTGGCGGGTAAACTTCATGGTCTTGAGCTCCTCACGCACACTGCGGGCGGGCAGGTCAGAGGTGAGCATCGACGTACGGTTGCTCAGCGGAATCGACGCCGTGCCCTCGTGGGTCTCGCCGGCCATATCCGTCACCTTGGCGCTCACGTGCATGGTGTAATAGAACGGGCGGTTGGTGTCTACATCTTCAGGATAGAGCATGGGCATCTTCACCTCAAAGGCACCGTTGTCGTCAGTGGTGGCAGAGTCTGTCAACATGGTCACATTGAAGTCGCTTCCCGAATAGCGCCACCATATGCTCCTTCGCCGTTCCACGGTATAGCTCACCTTGCCGCCACGTACGGGCACTCCCGCGTAACTCTTGGCCACGCCCCTCAGGGTAACGGTGTCGCCCAGTTGGTAGGTTTTGTCGTACTTGTCAAATTCCACCTGGAATGTGGGACGCTTGTATTGTTCCACCTGGAATGTTACCGAGCCGACAACACCTTCAGTCGTCGAAACGATGTCGTAACGCCCTGTCAAGCCACTCTGGGGCAAACTAAACTCGGTCGACACCTTGCCAAAATCATCGGTCGTCAAGGTCTTTGTGTCTACTATTTTGCCATTGACATCCATCAGCGTCAACGGTACGCTGCGCTGGTTGAGTGTCTCTGAGGTCAACAGGTCGTGGTTCACTTGATACAGCAGTCCACTGACATGCACGGTTTGTCCCGGGCGGTAAATCGAGCGGTCGGTGAAAATATTCAGTCGCGTTTCTTTCTGTTTACCATCCCAATAATAGTAGTTGTTATTGGCCCGATATTCACGGCACGCCGTGTCGTCGTCGGTGTACACCCATATCGACCTTGGCATGCGTTTGTTGAAGGAGTAATCGGCCTCACCGTTCTTGTCGGTCAGCAGAAGTTCGGTGTCGCTCTTCTTGTCGTACGGGTTGAGCGTCACGCGCACATGGGCTCCCGGTACGGCCTTGCCAGTGGTGGCGTTGACCACGGCTATGCGCATACGGTTATCAGGCAAGGCCTCGTACATCATATAAAGGTTGCTCACGCGCAGCAGGTTGCGGCGCGGCTCAATGCTGTTGTTGTCGGTAGAGGCTTCTACCAGGTATACGCCCACAGGCAAGGGGTCGATGGTGAGCGAGTCGCCAATTTCCTTCCAGGCGGGCAACCCCACATAGCGGCGGGTCAGCGTCTGCACGGGGGTAGGGGTCATCACCTTTGCCAGTCGGGCGTAATCGTCTTTGTCTGATGGGTCGAGCTTAATGTCGCCTTTGACATTGACCTTATAGATGTTGACATTGAGCGTCGAAATGTTTCGCAGGTTATTGATAAATATCTTGCGGGGCTTGTTGGGCAGCATCATGTTGTCGCCCACGTTGATGATAAACGAGGGCTGCTGCAGGTCGCTCATGGCATTGCGCAGGATATTCATTCGGGGCCATGCTCCCCAGTGCGCCAACGCGTAGTTGATATAGTTCACGCGGTCTTCTACCGTCACGTCGGTGGCAGTGGCCAAATACTGGTAGCGGGCAATGGCCAGTTCGCCAGCTTCGAGCAGGTCGCCATATTGCTGCATGAGCGTGTCGATCTGCAAGAGGTACTTCGACTTGTTGGCCTCGCGCCTTTGGTCGGTGCAGGTTTTCAGCAGCCCCTGAATGGCGCTCATGCAGGCAGCGCCGCGATAGCCCTTGGCTTTGTAATACTCCGTCATGGTATTATAGTCTTCTGCCAAGATACCGATGACATGAAGCAGGTCGTCGTTGAAAACCTTACTGTCGACGCCCTCTATGATGGCTGGCTTGTATTCGATACATTTGTGCTGTGCCAGCATGGCGGGATTGGCCATCGCCTTGGCATACCAATTCTTGCTCTTGGCCTCTTCAGACTTGTAGGCGTAGAGTTTTCCCAACACGGCATCGTACACTGCCTTGAGCACGACATCCTTGGCCTGCTGCTCCTTCTGTTCTATCCTACTGATTTCAACGTCGGTAGAGTCGGGCGATATCTGCGTGTTTACCGCGGCCAGCATGAGCTGTGCCTTCAGCAAGTGGCCATAGGCCTTATCTCTGGCCGCCTTGTTGGCAATCTGGTTCAGAACCTCCATCTGGGTTCTGGGTAGGTCTTTGGCCTGTGCGTCGGTCACTTGTTTCCAAAGCGTGGTATAACTGTCCGCAAACATCATGACTGGCATAAGCAACAAGGTAAGGATAAAAGCTAATTTCTTCATAAAAGGTGTCTCGATGATGATACTTGCAAAGATAAACAATATATTCAGAAAAGCCCATCGTTGCTTGGTTTTTTAGGGCTTTTTTTACTTCATGTGGTCATTGGGGTGATACGTCGTGCCGCCTGTCACCCTTTTTATTGGCGCTTGCCGTCGGGCCTCAAGCCTGTCCGTGCCCGGCGCTGACAGGCTTATTGGCTCATGACACTATAAGAACCATCGGATAATTCCATATAAAAACATTGGATATTTCTATATAGAACCATCGAATGATTCTATATAAAACCACTGGATAATTCTATATAGAACTATCGGATGACTTTACCGGAAGCATGTGAGTTTGAGGGATGTAATACTTCATGAAAACGGCTTTAAGATGTTGTCTTAAAGCCGTTTTCTGATGTTATAAACGTAACGTTTGTTGAGTCATAACCATGTTGTCATGCCTCATCCGCATTGGAAAAAGCGCTTTACCAATTGCATGGTGCGTTGCTTGTCGCCGCTGAGGTCTTGTCGCAGGGTGCGGTCGTCGAAGGCCTGCAGCTGCCTGATGATGGCATCGAGCATGCCAGGGTCGAAGATGTCTTGCTCTTCATAGATCTTACGCTGGCGTTGTAGGCAGTCGGCCGACGCGGCGCAACTGTCGGGCAACTGGTCGAGCGTTGCCAGTCGCGCTGCATTGGCCGCGTCGTTGATATCACCATCGGCGTAGGTTTTTTCGGCCACCTCCATGGCATTGGGCATCTCAAAACCGTGGCGGCAAGCCACGCAGAGTGCCGCAAGATACTGGTAAACGTCGGCCGAGCCGTCGCCCGAGCGTATCTCGAAGGTCTGCTTGGCACTTCCCCTTTCTTCGGGCATCACCTCCTGCTCCAAAGGGTTGGCCACATGACTCATGTCTACTCCCGAGGTCCATCCCAAAGGTATGCGTACCAATACGCTGCGGTTGCTTATGCCCCAGCATACGTTGGTGGGTGCCTCCTGATGGGGCACCAAACGGAAATAAGACGTGGGTATCTTGTTGCCAAAGGCTGTCAGGCTGGGTGCCAGCTCCATGAGACCCGCTATGGCCTTGCGTCCGGCCTCGCTGAGCTTGCCATGGTCTATGAGCATATTTCTGCCCTCGGCCGAGAGGCGCATGTGTATGTGAAGTCCGGAACCCGCCTTGCCCTCTGTAATCTTTGGGGCGAAGGTGACGTTGAGCCCTTCTTGCCATGCCAGGTTACGAATCACCCACTTGGCAATCACCAGCTCGTCGGCGGCCCTCAGGGCCGGAATGGGCAGAAACTCTATCTCGTTCTGCTCATACAGCAGTCCGTTTTGCTCGAAGCAGCCCACCTCTGTATGACCGTATTTGATATGTCCTCCTGTCTGCGCGATGTAGCGCATGCACTTCTGGCGAAAGGCTCCCATCTTAGCATAGGGCGCGCTTTCGTGGTAGCCACGCTGGTCGCGGGCAGGAAACACCTCGGCCGACGGACTGATGACATAGTATTCGAGTTCGCCCATGGCCTCGAAGTCGAGCCCGGTGGCGTCGTGAAAAGCCTTCAGGGCCTTGCTCAACGTATGTTCGGGCGAGGAAGCTAACGGTTGTCCGTCTTTGTCGAAGAACGAGCAGAGCAGGCATAGCGTAGGCGTCTCGCTGAAGGGGTCGAGGAAGGCCGTGGAGTAGCGCGGAACGACGTAGAGGTCGGAACTGCCCGCGTGGATGAACTCGAACAGGCTTGAACCGTCAACACGTTCTCCGCAGGTGAGTATAGACCGCAGGTAGGCGAGGTCGGAAATGACGAAGTTGAGCGTCTTGAGTCTGCCATCGCCGCCGGGGTACATGAAATTGACAAGACGGATATTGTTGTTCTTGACAAACTGGATGATGTCCTCACGGGTGAAGTCTGCAGGCGACTTCTTGAGTTGGTCTACCAAGATATTGGCGTTCAAGGTAAGTTGTTCGCTGTTCATAGTGATGTGTTTTAAAGTTTCATGGGGCAAATATACGATAAATATGCTTATCGCACAAAAGAAAAGAGAAAAATAGAGCTGCCGGTGTCGATTATGCGAAAAAAATATATCGGCAGCGTCTCTAAGGCATTTGTATCAACCTGCTATGGGTTGATACTTCTACTCTAACCATTGCATGTCAAACAACAAGTATGCAAAGAGTTACAAGTAAGATGGTTTGGAGGTGATTGTCTTGAAGGCATCACATCGGCGTGTCTACCCGATGTGACGTGCCTTCAAGACAACGCTTTGAGTTACTCAGCGCCTATAGCCCTGTTGTAATGTGCCATGAGCCACTGGTTCTGCTCCTCGATGGTGAGATGGCTGTTGTCGAGTTCAACGGCATCGCTGGCCTTGTGCAGGGGCGACACCTCACGGTGCATATCCATGTCGTCGCGCTCCTTGACATTCTTCAGTATCTCGTCGAAGTCGGCAGGCATACCCTTTGCCTGCAGCTCGTCGTAGCGACGCTGGGCACGTACCTCGGCAGAGGCGGTGACAAAAATCTTGAGTTCGGCATCAGGAAATACGCTGGTGCCAATGTCCCGGCCGTCCATCACCACGCCTTTGTCTTTGCCCATCTGCCGCTGCTGTTCTACCATGGCCTGACGCACAAACGGAATGGCGGCGATGGGGCTCACCTTACCGCTCACGGCCATGCCGCGAATTTCGTCTTCCACCAGTTCGCCGTTCAGGTAAGTGTCGGGGCGACCTGTGGCGGCATTGACACGAAACGTGATGTGTATGTCAGGCATCAGCCGCTCTAATTCCGCTGTCTTTACTTCTCCATCTGCGGTAAACAGATTATGGCGTAGCGCATAGAGGGTTACCGCGCGGTACATGGCGCCGGTGTCTACATATACATAACCTATTTTCCGGGCCAGGTCTTTGGCCATGGTACTCTTGCCGCACGAAGAGAAACCGTCGATTGCTATTGTTATCTTGTTTGTCATAATACGTTGTGATACTGAGTATTGATTCTAAAGACTAAAGCCTACATTGAGTACGATGCTGGAGCTCGACACATGGTATTTGCCGTAGGCCACGTTGAGCTTAAACCGCTCTAAGTTGAGACCGGCACCCAACGACAGTCCGGCGCCGTGGCTGCTTTTGCCGTCAGATGACTGTATCTTCATTTCATCGGCCCGCCTGAAATTGTAGCCCCCGCCTATCCACAGGCTTTCGGTGAGCAGCAGGTCGGCACCCACGACAATGTGGTTGAGAAATTTATAGTCTAAGTGGTTGAGGTCGACCAGGGTTGCCGACAGACGGAGGGGGCTGCTGCCGAAACGCTTGCTTACGCCAGCCTGTATGTCGAAGGGCATACGCTCGAAGGTCTCGTCATAGGCCTTGAGTTGTCCGCCAAGGTTTTTGAGTACGAATGACAGCGACCACTCTCGGTCGGGGTCGTAATAGTTCACACCTAAGTCTACGCCAAATCCAAGTGAGTTGTAATCGCCGATGTAAGAGGTAATCAGCTTGGCGGCTATACCACCCGACAGCCGGTCGGTGAGCAGGTAGGAGAAATAGCCGGCTATAGAGATGTCGCGGGCTGAGAACTCGCCTGTCTGGATATTGTTCTCGTCGGTTTGCTTCATGGTGCCATAGTCGATATACTGCGCCGAGACGGCCCAGGAGGCGCGCTCCCTCACAATGCGGTTGAAGGCTGCGCTGGCGGTGTTGGCCCCCGACATATAGTTCATGTAGTTGATGTTGATGGTCTTGTCGTTGACCGACGACAGCAAGGCGGGATTGTGAAAGATGAGGGCTTCGTCATCTTCTATCAGGGTGATGTTGTCGCCTCCCAACGCTGCCGCATGGGCACTGACCGGCAACCTGAGAAAGTTATATTCCGTTCGACTTTCTTCCTGCGCCATGAGGGCTACAGGAAAAAGCAACATAAGCAACGCGAAAACGGATTTTTTCATTGATTTCATTCTAATTGTTTGGCAAAGTTACCGCTTTTTTCAAGAATTGCATTAAATTTGCAATGCGAATATCGCAAGAATAACGAACGGGCAAGAAGATTATTGTCAATGACAATACCTGTACCATTATTTTGCCTAATACCCTATAATTTGATAATAAAGATTGACAGATGATATATTCAGCAGATACCCTTTTAGAGAATATCAACGCGGCCTTGTCGCAAATGCGGTGCCAGCGCAAACCAGACAACTTGTATGACCCCATCAACTATGTGTTGTCTATGGGCGGCAAGCGCATTCGTCCGCTACTGATGCTGCTGGCCTATAATCTCTATAAGGATGACCCGGAAAGCATTGTCGAGCCTGCCATTGGGCTTGAGACCTATCATAACTATACCTTGTTGCATGATGACCTCATGGACAATGCCGACTTGAGGCGTGGCCACGAAACCGTTCATAAGAAATGGAATGCCAATCAGGCCATTCTTTCGGGCGATTCGATGCTGGTGCTGGCTTACAGCCACATGAACACCTGTCCGCAAGACAAGCTCAAGTGTGTGCTCGACCTCTTCACCGAGACGGCGTTGGAGATTGGCGAGGGACAGCAGTTCGACATTGACTTTGAGACTCGGAGCGATGTCAGTGAGGAAGAATACATTGAGATGATTCGCCTCAAAACCAGTGTGCTGTTGGCATGCGCCCTCAAGATAGGCGCCATACTGGCGGGTGCAAATGAGGAGGATAGCAACCACCTCTACAAGTTTGGCGAACAGATTGGTCTGGCGTTTCAGCTGCAAGACGACTATCTCGACGTGTACGGCGACCCGAAGGTGTTTGGCAAGGCCGTGGGCGGGGATATCGTGTCGAACAAGAAAACCTATATGCTGATCAATGCCTTCAACCGGGCCAACACGGCACAGCGCGAGGAGTTGATGCGCTGGCTCAATGCCGAGAACTTCGACCGCGAGGAAAAGGTAAAGGCTGTTACCACCTTATATAATGAGATTGGCATAGACCGGTTGGCTAAAGAAAAGATAGCCTATTATTTTGAGCAAAGCCAGAAATATATCAGTGCGGTGCAGGTGGATGAGGAGCGAAAGAGCGAACTGCGCCGCTACGCGGAGCAGATGATGAACAGGAACTATTGACGATGGGCGAATATGACAAACTGGTTTGTTGATACACACGCTCACCTGGATGGTGAGGAGTTTAACGACGACCTGCCCGAGGTAATCAGTCGTGCCAAGGCTGCCGGTGTAGGGGCTGTGCTGGTGCCTGCCATCGACCTGCGGTCGGCCGACACCATCAAGCGTGTCTGTGAGGCTTTTCCCGGTTACTGTTACCCCATGATGGGACTGCATCCTGAGGAGGTGAAAGGCAACTGGCGTGAGGTGTTGCAAGAAATGCGCCCATTGATAGACGACAACCGTCGGCTGCCACAAGACAGTCCGCTCAGATATATAGCGGTGGGGGAGTGTGGCCTCGATTTCTATTGGAGTCGGGAGTTTGCGCAAGAGCAGCTTGACGCCTTTGAGGAGCAGGTGAAATGGTCTGTCGCGTATCAGTTGCCCCTGGTGATTCACTGCCGTAAGGCACAGAACGAAATGATAGAACTCATGAAACCTTATGCCAAGGACCTGCCCGGAGGCATATTCCATTGCTTTACGGGAAACCAACGAGAGGCCGAGGCATTCTTGCAGTTTGAGCGTTTCTGTCTTGGCATAGGTGGCGTCGCTACATTCAAGAGCAGTCATCTGCGTGAAGACCTTCCGGCAGCGGTGCCATTACACCGGCTTGTTGTCGAGACCGACAGTCCATACATGGCTCCGGTGCCCCATCGTGGCAAACGCAATGAAAGTGCTTTCGCCTACGAGGTATTGCGCACACTGGCTGCATCCTACCAAGTGGATGAGGGGGAGGTGGCTGCGGTGACCAATGATAATGTAAGACGACTGTTTGGGCTAACAGTGCAAGCCCCCGCTCGCTCTGGCCAATAAGAAGCGCACTGCCTCCGTGATAAGATTACGATGAGAGTGTTAACTGCCATGTTTGCGTCACCTGTCCGTCTGGTCTTGCATCAAACCAGTCTTCACCGGAAAGGGAGTGTGAAAATTGCCAGTATCGTGTTTCCTCAAGCCATTGTTGGCCGATTGGGGCATCGTTCCCCATTCTCCTGATAGCTTTATTTTGGCGGAATGGTCTATTCAAATACGTGATTGCAGAGGATGCTCCCAACCGATTTTTGCGCAGTTTGTGCATTTGCACAAAACTCTGTTGCGAGGGTGAATCATTCAACGCTCCAATTTCTTCAATGTGCCCTCCATCAACCGTGAAAACAATTGCATTTGCGGGTCTTGCTGTGTATCTATGAATAACGGAACTCTAAAGTGATAATCTATAAAGAAAGCTAAATTATTTAAGTATTTGTTTGTATTTAACGATAAAAATAATACTTTTGCACTCGCAAACAAAATTGCGGCAAACCAGAAAGGAAAGATGCTCGAGTGGTTGAAGAGGCACGCCTGGAAAGCTTGTATACCCCTAAAGGGTATCGGGGGTTCGAATCCCCCTCTTTCCGCAATTGGAACAGGATGGTACCCAATGGGTATCATCTTGTTTTTTTATTAGAAAACCGGTAGTGTTGCACTACTCTCCTTACCAGTTTCCCACTCTAAATTATATATAAAATCAGGAAACAATGGAAGAACTTTAAATTTTAATGACTATCTTTGCAATAAGATGAAACATCAGATTTGGCAATATATCCTGTTGGCTTGCTGCATTCTCGTCACTTCTTGCGGCCAGTCGTATGAGGAGCGGACACAAATGAACAAGGCGAAGCAAAAGGCTATCGCCAAAGAGGATTCCGCGGCATTGAAGATAGCGACAACGCCAACCATGGACTGTTTACCACTGTTTATAGCTTACGAAGACAGCGCTTTTCAGGCGCATGGATTGGATGTGCATCTGCGGGCGCGTACTTCGCAACTTGATGGTGACACACTTTTAGAAGGTGGATACGTAGAAGCCGCCGTGACCGACCTTATCCGTGCTGAACGCATGAAGAAGCGTGGAACGTCTTTGCGCTATGTGACTACGACCAACGCTTATTGGCAGTTTATTACCAACCGTCTCTCACGTGTCAAAGACTTGAAACAAATGTCTGACAAGCTGGTGGCAATGACAAGATACTCGGTAACCGACTATCTGACAACGCTTGCCATTGACAGTGTAAAGCCCAAAGAGGATGTATATAGGGTGCAGATCAATGACGTGAATATCAGGCTAAAGATGCTCCTCAATAATGAACTGGACGCCGCGATACTCACAGAACCGCAGGCCGCTTTGGCCCGTCAACGGATGAATCCGGTGCTGATGGATAGTCGTGACAAGGATTTTTGGCCCGGAGTAATTGTTTTTCGTGAGCAAGCGCTTAAGGATGTGAAGCGTAGAGAACAGCTGAAGAAATTTGTTGAGATATATAATGCACAGTGTGATTCTATCAACAAGAATGGGGTGAGGCATTATGCCAAGATCATAGAGAAATATATGAATGTCGGCAGTCAGGCGCAGTCAGCATTGCCCAATCTCAAATACAAACACGCTGTACCTCCTCGACAAAAGGATATTGACCGTGCTTATCGATACTGGAACTAACCATCTTATCTTGTAAGTAACCCATGGCAACAGAACCCTATAACACACAACATAACCTTTCTTTTTGGGAGCGGCTAAGAGCCATCAAGCACGAACTGGTAAAAGAGCGTGATCTTGGCATAGCCTTAAAGCGTACACGTGATTTCCTGACCTCGTTTAGCAAGTTTCCCACCGCAGGATTGATAGACGATATAGAAAATGATTATGTGCTGATGCGCGATTTCATGCTCAAAGGTTATAGAGACGACCATCGCTCACAGTTGTACCATAGTTTGCTTGAGCGCTTATACCATTACCTTTGTGACGCGGAGTTGTCATGTAGGCTGCAGCATGATGCGTCGTTCTCCATGCTTCCCAGAGACCCTGCGTCATTTGATATAGAAGAGGTGAGAAAACATCTGGAAACTTATGTTTCTGATGTGGCCATGCTTACCTTGGAAGCCGAGAGTACTCGTGAGGAACGGCAAAAGACTTTGTTTGCCGATCATCAGCAGTATCTTAAGCAATTGTTTGAGAAGGTAATAACCTCGCCCCAGTGGTCACATGACATGGCCTTGCAAGCCGTGGCATTGCTTACTTCGCCCACTGTAGACACTACCGACGCACAATTGTTGGTGTCGGCCGTGATGCTGTCGGCCATGAATATCGGTGATCCAGAAAAGGTATTCACATTGGTAGAAGTTTATCGACAATCCACCGATCTCAAGGTGAAACAGCGGGCACTGGTTGGGTGGATTTTCGCTTTAGACCAAGACTCGCTGGAACTGTTTGCTTCCCTGCAGAAGTTAGTTACCCGTCTCATAGAGCATGCTGACGTAAGGCAAGAACTCCAAGAGTTGCAGATGCAAATCGTGTACTGCCAGAACGCTGAGCGAGACAATGTCAGGCTGCGAAATGACATCATGCCCACCTTGCTCAATAACCAGAACCTTGAGATTACCCGGTTTGGCATTAAAGAGAAGATGGACGACCCGATGGAAGACGTTCTGCATCCTGATGCCGCCGACCATAAGATGGAGGCTATCGAAGAGAGCATTCGTAAGATGAACGACATGCGCAAGCAGGGCGTTGACATCTATTTCGGTGGATTCTCCCAGATGAAGCGTTTTCCGTTCTTCTATACGTTGAGCAACTGGTTTATGCCGTTCAGTTTAGACCATCCACAACTGTCTCACTTGCCTGAGACTCTGTTGGGTTCTGGGCTGATGAAGCATCTGTTTAAGACGGGGCCATTCTGCGATTCCGACAAGTATAGTTTTGCCTTAGGACTTACTAACGTTTTCAATAGTCTCCCCGAGAACATCCGGCAGATGCTTCTCAACGGAGAGGCGGCAATGGAGATTCCTGGCGCCGAAGATATTGACCAGAACGCGCCTACAGTTATACGCCGCATGTATCTGCAGGATCTGTACAGATTCTTCAAGCTCAGTGATAGGCGACATGCCTTTCCTGATCCTTTTGCCAATACAGATGGCCATCTATTCATGGATCTGAAAATCTTCAGGAAGACAATGGCGCCCAATGCCCGCGACATTCAGTTGTTCTTGCTGCGTCAGGAGCGCTATGCCAGCCTTAGGGCGTTGCATTCGGCCTACTACGATGCCGACAATATCGACGACCTGATGATGCAAGCTACCTTGGCTATGCACGACAGCGATTACCTAAAAGCTCAAGCCACTTATGCCTTGGTGTGTGAGTTGCGGCCCGAACTCATCAAGGCGCGAAAAGGGTACGCCCTCTCAAGTTTTTATGCTGAAGACTATCATGACGCCGCAGAGCAGTATCGTTTGCTGACCGAGCAGTTTCCTGATAATCGCCGGTACGCGCTCAATCTTGCCATTTCACTTATCAACGATGATGATGCCGAGGAAGGCGTTAAGACGTTATATCGGCTGGATTATAATTATCCAGACGATGTCAACATCAAGCGGGCCCTGGCATGGGGACAACTTTGGTTAATGCACATTGACCAAGCCGACAAACTCTACGAGCAAATTCTCTCCACGAAAGAGCCCATGCCAGCCGACTTTCTCAATGCCGCCTATAGCAAATGGTTTGCGGGCAACATCGTAGAAACCGTAGCCCTGCTGAAAAACTATCTTGACGTGACTGTGTCGCAACAGCAAGGAAATCTGAACACGGTACTTACCGATAAGTTTGCGGAAGACCAGGAACTGCTTGACAAATATGACATCCCCGCCGTAGAGCGCAAGCTCATGGTAGACTTGGTCATGCAGTTGTTTGTATGAGATGGTCGCCGAATTTTACCGGGGATCCTGCCATGGCGCACAAAAAAACACCTAAGTTTAAGGGAGGTCTTCTGCCCTTAAACTTAGGTATCAATCGGATACGATTATCTATTATAATCGCATCTGGCTATCATTAAGCCAACTATCAGCCGTTCATCGACAAGAGGAACTCCGCATTGTCGCGTGTGTTCTCCATACGACCGTGAACGGTGTTCATGGCCTCGATAGGATTCATGTCAGCAATATACTTGCGCAGAATCCACATACGGTCGAGTGTAGTCTTGTCTTGCAGCAGATCGTCACGACGCGTACTTGAAGCCACAAGGTTGACGGCCGGGAAGATACGCTTGTTGCTCAGTGAGCGGTCGAGCTGCAATTCCATGTTACCCGTACCCTTGAACTCCTCAAAGATCACTTCGTCCATCTTGCTGCCGGTGTCAATCAGCGCTGTAGCGATGATGGTGAGTGAGCCTCCACCCTCGATGTTACGAGCCGCACCAAAGAACCGTTTGGGTTTTTGCAGGGCGTTGGCATCAATACCACCCGTGAGCACCTTTCCGCTGGCCGGCGACACCGTGTTATAGGCACGTGCAAGACGTGTGATGGAATCGAGGAAGATAACCACGTCATGGCCACATTCAACCATACGCTTGGCTTTTTCCAAAACAATACCGGCAATCTTCACATGACGCTCAGCAGGCTCGTCGAAGGTCGATGCAATCACTTCCGCATTGACAGTACGCGCCATGTCAGTCACCTCTTCCGGACGCTCGTCAATCAGCAGCATCATGAGATAAGCCTCCGGATGATTGGCTGCAATGGCATTGGCAATATTCTTCATCAAGATGGTTTTACCCGTCTTGGGCTGAGCCACGATAAGCGCACGCTGACCCTTACCGATGGGGGAGAACAAGTCAACGATACGGGTTGAGAGATTGGTAGTAGCTGCGTCACCGCAGAGCGTAAACTTCTCATCGGGGAAGAGGGGAGTGAGGTGCTCAAAGGGAACACGGTCGCGTATGCCCGATGGGGTGCAGCCGTTGATTTTGTCAATACTGGTCAGTGGGAAATATTTCTCGCCTTCGCGTGGAGGACGTACGAAGCACTGAACCACATCGCCGGTCTTCAGGCCGCTATGCTTGATTTGATTGCTCGAAACATAAATATCATCGGGTGATGAGAGATAATTATAGTCGCTTGAACGCAAGAAACCATAACCGTCGGGCATAATTTCGAGTACACCGTTGGCTTGGATAATGTCATTAAACTCAATGGCAGGCGTTGCAGGAGTCTGTACGGGAGCAGGCTGATGCTGATAGTTTGGAACAACCGGCTGGGGGAATGGAGTAGTGGGGTTGTCAAACATATCGTAGTTGGGAGTAACCCCCTGGTCCTCGATGGGCAGGTCTACAACAGGAATGAAGTCGGTACCGTCGCCTGGATCGCCAGCCCATACACCGACGGTTATCTGCTCTTCTTGGGGCGCATTTTCGGCGGTAGCCTCATTATGCGCATTGATCTTTGCCTGCAGTTGTGCCAAGAGGTCATTCTTTTCAGTGTCGTCATCGCTGTTGGCGTCACTGGCAAAGCTTGCCTCAGGAATAAAGTCGTCAGCGCTATGACGATCATCGGCTTCGTTTTCAACAGGAGCGGCAACTTCCTCATTAGCATCCTTGTCTGCTGCCGCTTCTTGAGCTTCTGCATTCTCAGTCTGCTCTTGCAGTTGCTGAATATAATTGGGACCTTTCACCGCTTCAATCTCGGCAATCAGTTCCCGTTCAAGCTTGGTCTTGGGGCCACGATGTTTAGGAAGAGACATGAATTGCTCAATCAGTGCTTCTACGTCCTTACCGTCATTCACTTCCTGCTGATTATCGTCATCCGCGGTCTCCTGTGGCAGGTCTTTGAACAAGGGCTGGTCAACAACGGGCGTCGACTTACGCTTGTCAAAATTTTCGCCTTCTTTGCCTTTTACAGAGTATACACGGTTGGTTTCCTTCCTGACAATTCGTGTGCGTTTATGTTTTGCGGTGCTCAATGGATTTTTGCTACCCTCATCTTCTGCCTGCTTGTCGAGGATGGCATATACCAAGTCATCTTGAGATGAATCATTCTGCATGGTAAGACCAAGGTTATTTGCAATATCTCCGAGTTCAGAGATACTTTTAGATAAAAGTTCGTCTTTGCTATACATAAATTGTATAATGAATATAGTTGAAATAAAATTGTTTCCAGAACAGAAACAAACGATGGTTAAATCACGTGCAAAGGTAATAAAAATTAAAATCAAACCAATAACATTGTGATATTATTTTACGCTATTAACATCTATTAAGTGGTTAACCATCAAACGAATATCGAGTTTTCAACCAACGAAAGCGGGCTGTCTCCGTAAGAGAGAAAGCCCGCCGAGATATATGTAAGTAAGTGGTTTACTTCTTGTCGAGGTCAGCCTTGAGCTTGGCCAGAACATCGAGGTCACCGAGTGAAGTACCGGCAGCCACGTTGTTGATGACAGCGGCATCAGCCTGCTTGCGTGCAGCAGGTGCAGCGTGACGACGAGGCTTAGCCTCTTCCTTGCCCTCCTCGAAGGTGCGAGAGTGCGACAGGATGATACGGCGAGTCTCCTTGTTGAACTCGATTACCTTGAAGCTCAGTTCCTCACCCTGCTTGGCCTGTGAGCCATCCTCCTTCTGGAGGTGCTTAGGAGTGGCGAAACCTTCACCGCCCTCATTGAGCGTAATAACGGCACCCTTGTCCATCAGCTCGGTAATCTTACCCTCGTGTACAGAGCCCGGAGTGTAAAGTGACTCGTACACATCCCAAGGATTGTCTTCGAGCTGCTTGTGGCCGAGGCTCAGGCGACGGTTCTCCTTGTCGATTTCGAGCACTACAACCTCGATTTCAGAACCTACCGTTGTGAAGTCAGAAGGATGCTTAACCTTCTTGGTCCATGACAGGTCAGAAATATGAATCAGGCCATCAACGCCCTCTTCGAGCTCAACGAAGATGCCGAAGTTGGTGAAGTTGCGAACCTTTGCGGTGTGCTTGCTGCCCACGGGATACTTGGTTTCGATAGACTCCCATGGGTCTTCCTTCAGCTGCTTGATGCCGAGTGACATCTTGCGCTCCTGACGGTCGAGTGTCAGGATAACGGCCTCGATATCGTCGCCCACGTGCAGGAACTCCTGTGCAGAACGCAGGTGCTGGCTCCATGACATCTCGCTCACGTGAATCAGACCCTCAACGCCGGGCTGGATCTCAACGAATGCGCCGTAGTCGGCAATCACAACCACCTTACCCTTCACGTGGTCACCCACCTTGAGCTCGCTGTCAAGAGCATCCCATGGATGCGGAGTGAGCTGCTTCAAGCCGAGGGCAATACGCTTCTTCTCTTCGTCGAAGTCGAGAATCACGACCTTGATCTTCTCGTCGAGTGCTACTACCTCGTGAGGATCGCTTACACGGCCCCAAGAGAGGTCGGTGATGTGTACGAGTCCGTCAACACCGCCGAGGTCAACGAATACACCGTAGGTGGTGATGTTCTTAACGGTACCCTCAAGTACCTGACCCTTCTCCAGGTGAGAGATAATTTCTTTCTTCTGTGCCTCCAGCTCAGCCTCGATGAGGGCCTTGTGAGAGACAACAACATTGCGGAACTCCTGGTTGATCTTCACAACCTTGAACTCCATGGTCTTGCCTACGAACACGTCGTAGTCGCGTATAGGATGAACGTCAATCTGGCTGCCGGGAAGGAATGCCTCAATGCCGAATACATCGACAATCATACCACCCTTTGTGCGGCACTTGATATAACCCTGGATCACCTCGTCGTTCTCAAGAGCCTGGTTGATGAGATCCCAGCTCTTGCTCAGACGAGCCTTCTTATGAGAGAGTACGAGCTGACCCTTCTTGTCTTCCTGGTCCTCTACGTAAACTTCAACCTTGTCACCGGCCTTGAGGTCGGGATTGTAACGGAACTCCGAAGCGGGGATGATACCGTCGCTCTTGTAACCGATGTTTACTACAACCTCTTTCTTGTCAACAGAAATCACAGTGCCTTCTACCACCTCGTGCTCCTGAATCTTGTTCAGGGTCTCGTTGTAGGCTTTTTCAAGGTCTGCCTTGTTGATGCCTGCCGATGCGCCATTTTCAAACTCTTCCCAATCGAAGCTGTCCAACGGCTGAACGTTCTTAAAATCTGACATAAATAATGTAATGTAATGTAATTAATAAAGTTTGACTTTATGGAAATAGGAGGGTACACAGCATTGTCCCTCTCAAAATCGGGTGCAAAGTTACTCATAATTAGCAGATAATGAGTGCTTATAGATAGGCGCAAACGCTTTTTTAAGTTTCTTTAACCCGTCTGTCCCTTACTTGAGATACCGTGTTGCAATGTGTGTGCCCCAAACCTGTTCATGATACTGATGCGCAGCGAAGTGCAATTTAGCGTAGGGTATAGGCCCCTTTGGTGATTTCGTCTACGCTCAGACTCTTGAACTCAATGTCGTAGCCATCATTATGGTAACGCACCTCGTACAGAAATCCGATGCGCCGGTTATCCATTGCTACCATGGTGGAGTAGCATGACGATTCGTCGGTCACGCGCAACCCTTTCACCCAGTTGCTGCCCAAGGCCACTGGTGTGTTATAGTCGGCCGGAGATGCCACCTCTTTATAGAAGAAGCCCACGCTGTCTCTGACCGCGCTGAGAGGTACAGACTGCAGAATGAGATGAACCTTCGCGCCATCGGCTTTGCGCTTTACGGGCAACACCAGCACTTCGCCATTGCAGGCATTTACTTTTTGGCGTGTCATGTTTTCCGGCATCACCTCCTGTCCCCATTGTCCCAATGCCTTGGCTGGGTCGGTATAGGTGAAAATATTGAATCGTCTTCCCCCCGCCGCGTCTCTGCAGCTCAGCAGCACGCTGCCATCGGGCAGTTCTTCTATTTTCGACTCATCCTGCGCGATTGACGGTGCCTTGGAAGCAGTGCCCAACGAATGCCAGCTCTTTCCGAAATCGTCAGAGTAGATGACAAATGTGCCGCAGCGAGCCACGCCACGTTGCCTGATGGGGTGGGCCATGTACAGCCTGTAGTATTTTCCAGTGCGTACAAATCTACTCTGCATAATTCTGCCTGAGGTCAGGAAGATGCCATCGGCGCTTCCCCCGTTAGGCAGTTTGTTGTCATATAGGCTATGGATCTGCTCAGTCAGGTCGGTACCATTGTCCCATGTTTTACCGCCATCCTTGCTTCTGAAGAAGATGGCGTGTTGGGGATTGTGGCGTGTGGCCCCTTGATAGCTGGTCTTTCCCGCCACACAATGTATCAGCACATTGTCAGATGTGCGGTCTGCCACGATGCTCGGGTCGCCAAATCCGGTCCTTATGGTGTCGGCGGCCTGTTCATTGCCTTGCGCCACCGTCTCTTGGGGCGTCCAAGTGCGTCCATGGTCATAGCTTTTCTTCATGACCACGTCAATGCGCCACAAGCCGTTGCGGTTATTCCAACCAATGTCCGAATGGTTGAACCGGAAATCGCATACGGCAAGCAGCGTGCCCTTGCGTGTCTGCGCCAGTGCCGGTATGCGATAGGGCACATCGCTGTGCCTGGTGTCGAACACTACTGTGGTGAAGCTCTCCGTATGCGTCTTGCCTTTTCCCGTGCCATACACAGGCAGCATGCAGAGCAGCAGAAATGATGATACTACTATTCGCCAATGTTTCATTGCATAATCGTTAGGAGTGAAAAAAAAGTGCCGGCCGAGAGCATGATGATGTTCGCGGCCAGCACACTGTCGTTTAATCGCTTAATCGGTTATGTACATATATAGCCTATCAAAACTTGTATTCCACGAAGGCCTCCATGGCTTCATACGAGGCCAGCCCCAGGTCATCATAGATCTTGGCTGTGCCGCGGTTGCGGTCTTCAGAACGCTGCCAGAACAGACGCTCGTCGTTACCCAGGAATGGGGCACTCTCCATCTGGCTCTGGTGCTTGAGAATAGAGTTTCGCTTAGCGCGCAGTTCCTCGGGGCTCATCGGTACGCACATCTCGATGTTTTCGATTTCCCACTCTGCCCATGCGCCACGGTACATCCACACGCGGCACTGGTTGATCCACTCAGCCTTCGCCTCTTTCTCCAGGTCTACGGCAGCCAGTACGGCGTCGGTACACTTGCGGTGTGTGCCGTGAGGGTCTGCCAAGTCGCCAGCCACATAAATCTGGTGGGGCTGGATCTTGGTAATCAACTCATGAATGATTTTGACATCGGCCTCGCCCATGGGCAATTTCTCAATCTTACCCGACTCATAGAACGGCAGGTCGAGGAAGTGTACGTGGTCGAGCGGAATCTGGTTGTAGGTAGAGGCAGTGCGGGCCTCGCCACGACGAATCAAGCCCTTGATGGTGCGCACGTCGGCAGAGTCGATGTCGCCTTCCTTCTTGTTGGCCAAGAATTTCTTGATCTCAGCGTATTTTGTCTTGATCACCTCATCTTTCTCATTGTCAAAGAGTTGGTTGAAACCGTTGATGAAGTGCATGAAGCGTACAACCTCTTCGTCGCCCACGGCAATATTGCCTGAAGTCTCGTAGGCCACATGAACATCATGCCCCTGCTGAACCAAACGGCGAAGGGTGCCGCCCATGGAAATCACGTCGTCGTCGGGGTGCGGAGAGAACACGATCACCCTCTTGGGGAAGGGGGTTGCGCGCTCGGGGCGATAGGTGTCGTCAGCGTCTGGCTTGCCACCAGGCCAGCCCGTGATGGTGTGCTGCAGGTCGTTGAATATCTTGATGTTGGCATTATAGGCCGACCCATACAGCGCGAGCAACTCGCTCAGACCATTCTCGTTATAGTCTTTGTTGGTGAGTTTAAGAATAGGCTTACCTGTAAGCTGGCAAAGCCATACCAATGCCGAGCGCACCAACTTCTCGGTCCAGTTCACCGAAGCCACCAACCAAGGGTGCTGAATGCGGGTGAGACGTGAAGCGGCAGAGAGGTCGATCACGATATGGGCGTCGTTGTGGGTTTGCAAATACGAAGCGGGCACCACGTCAGTAACCCCACCTTCCACGGCAGCCTTGATGATACCTGCCTTCTCGTCGCCATAAGCCGTGAGGAAAATCTTGCGGGCAGAGAGAATGGTGCTCACGCCCATGGTGATGGAGCAGGGGGGTACCGTCTCCTGTGAACCAAAGCTCATCTTCATCTCCTCGCGCGAAATCCCGTCGATCAAGATGAGGCGCGAGGTGGAAGTGATGCTCGAACCGGGCTCGTTGGTGGCAATGTTACCCATGCGACCGATACCCAGCAGGATGACATCCAGTCCGCCGAAGCTCTTGATGCGTTCCTCATAGAGACGGCAGTGCTCCTGTACACGATCCTGGCTGATGGTGCCATCGGGGGTGAAAATGTTCTGCGGCTCAATGTCGATATGGTCGAGCAAGTTGGCCTTGAGCTGGTTGATGCTGCGATTCACGTTCTCCTCGGTGAGTGGGAAATACTCGTAGGCGTTGAAGAGAATGACATTCTTGAAACTCAGTTCACCTGCCTTGTGGCGGCGCACAATCTCCTGGTATATCGGGGTAAGCGATGAGCCCGAGCCGGCACCCATGACATAGTATTTGCCCTCTTGCTGCTTACGCTTGATACCATCGGCAATCTGGTCAACAATATGCCGTGAAGAATCTTCGATGGTAGGGAATATCTCGGTGTCTACTTTCTCAAACCGCGTGATTTCCGAACGCTTGACGGCTGTCGAGGGATTGTAGAACTCCTCAGGAACCTGGTTAAGTACAATTTTTGAAGTTAAATCTAATTTCATGATGGTCTGTATTTTTGATTGATTATAATGATTTGAAATATTATTTATTTTGTCATTTCCATGTTGTTAGCGGCGCGGCTCAGGTTTTCAGCCGGGTATAGCCCACAAGCCTGTCAGAGCGGTCGCCGAGCCCTCTGTAATACACCAGTGTGGTGTACTCATTCTCGGTCTGGTAGAAATTGCCTTCCGAGGGTACGGGTGCCAGTGTGCCGTCGGTCTTTCTCCAGACGTACTGGTAATTGTAGTAACCCTGTTTGAGCCAGAGGGCAGCCTCGTAGAGTTGGTCGACGTCGTTCCACTGCATCTTGTATATAGGCAGAAGCCGGTCGTTGGTCCAGGCACCGGCGATGTAGATGTCGCCGGGCAGTAGGGGAGACCTTAGCCTGAAGTGCGCCATGATATACTCTGAGGTATAATCGACCTCACGGTTGTCTGAATTACGAATGACAAAAGCGCCATTGGCATCTTCGTCGTACACGTAGCTGGGCCGAGGCTCATCGGTCCATATGTGGGCGTTGTAACGTTTGCCGTCCCAATCTATGCTTTCAAGGCCCATCGTGGGGTGGGAGGGGTCGAGCATTTCAAACTTGCGGTATTCGTTGCCGCCATTGAAGATGAAACTGCGGTTGTGCAGCCACTGCAATCCGTCGTCCATCACGTATTGAGGCTTGGCGTTGACAACAGCATTGTCCCACCTTCCATTCTGCATCACCACCGTCTTGAGCTGAGTCGTTGGTTCTGTGACCGTTAGCCCGCCATATTTTAAGCTAAGGTTCACCTGCTGATGCCTGCCGTTGATGTCTGCGTCGGTATTGGTCACCACTTCCATTCCGATGCCCACGAGCTGCTCCACTACCATGAAGCACACCTTGAGCACAGGCCGGTCGTTGTCGTTGCCATCGTAAACGGTAAGCAGATAGTTGCCGCTCATCTTGAGCCTGCACTTATCGTTGGGAATCTGTAGGCTGTAATGCGTGTAGGGCTGTATGGTATTGATCGACTGGGCAATCTCGTCTATGGTATTGTCTTGCGCGAAGCCTTGACAATAATCGCTGCTGAAAAGCTGCTCGGAGGGTGTCCAGTCTGCTTCGCAATGCTCTATCTTATACAGGTAACGGTGGTAAACGTGGGTAAGGTCGTCGAACGAAATCAGTAACGGTGTCTGCTGGGTCAACTCGATTACCGGTAAATGCAGCCAATCGTCCCCTGCTGTTACCTGTAGGGAGGCTATGCGGCTGTCAAGTATTTCGTGCCGCTGTGCCCATACCCCCGTGCAACATGGCACCAGATACAATAATAGGACAATATATTTAATGTTGTGTCTAAACATATAAGATAAGGTTGGGTAAGATAACCTTACTGGGAGTCATTTCCCCATATTGCGTTGATTGGCTTTAACATCGGTAAAGGTACGACTTTTTTTAGAATGCGCACTTATTTTCTTGAAGATTTATACAAAATAAATTAACTTCAGCCGAAAAAGGCGCCAGCTGTATGCCGCTCGAAGGTGCTGTTGGGCTTAGGTCTACGCGCCAGACCCTTGCATGATGCGTACGGCAAAAGGCAGAGGCCCGTGTATAAAAAAGTTCCACAACGGCGAGCCTGTGGCGCGCAGACGTAGCGATGGGGCAAACGCGATGAGGCAGCGTGGCGTGTCGCCCCCGCACAACACCGCATAAACGCCTTATGCCCAGTCTGTAACGTCCCTTTTATAATGCCAGAGTCAGCTCTTCGCTTCATCGTTCTGCCCAAATCATCTTATACTTCAATATAGAATCACGGAATGGTTCTATATGAAATTATAAAATGGTTTTATATAGAACCATCCGATGGATTTATATAAAACCATTCGATACTTCTGTATAGAATCATCCGACCTTCAGTCATGCGATATCTTATCGGCGCGCCCGAAGCATAGCAGAACAAGGACATGCGCGCCAACCCGTCACACTGTGGTGGCTCTCTGTTAGCGATGTTGTCATGGCCTTAGCTCACGGGCGAAATAACGTGCTCGATGGGCCAAAGCGATGAGTTATGACAGATAAAGGCATCATTGACGCGCACTTTTATCATACGTGGCATATTTTTTGTTGTCATATTTTGCAGAAAAATAGCAGTAAAGGAGGCGTGAATTATGGCATTTATTGATTATTATAAGATTTTAGGCGTTGACCGCAACATACCGCAGAAGGATGTTCGGGCAGCTTACCGCAAGCGGGCCAAGCAGTTCCACCCAGACCTGCATCCCGAGGACCCCAAGGCCAAAGCCAAGTTTCAGGCATTGACCGAGGCCTACGAAGTGATTGGCGACGCTGAAAAACGTAAGAAATATGACCAATACGGAGAGCACTGGCGCGAGGCTGGAGCCTTCGGAGCCGGTGGCGGCGCACATGGCGACGAGGCGTTCCGCTGGAACACACAGGGCGGCGGCTCGCCGTTTGACGGATTCGATTTCAGTGATTTCGGCCGTGCTGGCAGCGGCGGTTTCTCCAGTTTCTTCCAAGACTTGTTTGGCAGTATGGGCGCGTCACAGCACCGAGGTCGTACTGCCAGTGGCGCCAATGCCACTGAATCGCACGCCGATATAGACATCGACCTGTACACGGCAATGCTGGGCGGCGATGTCATCATAGAACTGGGTAACGGCACTAAGGTGAAAATGAAAATCAAACCCGAAACGCAGAATGGCACCAAGGTGAGGTTGCGCGGCAAAGGTTACAACGCTGTCAACGGCAAGCAAGGCGACTTGATCATCACTTACCACGTGAAATTGCCTACGCATCTTACGACCAAACAAAAACAACTGCTGAGGCAAATGCGCGACGAGATGTAATTGTGGCGATATAATAAATATAATAAGGTGTAATGATTAAGGCCTTATTTGAATCTAATCATCGTTATGATAAATAAATAAAGTTACCGTACCTCATGGGCCCCTCTCCGGGCCCATTCTGCTTTATAATGGGTATATTCTTGCAATTACGGTGCTATATTACTGAAAAACCTTATCATTCATCAGAAAAAACGCCATCTTTATCCGGAAAAAAGTTAACTTTGCAACTTGAAATAACAAAAGGATAAACTTACAATACATTATGCCTGAAATTTCAGTACGCGGCCTTGAGATGCCCGAATCGCCAATCCGTAAGCTGGCACCTCTGGCTGCAGCAGCCAAGGATCGCGGTATTAAAGTGTATCATCTGAATATCGGCCAGCCCGATCTTCCAACACCTCAGGTAGGTCTTGACGCCATGAAGCATATCGACAAAGATGTGCTGGAATACTCGCCTTCACAGGGCAATTTGTCTTACCGCAAGAAGTTGGTTTCCTATTACGCCAAATACGACATCAATGTATCTCCCGACGAAATTATTATTACTTCGGGCGGATCAGAGGCTGTGCTCTTCGCGTTTATGAGTTGCCTGAATCCTGGCGACGAGATCATTGTGCCGGAGCCGGCCTATGCCAACTATATGGCGTTTGCCATATCTGCCGGTGCTGTGATCAGAACTATCGCGACCACCATTGAGGAAGGATTCTCGCTGCCCAAGGTGGAGAAATTTGAGGAATTGATCAATGAGCGCACGCGGGCCATCATGATTTGTAATCCCAACAATCCGACGGGCTATCTGTACACTCGACGTGAGATGAACCAGATACGCGACCTGGTGGCTAAATACGATCTGTACCTGTTTTCTGACGAGGTTTATCGCGAATACATCTATACGGGAAGTCCTTATATCAGCGCGATGCACCTGAAGGGAATAGAACAGAACGTTATATTGATAGACTCTGTGTCAAAGCGTTACAGTGAGTGCGGCATACGTATTGGGGCACTGATTACCCATAACGCTGAAGTGCGTAAAGCCGTGATGAAATTCTGTCAGGCACGCCTCTCTCCCCCACTTATCGGACAGATTGTGGCCGAGGCATCGTTAGACGCCCCTGAAGAGTATTACCGTGACGTTTACGACGAATATGTAGAACGCCGTAAATGCCTGATTGACGGGCTCAACCGTATACCCGGAGTGTACTCTCCTATTCCTATGGGTGCCTTTTACACGGTGGCTCAGCTGCCTGTCGACGACGCTGAGAATTTCTGCCGCTGGTGCCTTGAACATTTTGAATACGAGGGCGAGACGGTGATGATGGCACCCGCGGCGGGATTCTATACTACCCCCGGCGCCGGCATCAACCAAGTGCGTATTGCCTATGTGCTGAAGAAGACTGACCTTGAGCGGGCTTTGGTGGTGCTGCGCAAAGCGCTGGAAGCCTACCCCGGACGCACGAATAAAGAGTCATAGGGTATTGTCAAAGATGTTTTGAAAATAAGGAGAGGGCATGAATTTCCCGTTATTTGTCGCAAAGCGCATTTTTAGTCAGCAAGACACACGCCGCCAGGTGTCGCGTCCCGCTATCCGTATAGCCACTGCCGGAGTGGCCATAGGTTTGGCGGTGATGCTGCTTTCCGTGTTTGTAGTGCTTGGTTTTAAGCATACGATACGCGACAAAGTGATAGGTTTTGGTGCGCATATCCAGGTGTCCAACTTCATGAACGAGATGTCGTCAGAGCAAAATCCCATTGTGATAAACGACTCTATGATGAAGGTGATAAAGGCGATTCCGGGTGTACGCCACGCTGAACGCTACGCCTACGCGCAGGGCATTCTGAAGACCGACTCTGATTTTCTCGGCGTACTCTTTAAGGGTGTGGCCCAGGAATACGATTCCACGTTTATACATGAGCATCTCATCAGTGGCAGTATTCCTCAATTTTCGGATAAGGCATCGGGCAACAAGATCTTGATATCCAAGGTCATCGCGGAGAAATTGCGGGTGAAGGCTGGCAACCGTATCTTTGCGTATTTCATTGATAAGAACGGGGTGCGCATGCGTCGGTTTACCATTCAGGGCATCTATGAAACCAACCTCAATCAGTATGACCAGGTCATCTGTTTTACAGACCTCTACACCGCTGTAAAGCTCAATGGCTGGAATGACGACCAGGCGACAGGTGCCGAAATCAAGTTGGATGATGTCAACAAGATGGCCGAGACCGAACAACTGTTTATCAAGAAGGTGAACCGCACCAGTGACCCCAATGGCGAAACTTACGCGACGCAGACCATACGCGACCTCAATCCGCAAATCTTCAACTGGCTCGACCTGCTCGACCTCAATGTGTGGATTATTCTGGCCCTGATGATTGCCGTGGCCGGTGTGACCATGGTGTCGGGGCTTCTCATTATTATATTGGAGCGCACGACGATGATCGGTGTGTTTAAGGCCTTGGGCTCACGCAACGCAACGATTAGACAGATATTTCTGTGGTTCGCCACGTTTATTATTGGGCGCGGAATGCTCATTGGCAACATCATCGCCCTGGGACTTGCGTTTCTTCAGAAATGGACCGGAATCATACGCCTTGACCCTGCCACCTATTATGTGAGCACGGTTCCGGTAGAAATCAATGTTCCCTTCTGGATTTTGCTCAATATTGCTACACTTGTGATCAGTGTCTTGATGCTGATAGTGCCCAGTTATCTGATTTCGCACATACATCCTGCCAAGAGCATGCGATACGAATAACCTGCGCCTAACAAGTGGCTTGCGTTTTTTAGAACAGCATGGATTCCCTTTCGAACATTACTGTTTCATAGCAGTAACAGGAATGGCCGCGGAGTGCAAAAAAAATGACGAATCGATTAAAAATATTGCACATAAATTTTGGGCGTGTGCATTTTAGATGTTACCTTTGCACAAAATTTTGATTACTGTGCAATGAAGAACAAACACGGTTTTAATTCCCTAATCGAAAAATCAATTATTGATAACTGGGACAGAGATGCCCTCACTGACTACCAGGGTGCTACACTACAATATCATGATGTGGCACGTAAGATAGAGAAATTGCACATTCTCTTTGAGGACACCGGTATCCAGAAGGGAGACAAGATTGCCCTGTGCGGAAGAAACAGCTCTATGTGGGCCTGTGCCTATCTTGCCACCATCACCTATGGGGCAGTCATTGTACCCATACAGCACGAGTTTACGCCAGACCAGATTTACAACATCGTCAATCACTCTGACTCAAGACTGCTCTTCGTGGGCGACGTTGTGGAGACTCAGCTCGACTACGACAAGATGCCAAATCTGGAGGGGGTGATCTATCTTCCCGACAATTCGATTGTGGTGAGCAGGTCGGAATCGCTGACCAACTCGCGCGAACACCTCAACGAGAAGTTTGGTCACAAATATCCAAAGTATTTTCGTAAGGAGCACATCCATTACCATGAAGACGCATGGGATGAGTTGGCACTGATCAGCTATACCAGTGGCACGACCGGCTTCTCCAAGGGTGTGATGATTCCCTATCGTGCCTTGTGGAGCAACATGGACTTTATGCAGCACGACCTTGGACCGCACCTGAAGCCCAACTGTGACGTGTTGTCTATACTTCCAATGGCGCATATGTATGGGCAGAGTGTTGAATTTCTGTACTCCATTTGCAGGGGTAATCACCTCTATTTCCTCACCCGCCTGCCGAGTCCCACAATCATCCAGCAGGCCTTCGCGGAGATTCATCCCAACCTCATCGTGTCTGTGCCATTGATTATCGAGAAGATTGTTCGCAAGAAAATATTCCCCATCGTCAACACCACCCGTGTGCGCCTGTTGATGAAGATGCCGGGCATCGGTAGCAAGGTCAAGGCACGCATTCGCCAGATGGTCATGGATGAGTTGGGAGGTAATCTCTACGAACTGATTATTGGTGGCGCGAGTTTCAATAAGGAGATAGAGGATTTCTTTACGGAAATCAATTTCCCCGTGACCGTGGGATATGGCACGACGGAAACAGCGCCCATGATTACCTTCAGCGACCAGTCTGACTTTGTACCCGGCTCATGCGGTACGGTGGTAAGAAATATGGAACTGAAGGTGGTAAGTCCCGACCCTGAAAACGTGGAGGGGGAAATTATCACACGTGGCCCCAATGTGATGTTGGGCTATTATAAGAACCCGGAAGCCACGCAAGCCGTCATCGACGAGAACGGATGGTTCCACACAGGTGACCTGGCCAAGATGAGTCCAGATGGTCACATCTTCATCCTCGGTCGTATCAAGAACATGTTGTTGGGCTCGAACGGACAAAATGTGTATCCCGAGGAAATTGAGAACCAACTCAATTCGATGGCGATGGTCAATGAGTGTCTTATCTTGCAGAAGGGTGACAAACTCATCGGACTGGTACACCCCGATATGGACGAGGCAGGCCAACTGGGTTTCACAGAAGCCGAGATAGAGAATATCATGGAGCAGAACCGCAAGGAGTTGAATGCCAAACTCCCGCCTTTCTGTCGCATCAGTGAAATCAGGCTGCAGCCGCAGGAGTTTCAGAAGACCCCCAAAAGGTCGATCAAGCGTTATCTGTACCAGGATAGCATCTGATCGGCTGGTCAAGATCGGGGAATTATGTTAGAATACAAACAACCGTACGCAAAGGATATTATGGATAAGATTCCAAGTTTTAATCAAATGGTACAGAAGAGCATCATAGACCATTGGGACTGTGATGCCCTCACTGACTATAAAGGCGCTACATTACAATATCATGATGTGGCGCGTAAAATTGCCAAACTGCACATTATGTTTGAGAGCTCGGGTGTACAGCGAGGCGACAAGATTGCCCTGGCAGGACGCAATAGCTCTGCCTGGGCGGCAGCTTTTCTGGCTGTGCTCAGCTACGGAGCCGTAGCCGTGCCTATCCTCCATGAGTTTACTGCTGAGCAGATACATAATATTGTCAATCACTCAGACGCTAAGCTCCTCTTTGTTGGTGATGTGGTGGCAACGGAGATTGACGCCACCAAGATGCCCAATCTGGAAGGTATCATCTATATTCCTGATTACTCGCTGGTACTCTCGCGCACCGATAAGTTGACTTACGCCCGCGAGCATCTTAACGAGATGTTTGGCCAGCGTTATCCCAAATATTTCCGTAAGGAACATATCAAGTATTATATTGAGCAAAGTCCCGACGAGGTGGCACTGATCAACTATACCAGCGGTACCACTGGTTTCTCTAAGGGTGTATTGGTTCCCTACCGTGCCTTATGGAGTAATGTGGACTTCGCGTTTCATGTGCTGGGTGAGCAAATCAAGATTGGCGACAATGTCATCAGCATCCTGCCCATGGCACACATGTATGGTATGTCCTTCGAATTCCTGTTTGAGTTTATCAGGGGCTGCCATATCTATTATCTTACGCGTATCCCCTCGCCCGCTATTATCGCGCAGGCCTTTGCCGAAATCAAGCCGTCTATCATCATTGCCGTGCCGCTTATCATCGAGAAGATTATCCGTAAGAAGGTATTTCCTAAGGTGCAGGATACCAAGGTGCGCCTGTTGATGAAGATGCCGGGTATCAATAAGAAAGTGTATGAACGCATCTGCGACCAGGTGAAGGCTGCCTTTGGCAACAATTTTTATCAGATTATCATTGGTGGCGCTGCCTTCAATCAGGAGGTAGAGGCATTCTTGCATCGCATCAATTTTCCGTATACGGTGGGATATGGCGCTACCGAATGTGCGCCTATCATCTGCTATGCCGATTACCAAGACTTCGTTCCGGGCTCTTGTGGCAAGGCTGTTATACATATGGATGTGCAGATTGACAGTCCCGACCCCGTGAACATCCCGGGTGAGATATTGGCCAAAGGACTGAACGTGATGTTAGGCTACTACAAGAATGAGGAGGCTACACGTGCGGTCATCGACGAGGACGGATGGTATCACACAGGCGACTTGGGCACAATGGATGCCGAGGGCAATGTGTTTATCAAGGGTCGCTCTAAGAATATGCTCTTGGGGGCAAGCGGCCAGAACATCTATCCTGAGGAAATCGAAGATAAACTCAACTCGATGGCTTTGGTAGTAGAGAGTGTGGTTATCCAGAAAAACGAGAAGCTCATTGGTCTGGTATTCCCCGACTTTGAAGAAGCGCGCCAATTGGGATTTAATAACGAAGACCTGAAGCAAATCATGGAGCAAAATCGTCAGCAGCTCAATGAATCACAGCCGGCATACTGTAGACTGTCGGCCATTGAAATCAGGGACGAGGAATTTGAGAAGACGCCGAAGCGTTCCATCAAGCGTTATCTGTACACGTAAGCATGTTAGATGATAGGTGATAGGTGAGCAGCGATTCTATCACCCATCACCTGTCATCCAGCATCTGCCATCTTTTACCTATCGCTTAAAATAGTAATAAAACCAGTAGGTCTTGCCATAGCTGTCACGTAGCATGGTGTATTTTACACGCGGGTCCTTGTATTTGTTGTCAAGAGTCTGGAAATCTTCATAATCAGCATCCATGACATTGTCGTCGTAAACGATGTATGGGTTTGAGGTAAGGTGGTTATATAATATAAGTGCCTCGCGGTAATGTTTGGGCAGCGTACTGTCCACGTGGTAGTATTTTCCGAGTGCACGAACAAAATGCTCTAAGTCGCGGTCAAGAAGATAGGCACAGAGCAGCCAGTCGTGCGATGCCTTGGTCGCCCAGCGTGTTTGGTGTAGTTTCTCGAAATACGTTTTAGGCCGCATCTTTTCCACAAATACTACCCCTAATCTCTTATACAGTTTTTCTTCGGGTGCCATAAGCAATCGCACCGAAACACCATTGGGCAAGAGGGCGTCAGAGCCTCCTGTCAATGCGTACTCAAAGAGTCTTTCACCCAGTTCATTTTGCCCTGACAATGCCCAGGCACGCATCATGGTCAGACTGCTATCCGTTTCCTCAGACTGTGAGCCAATCTTCAACGCTCCCTCAAAATCTCCTTGCGCTATCCTGTTTTCCATATTCATGCGATAATGGAACACTTCGTCAGAGCAACCGATAGCCGTTACGCCCATGGCCATGAGTATCATCATGAGAAGATTGGTCCATACAATCTTAGATAAGAGGTTGGAACTACCGATGGCAATGTCCAATGACTCCAGTTGTCGGGAAAACCAAACTACTCCCGCAAATACGAGCATGAGCAGCGGAAACAGCCAGAGCCACCTGCCTACATAACCAGATGTGTCGACCTCAGGACTAAGGTCGGATAATAATGCCAGTAAGACAAAAGATGGAAAATAAGTCACCGCATGTGTCTGTCGCCTGAGTTTGGTCAACGCGCACACGCCTATCTGCAGCAGCCAAAGAAGCAGAGTTATAAGCACTGCCCCTATTGTGCGGTTGTAACGCGTGGCTCCCTTTGACAAGGCAGACTGCGTTACCGCCATGATATCAGCCTGATAGTCATAGAGGTAAATAAAAGTAAACAGGAGAAAAAAGAAGGTGCAGGTCATCTGCATGGCCATTGCACGGTTCTTGATGAGGTTTGACATATTTCGTCCGGATATTTTTACCTCGGCAAAAGTACAAATTTAATACGAGATTCAACAACCTACCGCAGCATTAAATTGGGCAGAAGTGGCAAATGACAAAAAGCTTGGCAACATGGTGACGTATAAGAAAATATGCCTACCTTTGTATTGTTAATGTTCACATGATCCGAACAATCAAATCATACGAACGGTCAAATTATATAAAGATGAAGTTTTTAGCAGTTATCCCGGCGCGCTACGCCTCTACCCGATTTCCCGGTAAGCCCTTGGCCATGCTGGCAGACAAGCCTGTTATCCAGCGTGTGTACGAGCAGGTGGTGAATATCATTCCTGATGCCTATGTTGCCACTGACGACGAGCGCATCTACAAGGCAGTGGAATCGTTTGGCGGTAAGGCAGTCATGACCCGTACCGACCACAAGAGCGGAACCGACCGAATTGAGGAGGCTGTAGAGAATATTGGCTCTACGGCTGATGTCATTATCAATATACAGGGCGACGAACCCTTTATAGCACCCTCCCAGATTGAGACCATCTGCAGGCAGTTTGACGATCCGTCGACGCAGATTGCCACACTTGGCAAGCCCTTTGCCGACATGGAGGCAGTGGACAATCCCAATTCTCCCAAGATTGTGACAGACGTCAATGGCTTTGCCCTATACTTCTCACGCTCGGTTATTCCCTTCATTCGGGGCGAGGCGCATGAGCAATGGCTCGGCCACTACCCTTTTCTCAAGCATTTGGGTATCTATGCCTACCGACGTGATGTGCTGCGCGAGATAACCCTTCTACCCCAATCATCATTAGAGAAGGCCGAGAGCTTAGAACAATTACGGTGGCTACAAAACGGATACCGCATCCGCGTGGGACTTACCGATATAGAAACCGTGGGGATAGACACACCCGAAGACCTGGCACGCGCGGAGGCTTATCTGCGCGGTTAGATTCTGATCACCTGCTTCACGCCTTTGACGGCCATCAGTTTCCGGATAAGGGCCTGAAGCCGGGTGGTGTCTTCCAGCTGCACCACAAGATTGCCGGAAAACAACCCATCATGCGAGTCGATATTGATAGAGCGCATGATGATTTTTTCTTCTTTGGAGATGATATTGGTAATGTTAGACACCACGCCAATATCATCGTTTCCGATGACACGAAGGGTAATGGCGTATTTCGACGTTCCTTTGCCGCTCCAGCGTGCCTTTACCACCCTGTACCCAAAGCGGCGGCGCAACTCAGGCGCGTTGGGACAGTCGGTGCGATGAATCTTGATACCCCCACTCACTGTCACAAAGCCAAAGATGCTGTCGCCATAGATGGGATGACAGCAAGGCGAAAGCTGATAGTCTATGCCCTTGAGATTCTGGTCGATGGTGAGCACGTCATCGTCAGTGCGCGTGCGCTCCTCGTCGGGATTCTCATATTCAAAGTTTTCAGCCGAACGGGCCTCATGATCCTTGGATACATTCTGCAGATGGTCGCGCAACTCTATGTACTTGTCGATGACCTCGTTAGGATCGAGTTTGCTGTCAGCAATCTGCTTGTAGAAGTCCGAGGTCTCCTTAAAGCCCAACTTCTTCACCAGATGCCCCATGACGCTTTCCTCAAACTCTATCTTCTTGTTTTTGAAGCGTCGCTCAAGCAGTTCCTTGGCATACAAGCCGTCTTTCTGCTGTGTCTCCTTGAGCGCCAATCTGATTTTCGACTTGGCCTTCGAGGTTTTGGCCACATTGAGCCAGTCGCGCTTGGGCGTCTGGTTGGTCTGTGTAATGACCTCCACAGAATCTCCCGAATGGAGTTCCTGCCGCATCGACACCACCTTACCGTTGATTCTGCCCCCCACGCAGGTGTTTCCCAATTTTGAGTGAATGCGGTAGGCAAAGTCGAGAATGGTGGCTCCGGCCGGAAACTTGAAGAGGTCGCCTTTGGGCGTAAACACATAGATGTCTTCAGGAGCCAGCGACATCTTGAAGTGGTCGAGCACCTGCAGGTTGTCACCCGCTTCGAGCGCGGTACGTATATTGGCCAACCACTCATCCATCTGACCGCCGCTCTTGATGCCCTTGTAGCGCCAATGTGCCGCCAGACCATGTTCTGCAACATCGTCCATGCGCTCCGTACGAATCTGCACCTCCACCCACTTGTCTTCCGGACCGAGCACCGTGATATGCAGGCTCTCATAGCCGTTAGACTTAGGTACCGACAACCAGTCGCGCAATCGTTTGGGATTGGGCTGATACATATCGGTGACGATGGAATATGCCTGCCAGCACTGTTGCTTCTCTTTGTCCAACGGCGCGTCGATGATAATGCGTATGGCAAACAGGTCGTAGATACCCTCGAAGTTGCATTTCTGCTTCTTCATCTTCTGCCATATAGAGTGGATAGACTTCGTGCGACCCTTCATGTGGAACTTCAGTCCACTTTCCTCCAGTCGTTTCTGTATCGGACTGATAAACTGCTCAATGTATTTGTCGCGTGCTCGTTTGGTAGCGTTCAGGCTATCCTTGATGGCATAGTAGGCATCGTGTTCCAAATACTTGAGCGAGAGATCCTCAAGTTCACTCTTTAGCGTGTACAGTCCCAATTTGTGCGCCAAGGGAGCGTAGAGGTAGCTGGCCTCCTCTGATACCTCATGGCGTGCTTCCTCGTTGGCGTTATCCTTGATTTGCCGCATGATGTTCACCCTGTCGGCAATCATGATCAGGATGACACGCATATCCTCGGCAAAGCTCAGTAAAAGGTTTCTGAAGTTTTCACTTTCGATAACTGGATTCTTCTCATAGAGTTTCTGGATCTTGGCCAACCCCTCAATGATATGAGCCACATCATCGCCGAAATCCTTACGGATCTGTGCCAGCATATCATCTTGATACACCAAACTCCGATAGAGCAACGTGGCAATGACTCCGTCACGGCCGATGCCAATCTCATCGACGGCAATCTGCGCGGTTTGCAAAGCAGTCAGCACCGGGTTAAGGCCAAAGAGGTCGCGGTGGGCACAACCCTCGTCTACAGCATGGCGGATATAGTTTTCCAACTTCTCCTCTTCCTGCTCCGTCAGCGTGTCTCCCACCGCTTCTTTCAGTTGACCACGTAACTCGTTGGCCAATAATCTTTCATCGTATGTAAACTCCAGTTTTTCTTTCATTCCTTCAGTGTTAATCCTTCTTGCGCAGCACCACAGCTGAGCGTGCGGGGATATAGAGTTTCAGCCACTCCTTGCCCTCACCCTCATAGAGCGCGTCGTAGATGGTGAAATGCTCCACGCTGTCATCAGCAAAGCCGAATCCGCCGTAAGCCTTGGCGTCGGTGTTCAGCACAACGGTGTACGAACCCTTGGGCACAAGAAATCCATAATCGGCAAACGACTTGGTGGGCGAGAAATTGAAAACAAAGACCAAGTCACCGCGCATAAAGGCGAGTATCTGGTCGCCGTCGTTGTGCCATATCTCCTGCACGGCAGTCTTGTTGAATGCCTTCACGCTCGTCATTACCTTGAGCATATCTCTATCGAAATCGCCTAAATAATGATAACACAACTCTTTATTGTCAACCAGGTTCCACTGCCTGCGGGCGTACTTATGACTCCATCCATTGCCCTCACGCGGGAAGTCTATCCACTCGGGATGACCAAACTCGTTGCCCATGAAGTTGAGGTAACCGCCGTTCATGGCTGCTGCCGTCACCAAGCGTATCATCTTGTGCAGGGCTATGCCACGGCGCGCCATGTCGTTTTCATCACCTATCTTGAAGTGCCAGTACATATCCGCGTCGATGAGTCTGAAGATGATGGTTTTGTCGCCCACCAATGCCTGGTCATGGCTTTCGCAGTACGAAATGGTCTTCTCGTCGGCCCTGCGGTTCTTTACCTCCCAGAAGATGCTGCTGGGTTTCCAGTGCTCGTCGGTCTGTTCCTTGATGGTCTTGATCCAGTAATCGGGGATGTTCATCGCCAAGCGATAGTCGAAACCATATCCTCCGTCTTCTATCTTGGCGGCCAGTCCAGGCATACCGCTCACCTCTTCGGCAATGGTGATGGCCCGTGGCTTCACCTCATGAATGAGCGCGTTGGCCAGCGTGAGGTAACAGATGGCATTGTCGTCCTCGTGTCCATTGAAATAATCGCCATAGCCACCGAAGGCTTCACCTAACCCGTGACTGTAGTAGAGCATGGAAGTTACGCCGTCAAAGCGGAACCCATCGAAATTAAATTCCTCTAACCAATACTTGCAATTGCTCAGCAGGAAGTGAATGACGTCGTCCTTGCCATAGTCAAAACACAGGCTGTCCCATGCCGGATGCTCATGGCGCTCACCGGGATAAAAGTACTGGTTGGGATCGCCGGCAAGGTTGCCAAGCCCCTCCACCTCGTTCTTTACGGCATGCGAGTGAACGATGTCCATGATGACGGCAATGCCATTCTGGTGCGCCGCGTCAATGAGTTCCTTGAGATCATCGGGAGTGCCAAAGCGACTCGACGGCGCGAAGAACGAACTCACGTGATAGCCGAAACTGCCATAGTAGGGGTGTTCCTGTATGGCCATCACCTGCATACAGTTATAGCCGTCCTTGACGATGCGAGGCAAAACCTTATCCTTAAATTCCCGATAGGTGCCCACTTTTTCGGCATCTTGCGCCATACCGATATGGCACTCATAGATCAACAACGGGTCTGTCTTAGGCTTGAAACTTTTTTTCTTCCACTGATAGGGCGATTCGGGTGCCCATACCTGGGCAGAGAATATCTTGGTCTGCTCGTCCTGCACCACGCGTGTGGCCCATGCCGGTATACGCTCACCGGCACCTCCTACCCATTTGACGTGCATCTTGAACAAGTCTCCATGCTTCATGGCCGAGGCTGGCAGCTTCAGTTCAAAATTGCCTGTGCCCGCTATGCGCTCACATCTGTATTTCTTCTGTTCTGTCCAATTATTGAAGTCGCCCACCAGATAGATTTCCGTGGCATTGGGTGCCCACTCCCTGAATACCCATCCGCCACGAGCCGTGCGATGCAGGCCATAGTATTCATAGCCATTGGCAAAATCAGACAAGGTCATCTTGCCGTCTTGTGTCAACTGGTTCTTTTTCCACATGACGTGGTTGTACCGACCCGTAATGGCCTCCTCGTAGGGTTCCAGGTAAGGGTCGTGTGCCACTATGCCGATGTGACGTGACTGAAGTGCGCGCTTACTTGAAGTGCCCTTCACCTTCTTTGTTGCCAATATCTTGTTAACCATAGCTTTACTGCTTGATAGCTCAAGTGAGCGTTTTAGTGTTTTATTTATGCTTTCACCTTAAAGATGGCCTTGCGCAGTGCCTTGGCTTCAGTGATGCAGGGGGCGTGCCCGTCTTGCGGGAAAAAGATTACCATCTGTCCGGGCTTCAGGGTTACCGATGTCTGGAAAGGGGTTCCGGGAGCAACGGCAAAATCTTTCTCGGTGTCAAACTCCACTTCGGGAATGTCGCACAGAGGCGTGTAGCCATAGGTCTCGTTGCCGCTCAGGGGCACCTGTATGTCGATCATCTCACGATGGTATTCCAGTGTGGCTTCCTCCGCCGTCTTGCCGTGCGCCAACTGAATGTTTACAAACAGGTCGTTGCCTTTGATGGTATGCTTTCCTTCGTCCAAGGCGGCGAGGTCGTGATTATTCAGAAATGTCACCACCTCCGTGAAAAGCGGGTTGAGCGAAACATACTTTTCAAGATTTTCTAATGTGTCGATAATCATGGGTCTATTGTGTTTATGTTCAGTTATCGTTAAATCGTCGGCCATTTTCATAGTACCCGGTGGCGATGACCTGTCCGTTGCGGTCTTTCTCCACAAACTTGCCATCACGTATGTCGTTGACATAGGTGCCTTCAAATCGCTTGCCGTCCTTGTCCTCCTCAATGGCCTTGCCGTTGCGCATACCGTTGGAGTAGATGCCCTTGAAGCGACTGCCGTCGGCGTAGTGTATGATAACCTCGCCGTCGATCCTGCCGTTGACAAAGTTTCCCTCAAACACATCACCGCTTTTCTTGGTGAGTTTACCCCGCCCGTTCTGCACGTCGTTTTTCCAATTGCCTTCGTATTTGTCGCCATTGTTCCACACGAATGTGCCCAACCCCTGGCGGTCGCCTTCATAAAAACGCCCGGTGTAGCGGTCGCCGTTGGCATATTTGAAGATGCCTTCGCCCGTGCGCTCGCCTTGGTCGTAGTCGCCCTCATACTGGTCGCCGTTCTGAAACAGATAGATGCCCCTACCCTGCTGTATGTCGTCGGCCCACTGACCCTTGTAAACATCGCCATCGGCATACTTGTTCACGCCGTATCCGCTACGCTGATTGTTGGCCCATTCACCTTCGTATGTCGTACCGTCGCCCCAATCGAAGAATCCTTTGCCTTCTTTCTTGTCGGCTTTCCAATGACCATCATAGTAGGCTCCGTTTGAGTAGGTATAGCGTCCCTTACCCTGTCTCATATCGTGATACCAATCACCGTCGTAGCGGTCACCGTTAAAGTAGTACATGATGCCATGTCCTTCCTGATAATCTCTAAACCACAGTCCCACGTACTTGTTGTTGTTGCTGAAATAGTAGGTTCCTCTGCCATGCTGCTGGTTGAGCACCCACTGTCCCTCATATTTCTCGCCGTCGGCAAAGGTGTAGATGCCATAGCCCTGGCGCTTTCCTTTGAGAAATTCGCCTTCATAGGTGTTACCGTTTTCGTAGAGCACGCTGCCCTTGCCTTGCGGCTTACCCGCGGCCATCTCCCCCTTGTAGGTACCCTTCACGCCCATCTCTTCCACCGGACAAGTGCCGAGTGAGATCTTTTGTGAGAATGCGGTGAAGGGAATACCGAGGAATAATATTGCGATAATCTTTTTTTTCACAGTCGAGTTGCAGTTTAGTGTTGTTAAACATCAATCAGAAACGGACCAGTATACTGTCTATTACTGATCACCAGACTCTCTTCTCCACTGACAAGCATTGTGGTTACGGTTGTGCTTATAGGTTTTAGCTTGCCTACAGAAATAAGCCTCCTTTGCAAAAATAGCAATTATTGACGATATGAACAAGCATTTGTATCATAAAAAGTCTGCATGAGTGTGAAATAAGCTATGTCAGAAATATTGACTTCCCTACGTAATCTGCGGGCTAAGGGAGGCGCTCACGAGGGAAAAATGTCGCCATCGTAATGCCGCGACACTTGTCTGCCACTGCCTACCCCGTGTACAGACTTGCCGATAACGCCCTAATTGTACAAACATTTTATATAGAGTCATCCTGTGGTTTAATATAGAATCATCCGATAGTTCTATATTAAATCATACGATGGTTTTATATTAAATCATCGGATGGTTCTGTATAAAACCATTTTATCCTTTTACCCGAAGTATTCCGCCAAAAGTTTTTTTTGGCCCAAGACATCAGGGCATAAGGCAGTTGCACCAGAGCTGTTTGCCCTCATGTGGCAAGCAGAGGGCCGACGGCCTGAGGAGGAATGGAGAAAGGGAGTAAACGCACGCGGTTCCGTGGCATCCGTCCATCGCAAAGCGATGCTCCGTACTATCAAAGTGTGCCGAGTGGTAATTCCGAAAAATCCGTGTTGAAAATAACCATGCGAGGTGGCATGGTTTAGCACGCATAATTATGCCTCTTCGGGGCAGCGCACGGAAGCCCCCCAAAGGCATGATCAAACAAACAACATTACATCTCAGCCACAAGAGGCGGCGCACTACGGCATGGAGATGGCCGACTACCGCCCACGCAAAAAAAAGACGCACCGATAACATCGGTACGTCTTTCTCATTTCGTATTCCTTAGAAGATTAAGCCTCTGCGGGTGCCTCCTCTGTAGCGGGAGCCTCAGCAGCCTGCTCCTCAGCAGCCTGAGCAGCTTCGGCCTCAGCCTTTGCGGCAGCCTCAGCAGCCTTCTTGTCGGCTACCTTCTTGGCAATTGCCTCGTTCACCTGCTTCTCAGCCTCAAGGCTCTTTGCGGCAGCTTCCTGACGGCTCTTCACCGTAGCGGTGCGGATAGCCTCAACCTTCTGATCCTTGGCAGCCTTCCAGGCATCGAACTTCTGCTGACAAGCAGCTTCGTCGAAAGCGCCCTTCTTAACGCCACCCTTGAGGTGCTTCATCATGTACACGCCGCTGTTCTTGAGAATCGTGCGGACAGTGTCAGTGGGCTGTGCGCCACACTCCACCCAGTGAAGGGCGCGCTCGAAATTCAAATCTACAGTTGCAGGATTGGTGTTGGGGTTGTAAGTACCAATCTTCTCAGTAAATTTACCATCACGTGGTGCTCTAACGTCAGCGATAACGATGCTGTAGAAAGCATAGTTCTTCTTACCGCCACGCTGTAATCTGATTTTTGTTGCCATTGTTTATTTAATAATGAGGTTTGAATTATGCTACCAACTCGTAGTAGCGGGTGCAAAATTACGACTTTTTATTCAAATGACCTCATAGTTCATCAGATATTTTCAAGTGAAATTGCATATCGCTGCTATATGCGCCACATGCGTAGCGGCATATTGGGAGTGAGCTGCCGCTCATTATTACCGCCGTGGGAAGGAAGGTAATTGCAGTTTTTTTCCAGCTCGGCATTCAAATTATTGGCAGATTCATCGATGATACAGAATTATTGATTTTCACTCATAAAATTTACAAAGTGTTAGTGAGATTGCCAACTTTTATAAGGCTTTTCTTATCCCGAGCTCACGTATTAATTAATATGTAATGCGCAAGAGAAATGGGAGGGAACTATGGGCTGCCAATGCGCTATACCAGAATGTTACGAATGGCAATTAATGATAAGAGACAAATAATATTATTGAAAAGCTTTGCCCTTTAAGATTAATCAGCTAATTTTGCAGGTAACCTATAGTGTGACATTTAACATCTATACTACAATTGACGCATACCTATTATTATAATGAAGAAGTATGTAGCAGAACATACCCAACCATCATGAGATGTGCAATACACTGATTTCAATCCCTCGCTTTGAGCCTTAACATTACCGATTGTCTATGCATCCATTTAGATTACTTCTGGCCTTAGCTGTTCTCTTCCTATCCAGCCACACCCGTGCCGCAAATCTTCCGGAGCCCGTAGATTATGTGTCGACCTTGGTGGGCAGTGCCTCTAAATACACGCTCTCCACGGGAAATACCTACCCGGCTGTCACCATGCCTTGGGGCATGAACGCATGGGTTCCACAAACCGGTAAGAGTGGCGACGGGTGGACCTATACTTACGCTGCCGACAAAATACGTGGTTTCAAACAAACCAGACAACCCAGTCCCTGGATAAACGATTATGGCGCATTCAGTATTTTCCCGGAAACCGGTCAGCCCACATTCGATGAGGAACGACGTGCCAGCTGGTTCTCACACAAGGCCGAAGAGGCCCGCCCCTACTACTATGGCGTCTATTTGGCAGACTATGACATTAAAACCGAACTTACGGCCACGATGCGGGCTGCCATACTTCGCTTCACCTTCCCACAGACAGAAAGCGCTTCGGTGGTGATCGACGGGTATGCAGGCGGGTCTTCGGTGAGAATCATCCCAAGCAAGAGGATGATTGTTGGCTATGTATCGAATAACCACGGTGGTGTACCTGATAATTTCCGCAACTATTTCGTGATTGTCTTTGACAAACCCTTCAGCAGTATGGCGGCCGTCACCGATGGGACCATACGGCAGAATGTTCTTGAAACCACCTGCGACCATGCCGGAGCCATCGTGGGCTTCAAGACGCGCAAGGGAGAACAAGTGCATGCCCGAGTGGCATCATCATTCATCAGCCTGGAACAGGCCGAGCAAAACCTTAACGAATTAGAAGGCAAAGACTTTGAAGAAGTAAAGGCAGAGGGACGGAAGACTTGGAACGACATCCTCGGACGCGTTGAAGTCAAGGACGACAACATCGACCACCTGCGCACCTTCTACAGTTGTCTTTATCGTTCAGTGATGTTTCCCCACAGCCTATACGAGGTCGACAAGCATGGCAGCATCATACATTACAGTCCTTATAACGGCAAGGTGCTCCCCGGCTACATGTTTACCGACACAGGTTTCTGGGACACCTTCCGCGCCCTTTTCCCCCTACTCAATCTGCTTTACCCCTCTGTCAACACGAAGATACAAGAGGGGTTGGCCAATGCCTATCGCGAAAGCGGCTTTCTGCCCGAGTGGGCATCGCCAGGCCATCGCGACTGTATGGTTGGCAATAACTCCGCGTCGGTGGTGGCCGACGCCTTACTCTGTGGCATACGTAACGCCGATACCGAGACTCTATGGCAGGCGGTGGTACATGGCACCCAAGCCGTTCACCCCAAAGTAAAGTCGACCGGCAGACTGGGCTACGACTACTATAACACCCTGGGATATGTGCCTTACGATGTCAAGATCAATGAAAATGTGGCGCGCACCTTGGAGTATGCCTACGATGACTGGTGCATTTACCAAATGGGAAAAGCCTTGGGCCGCCCTGAAAAGGAACTGACTGTATATGCAC
>JAFABV010000017.1 GCA_023425865.1 Bacteroidota bacterium | reverse complement strand
ATATTGAACAATCAAATCTGGAGCCACACATGCCGTGGTCAAAATCACTCCCGGCTGATTGTTACAGCAAGCGCCGCAAATAAACGGCGCTTATATTAACTGGTAGCGAATGGTTTGACCCTTACCCTTTTTCTCAAGGGAGTAGTATCTCTGACGTAGTTTACTGAAGATATATAGGTACTCTTGGATTTCTTCATCTGATAATTTCAGGTCAAGCTTGTAGTCAATTCTAGTAAGCTTGAGCATATCTAAACTGATGCCTAAAAATCTTACTGCACTGTTAAATTGGTTCTGGAATTGGAAATAATCCTTGTTGGTTATTTCATTTAGCCCCATATACTCATTCATGTGAAATACTTTAAAAATTATGAATTTCTTATCTGTGAATATATAGAGCTTAATATTTTCATCTAAAGATTCTATAATCATATTTCTTTTATATTGGAATTTACTCAATATAGATTCATATAATAAATAATCCTCAATGTTTTTGACTGTAAAGCACAAATTAATATTATCAATCATTATGTAACTAAATCTAATCCTTTCTTAATAATTTTCAAATGTCCTGTAATATTGATATTTACTATATTTGAGGGCAAATTTAATGTAATTTTTTGAACAATTCTGACACTTATTTAAAGCATTACAATATAAGGCAGAATTCTATAAACCTGCTTTTAATATAAATTTCACTGTAGAAAAATTTGAAGGGGACATAAAGCCCCCTTACCATCAGTACATGGTATAATCGATTATGAATATACTGATAATTGGACATAGAAGACCTATTACAAAAGGTTCTATAAAATTTTCAATGTACAGTATTAACTTGTTACTCTGAGGGAATATTTTTAGAGAAATGAATTTAATTTTTTATTGACTATGTGACTTACATTTGATAATATTAATGTTGCCGACATTAAACTCAATATAAATATTTATCAATTTAAAATTCAGACTTATTTCTTTGTGTATGTAGTAAGTGTAAGGAGTCTTTTTTTTGGCATCACTTAACAAACGTACATACCCCGATATAATCCCTATTTGAGCATGAATTTCATTGCTACCCATATTCAGTTTTAAAGCTTTTCATGTATTATATCACCTCCTAAAATGGTAATAATATATCTAGTCTCTAACCGACTATACAATTAGGTTTCAAGACTTGATTTTAGAAATAAAATGATGATTTTATATGATAAAAAATGTACTATATAATTCCTTGTAAGGCTAATTCAAACCTTTCAGCTTGTGTTAATGTGTCATTGCATACCTTATCCCACAAATCATGTCTTATATTAGTCTCAATCAAAATAGGAATTTGTCCATCCAAATATGCTTCATTTAAATACTTATAGTTTTTGTCACGCTGTCCAGTAAAGATTTGTCCTAATTTCTTGCCTAGTTTGGATTTACTAATTTCATATGTTCTTATTTTCATACATTTATCTCCTTTCATCACTTTAGTTAAAATGTTAATTCATTTTTTCTAGATATGGGTGGTAATCTTCTCCGTCACAGAATCCTAGTTCATCTAGTTCATCAGAGTAAAAATTATATATATCTTTGACTTTGAAAATTCCGTCCTCTAGCATAAATATGATACCTGAAAACTCATTAATTACATGTGACATAGCCTCTCCTACCTCTTCTAAGCTGGCTAACCAGTAATTTCTTCCACTTTTTGCTTCATCTAAATTTGTTGTCAGACAGTATCCTTGAAAGTAGTTATCTTTCATAGCCTCGTAGCAATATAGTTTTTTAACTCCTAAAATATTCAATTCCATTTCTTTTGACTTGATTAATTCTCTAATTTCATCTGCATCCCAAAATTGTTCAATGCCATCGTAAGAAATTTTAACTCCTAATTTTTTATGTAATATCTCTACTGAATACTTTCCGCTATTCCAAAAACGTTCTTCAATTTCAGATATTTCTTTGTCAGATAAAGGAACAACATTTTCGTTATACGTTTTGATTTGCCTATAATTTGTTTTTATCATTCGGAAATCATCTACATCAATCTCAGGAAAATGGCACTTAAAAAATTCTCTTATATATTCGTTATCATCTTCCAACAACTCATCAACATACTTTCTATTAAATCCATTTTCATCTACAGCATTGGCAAGGTACTTTTCTAAATCCCAAATAGAATTTATTGTTTTATGTTTATCATCAAAGAAACAATTTATTTCACTGTCAAATCCATCAGAATCCTTGAATACAACATTATAAATCCTATATTTATTATTTTTCTCCTGATAGTACCCTAACTTATTTTCTTGAAGATTTATTAAACGAAAAATATTTCTTGAAATATCGTCATACTGTTTGTAATTTGAAACCATTCTTGATACTACCAAATACTCTTTCATTTTCAGGTCTCCTCTCCATATCTTGCAACATAATTTATTGCAATTTCAAATGTTAGTGAATTTTTAAGTTCAATAAAAATATGCTTAAGATTTTTATCTTCTTTTCTTGAAATAACCCTATTTATAAGGCTTGTAGAAAACTCCACCTCATTCCAATCTCTAATAGACCGCATCAATATCTGATTATTAATCAATCTTATCTCTGCCTCCCTTAAGAGTATGTAAGGTAGCTTTAACCCCTTAGTTAAAATACGAATATGAATACTTTCAATTTGTCTATGATTCCAATCGTCAAGTGAAGATATTAATTCAGGGACCGTTATTTCCTTATCTGTTTTTAACAATATAAAGTCTTCCCTATATGTGCTTGTACTAGTTATTCCATAATGATCCAGCAGAATATTTCTCTCATCCTTTTCATCTAGTTCTTTAGTAATGTATTCTGAATTAATTTTCAAATACTCAGCTAATTTATCACAATATTTCCGAGGATTATCACTATTAAACATTGCACTCAATGATTGAATCGAGATTCCTAAATATTCGGCAACATCTTTTTTTACACATCCAAACTTCTCTATCAGATACTTTGCATTGTTTGCCATTTGCTCGCCTCCCACATCTTTATTATACTCTAGTTTTAAACTTTTTCAACAATGAATTTTCATATAATAAAATTTTTAAATTATATATTTTAAATAATTTAAAGTTTTAAAATTATTGCTCAAAAAATATCTTGACAAATTAATATATCTCCACACCAGAATAAATGTATTCGCCGATAAAAAATAACTTTCCTGTGGTTACAGATGTGCCTTGATGCCTGAAGCAATACAAAAGTTACAAATGGATGTATTCATACCGCCCACCTATGGGCAAAGAAAAAGCAGGGTTTATTATCCCTGCTGTGCTTCAAACTGTTTCTTATATCTATAGAAGGTAGGCTTAGTTAATCCTAGTTGTTTCATGCACTCAAACGGTTTTAATATTCCTTCTTTCACTTTCTGATATTCTTTTGCAAATACTTTATAATCTATAGCTTTGGGTCTGCCGTAATCTTCCCATTCTCCACGGTCTTTTTTAGCTTGTATACCTTCTGATTGCCGTTTCTCCCTCTTCTGCATCTCAGCATGTGCGAATGTGGCATACATTTCAATTAACATATTATTTATAGTTTCCATTATCATAGTAGCCATTGAATTATCCATATTAGAGTAATCAGCCAATGTTGTAGGTATCTCCAATATCATAACCCTTACACCTAAAGATTTATAATGCTGAAGCTCCTTTAATGTGTCCTCTTTATTTCTTCCAAGGCGGTCAAGTTCAGAAAGAATAATAATATCTCCCTTGCTCTTTGCTATCCTCTTCATTGCTTGATAGTCAGGTCTATTAAAGTTTTTACCTGTCTGTTGGTCTGTGAACATTTCAGTAAGGGTTATATTATTCGTTTCGCAATAATCCTTTATTGCTGTGATGCCTCTATCAAGATGTTGCTCTGTTGTTGACGTTCTATGATACCCATATACATTAGACATTTCCATTACCTCCAATTAATTACTATATCTAAAGTATAATAAATCAGTATCAAAATGTCAACACTTTTATTGATACTTCTCAAAATATTTAGTGTGTACTTTTTGATACTAAAATTAAAAGCAAATTCTTTAGTCTTATAAAGTATACTTTTCGATACTATAATTAACTAACAAATCTTATGAAAATTGCCATGAAGTTAATATTCCGTTTTTAAAATAGTAAAAACAACTATAGTTGTAATATATTAACTGTTCAATAGTAGACCCACCAACAACTGTTGTATTGGTGTCTTCTGGATAAGACCCCATATATAACAAAAATGCTTCTTTAGTCATACCTTGATATAAACCTTTACTATTTAAATTTTTCCATTGAAGTTCTGTTAGCCTAAAAAGTTTAGTTGGGTCTTGTGTAAAGTACTTTTTTAGGAATTTATCAGTTTGGTTATCTTTATAAATATATCCAAGAGTATCGAAATAGCACTTATTATTCTTATAAGTTGTAGTAAAATATATTTTTGATGATAATACATCAATTTGTTTATCAAAAACACCTATATCCGTTTTATATTTTTCATTTCTAATTATTAGGTCTTCTATTTTAAGTTTTAAAAAGAAGTCTGGCACTTGTTTGTATAATATTTTATTTGTTTTTAAACTATATAAATCAATAGCATCTCGTCTAATCCAATATGTTTTGGCTTTTTCTGAGTATAATTTTTTTAAGTCATGTATCATACTAAACCCATCTTGTAAAGGGTATGAATTAGCATTGCTAATTTGTTTCAGCAAATTAATATATAGTTCTTCAATATCTTCATTATTATAGATACTCTTATCAATGACGTTATTAACAATAGACTTATAGTATAAACTATTAGAATTAATTAACTTTCTTTCAATATACAAACTATTGCCATCTAATTTAATATCAAAACCCAATATTTTATTCAAAATTGTTGAAGATATGTACCCACAATTACTTTCATATATATATGGATTTTTAATAGGCTCTATTACTTCCTTATCAGAGCCATACAATACTGGTTCAAGTTCATAAGAACTATAATTAAGGCTATAGGTGATAGTTTTGATATGATTTAATCCGATATAATTTATTCCAGTTAAAATATAAATAATATTTCCAGTTGCATAATCATTAATTACAAAACCATTATATTTTGTGTTATATCCAAATGATATATTGTATCGGTCAAATATTTCTTTTTTTAAAGCAATATAAGTTTCTCCATTATCAGCAATACATGCATTTGGTACATTCTGTAGTTCTTCATTGTTTAAATATATATTATACGTTTGAGATACTTTAAAACTACTTCCATATGTATTTTGCACTAAGAAACCAGCTACTAATAATAAACCTACCAATATAAATATCTTTACTTTTGATTTTTTCATTTATAATCCTCCTTGCATTTACAGTTATATTATATATTTTTATACAAATTATTAAAATAAATATTATTGCATTTATTTTATGTTATAAATTTTAACATATATTAATATTGATTGCACACATAAAATTTAACCAAATATAAAATATAAGGATTTGGTTGAGTATGAAGGATAGAAAGCTTAAAATTACGAGAAAAGAAGATGACTACAGTATATTCAGCATAAGGATAAAGAATGATATTATGAAAAAGCTAGATAAAATAGCAACCGACACTAGCCGCTCCAGAAATGAAGTTATTAATATTTGTCTTGAATTTGCTTTGAATAATCTTGATGAATCAGAAATAAACAATTAACCTATATACTCTCGGATAGTGTTCGACAAAACATTGTGAAATCAATGCTTTACAGATTTCAGTCATTTTTGTAGAAAATCGTCAAATTTACACAAGTCATAGAACACTCTTATAGCAAGTCTTTCAAAGGTATTAATTTTTGGCAATATTTTTACAGAACATTCGTTCGTAATAACATTGCTGTGGGAGTAGGTGTGTTTATTGCTAATCATTGTCAATGTTTTCTCCTTACAAATTATTTCTTTCAAGAATCATTGAAGGTTATTTATTTATAATTGTCGAATTGACATATGATGATACTATGTTTATAAGTGAGGCTATTATGATAGGAAAATGTATATGGTTATTAAAGCTACCATTCCATTTGGCTATAGGTAAAGATATAGACCATAATACTAATATAATAATCGACGAAACTAAATTATCATTTACAAAGGAGAAGAATTCGAATTTTTATGAATTCTTAAAGGTTGAAGTTGAAGCTATAATTGAAGACGACTATTTTAGCGATAATGGGGTAACAACAACCGAATTTTTTCACTTTAACAAACAAATTACTCACTATGTCGGAGAAAGAATTAATAAATTCGTTAATGCCTATTATAGAGTAATAGATAATTTATATATAAACCAGTTATATAATGGAGATTCTATTATAGTACCTTATTATTTTTTCATTTACGATGAAAATAAAAATATTAAATATAATTTAGATTCTATGAATGTTGCAAGAGTTTTAGATGCTAAATCACTAGAAAAAATAAAGTCTAATTTCAGTAAGTCCGAACATGATATTGTTGATGAACTTATAAGATATAGTAATACTTTTCTAGAAAATGGTTTATTTGAAATGTCTATTATGCACTTAGCCATGGCAACAGAGTCGTTTATAAAAACATTAGCAACATCAAATGGAATTAAAAAGCAGGCTTTAGATAGTGTAAAAGGTTATATAGATAAATACTTTCATTTGGGACTACATATTCTAACAGGAAAATCACTCAAAGAAGAACAAAATGAATATTATTGTATATTACTAGAGATAAATGACATTAGGAATAGAATAGCTCATGGTGGTAGTATGTATGATCTACCTGTTTTAAGCGGCAAAACATTGGAAGATGTATATGACTTAATATTTTACTATATATGGAATATGGAAGATATGCTAGATTGGATAAAAAGTTTACCTATAAATAGTTAAGTAAAATCATATAGTACTAATCGCCCTAAAATGCAAATCTCAATTGGTTTAAAAGTGGTTTTTGAACTTTGAAATAAAAATTAAGCATTCTCTGTTTAATATAAGAAATTACTGGTTATCTCGTTTAAATATTGTAGATGCAGGAGGTTGAATATGTCAAAAAATCAAAATAAAATTAAAAAGTCTATATTGGGTTCAAAGGAAAAGAATCAACAGCTAGGCAAAGAAAACTCAGAAAATAAAGCAAATAGTATTGAAGTAATACAGCCAGATAATACTTCAAGATTAACAATATCAGACCGTAACTCACGACTAATGTCGATAATCACCATTACAGGAATAATTCTTGTTATAATAAGTTATCTGTTCAGGTCAATGAAGAATATATTCAGTTCATTGTACATAAATGATTCTATTCCATTAGGGACTGAACATTATTTACTAATAGCAATTATAACATCATTGGTATTAACAGTATTTTACTCAGTGTATTATTGCTACTCAGAATTCTTATGTTTTTGTAAATATAATTCTGATTTAACATTAATTGATTTTGAAAATAAAGCAAATGCAAACTTTAAATTGCTACTATCTGTTTTAAAGGTTAATTTAATACTATGCTTATTTGCTATTTTTTTATCAATTCCTATCACAGAAATCAAAAATTACAAAATAGCGATTTTTGTTGATGTGATAGGAATTATTATTACTGTATTAGCGTTAATTAAATTATTTAGAAATCAATCAATACAACAAATAACCATACCTCAATTTATATGTTGTATTGGAATTTGGATAGTGCTTGGAATATTTATTTTAGAAGTAGGATTAGGAGTTATACTTAATATAAATAAAAATAGCATTAATGTTGTATTTAGTGATGAAAAAGATTTCCCGTTAAAAATTACACAAATAAAAAATTCTCCCGAAAAATTAGATATAGTAATTTATTCTAATAATGAAAAAAAAACCGTTAATCTAAATGAAAGTGATTTAGAATCATCATTTATTGAAGTTACTCAAGAAACAAAAGATGACCCCAAACAAAAAATGGTGTTATATGATAGAAATTATTATGAGTACTTATACACTGTTAATTTAAAAGAATATCTTGTAGAAGGAAAAAACCAGATTGAAATAAAGTTTAAGTCTAACTCATTTCCTAATAAAATAAATAGCTATAGGATAGTAAACTGGATATCCTATAAAAATGATAATGTCAGTTTTTTAAAAAAGGAGTTTATTATTGATTTAGAATAATTTAATAGACAGTTAAGTGTTTAGTTCTAACAAATCTTCTAACACTTTTTGAAATTTTTTAACCATTAAGGCATAAGTGTTTGAAAACATGTACATAAAAACAAGCCTTGAAACAGGCCTGAATAAAGGGTTTGAATAATGAAAGATATAGTCAAATAATTTTAAATAACAAACAAAACGTAACTCTGGAAATCGTGTGAGGTTTAACCGCCTCCGAGAGTTCGAATCTCTCTCTCTCCGCCAATTGCAAGGGTTGTGGGAATTATCAAATTAATGGTAATTCCCATTTTCTTGTAATTTTCTAACAATCTTCTAACACTAGGACTATTTCTAACCACATCTAACATTTATACTGCTGCAAATAATTCATTAATTTTGCTTGCTGTACCTCGTTTCATTTCTGCATCAACATGAGCATAAATATTTGCAGTAATAGAAATATCACTATGCCCTAACCATACTTGAATCTCTTTTAATCCAATGCCATGTTTTATTAAATAGCAGGCTGTACTATGTCTTAAATCATGGAATCTAATATGGGGCATTTTATTTTCCTCTAAAGTTCGTTTAAATGCGTGGTCAATTGTGTTTACATTTACTGGAGTACCATCTGAATATCTGCATACATAGTCATTATAATTATAGCAATTCCCAAAAGTATTTTTATCCTCTTCCTGCTGCTCTTTTAATGCTTTCAGATAATCAGCTACTATCGGAATTAATGGTAATGTTCTTATACTACTTTCAGACTTAGGTCTTTTCTCAACATTTGTAGCAACCCTCGTCCTAGTATTACATACTTTTAAGATACCCTCTGAAAAGTTAATATCCTTCCACCTTAACCCCAAAACCTCTCCACGCCTAAAACCATAGTGTGATGCCAAAAATACTGCCGATTCAATATTTGTACCCTTAGTAATTAATAATAACTTTTCCAGTTGCTCAACCGAGTAATACTCTGCATCATACTTTTTAATTTTGGGCAATGTAACGTGTTGAATTGGATTACTATTCAACAATCCCATTTTGACAGCATAATCAAGTGCCTTTTTCATGTTTGCATGATGTTTTTTCAAGTAACAAGCAGACAAACCAGTTTTGGATTTCTTATTGAAATATGATTGCAAATCCATAGGCTTAATCTCACTAAGCGTAAGCCTCTTAACCTTGAAATAAGGCTCAATATGAACCCTTATATTGGTATTATACCCATCCCATGTTGTCTGCTCTATATGGCTTTTTATGACGTTATCTAACCAATCTGTCATAAATTCAGAAAATAGAGTTTTTACAGGGTCTATATAAGTATTCTTATCCATTTTGCTTAATATTTCAGTTAATACCTTTTGGGCATCAGGCTTTTTTTTCTCATGTGTAGAAATCCATTTTAATTTTCTCTCACCGTTTTCGCTATATTGGTTAACTACTGCATACCATACCTTGCCTTTCTTTTGTAAACTTCCTGTCATACTATAGCACCTCTTTCTGAAATGCTATATCTTTCATTACTCATATTAAATATATGATAATAGGTAGTATTTGTCAAAATAATCAACTTATTTCGAAATACTCTATAAGATTCTTCTTTGGAATTTTATAGATTTTTCCGATTCTCCTATATTTAATTTGGTTTGTTTTCAAAAGTTGGTAGGCAGTATTTTTTCCAATATGTAAGGCTTCGCATAGTTCTTCAATATTTAATATATCATTGTAGTTTTCAAACAAACTCCATTTATCCTCCCTTTGTTTAAATATAGTGGGGAGAGGTTTAGTTTTAATCCTCTCCCTCTAGTATTAATTTATCTATTTCCTGTGGCTAATCCGTCATTTAGAGATCAAATAAAATTCATTTGTCCTATATTTATACAAACATTAAACTACCAATGGTATTGCCATTAAGCCTCACCACTACACCTATATCTGTTACGGTGAAACTTATGTTCTGACCTGTTTGGGATTTAACATAAGTATTGCCATGGGTATGACCACTACTTGCATAGTCTACTCCACTTAAGTTACCATCTATATGTAAGTTACTACAAGTTACGCTTGGCAACTCTACTTCGCTTGCATCAAGAACTATACTGGGGCCAAGTGTAGATGGTTTTGTGGTTATAGATGCCCCTGTACCAAACTTTATCGACTTGCCTGTAGCATTCGCAGGGTTTCCAATTTCAATACCATCAGCCAATCTTGCTATCCGACCATCAATCTGGTCTGCTGTAATTTTTCCTGTATATATCCAGTTACTTCTTACTGTATCTGCTACAATAGTTCCTGTGATATTGGCACTCTTAACATATAATGAATCAGCTTCTATTACCGAACCTTTTATTTGCTCTTTGTTAGCAGTTAGCATATTATTACCTCCTATAATTACCTTCTTAATATTAGGGCTTTCATTCAAACATACATGGATAAATGGTTTAATTTCATTATTTTTGTTTATTTCATATGCGTGTAAAATTCCGCCTACCCCTTCATATGAAGCATATTCAAATGCTTTAATGAAAGTATCTGCAATGGTATACCCACTTTTTAATAACTCGATAGCTTTTTGTCTGCATTCATCATCTTTCATGCCTAAAGTATATAATGTAATTCCATTTTGATCCATTAAATTATATGTATTAATGTTTAAGTCTACGGTACTTACTCCATAAACAATAGGAAAATTATTTTTAAAAGTCGCTATCATTGTTCCTACCGTATAATCTTTGTTTATTTCTTCATCATTATTAAGAATTATATTTTGCTTTTTAAAATCTTCCCTAATTGATTTATTATTAAAAGCCTGTTCCATTACATTTTTTAAACTTTTTATTGTTCTACTTTCTGAATTAAAATAGTCCTTCATTATTTTATGAGATAAAGGATTCCATCCTGCACAAAATATAACTTTATCCTTGTCCAGATATAATTTACGAGCATTATTATCACGTCTATAAATATCATTATTTATTGTTATAGATGTTGCTGTGTCTGCTCCTATAAAGATTTTGTCCTTAGTCATAATTGCTAATACGAGGCTCATAATATATTAATCTCCTTACATTTTTTATTTGATTGGAGAGTGGTAATTCCCTCTCCCATAAATCTTTAATCTACTTTTCTAAAAAGCTTGTCTCCTAAATCTCCTCTTTCATATCTCAACTTCAATGTATTAATATGAATTCCAAATTTAATACTCCATCCTTTAAATGTCATTGTTTCTTTTTTATATGTATAAGGATAATCTTTAAATGACTTTTTCTTTTTAATCAAATCTATCCCTTGAATCCCTTTATGGTATCTATTACGAATAGTCACATACTCCACTTCACATTCATGGTCTCTTGCCCATGCAGCCAAACATTGAGTTTTGTTACCAATCGTCACCATAATGTTTTTACATGTATTACCCGCACTAAAACCCTTTGGCATCCATTCACAATTATCAGGATGGTAATTTCTTGTCTGATCACGTCTATTTATTTCCATTCCTTTAGAGTAATTATGAGATATTGCCCATTCATAAAAATTTTCAAAATTCTCTTTCCATTCGTTGCAAACGTAGATATTCTTTGCACCGTAATATTTATACCCTTTATACTTAGGGTTATGACAACGATTAATTAACGTTCTCCAAATGTTTGATAATAAGCTATAATAAGGCTTGTTAGTTCTTGTCTTTTTATTTGCATATTGATTAACTTCTTTTATATGGTCTCTTCTTTTACAACCACAGGAAGAAGTACTTTTGTCCTGCAAATATTTCCCTCTGACTATATGAACTCTTCTTTCCTCTTCTGGTTTATCTGCATCACATGAGCAATAGCATTTCCACAAGGTATGACCATTTTCTGAATGTGAATATTCAATTACCGTTAATCTATCATAGACATTCCCCGTTAAATCTTTAAATTTTCCCATAAAACACCTTTAAGTCCTTTCATTTGCATCTGATTTCTTTTCTAAAATTGCTTTTATCCCAAGCAAGTAGTCGAAATTCTTTATTGTAACTGGGTTGATATTTCTTGTAGAAAGTTCCTTTATGTATTTGGTAGTTGTACCTCTACTTAATGTATTTATGGCATCAGTAATATCAGATTCTGCTATACTTTTACAAAATTTAATAATCTTTTGCTGAGTATTTTGCTTGATATCCTTGGTCTGTTTTTTAACATTTTTTAAATCAAAATAATCCCCTGAATATAAAAATTTCTCAATCATTAATGAATTGAAAAAATCTTCTCTCATACTGGTATGCCAAAAATTTATCAAATCTTTTGCAAGACCTTGAATTTTACAGTATTCAGTTAATTCACGACTTTTGACCTGTAATTCAAGTCTTAGAACATCATCATAAATTGGGTCATTGATACCTTTTTTAAGCAATTGAGCCTGTTTACAATAGAGGTTCAGATTGAAGTTTACCCCTTTATAATAGACTGTTTCTAATTTAGTTTTATCAGAGTTCCAATATACCTTTTTCGTAAGCGTCAAATTGTCCGCCTAGGTGGAATATATTTTTTGTGGCATACTTTAAAAAATGCAAAAAACTAATAGTTTTTTAAAGGAGGTCACTTACAATGGATCAAATAACTCACACCGTGCGCA
>JAFABV010000053.1 GCA_023425865.1 Bacteroidota bacterium | reverse complement strand
ACCTATGCTCGGCTCTCACTGCCTACTGCTTCTTTGACAACAAACCAGAGGCACTGCCTGTGCATGTGGAAAAGACAAGGCAATTGGAGCTGTTTGCATACTAATCTTATCCCGAACTCGCGTAGTTTTGTATACGGTTCTAAAACTACGTCGTCTTCAAAAAATCATTGCGTCTTTAAGAGAAGACCAATTCTTCTTTACCCTCAGCCTTGCCGATGGTGATGGTGTCACCAGGATGCACTTCACCAGAGAGGATGCGCTCGCTGAGGCCATCTTCGATGTAGGTCTGGATGGCACGCTTCAGCGGACGGGCACCAAACTGCACATCATAGCCTTTGGTAGCCACCAGTTCCTTGGCCTCGTCAGTGAGATTGATGGTGTATCCCAAGTCGCCAACGCGCTTGTAGAGCTGGCGCAACTCGATGTCGATAATCTTCTTGATGGCCGAGAGGTCGAGCTGGTCGAAGGTGATGATCTCATCGAGACGGTTGAGGAACTCGGGAGAGAACTGCTTGCTCAGACTCTTCTGAATCACCGAACGGGCATATTGCTTGTCCTTGTCGTTCATGTTGGTGATGTCTGATATGCCACCGGCATTGAAGCCTACGCCACGGCTGAACTCCTTGAGCTGGCGGGTGCCGGCGTTAGAGGTCATGATGATTACCGTGTTGCGGAAGTCTACCATGCGACCGTTGCCGTCGGTGAGTCGTCCTTCGTCGAGTACCTGCAGCAAGAGGTTGAACACATTGCCGTGTGCCTTCTCTATTTCGTCCAAGAGCACGATGGAGTAGGGATGACGGCGCACACGCTCAGTGAGCTGTCCACCCTCGCCATAGCCCACGTATCCGGGAGGCGCGCCAATGAGTCGAGAGGTGTTGAAGCTCTCTGTATATTCACTCATATCAATACGTACCAGCGCGTCGGTCGAGCCAAACATCATCTCTGCCAGTTTCTTGGCGAGATAGGTTTTGCCTACGCCGGTAGGGCCGAGGAACATGAATGCGCCGATGGGATGGTTGGGGTCTTTCAGTCCGATGCGGTTGCGCTGAATAGCCTTCACGATCTTTTCGATGGCCTGGTCCTGTCCAATGACGTTCTGCTTCAGGTCGCCTGCCATATTCTTCAGGCGCTCACCCTCAGCGTCAGCCATGCGCTGTACAGGCACTCCGGTCATCATCGACACCACGTCTGCCACCTCCTTGTCAGTGACAACCTGTCGCGAGTCGGCCTCTCCTTGCTGCCAACGACGCTGCATCTCAACCAACTCCTGCTCCAGCTCTGTCTGCTTGTCACGGAATCCGGCAGCCAGCTCAAAGTTTTGGTTCGACACGGCCTGCTGCTTCTTTACCTTCACTTCCTCTATTTCCTTTTCCTTGTCGGTAATCTCGGTGGGCACCTCAGCATGCTGCAGGTGTACCCGCGAGCCTACTTCGTCGAGGGCATCGATGGCCTTGTCAGGAAAAGCGCGGTCGGTGACATATCGCTCGGTGAGCTTCACGCAAGCCTTCAGGGCATCGTCGGTATAAGTCACGTGGTGATGCTCCTCGTAGCGGTCCTTGATGTTGTTGAGAATAACGAGGGTCTCTTCGGCTGTGGTGGGCTCTACCAGCACCTTCTGGAAGCGGCGCTCCAAGGCACCGTCTTTCTCAATGGAGTTGCGGTATTCGTCGAGCGTGGTGGCACCGATGCACTGTATGGTGCCTCGTGCCAAGGCAGGCTTCATGATGTTGGCGGCATCCATGCTGCCCGGTGTGGAACCCGCTCCGATGAGTGTGTGTATCTCGTCGATGAAGACAATGATGTCGGGATTCTGCTCCAGTTCCTTGAGCAAGGCACGTATGCGCTCCTCAAACTGGCCGCGGTACTTGGTGCCTGCCACAATGGCGGTCATGTCGAGACTCACCACGCGGCGGTTGAAGAGCACGGGCGAAGTCTGGTGCTTGGCAATGAGCTGTGCCAGTCCCTCTACAATGGCACTCTTACCCACACCGGGTTCACCTATTAATATAGGATTGTTCTTCTTGCGGCGACACAAAATCTCGGTGACACGTTGTATCTCCTTTTCACGCCCCACCACGTTGTCGAGCTTGCCTTCGGCAGCCGCTTTGGTAAGGTCGGTAGAGAAATTGTCGAGTACGGGAGTCTTGCCGCCGCTCTGGGGCTGGGCTGCCGTGGCCGAACGCCACTGGTTATCCTGTTGCTGGCGACGTGGTCTCTGCTCCTCATATTCATCCTCGTCCTCGTCGGGCAGTCCGAGACCATCGGTCATGGGCTTCTTTTGCAGCAGCTGCACCGCCTTTTCGTAGTTGAGATGATTAAGCTCAAGTATTTCTTTCGCGCCATTGTCCACCTGATCGTGGAGAATGGCCAGCAGCAAGTGCTGCACGTCTACCATCTGGGTGTGCTGTATGCGCGCTTCGAGCACGGCAAGTTTGAGTATGTTGCTGGCTTTATCGTTGAGCACCAGGTCGCTGGTGTGTACGGGCGCTGAAATCTCGTCATTGCGTACTCGCTCTTCCAACGACTCCTTGACGCTCTGCACGTTGATGTCTAAGTGCTGGAAAAGCTCTGTTATAGAGGTGCTCTGCTCCCTGAGTATACCAAGCAGCAGATGCTCCGGGCCAACCGAGGTGCTGGCCAGGCGAGTTGCCTCTTCCCTGCTGAATGCAAGGATTTCTGATACTTTGGGTGAAAACTGACTGGTCATATCCTTTTACCTTTCTTTTTCTTGGTCTGTATGTTGCAAATATAATGCTTTACCAGTCAACAAGCAAGGAATGTGCCAAAAAAAAAGGTTTTCCCCCATTTAAGCCTACACCTTATAAGTAATAAGCGGTGGAGGTATCATATGTGACGGTAGAGTCAGGCTGATGGGGATGGGCCGCGCCATCGCCCGCCTGACTTCGGGTCAGTCCGAAAAGTGGGTGGCAATTTTTTTATTTTAATTTTTAGTTTTACAATCAAAATGCTACCTTTGTCCTCATGAAGACATGGCAACTATTGCGCTGTATCTTTCCGACAGTGCTGACCGACTATTTTGACATAGTAAATTTTGAAGATCACCCCACTGAGCTCCACTTTTGGATGGACGAGCGTGAGTTCATGGAGAAGGAAGATTATAAGAAAGGAACGGTTCGTTCTTATGGTTTCTCCCATGAGAAGGTCATACAGGACTTTCCCATCCGCGGCAAGTCGGTATTCTTGCATGTTCGCCGGCGGAAGTGGCGCGACAGTTCCAGCGGTTCCATCTTTACCTACAATTATGATGACCTGACGGCTGAGGGCAGCAAGTTGAGCCCTGAGTTCGTCGCTTTTTTAAAAGAAGAGGATTGAGTCCACAGCCGAAAGCATCAAGGGAATAGCCTCCCATTACGGTGTGAACGGCAAACAGCTGTCCTGTCAGTACAAGGAATATTTCAGTGGTTTCTATAGCTGGGACCAACTCGACCATGCCGGCAGCTGGCTTCTCTTCC
>JAFABV010000026.1 GCA_023425865.1 Bacteroidota bacterium | reverse complement strand
GTACTTTTCATCCATTTTCCGAGGCTTTAAGCCTGAAATGGTCTGTCTACACATCCCAAATGTCGGCTGTCCGACAAAACAATCATTTGTAAACAGGGCTTGATTTTTTAGCGGACACCAATAATATGAAACCATTCGATGGTTCTATATAAAACCATCCGATAATTCTATATAAAACCATCCGATGATTCTATATAAAACCATACGATGACTTTGGGGGTCTCATTTAGCCCGCCCGCCCTTGCCATAGGCGCAGAGGGCACTTGAAACGGCAGCTTTGTGGCTCATAACTGCACGGTTTATCATGACTAAACCCATGGTTTACGCCTGCTTCATGGACGGTTTACGACAGACGCCATACTTTACAGGTAAAACGACCGGGTACGGAGTGGTAAACTTGCTCAAGACGCGTTTGCATGTACGAGCCGGGTAAAGGGTGTCAGAGCTTCAGCCTAAGCTGAAGCTCCAGGTCGGTCTGGCTATTGCCGTCGATCTGCTGCAGTCCGCTGCCGATGGTCTGGCGGTCGAAATAATGGGTGGTGCCCACCTTGGCCACCACGCGACAGCTGCTGCCTACATCGGCCAAGGCCACAATGGCACCGCGAAAGCCCTCGCCAAAGAAGGCGGGGAACGAGAACTGGTACATCAGGCCACGCTCGTAGACATACAAACGAGAGGCATAATCATCGGTGTGGAAATAGCCCGCAGTGACGTCAATACGCAAGAAACGATGCTGCCAGGTCACTCCCTGCGTGGCCATGTAGCCCGTGCCCGAAGCAGACTTGCGACTGTAGGTCAGGTCGAGTTGTGTGCGCGATTGCCATTGTCGCCCGGTGTAGCCCAACGCCAGTCTGCCACGATGCAGGTATTGCCACTCAAGGCCAGTATGCTCGTCGTTGTCATACTCGCGCGCCTTAAAGCGATAGCGCATGAGCAGATTCCAGCGGCGGCGTTGCCACGTCAGCTGCAAGAAATTGTCACTACTGTGAGACGACTCCGACGCCCCATACTTGGGCCAGGCAAAATAGGCGAAATCGGTATAAGCCATGAAGTTGAGCCCACGCAGGGGACTCCAGTTTGCCCCGACGAAAATACCGCTCTCATCGTTTACAGCCCCGCCTTCGGCAAACGACTCCGCAAAAATAGATTGATATTGGTAAGGATAATAGCGCTGCAGAGCCATCAGCGAGAGCGCGCCCGTAAGACGATAGCTCAAACTGTTGATGGTGGCCACGCTGCCACGCACGTCAGTGGCCGTTTCGCCAGCTATGGTCAGTCTTGGGGAGGTATACCCGTAGTCGATACCCACATTCCAGAAATGGCTGCCCTGGGGATACCAATGGCGGTAGCGCTGCGAGAGATTGGGGCACAACTCGCGACTGAAAGTTGTGTAATAACCCGTCAGCCCCACATGAAAGCCCTGACGAAAGAAATTGATATTGCCACCCGCCATCGTCTGCGACGTGTTGCGTCGACGCTCCATCTCAGAAGGCGTGCGGTGGTAGCCCGAACGCAGAATGGTGGCTACCGTGTTGGCCGAATCGTTGAGCGTGGCATCAATCTTGCGCCAGGAAGCAAAGGCGGTGAAATCAAAACCCTTGCCTAAATCCACGGTTGCCGCCGCACCTTGCAGGTAGTTGCCTTCCGAGCGACTGCTGTGGGCCAGCACATGATTGGCCGAACGCCCTAACATGGAGAGCGTGTTGAGTTTGCCTAAGCCAAAGGAGTTGTTGATGACAAGCCCCATGCCGAACCGCAACCTATAGCGACCCAATGCCAATGTCTTGATACGCCCTATATGGCGAAACAGCAAATAAACGGAATAGAAGTCATAGCCCGCGCTGTTTTTCCCCGCAAAGAAAGGCTCACCGGCATCCTGTGAGGCCAGCAGTCCGGCCCTGACATGACGCCCCGAGGTAAACGTGTAGCGCAGCCAATGCTTGTATGGATATCCTAAATAACCATTGATATCGCCCTTGCGCTCATTGAACGGGTAGCGAAACATGCCTACCAGTTCGTGGCGGCCATAACGCAGCAGACGCGAAAGAGAGGGTAGGGTGTCGGTGGTTATCTCAGGGTAAATCGCGGCAAACTGTGCCAGCAGGTCGGCATGTCGTGCCTCAAACGAGGGAATCATACGCAACTCTGCCACCGACTCTATGCGCCGTGCACGGTCGCGATATTCCATGAAGTCCATGATCTGCTGGTCAGAGAGAAAAGGCAACCGTTCCAAGTCCTCGCGCGTACATCGGTTGAGGTCGAGCTTGTTTTCGTGCAGTTCGCTAAGCTCATCATACATTTGCTCCCAACTCGCCGACTCCATATCTTCCTGTTCACCCATACGGGCAAACTCTTCTTCCCACGTGCGCAGATCCTGAGCCACGGTGGCTGCGGCTGGCAGCAACAGCAGGAGCATGAGCAGCAATCGTTTCATGATAAATAAAGGTGTGGTTTCAAGGGTTAGTACTATTTTACAAAAATAGGAGAAATCGCCTAAAGTGTCAAGCCTCGGCACGTTTTTTTTATAACAAAAGTGTGATTGGCAGCGCTCAGGCGGACTTGACCCTACGCATCTGGCTTAACCGAAACATTCAGTTTTTTTAATCCTATTCTCTTTGCCAGTGCAGAAATAGGTCGTATTTTTGTACTTGCAATGAAAAGGTTGTCAGCACTCATTCTGATGTCGTCGCTCACCATGGCACTCTTTGCCCAGAACGACAAACCTGGCCATATCAACCCCGAAGACATCAAGGTGGATATGGACAATCCCACGTTTGTGCCGATGGTCAAGGTGGGAAAGGTCAAAAAGGACGGCGACTCGATACAATATGTCGAACTCAACAACGTCTACGTGTTTGCCGAGCCGGAGTTCAAGAATGCTAAAGAGCGGGCCGCTTACAACCGTTTGGTGTATAATGTGAAAAAGGTGTTGCCCATAGCCAAGGAGGTGAACCGCATCATTATCGAAACCGGCGATTACTTAGAAACCTTGCCCAATAAGAAGGCCAAAGACGAACACATGAAGAAGGTGGAGGCCAGTATCATGAAGGAGTACAAGCCCCGCATGAAGAAGCTCACCTACAGTCAGGGCAAACTGCTCATCAAGCTGGTGTACCGCGAGTGCAGCAGTTCGAGCTACGACCTCATCCGAGGATTCCTGGGCCCCATCCGTGCCGGCTTCTACCAAACCTTTGCATGGCTTTTCGGCGCCAGCCTCAAGAAAGACTACGACCCCAACGGCATCGACCGCCTCACCGAGCGTGTGGTGCTACAAGTGGAGGCCGGACAACTATAGGCCGTGCCATGCCCTATTTACCGTGCCAATGTATGTTATTCGACACGCCGCGCACCTCATTGGCTGCCGTGGTAGTCTTCTTATGCCGCGGACGTCTCCACATGACAAGCAGATAAGAAGAATTTGGGAGAAATAAGAGCAAGGGGAGGACAATCAGACAAGTAGATGGCGAGAAAAAAAAGAGCAAGGGGCGAAATAACCGCTCCTTGCTCTCTTTATTATAATGTAGGTATTTACTAATACTTAATGTCTGATTACCTTCTTGCCTCCAACAATCACGATACCTTTACCCTGTTGATTGTAGACACGACGGCCACTGAGGTCGTATGTCTTCTCGTCTTTCTGCCCTGCTTCGGTCAGGCTTATGCCTGTAGCATCGTCGAAGACGAGGTTGAGACTCGCTGGTGCAGTCGGAAGTGTCGACACGGCAATGCGGTAGTAGGCCTCGTTGGCAGAGATGCCGGCATCTCCCACCTTGCTCATGACGAAGGTGCCATTGTCTTGTGTCAAGACGTAATAGTGATAGCTACTGAGTTGCAGGCCGCTGTTGAGCACGGGCAAGATGGTGCCTTCCATGCCAGTCGCCATCTGACTATTGTCAGACAGGGTGGGCTGTAACATCAGCGTTCCGGCTGATTCTGCCGATAAGATGACAGGCGTATATGCAGGCAATACCTTCTGGCCCAGACTATTGGTGATGGGCTGAATCTCTTTCAGCGTAAGATTTTCGGTCAGATCGGCAGCCTGATAAAGTTTCACACCTTGGGGTACTACCACTGCGTAGGGCAGGTTGACGGCAGAGAGGTTGCCGTTGTTGCCCGTCTTGACGTCGAGCGCATAGGCAGAGTCGGTGACTTCCTCAAAGTAGAAGTCGGTGCCTTCGGTTGTCTCAGTCTCTGCAATCTGATCTGATGATGTGATTTGCAGATAGGTGGTTTGGGTGGTTCCCATCAGGCTTTGTCCGTTGCCTCTTAAATAAAGCGTACCAAACTTCTTGCCTCTTGCCGCCTGCAGCGCCACGCCAGTGTCGGCCAGAGTGGCGTTGCCTGAATTCGGCAGAACGTTGATGCTGCCGTTACCCTTGAGCGATGCCAAATAGAAAGAGCCGTCTTGGTTGTACTGACATACCCAGTAGCTGCGCGTGTCGGTGCAGGGAGCCAGGGTAATATTGCAGTTTTCTCTGTTGTCGGGCATGTGGTAATTGGTCAGGGCATAGCCATTCTTGGCGAACTTGATGCGGTAGACCTTACCGTTTTCGGGCATCATAATGTCGGTTGTCGACGCCATATAGCTGTTTGTGGCTGTCTTAAGTTCGTTCAAAGCCGTGTTGGCAGATGTCGAAGCCGCGTTCTTGGTGTTGAGATTGGCAGTTGTGGGACTGGCCTTGTATTGTTGGTCGGCAGTTTGGTAAGCCTTGTAAGCAGCTGTAAACGCAGCGTATTTCTGAACTAAATTACTGCGTTCTGTCGAGCCTTCGATAGGATAGCCTGGCCCTTTGCGTGCCACGATCTCGTCAATACGATTGGCTTCGGCTTCAAAGAGCGTAGTGTTGTCGGCCGGAACCAATGTCCATGACGACTGTCCATCGGCGTAGTCGTATAGTCCCATGCTGTTGCGCGCAACAGAAAGCCCACCATACCAGTTCCAGGCATTGGTGCCCGACAGAGGCATGATATCATAACTTGTTCCGTTTTCGGCTTCTTTCTTCACCTTCCATTGTATGGCGCCGCCCTTGGTATCGCTCAGGGTTATTTTGTTAGTGCCTTCGTTTCCATCGGTATAACCCAGCCATTTGTTGACTGTTGCCGAGTAGATGTAGTAGGCACCTTCGCTGGTTCCGGGGTAGAAAGCAAACAAGCCACGGTCGGTGGTAGATGTCGTGTTGGCCGTGTTGGCATTGAGATAGGCTGAGGTATTGGGCGTCAGACGTATCTGATAGGTGTATTCGGGCTGATTTTCTGTCTGTGACAAAGCCAAGTCAGCAGTATTCTTGAAGCTGCTATTGACTGCGGGCTGATTGTATGCAGCCACCACACTGCCATTCCTGAATACCTCAACATCGGTTCCGTCGGCACCTGCCGCAACGATACGGGCAGTGGCAAGGTCAACGGTAGTTGGCACGTCAAACACGCTGCGGTTAGAGGCGTACACTAATTTGCCGGCGGCGTTGTACACTTTGTATCCCACTACGTTTTCACCGGCCATGGTAAATGTGCGGTTTTGCTGCATCACGCTGGTAGGTACAGCGGGCTGCGGATTGCGATACAGTTCATAATGGCCAAACGTACCCATCTCGTTGGCATCGCCTGGAGTGGCATTGGACGAGGTGGCATAGCGTGTTGCGCCGGGCAGCATGTAGGGGTTGTTACCCGTTACGGGCAGCACGCGCTCGTCCATGAAGTAAAGATTACGGCGCTTGACAGAGTATTTACTCATGTAAGCCTTGGCCTCGTCGATGTCGGCTTGGGTAACATTAGTAAATATTTGCGCGTAACTATTGTCGTAGAAACTATCGCCCCAGTAGATGCGGATGTTATCGCCGGTGCGCTTGAAGAAACCGTAGAACTCGAAAAAGTCGGTCAGGTCTTCCTGTGCCACATCGCTACAGAACTTGGCAAACTGCAAGAAGTCGGTTCGGCCATTGGCCCCGTTCATGGGATTGTTTCTGAACTTGTCGTACAATTCCTTATAGAACGTGGGCTTATGTCCCAGCTCAACATAGTATAACCATAACTGCCAGTAAAGGCGAATACGCTCGCTCAGGCCTATATCCATCCAGCTCTTGTCTTGGTTGACACACGCGTCGATGAGCTGGGGCAGAGGCATCCCGCGCGAAACGTTGGTGCCGGTGCGCCACATGGCAATGTTAGAGAAGAGGTTGTTAGAGCTTTCCAAGGCACCCTTCATGTTGATGAGGTTCTGGAAATGGTGCCCCGTTTCGTGTACCAATCCTCATATACCACCACCTTCAGAGTTTTCGGTGCTTTCGACCATGCTGGTATAATTGAGCGTGAGGATGCCGTAGATGCCGTAGTTGGTGGCATACATGCCGCCATCAGTGGTATAAGTGGCAAGAAGCGGACAATTGAAGCGGTCTGCAAACCGTTCCACGCTGAGGAAGTCGAGTTGCTGTTGGCAAAACGCATCCCACTGCATCAGTACGCCTCTAAGGCCTTTGTCTTCGCCGTGATACACGAAATCGCCCTTATTGTAGCAGTTTTCCACATAGTCGCGCTTAAAGACAAAGGTATACCATTTCGACTTCATGCGCCAGTCATCGTCTTGCATGAATCCGGCCGACTTGAGCGAAAGCATGTCGGTCCACGCCTTGCTGTCGTGGCGGTCGATGTCGAAATATCCGTTGGCCCTACCGTTTTCGATGTGAATCTTGATTTGAGGAAGCGCCGAAATGTGCATCAGCGTGTCGGTAATGTTATAGCGTACATAGACATGTGACTTGGCTTCGGGATAAATGAAGTTGACGCCCTTGTTGAGGGCTACGTATGTGCCTGTTCTGTTATTACCGGTTACCAGTTCCACCCCGAGTGTAGCACCGGTAGGGGGCAGTTGGTCTACAAAGATACACATCGTCTCGCCTGCGTTGGCAGTGATACCCGAGGGATTGGTGAGCTGCGAGTACACAAACGAGGTGTTCATCAAATACTGGTTTCTTGCCCATAGATTGGGGTCGCTATATGGCTTGTACTGAGCAATGCGGAACGACTTTTCATACTGATTGGCCAGCGTGCTGGCGGTATTCCATTGGTCGTTCTTTACTTTCACGGCCACCTCCTGCAGCACCGTGGGTAAGCCTGCCGTGGCCATGAGGCTACGCAGTTCGGCATCGCTCTTGCCGCGATAAGTGGATCTCAGCGTGGTGCAGGCCGCGTCTTCAAAGAAGGTAGACAATGCGGTGGTGTAACTTGCGCTGTTGTTCACCAGATTGTTGAAATTCTGCAACTCAGTGACTGCGGCCTGCACTTCTTGCTGGGTTACCGACGCCCGTTCCCAACTCCATTGCGAAGCCGAAGCGCTGGCGTACCACCCCACAATGCGATAGCCTTGCGAAGCCGCAGCGTGCAGCACATGGGTGGTGCCTTGAGCGGTGAAATAGAAAGGCGTTGAAGTGGTAATGAAATTCAAGCTGAAGGGCGAGGCCGTGCTGCCCATCACGAAGTCGGCACTCTCTCCGGCATTATTCTGTATGTAGAGGCCGGTAACGGCATTCTTCAGCGCATACTGGCCATTGCTCATGGCAACAAATTGCCACAGCTGCTTGTAGTCGGCATTATTGGCTTCAGAGGCAATTGCCGCTGTTGTGCTTAGGGGCGACTGCAGGCGCTTGTCTGTATATTCCTTATTATTAATGTAATAGTAAGCCCCCGCATCTGGTGTTATGGCCGTGCGGAAAGCGTCCAACGCCGTTTGGTCGAAGTTAGTTACAGGCTCTAATATCCAGTCGGAGGCATTGTTCTCACTGGTGCTGGTGTTGGCTTCCCATAATACGATTTGACTGTTTCCGTCGGCATGAACAGCCGTATAGCCCGCTGCAGTGGATGTGGTGGAGATCACCACATAGTTGTTAGCCGAGGTATAAGTGCTGGGCTGATGTAAAACGTCTGCGTAGTGGCAGAAGTGGGAAACGCTGTGTAAAGACTGCCCGGCGCATTGAGGTACTTATTTGTAAGAACATTCTGCAGCGTGTAACCGGTGCCGGTGCTTACGATCTTCCAGATACTGTTCCAAGCGTTGGTCAGGTCGCTGCTGGCAGCTATCACCGATGTCTTGCCGCCTGTGTCAATGGCGTAAGTGTTATAATAGCTCTTAAGCCGGTAATAAGTGTTTTGAGACAGACGCGTCTTCAGCTGGTCGAGCGTCTCGGCTGTGCCTGTTATACTATAGAGGCAGGCCAACAGCCACAAGGTTATGCGTAAAAATTGACTCATAAAAGGAATTTGATTGTAACAACGTTGAATATGATAGATAAATTAATTTGAATTAAATCAGAAGGATGATCTTATTGCATGATCATTCTAAAGAACAAGCAAAGGTATATCATAAGTTTGTAAATAGCTTGCATTTTGGGATTTTTTTTTAGAAATTATTATGATATGCCCAAATCCGCTATATGATGACTTACACCTTATATATAATATACAGCTTGTCAGAGTGGTGTATCATCGAACAATTTTTGGTCGCCTTATCATGCCCGAGAGTTGCGTCGGCGGTGCCTCCAAGGCAGCTAAGTAGCAAAGAGTCTTTGGTGGGCACGCAGAGCCGCAGAGGTTTTGGAGTTACGCGTCTTCGATACAGAGATAGGGAAGAGGATGGAATCATTGGGCCGACGGCCTGAGGAGGAATGGAGAATGGGAGTAAACGCACGCAGGTTCCGTTCCATCCGCCCATCGCAAAGCGATGATCCGTACTATCAAAATGTGCCGGATGGTGATTCCGAAATTTCCGTGTTTTCCGTGTTGAAAATAACCAAGCAGGGGTATGGTTATTTCCCACAGGTGAGTTTTTGGGGCACGCAGAGACGCAGAGAGTTTAGAGTTTTGCATCTTCGATGAAGAGGAGGACAGAGAGGGCCGACGGCCTGAGGAGGAATGGAGAATGGGAGTAAACGCACGCAGGTTCCGTTCCATCCGTCCATCGCAAAGCGATGATCCGTACTATCAAAATGTGCCGGATGGTGATTCCGAAAATTCCGTGTTTTCCGTGTTGAAAATAACCGAGCAGAGGTATGGTTATTTCCCACAGGTGAGTTTTGGGGGCACGCAGAGACGCAGAGATTTTGGAGTTTTGCATCTTCGATGAAGAGGAGGACAGAGAGGGCCGACGGCCTGAGGAGGAATGGAGAATGGGAGCAAACGCACGCAGGTTCCGTTCCATCCGTCCATCGCAAAGCGATGATCCGTACTATCAAAATGTGCCGGACGGTGATTCCGAAATTTCCGTGTTTTCCGTGTTGAAAATAACCGAGCAGGGGTATGGTTATTTCCCACAGATGAGTTTTGGGGGCACGCAGAGACGCAGAGAAGAGGGAGGGCTTTTGCCTCGGCGAGGCACCAATCCATAGCTGAGGATTTCGCGAGCACGAGCAAGACCCTCAGGTTGCCGCCCCCATTGTGATAATCACTTCTAAAGGAGGTGCCCCACCCCTTCTTAACCTGACACCAACACCCCTTATCCTTGTAACCTTCGGGACAAATGGTGAAACGAAGAAACAGGGAAGAACGAATGATTTAATATAAAACCATAAGATGATTCTATATAAAACCATAAGATGATTTAATACAAAACCATAGCATACTTCTATATAGAATCATAAGATGGTTTGGATAGAAGTATGGGGTATAGAAGACGAGATGGGGCAAGAGCAAAGGCGTGAAGAGCCGCCCAAAGGGGTCGCGAGGAACGATGTTCTTCACCTACCGACATGCGCGAACGACTGCCTCACACGCGTCATTTCTACCGCGCCACGCCATCCCCTCCCCCACGGACAGCATGCTCACCGCTCAAAATAACGGCCACCGGGCTTTGCGAGGAGATAAGGCTCAGCCGACTCATACCTGATGCGATAGGCCGCGCCCGTATAGCCCTCCGCGGGACCGATGACCACAATCCAGCCATCGAGAAACGCGACGTCGCCCACCACCAGTCCGTCGGCCGACGACACCCCTACCGGCAGGTCGGCACGCCACTGCCACATCAGTTGTTTGATTTGCTGCTCGCTACACTTGAAGACCTCACTCACCTGTATGCGGTGCCCATCTACCTTGCTGAACGAGGCATAGTCTTCGCTCCGCCACGTAGCGGAGTCTTTGTCAGTCACCAAAGCCGAGAACGTCACCACGTCGGCATCTTCGTAGCAGCGCAATATCTCAACACGGCGTGAGGTACCCTCTACCGACACGAGAAATTCTTCACAGCTTTGCCGCAACAGCCCCCGGAAAGCACCTTCGTCCAGCGGTTCAGGCTCGGCCTCCAAGTCCAACTGGTCGCATATCCACCCTTTCACGTTGCGCACGGCCGCGGCATCACCCGACACCGGGAACTCGACATCGGCCACAAACGAGGAGCTACCGCTACGCTGCGACGTCTTGACATTGTTGGTGGCGAAGAACTCGGTGGCCCACAGCACACACGGAGCCCACAGCAACAACAGCAGCAAGACAACAGTCCTGCCATCGCCCATCATCGCCAAAAGCCGTCTTGGAGTCTGCGGCAAACGTATATGATTTATCATTTTTGGGTGAATACTTTTATCGTGCGGCACGCCCTGACGACGCTCAACCAAGCGACGCACAACCCGCATCGTCATACTTACTGCAATATTCGGAAAAAATACTGAGATATGCAAGCATTTCCTATGGGAAATCTATACCTTGCCAACACTTCGTGGAATGCCCAAGATATGATATTTTAGGCAGCAAACATTTCGCCATATCGACTTTTCTTCGTATCTTTGCATAATAACACATGACTAAAAACAAATGACAGAAAATCAACATCAGGCAGATAATTATTCTGCCTCCAACATTCAAGTGTTGGAGGGCCTGGAGGCTGTGCGCAAGCGTCCAGCCATGTATATCGGCGACATCAGCGAGAAGGGTCTCCACCACCTCATCAACGAGACGGTAGACAACTCCATTGATGAGGCAATGGCCGGCTTCTGTAAGAACATAGAGATTACCATCAACGAAGACAACTCATGCACCGTAGAAGACGACGGTCGTGGTATTCCTGTCGACGAGCACGAGAAGTTGCACAAGAGCGCGCTCGAGGTCGTGATGACCGTGCTGCACGCCGGCGGTAAGTTTGACAAGGGCTCTTACAAGGTCAGCGGTGGACTACATGGTGTGGGTGTGAGCTGCGTAAACGCACTGTCATCGCATATGAAGTCACAAGTATTCCGTGACGGTAAAATCTACCAGCAGGAATACGAGCAGGGCAAACCCCTGTACGCGGTCAAGGTAGTTGGCGAGACCACGAAGCGAGGCACGCGCCAGCAGTTCTGGCCCGACCCCACGATTTTCACCACCACCATCTTCCAGTGGGACATCGTGGCTCGCCGTATGCGTGAGTTGGCCTACCTCAACGCAGGTATCCGCATCACCCTGACCGACCTTCGCCCGAACGAGGAAGGCAAGACACGCCAGGAGGTGTTTCATGCCAAAGACGGACTGAAGGAGTTTGTGCGTTACATCGACCGTCATCGTGCGCACCTGTTCGATGATGTCATCTATCTCAAGACCGAGAAGCAGGGGCTGCCCATCGAGGTGGCCATCACCTACAACACCGACTACTCGGAAAACCTGCACTCGTATGTCAACAACATCAACACCATTGAGGGCGGTACCCATGTCACGGGCTTCCGCATGGCCCTGACGCGTGTGCTGAAGAACTACGCCGACAACGACCCACAGATCTCCAAGCAGATCGAGAAGGCCAAGATCGAGATTGCGGGCGAGGACTTCCGCGAGGGTCTCACCGCCGTCATCTCCATCAAGGTGGGAGAGCCGCAGTTTGAGGGCCAGACCAAGACCAAGTTAGGCAATAGCGAGGTGGTGGGCGCCGTCAACCAGGCTGTGGGCGAGGCACTGACCGACTATCTTGAGGAGCACCCCGTGGAGGCGAAGCAAATCTGCGAGAAGGTGGTGTTGGCAGCCACGGCACGTATCGCTGCCCGCAAGGCCCGCGAGAGCGTACAGCGCAAGAACGTGATGACGGGTGGCGGCCTGCCCGGCAAACTGGCCGACTGCTCGAACAAAGACCCCAAGCAATGCGAGATATTCCTCGTAGAGGGTGACTCGGCAGGTGGCTCGGCCAAGCAGGGGCGCGACCGCTATACCCAGGCCATCCTGCCGCTGCGCGGTAAGATTCTGAACGTGGAGAAGGTGCAGTGGCACCGCGTCTTCGAGGCAGAGTCGGTGATGAACATCATCCAGAGCATCGGCGTACGCTTTGGCGTGGAAGGTGAGGACGACCGCGAGGCCAACATCGACAAGCTGCGCTATGACAAGATTATCATCATGACCGACGCCGACGTCGATGGCTCGCACATCGACACGCTCATCATGACGCTCTTCTTCCGCTTTATGCCGAAGATCATCGAGGAGGGACACCTCTATATCGCCACCCCGCCGTTGTACAAATGCACGTTTAAGGGCAAGGTGAGTGAGTACTGCTACAATGAGCAGCAGCGTCAGGCATTCTTCGACAAGTATGCCAATGGCGACGAGGACGCCAAGAGCATCCATACGCAGCGCTACAAAGGTTTGGGTGAGATGAATCCCGAACAGCTTTGGGAGACCACCATGGATCCGGCGCAGCGCCTGCTCAAGCAGGTCACCATCGAGAATGCTGCCCAGGCCGACGAGATCTTCTCGATGCTCATGGGCGACGACGTGGAGCCTCGCCGCGAATTTATCGAGGAGCACGCCGCCTACGCCAATATCGACGCATAAGCATTAGCGACACATACACCATGGTCTTCCCAAAGGCTGAGATATTACTTCGTGCAATGTCTATTCCTTTGGGGAGACTTTTGTTTAGGACAACATCCATCGTCTCCGTTGTACGTCTGTTCTGCCCATCGCACCAACAATGAAATATCTTTTGCCGCTCTTACTCATATCCACCGCCTTCGTGGGTTGCAACATCCAGCGACTGCCCACCCAGATGGCCTATCGCCATCCGGCGCGCAAGCCACAGCAGACGTTTCCCGTGAGCAACGGGAAGTTGGCCGCGCATGTCTCTGGCGGAACAGACCGTAATACGATAACGCTCAGTGACACAACGTTTCCAATCAACCATCACGATGGAGAAAACTGCGTGGGCACGCTTTACATCGACGACATGAACGGCGGTAAGGTGTCTGCCTACCAACGGGTACTGCGTATAGACAGCGGCATCGTGCGCGACCGGTACACACGGAACGGCGCCACCTATGCACGCGAATACTTCGCGTCGAGGCCCGATAAGGTCATAGCCATCAGGCTCAAGGCACAGCCGGCGGGCACACTGAACAGCAACATCATCCTGACATCGCCATGGCCCCACGCGGCGAAAGTGTCTCAAGGACAAATCACCATGACTGGCTATGCTCCGGGCGACCCCAAAGAGAGCGTACACTTCTGCTCGGTGGTACGCGTGAGCCATAGCGGTGGAACGATGGCGCGCACAGATACAAGCCTCATCGTCACAGGGGCTACCGAGGCCATCGTCTACTATGTCAACGCGACCAGCTTCAACGGCCATGACAAGCATCACGTGAGAGAGGGCGCACCCTATATCGAGAACGCCATGGACGATGCCTGGCACTTGGTCAACTTCACCTACGACAGCCTGCTTACCCGTCATCCGCGGGATATTGGCGAGAGACCCGTAAGCCGACGGCAAAGCCGCAGGGCCATAGGTAACAACCAGTCTACTACAGCGAGATGAAGAGGTTATTATTGCTCATACTGCTCCAAATGGCCCTCGGCGTGGCGCACGCGCAGACCATCAGCGCGCACTGGATAGCCCATCCGGTGCCCGACAGTTTAGCGCACGTGTGGTTCAGGCAGAACTACCTGTGCAACGGGCGACCGCTTCGCGCTACGGTCAACGTGGCCTCCACCGGACTGTTTAAGCTCTATGTCAACGGCTTCATCGTGGGCACTGCCACCTATTACCCGTTACGCGACAGCGATGACCACACGCCCAAGGCCATGACCTTTGACGTGACACGCTACATGAGGAATGACACCAACACCATAGCCCTGCTCTACTCTCCCACCTGTCCAAGCGTTGAACGCCGCCAGGTGGCGGTGGAGTTTTACGGCACTAATGCCGATGGTGAGCCATTCAGTCACTACAGCGACGGCAACTGGCTATGCAGAAACGCCAATTCGCGACTCAACACCAATGGCGCTGAGACCATCGACGGCCGCACCTACACGCCCAGCTGGAACATGGCCACCTTCGACCCGGCACTGTGGCGCTCGGCAAGTGAGCGCGAAGAACATGAGCTGATGGTGGCACAGCGACAGTTTTACGCCGCCACCAAGACCGTACACAGCCGCAGTTACTACTACAAAGACAGCCAGAACGACAGCGTGAGTTATGAGTTCGGACAAGGATTCGTGGGTGGCATCTACATCACCCTGCGCGATGCCAAACGGGGCGAATACATCAACATTGGCGGCATGGAGTATATCTGCACTGGCGAATTAGACGAACAAGCCTTCCCGCTATTTCCGCGCCGCCACCTTCGCAACGTCACCGTATGGGGCGACAGAAGGTTCAGAACAACACAGATATTTGATGTCATGACCATAGAAACCGCCACCCGCCGGGTACACGATTTCTATGAATAAGAACGGTAAGACACTGACTTTAGCACCTGCAAGCATTGCGGTATCAGCTAAAAAGCCTATCTTTGTAGAAAAGAACATATCGAGCATGAGCAATATTAAGCAACAGGTCATCAGCATAGCGAGCATCAAGCTCGCCACCAACGGCAGTGCCATTGACAATGATCTGGTACTGGTAGATGAGATTGCCCATATGCCTAAGCCCCAGGAGGCGAGAACCATGAAATGCATCTTCCTGGCCTTGTGCCTCAAGGGGAACATGCGTTATAGCGTCAACACGGTGGAATATGAGGTGCGGGCTAACGACATCATCATCATCAGCGGCTCGCCGTTCGTCGACAATTTCGACGTGAGCGCCGACAGCTCAGGAATAGCCATTGCCATCTCTGAACGGTTTTTCAGGGATATCGTCTCGGGGGTGCATGAGTTATCACTGCTCTATACCTTCTCACGCACGCATCCCGTGTTCCACCTCTCTGACCAGGAAGCGCAGAACATCATCGACTACTTCCACCTCATCAAGTTGAAGGTGCAAGACACCAAGCACCAATTCCGCCGCGACACGGTGCGCTCGCTGATGCAGGCGCTCATCTACGACACCGGCGACACCATTGCCAAACTGCAAGAGAGCGACACGCAGACAACGGTGGGCGCTGAGAAGATATACATGAAATTCATGGCTTTGTTAGAGCGCAACTACCGCAAGGAGCGACGCGTGGGATGGTACGCACTGCAATTGAATATCACGCCGAAATATCTCTCGGAGACCATCAGGCAGGTGAGCCACCAGACTCCCAACAGCTGGATAGACAACTATGTGGTCATGCAGCTGCGCAACATGCTGCGCAACACCACCAAAAGCATCAAGGAGATTACCGAGGAACTGCATTTCCCCAACCAGAGTTTCTTGGGGAAATACTTCAAGCAACACGTGGGCATGAGTCCCACGGCCTATCGCAAAAGCCTCAACGACACCACCCCAAAAGACTAATGCCCTACCTCTTGGAGCAACTGCTCGGCCACCGCGCACAGCTCGTCGTACCACGACTGTCCGAAACGGCGTATCAACGGCTCTTTCAAGAATACATAAAGGGGCAGGTTGAGCGCCTTGCCCTTCTTGACAGCTGCCTTGCAGATCTCCCAGCGGTGATAGTTCAGTCCCACGGTGCCATCCTGAAAACGCTTCTCACGGATGGGATAGAGCGCGCATGAGATGGGCTTGCTCCAGTTGAGCTTGCCTGCCCGGTAAGCACGCTCGGTGGCACAAAGGCAGCAATGGGATATGGTGTGACCGTCAGAGAAATCCTGTATGTCGTCGTAACAGGTGAACACACAATCTTTTCCTCCCACGATGCTGGTCACCAGGTCGCCGTCTTTGTCAGTATAGACCACACCCTGCTTGTCGATGACAGCCTGCGCTGACGCCGACAATGATGGCCACACGGTGTCGAGACTGTCTTCCAATCCCGCGATGTCATCGAGCGTCACCGGCGCGCCGGCATCGCCCTCTATACAGCATCGTCCCTTGCAAACGTCAAGGTCGCAACAAAATTTCTCCGTGAAAATATCGGGCGACACCAGTACGTCGCCCACTTGAATAATATGCAGTTGCATAATCTTTAAGCTAAGATGAATGTTTGACACGAAGGAAAGCGGATGGTGCTGGCTCAGATACCCATGCGCACACGGTCGGCTCGTGCAGTCCGTCTCCCGACACGCTACTGTGCCGACCCACTTTCCTCACTGCCGACTACCAGCTGATTTCTTGCTCTCCCACACTTTTGAGATAGGCGTTGCAGCGCGAGAACTGGTGCTGCCCGAACCACCCGCCACGGTTGGCGGAGAGCGGGGAGGGATGCACCGACTCTAACACAAGATTGCGCTGCTGGTCGATAAGATATCGTTTGCTACGGGCATAACCACCCCACAGCATGTAGACCAGATGCTCGCGATGGGTACTCAGGGCCTGGATGGCGGCATCGGTGAAGGTGCTCCACCCTAACCGCTGATGGCTATTGGCCTGATGGGCACGCACGGTGAGCGTGGCATTAAGCAGCAACACTCCCTGCTCTGCCCAGCGCGTGAGGTCGCCATTCTGTGGCATCGGCGTGCCTAAGTCGTCGGCTATTTCCTTGAAGATATTAACCAATGATGGTGGCATCGCCACGCCCTCGGGCACCGAGAAACTCAGTCCCATGGCCTGCCCGGGTTCGTGATAAGGGTCCTGGCCAATGATGACCACTTTGACTTTGTCAAAAGGGCAAAGGTTGAAGGCGTTGAACACTAATCGTGCGGGTGGATAACACGCATGGTGCGTATACTCCTCGCGCACTTGGTCGGTGAGTGCGGCGAAATAGGGCTTGGCAAACTCAACTTCGAGATGGTCATGCCACGAGGGTTCTATCTTTACGTTCATGATGCAGGATAGATGTTTGGGATGTGAGTGTGTCGGCACCATGGTGCCGACGCCATGGGGACTTGCCCCCACGCGTGTACAAAGGTACAAAAATACCCCGAACCCTATGATAAGATGCGAGGCTTATTTTTAAGGTTCATCCGCCCATCGTAGTCATCCGTCTCATCCACCCATCGTAGTCATCCGTCTCATCCACCCATCGTAATCTGCCTCTCCGAGACCAAACATGGTGGTAATGCCTGTGTCACCGTCCATCCCGTTGCAGTCATCCGTCTCATCCACCCATTGCAGTCTGCCTCTCCGAGGCCAAACATGGTGGTAATGCCTGTGTCACCGTCCACCCCGTTGCAGTCATCCGTCTCATCCACCCATTGCAGTCTGCCTCGGCGAGGCACCGCTCAATAGCTGAGGGCTTCGCGAGGCACGAGCGAAACCCTCAGATGGGGTTCGCGTTGTATTATTCACCTATAGAGGAGATGCCCAGCATCCATCACCCCTTGCTTGCTTCCCCGAAGGGGATAAACGCTTGATAGGGCACGGTTGGCACGCATGGCGACCGAAGGGAGACATGACGTGCCTACCGTGTCTATGCTTGCACCGGATGGTTGAACTCTGTAGGAGTTCAACGAGCATCCGCACCAACCACACATCCCATCGACCGCAAACCATAAAACGTTGAACTCTTACAGAGTTCTTATACTTTCGATACGACGGGTAGACAGGGTAGTCGCTTCGCGCCAACCCTGCCCTATCAAGAGTTCAACCCCTTCGGGGTAGGAGAACACGGCAGAGGAGGATAGCAAGTTCTGGAGAGAAGGATGGCATGGAGAGAACGGGATTTAGAACGCCAAGTTTAGGGGGGCACGCAGAGACGCAGAGAGTTTAGAGTTTTGCATCTTCAATGAAGAGGGGGAGCAGAGAGGGCCGACGGCCTGAGGAGGAATGAAGAATGGGAGTAAACGCACGCAGGCTCCGTAACATCCGTCCATCGCAAAGCGATGATCCGTACTATCAAAATGTGCCGGATGGAAATTCCGAAAATTCCGAGTCATCCGTTGTTCCACAAATCCATGTGTGCGATACATATCATGCACAAGCACGAATTGTTTTTGGGGCACGCAGAGGCGCAGAGATTTTGGAGTTTGCATCTTCGATGAAGAGGGGGACAGAGAGGGCCGACGGCCTGAGAAGGAATGGAGAATGGGAGTAAACGCACGCAGGTTCCGTAACATCCGCCCATCGCAAAGCGATGATCCGTATTATCAAAATGTGCCGGATGGTAATTCCGAAATTTCCGTGTTTTCCGTGTTGAAAATAACCGAGCAGAGGTATGGTTATTTCCCATAGGTGAGTTTTTGGGGCACGCAGAGGCACAGAGGAGAGGGAGGGCTTTTGCCTCGGCGAGACAAAACATGGTGGTAATGCCTGTTCAACGTCCACATCTCTGAGGCAAAACATGGTGGTAATGCCTGTTCAACATCCACATCTCCGAGGCAACACATGGTGGTAATGCCTGATCAACATCCACACCTCCGAGGCCGAACATGGTGCAAATACCCTTGTCGCCATCCTACTGATGTAAGAATAACGCCCAACTTCCGGCAGTCCGGAAGTTGGGCGTTGTGGGTTAAGAGGGTTCAGCTTACAGCCTTACTTACTTGGTGTATGCGGCTGCGCTCACCCCGCTATCGTTGATGAGGTTCTCGCCCGTCATGTCGGCTGGCTGCTCCAATCCCATGATATGCAGGATAGAGGGAGCCACATCGGCCAGACGACCGTTCTTCACCGTGGCGCTGTTGTTGTTGGTCACGTAGATGAAGGGCACGGGGTTGAGCGAGTGCGCTGTATTGGGTGTACCGTCCTCGTTGATGGCATTGTCGGCATTACCGTGGTCGGCAATGATGATGGCCTCGTAGTCGTTGGCCTTGGCGGCCTCGATGACATCGTGTACGCACTGGTCAACGGCCCATACAGCCTTGGCAATGGCGTTGTAGACACCCGTATGACCCACCATGTCGCCATTGGCGAAGTTCACCACGATGAAGTCGTACTCCTGGGTGTTGATGGCACCCACCAACTTATCCTTTACCTCGTAGGCGCTCATCTCGGGCTTGAGGTCGTAGGTGGCCACCTTGGGAGAGGGCACCAAGATGCGGTCTTCGCCCTCGTAGGGTGCCTCGCGACCACCATTGAAGAAGAATGTCACGTGCGCGTATTTCTCCGTCTCAGCGGTATGCAGCTGGCGCAGTCCCTTGTTAGAGAGATACTCACCGAGGGTATTCTCTACGTTCTCCTTGGGGAAGAGCACGGTGACGTTCTTGAAGTTAGCGTCGTAAGGCGTCATGGTGTAGTACTGCAGCTCCTTGATGGTGTGCATACCCTCCTCGGGCAGGTCCTGCTGGGTGAGCACCTGTGTAAGCTCCTTGGCGCGGTCGTTGCGGAAGTTGATGAAGATCACCACGTCGCCCTCCTGAATAGTACCGTTGACAGTAGAATTGTTGATGGCCTTGATAAACTCATCGGTAACGCCTTCGGCATAGCTCTCCTCCATGGCCTTCACCATGTCGGTGGCCTGCTTGCCCTGACCCTCTACGAGCAGGTCGTAGGCCTCTTTCACGCGGTTCCATCGCTTGTCGCGATCCATGGCGTAGAAACGGCCGATGATAGAGGCAATATGTGCACCGTTGGCGTCGCACACCTGCTGCACTTGCTCGATGAAGCCCTTGCCGCTCTTGGGGTCGGTGTCGCGACCGTCCATGAAGCAGTGAACATACAGGTCTTTCAACCCATACTCCTTACCCACCTCGATGAGCTTGAAGAGATGGTCGAGGCTTGAGTGTACGCCGCCGTCAGAGGTAAGTCCCATGAGGTGGAGCTTCTTGCCAGTGCGCTGAGCATAACTATATGCCTCAACGATGCCTTTGTTCTTTAAGATGTCACCGCTCTGGCAGGCCTTGTTGATCTTCACTAAGTCCTGGTACACGACGCGTCCTGCACCGATGTTGAGGTGACCCACCTCAGAGTTACCCATCTGACCGTCGGGCAAACCCACATCTTCACCGCTGGCGTTGAGCTGTGAGTGTGCGCTGGTTGCGTTGAGATAGTCGAGGTAAGGTGTCGGCGTGTTGAATATCACGTCACCCTTGCCATGCTTGCCGTTTCCCCATCCATCGAGGATCATCAATAAAGCCTTCTTTGCCATAATCTTTTTATCTTAAAATAAAGTTGATACTAATTACACACCCTATTGGGTCATGCAAAGTTACCACCTTTTCGGCTGCTTTTCAAATCTTTAACCTTAAATAGACTTAAAGACAAAGTAACATACTTACAGAATCGCGGACAGACCAACTGCGGGACGGCGCAACTGAGGGCGTGACCTACAACGCAAGCGTGCCGGCCGTCTTACAGACTTGCCGGCACGCACGATGTTACAGCGGTGGCGCGTATCATTTCACCACCTTCTTTCCGTCAACGATGTAAATGCCGTGGGGAAGGGTCTGAAGGTCGGTGCCCACGTACTGCCCGCTGATGGTGTAGATGCCCTTGCCACCACCTTGCACGGAAGGTGGCGACTGTATTTCGGCGATGCCTGTGGCGGAGGTAGCTGATTGCTTGGCCTGCACCGTCACGTCATCGAGGAAGAAGCGCTTGGAGGGAGTGAACGTCAAGGTTACATTTCCCTTGCCCACAATCTTAACGGTGTAGATGGTCCAGGCGCCTTTAGTCATGGTAAGACGGAGGTCGGAACTGCCCGAATCGACAAACTTGGCGGCTGTAGTGCTCAGACTCAACGTGAGATTAGTGCCATCGCCCTGTGCATCCCAGCCCGCGGCGCGGAAGCTCAAGGTGACGGTGTCGCCCGGCAATGTAAACTTGGGTGAGATGACGACACCGGTGCCTGCGGTAGAGCTGCCAAAGCGAGCGCATTTGTCGCCGCCGTAGGCTCTCACCACCTTCCATCCACTGAGGTCGGGCAAGAACGACGCGCTGGCTACCGAACCGCTATACCTGACATCGTTGCCACCCGTACCGGCACAGTTGTCGAAGGTCTCGTGAAGCAATATTCCGTCGGCAGGAATCTCAACGGGAGTATTGTCGGTTTGCAAGGTATCGGTACCAAAGCGGAACGACATGGTACCGTCGCCGTTTTGCGTGATGCCCCACAGACCGAAACCTAAATTGTAGGTACCGTCGGTGTTGGCGTTGTAGAGTAGCGTTGACGGATTAGACCTGGCGGTCAGACTGTCGTTGCCCAGGAAGGGAAAAGCATCGCCCTCCTGTGTGTAGAAATCATCATCATTATCGGCATGGAAGATGGTGGAACGCTGGTGAGTGTTGGAGATACCCGAATAAGAATCGTAACCGGTAGCATTGACAATGTTGGCATACCATATATCCTCATCGTAGTCGATGTGAGAAATGATCATGCCTGAAGCAGGAAGTGCAGTGTCATAGCCCGTGAGTTGTCGGTTGTCGAGAATATAGTATTCGTTTCGGTTGCCCTGGTTGTAGATGATGTAACTCTGCCCCATCTCGCTCACGGGCTTCAGGTCGGTCACCGTTGTATCACCAGTAAGCTCGATGGGGGTTGACCATCCGATGACCATACGCTCGTAGCCAGTATAGCTCGCAGGTGTGTTGCCATCATCGTTATAGCTACCATAGTCCATCAGATCCCACGACCCCATACCGAAGTTGACGCCATTAGCGCTGGTGTCGTACATATCGGGTAGCCCCAAGCAGTGCGAGAACTCATGGCAGATGGTGCCGATGCCATTGTAGTTGGCATCACTCCCCAACTCGTTGGAACAGGCATACACGTCAATCACCGTATTGTCGAGCCTAAGTGTGGTGCCTTTATAATAGTCGTAGGCGCTCAGCGCGTACATGTGTGGCCAAATATAGTTGGTGACACTGGTATTATCTGCCTCGCCATAACCGGCATACAACACATACACCTCCTCGGCCTCACCGTCCTTATCCCAGTCGTAATTGGAAAAATCGACGGTGCTGTCTGCGCCTACACAGGCATCGTGAATCATTTCACCCACCTTATAATCATTATTACCGCCATAATAGGCGTACCCGTTAGGCATGGTCACAGGCCCCACTACGTCGAAGTCGATCTCGAAGGCACCCCCACTCTGCGCGCGGAAGTAATCTTTTACACTGCTCTTGAATCCTTGCTGACTAAACCCTTGCTCATTGGCCACACTGTTGAAGAATGCGGCAGGGTCGGCGCTTTTGAATTTCCTATCTGAAAACTGCACCAAGATGATGAGTCCTTTTCGCTGCCCCTTGTACAAACTTTCGGCAGATGCTCGCCGGGCTGACGTCTTGCGCTGGCGCAACTGACTGACCTGACTCCGCTTCGAGGCGATGCGCTTGGCGTCACTTTCCTGCCAAGCCCGAAAAGCGCCCGTGGCCTCATCCTTGAGATACCGCTGGCCGTCGGCCGACTGCCAATAATGCGCGTGCTCGTCGCCACAGGCTTCAACGGTTACCACACTGCCATCTGTCAACGTAACGGTGATCCACTGGCCACGACGCACGGGAACTGCCATGACAGCAACCGAGGTCAGCAAAAACAGAATAATACATTGAAACTTGGTCGTCATAAATAGAATCTGAAATACAGGAAAGCCGTATTGATATAGTTAGCAAATATACAAAAAAAATATCTCAACATGAGATGCGCGCATGGAATATTTTGAGCAAATTAACCATTTCAGGGGGAATAAGCGGACAGACAGACATGGCATCACAGCATGTATAATAACAAAATAGAGGGTGTAACATCCTTATGTATGTTACACCCTCCATGATTTTAACCGAAACAGATCATCGGATTATTCACCCGTTGGCGATGCAGTATTATCAAAACCGTGGTTGTAGTCGGTCTCGTTAAGCGGTGTAATCCATATCCAGTTCGGATCATCAGTCTCCACCCTCACCTTAATATAAGAGGATACGTTACCAGCCTTGGTACGATCAATCGGCAAATTCCAACGTTTGAGGTCGCTGAACTCAAATCCCTCTCCCCAAAGCTCAAGTGAACGATATTTTCTGATTTCAGAGAACAACTCCTCACCAGTCTTCGTACAGGTGTACTGAGGGTCACGCCCTGAGGTAGCGTTGAGTTCTACAAGGCTGGCCTGCGCTGCTGTGGCATTACCAAGGAAATAGTTGGCCTCAGCCTCTATCAATGCCATTTCAGAAGAACGGATAAATGGCAAGTAGCCCACACCCGGAGTATCGAATACAAAGAACTTCCACTGAGAACCCATGTATAGGCGACCCATGAAATTATCGTTTTCCGCGCCATCAATGGTGGGATGAGCCGTGCTGTACGGCAGCGTATATGCGCTGGTGTAAGCCGCGTGAATGCTGTCGATATAATTGATGGCCTTATTATAAGCATCGAGGTTGGCAGCGGAGTAATCCAACGTGACTGCGGTCTTATCTCCCCATCCAATCTTATCAGATGTGAGGAAGAGATGCTTGCGCACGTCAGTATCGGGAATCTGGCTGGTCAATGCAGAACTTATCTGACCCGTACCGTAAGGGGTATTGGAAGCAAAGTATCCGTTGGCCGAGAACTGTGTACCGTAGCTCCAATACCAGTTGTTCTCTGTGGCATCACCATAGCTGCCGAAAATCCATTCCGACGTAGGCTTGCAGAAACCGCTTTGATAGTCAGCATTGCTCATGAGCGGGAAATCCTTGCGTGCGGCCGTAGCTTGCGACAGCGCTGTCTTATAGTCTTGTCGGGTCAATGCCGCACGAGCATATACGGCATGCGCCACATTCACGTTAGGTATCCAAGTCTCAGACGAGCTGCGAGTGAAAGAAGAACTCCCGAAGAGTGTGATGGCTTCCTCGCAGTCTTTGTAGATCTGGGCATAGGTATCCGACATTGTTGAGGGGGCAAGATCGCCCGTCGACTCATCAATACGCAGAGGCAGTACCTTTGTGGCTCCGTTGTTGCTGTCCTGCCAGCGGGGGGCATAGTAGTGGAGCAGCTTCTCATAGGCATAGGCACGGAACGTAAGGGCAGCAGCCTTGACATACTGCTTCTTGTTCTCATCACCCGTAGCGTCATCAATATGGGCAATAATAGAGTTGGCCTGACCAATGATATTGTAATAATAGTTGTAAGGGTACTGCGCATAAGAAGTATTGTCACGACGCGAGTACTTCAAGTTCATGATGGGAGCCCAGCCCGAAGCATACGCATTGAAGAAATAGTTCTCAGAAGCGTAGTTCTCGTAGATGGAGATGATGCGGTTTTCGCCGGCACAACCCTGAGAATAAGCATACTGCTGCGTAGACATGGTACGGGCTATGCCATTGAGGGCTTTGTAGGCATTATCGGCCGTTCCGATAGCCGTCGACGTGCCCACCGACTCCGTCGGTGTCGTGTTAAGGTAATCGCTGCCACACGATGTCATGGTTACTACACCAAGAGCAAGGCAGCTTGCAAAGATATAATTTATTTTTTTCATACGATGGTTTGCTTTAGAAGTTAATAGCCAGACCAATATTGAACACACGTGCCGTCACATACGTGGTCTGCACTGAGCCGATGTTCTCTGTAGAGCTGCCTACCGAATTGTTGAGGTATTGGGGATTCAGACCCTTGCGTGAAGCCAGCGTAAAGAGGTTTTCAGCACTCACCTTCACCTGGAGGCCACTAACGGCTCCGTCGAAGACTTTCATCCAAGCTTTAGGCAAATCGTAAGAGAGGCTAAGGTTCTTAAACACCAGGTACGACGCGTTCGTGAGCCAGCGGTCACTGGTAGCGTTGAGCTGAGAGTCACGACTAAAGTCAAGACGCGGCACACCGTTAGGATCTATGCGGTTAGCCGAAGTCTCCGTCATGCCTTCCGGGGCAGCCTTCCAGGCTTTAAGAACATCAGAAGACAACGCAGAGCCTTCTGTAGCTGAGGGCACAGACATCAGATTAGCATACACACCATCATAAATCTTGCCACCGAGAGAGTAGGTGAACAACATCGAGAGGCTGAGACCCTTCCAAGCGAAATTGGTGTGGAATGAACCATACACCGTCGGGTCGGCATGATCGTGATAGTCGCGCAGACCATAAGTAGTGTCAGTAGTATAGTCGACACCGTTGATTGTTGTCAGCTCACCCTTACTCTGCGCATCTTCCTTCTTCGCGGGGTCGAGCGTGTACAGAGAATTTCCGTTCAGCTGATCCACACCTACAAAGTGGTAGGTATAGAAGTCGTAGATCGACTTGCCCTCGCGATAGTTATGAAGTCCTGAGAGGATGTCGTCTCCGCCGGGCAACTTGACAATCTTGTTGCCGTTGAACGTTGCGTCGAATCCAAAGTTCCAGTTGAAGCCGTGACCCTTGAGTATATCCACGTCGGCAGAAAACTCAAGACCGTGGTTGCGTATGGTACCAATATTCTTGTATATAGTAAGGTTGGTGGTCGCATCATTATAAGAGAAGGCACCTGCTGAATAGGGCAGACGAACGGCAAAGAGCAGGTCCTTGTTGCGTCGGTTGTAATAGCCAACAGAGAAGTTCACTCTATCCCACAAGCGACCCTCGAGGGCAACGTCAATAGTCTGTGCCGTCTCCCACTTGATATCGTTGGCCGCAAGACTTTGCTTCAGCAGAGCAGGACTACCACCGTTCTTCTCGATGTAATAGAGAGCCTGATAACCATAAAGCCCCACACCGGCATCGTTACCTACCTCACCATAAGAGGCACGGAAGCGAAGGTCGTTCACCCAGTCTACATCCTGCATGAAACTCTCCTTCTTCACGTTCCAGTTAGCGCCGAACGAGAAGAAGTTACCCCAACGATTGTCAGGATGGAAGCGAGAACTGCCGTCGCGACGCCAAGAAGCGTCAAAGAAATATTTCTCAGCGTAGTTGTAGCGTACGCGTGCCATATACGACTCTGTCTTATAGTCGGTGTCGTAACCTTGAAGGTAAGAGTTTGTCAGGAAGTTGTTGAATACCAACACACCGTCTACAGCCGCTCCAGTGTTCATACCGTTGCTATATCGGTTCTTGCCCGAATTATTCTCATGACCCACCATGGCATCTACGTGGTGCATACCGTAGTCGTGTCCCCAGTTGAGAATTTCCTGCATGGTGTAGTTCTCATACTCGTAAGCGTATTGTGTCAGACGTCCGCCATTCGTTGCGCCATCACCGATGTTGGGGTTGTTGAACGTCTGCCTGTTCTGGTTGCGATAATTCATATTACCACGTGCAGTAAAGCTGAAATCATAGGGCAGGTTAAGCGTGAAGAAAGCCGTTCCGTCAATTACATTGCGTCGCGTCTCGTCCTTGTCGGCTCTGAGCTCATAGGCAATGTTGCGGTTGCTGAGGTAAGGTGATTTTGTATCATACTGCTTGTTTCCGTCAGCGTCAAGCGCATAGCTTCCATCGTCGTTGTGCAAGAAGAGCGGGTACACGGGTGCCATTGTACGGGCCACATAGAAGGGGTTGGCATAGTAGGAGCCGTAAGCATTTGAATTTCCATGACGCTTAGAGATGCTTCCTGTGAGGTTCACGCCTGTGCGCACCCACTTGTTGGGCGTATAGTCGGCATTGAGACGAGCAGTGTAGCGCTTAAAGTCGGTAGCGAGCACATAGCCGGTCTCTTTCATGTAACCCACCGAAGAGTAAACATTAGCCTTAGCGCTTGAGTATGCCCCTGAGAGCGTGTAGTCCTGACGGCTACCGGTGCGCTGGATGTCATCTTCCCAATCGAGGTCGGTGTATCCCGGAAGCACATTGGCCACGACTTTGCCGTTGGCGTCAAAAATCTTGTCGGCATCGGCATCAAAGATGTTATTCTGCACCACATCACTCACGAGATGAGAGGAGGCGAAGGCTGCGGCGTCGCTCTCGCTCATCGCTGCAGAGCCATTGATCTGATTGTTCTTCAGTGCCTGCCAGTAAGACTCCATCCAAGGCTTGGCCGACAAGCGGTCGTATTCGCCAATACCGCGCGAATACCATCCCTGATTAATGTTGAGGCTTACATTCAGACGGTCGTTACCCCTACCGCTCTTGGTGGTGATAATTACCACACCGGCTGCGGCACGGTTACCATAGAGGGCAGCCGAGGCTGCGTCCTTGAGTACCGACATCGAGGCGATGTCGCTGGGGTTGAGGTCTGAGATGTTACCATTGTAAATCACTCCGTCAACCACATACAACGGGTCGTTGGAACCATTGATAGTACCAATACCACGAATACGAATAGTGGGCTCCTGGCCGGGCTCGCCGTAGGTACTGTTCACCTGAATGCCTGGAGCGCTACCCTCGAGGGCCGACAAGGCGTTGGTCGTCACATGCTTCTCGATATCCTTAGCGTCGATAGCCGTAACGGCACCGGTGATAGACTGCCTCTTGGCTGTACCATAGGCCACAACCACCACATCGTCAAGTGTCTTGTCATCCGGCACCATAAGCACCTTCAGGTTTTGACCAGCCTTCAGCGACTGATCTTTCATACCTATATAGGTAATATCCAATGTGGAGTTAGCCGGTGCAGATAATGAGAAACGTCCATCTACATCGGTCACTGTACCCGTGTTTGTGCCATGAACTCGCACGGCCGCACCGATTATGGGTTCTCCGTTCGCGTCTGTAACGGTTCCGGAGACCTGTGACTGTGCCAAGGCCATTCCGATATACAGGAACAACCCGACAAATAACATAGTGAGTCTTTTAACCATAAATTCTCTCTCTTTAAAATGTTACATAAATATTAATATCCAATGTGCAAAGTTAAAAAACATTTATATACAAACCAAATAATTAACGCAAAAATATATCGTTTTGATACAATTTTCTTAATTATACTGTTAATGTGACAACTTACAGAGGGATGTTTGGCATAAAAAACCAATCAAAATGCAACAGCGCCCGAACAGAACTTACAATTTACTACTCTTACAATTTTATAATAGATAACATGAGGGGCTGGTTAAATATTCATACTGCCAATCCTTTGCCTTAAGAAAAGACGCAGACCATCATCCTCGAGCACTTCGATGTCGTTGAACAAACCTAATATAAAACGGGCAATACCGATGTAACTCACCAGGTCGGCCTCGAATATCCAATGCGCGTCATCTTCTTGTGTCATGAGGCTGCGTGCATGAGGATACTCTTCAAGCATGATACGATGGGCCAAAAGATTGAAGCGAAGCTTGACATGATAACGTTCCTCACCGCTGAACATAAACATGTCGGTAAATACTTCCTTGTGCTGAGAGAGGTTAAACCAAGGGGTATCTACCACCTCCACGCGCCCAATACGAGCTATCTTAAATGTTTTATTGACTTTAGACTTGAGTTCATAAGCCCGCAAGTCTGTCTTGTCGCCTAAAAACATGAATGGTTCTACCACTCGGTCGGACACGCTGAGACTGTGAGGGGAAGAATAATCATGGAGGATAACACAACGCTTTTTCCTGATTGCATCATCGAGTTTGGCCTGATTGTTATACACCTTTCTTTGAAACTTCACGTCCATAAGTTCATGCAGACCATAGTTGCGCACCAGTTTTCGCCGAAGCATGCCTACCTCGGGATTACTACCATCCACGGCACTCAACAAGCCATGCAGGTACATGGCCTCACTCTCTGTGAAGTCTGTAATACGAACAAGTTCCTGCAAAAAAGGCGAACGAGGGTCAAGGTAATAATACGGAGGATGGTGCACAACCACAAAACCATTGTCTGCCAGCACATGCAACGTATAATAAAGGTTGCGCTGGGTGGTACCCAATATGCCTGCCAGTTCGCTTACCGTATAGTTATGTCCGTCGAGCATCTTCAATATCAGCTCGAGCCATTTGCCTAATCGCGCTTTATTGTCTACCATGATAGGGGAAAGGGGGTGTTACTAATTGGATGGGATGATACTAATTGGATGGAGTTGAAACTTATTGGACGGGGGTAACACCTTATTATAATAGGTGTAGCCATGTCCTGCGAAACCACCGAACCATTAACTCCCGTCTGCCTATTAAAATAACGCTTAGCTACCAAAATCTATCTCTAATTGAGATTGTGTGTTGCCGAGCAGATTAAAACTCCTGCGATGAAAGGGGGTCACTCCATACATGCGGATAGCCTCACGGTGCTTTTGGGTGGGATACCCTTTATTGTTCAACCAGTCGTACTGTGGGTACTGCAAAGCCAAATCACCCATATAGTCATCTCTGTAAGTTTTGGCGAGAATGCTGGCGGCGGCTATCGACAAGTATTTGGCGTCGCCCTTTACAATACAAGTATAAGGCAGTGCCTCTGGGTCGTTGGGCCATGTGATGATTCGCTCACGTCGACCACCAGCCACCATTTCCTTCAACGGACGATACGAGTCAAAACGATTGCCGTCGATGATAAGCGCCTCGGGAGCCATTTGCAGTTGGTCAATAGCGCGATGCATCGCCAGAAAGCTGGCATGCAGAATATTATACTTATCAATCTCTTCGGGAGTCACCACCCCCACTGCCCAAGCCAAGGCATCACGCTCCACCTGTTCACGAAGCGCATAACGCTTCTTCTCTGATAGTTTTTTGGAATCATTGAGGTCGGGATTCTCATAGTCAGCAGGCAAGATAACAGCTGCCGCAAACACGCTCCCCGCCAGACAGCCTCTCCCCGCCTCATCGCAGCCCGCCTCTACATATTGATGATAATAATGGCTCTTTAGCATTGCCGTATCGATTTATTAACACTTTTAACTACATGAACGCATGTGTTGAAAATTTATTTCACGAATAAGGACTAATTTTGCAGCAGATAAAGAAAAAAAGAACTCAAGTCTTATGGAAAAGAACATGACATGGGAAAGCAACACCCCAACCAGAGCAAACTGGCAGTCAGAGATTGACGTGCTCAAACAAAACAGCGTAAAACTGACAAGCCTTCTCTTAGCGCCTATCGAGTGGCTCAGAAAATACTATGCCGGCATCTTTGAAAAGGAGATTACCATGCGTCAAACGCTGCTGCTCATCAATGCCCAGGTTGCGTTCTTCGCTGCCGCATTCCCTGCTGATAGTCCCTTATGGGTACGCCTCGCCTGCTGCGTATGGCTGCTGCACGCCCTGCGATGCCTGAAAGGAATGTGAAGGCCTGCGGTTCCTCAGCAGCAATACCACGAACAAACACGATAAACGCCGAAGCGAGAATGGTGTAATGCCACCATTCTCGCTTCTTATGTTATTGATAGCGTCTTGCCACTTAAAACATTTTGCTGACACGCGCTATACCTGCCACCAAAGTATCGACATCGTCGCGTGTATTGTAGAGCGCAAACGATGCACGCACCGTACCCAACACGCCAAGTCGATCCATCAGCGGTTGGGCACAGTGATGCCCGGTACGCACGGCAATACCCAGACGATCGAGCAAGGTTCCCAAGTCCATATGATGGATGTCACCCACATTGAATGAGATGACGGCGTCGCCAGCGTCTTTCGCGCCGGCACCATGCCCGTAGATCTTGATATTCTCTATGCTACGGAGCTTTTCGAGCGCATACCTCGTCAGCTCTCGCTCATGGGCGGCAATATTTTCCATACCTATAGCAGTCACATAATTGAGTGCCACAGCCAAGCCGTGAGCCGCCACATAGTCGGGCGTTCCGGCCTCGAACTTCAACGGTGGACGCTCAAAGGTGGTCTGCTCAAAGCTCACGCGGTCAATCATCTCACCGCCACCCTGATAAGGGGGCAGACGGTCGAGCCACGCCTCCTTGCCGTAGAGCACGCCAATACCGGTGGGACCGTATACCTTATGACCGCTGAAGACAAAGAAGTCGCAGTCAAGAGCCTGCACGTCGACGCTAAAATGCGGCGTGCTCTGCGCGCCGTCTACCAGCACGGGCACATTGTGCTCGTGGGCCATACGTATCATGTCAAGCACAGGGTTCACCGTTCCCAGCACATTACTGACGTGGGTAACGCTCACCAATCGGGTGCGCTCATTGAAGAGCCGCGCGTAGGCCTCTAAGTCGAGTTGCCCATCATCAGTCATCGGTATAACCTTCAACTTGATGCCATATCGCTGAGTTTGCAACTGCCAAGGCACAATGTTGGAATGGTGTTCCATCACCGATACGATGACTTCATCACCAGCACTCATGCAGGCATCGCAGAAGCTGCTTGCCACCAGGTTGATGCCCTCTGTGGTGCCTCGGGTAAAGACAACCTCTGAGGTAGAACCGGCGTTGATAAACTGCCTCACGGTCTCACGCGCCTGCTCATACAGGTCGGTAGCCTGCTGGCTGAGCCAATGCACACCCCTATGTACGTTGGCGTTCACATTGAGATACTCGTCACGCATGGCATCGAGCACGCACAATGGCTTTTGCGTTGTGGCGGCGTTATCTAAATAGACCAGAGGCCTGTCATGCACCGTCCGGGAAAGTATGGGGAAATCCTTATTTAATGCACAATTCATAATTCACAATTCATAATGCACAATTCATAATGCACAATGCACAATTCATAATGCACAATTCATAATGCACAATTCATAATTCACAATTCATAATGCACAATGCACAATTCATAATGCACAATTCATAATGCACAATTCACAATTCATAATGCACAATTCACAATTCATAATGCACAATTCACAATTAATTCACAGCTCGCAATTTAGTTCACAGCTTACAATTAGCATCAACGGTGTTTACCGTTTCTTGAAATAAGCACACCGCGATAGCCTAATTGTGAATTGTGAATTATGCATTATGAATTATGAATTACTTACACAGCCTACACCCTTCGCACTTGCTGAGTTCGCCGCGGAAGCGTTTCTCCACGAGCATGTGCAGGCGGTCACGCAGAGGCTCAAGCTTTATCTGGTCGATCACCTCACCCACGAAGGCAAACTCCAAGAGCAGTTTGGCCTCATGCTGGTCGATGCCACGCTGCTGCATATAGAAGAGGGCGGCATCGTTGAGCTGACCCACGGTAGAGCCATGCGAACACTTCACGTCGTCGGCGTAAATCTCGAGCATGGGCTGCGTAAACATACGCGCCGTCTTCGTCATGCAGAGGTTCTGGTTGCGCTCCTCCGAGTTGGTCTTCTGCGCGTCCTTACGCACCAGTACGCGTCCGGCAAAAGCGCCTACCGCCTTGTCATCAAGCACGTATTTGTAGAGTTCGTGCGACTCGCAGTGCCCTACGACATGGTCGATGAGCGTATTGTTGTCCACATGCTGCTCCTTGTCGGCAATGACGCATCCGTTGGCCCAGCATTCGGCACCCTCGCCCTTGAGGGCAAGGTTCAGGCTGTTGCGGGTATAGCCATTATGTAAGGTAATGACATTGTGATTGGCGCGACTGTTGGCCTGCTGCTCAATATAAACATTAGACACACGGTGATTCTTGGCGTGTGTCTCCTCCAAGCAGTAGAGGTCGAGACTGGCATTCTCACCCACAAAAGCCTCGATGACCTGTGTGGTGAGGAAGTTCTGGTCATCGGCAGAGTCGTCGCAGAACAGCAGTTTGGCCTCCGCGCCCTGTTCCACGATGATGAGCACACGGCGATTGACCATCAGGTCGACATCAGCCCTGAGGATGTTTACCACCTGAATCGCCCGGTCTACCTTGACATTGCGCGGTATGTACACCAACAATCCATCCTGTGCCAGCATGGTGTTGAGCGCAGTAATGCCATCGTCGGCCGTCTTCGCCAACTTGCCATAATAACGCTCCACCAACTCCGGATGGGTCTCGCCCACCTCTTTCAGACTGCCCACGATGACTCCCTCGGGAAAAGAGGCTTTGGGCAGCGCCTTCTTATAAAACTGGTCGTTGACCACAAAGTAAAGCGACGTGCTGAGATTGGGAACATCACACTTGAAGGCATCATACGGATTCACCGGGATGTCGAGGCGATTGAGGTTCAAGCCATAGTCGGGCTCAAAGACCTTCTGCAGGTCAGAATATTTGTATCGTTCAAGCTTCTTGGTGGGAATACCCAGCCTCTTGAAGTCTTCGAAGGCTTGGTCACGCAGTGCGTTGAACACTGGGGCCGAGTGGTCGAAGATCATCTGCCGAGCATCACCATAGAGGTCGATATATTGTTTCTCGCTATTCATAAGCTGTTGTGTTAAGTGAAGAACAAAGGGATGAAGAGGCTGTTGTGGGAATCGTGACGGAGAGATTGTGAGCGTGAGACCTGAAGAATCAGTGCCATAGCATCGTGATTAGCCCGTTGCTCAACGCCAATCCTCGCGTTATCATCTCCCAACCCATTCGGTCGAGCTCCCTCTCTTCTAACTCATCTCTCTTCTAACTATAAATTGGAATACTTGGCGTCGGCCTCTTCCTTGATCCAGTCGTAGCCACGCTTCTCTATTTCCTTGGCCAACTCCGGACCCGCGGTCTTCACGATACGACCATTGTAAAGCACATGCACCACATTAGGACGAATCATCTCCAACAGGCGCTCATAGTGCGTGATGACAATGATTGACTTCTGCGGTGTAAACAATTTGTTCACTCCTTCTGCCACAATACGCATGGCATCCACATCAAGACCAGAGTCGGTCTCGTCGAGGATACTGAGCGTGGGGTCGAGCATGGCCATCTGGAATATCTCGTTACGCTTCTTTTCACCACCTGAGAAGCCCTCGTTAACCGAACGACGTGAGAGTTTGGAGTCTAACTCCACAATCTCGCGCTTCTCCTTCATCAGCTTCATGAAGTCGCTGGCGTTGAGGGGTTCCTGGCCATGGTATTTCAGTTTGGCATTCACGGCGGCACGCATAAAGTTGGTCATCGACACGCCCGGAATCTCCACCGGATACTGGAAACTGAGAAACAGTCCCTCGTGGGAACGGTCCTCCGGCTTCATCTCCAGCAGGTCTTTACCGTTGAACATCGCCTGCCCCTCGGTCACGGTGAACAGCGGGTTACCCGTGAGCACGGCACTCAGGGTTGACTTTCCCGATCCGTTTGGCCCCATGATGGCATGAATCTCACCATCGTTCACGGTAAGGTTGATACCTTTTAATATCTCTTTGCCGTTAATCTCGGCATGAAGGTTCTTAACTTCTAACATCTTTTTTTGTTTTTAGTCAGGTAATAGGCGCTTGGAGTTTGTTTCCCACTCCCCTTGCCTATCCTCATTAATTCGACAAGTTTTTTAATTAGACGCCTGTTGGTCACCCCACCGCGCCTTCAAGCGACACACTCAGCAGTTTCTGCGCTTCAACGGCAAACTCCATGGGGAGTTTGTTGAGCACGTCTTTGGCATAGCCGTTCACTATCAGGCCAATGGCATCTTCGGTAGCAATGCCACGCTGGTTGCAATAGAACAGCTGGTCTTCAGAGATCTTCGATGTCGTGGCCTCATGTTCGATGATAGCCGAATCGTTGTGAATATCCATATAAGGGAAGGTGTGGGCACCACACTCCGAACCGAGAAGCAGCGAGTCACAACTGCTATAGTTGCGGGCGTTTTCGGCATTGGCCGTCACACGCACCAAGCCACGATAAGAGTTCTGGCTCTTGCCCGCTGAGATTCCCTTCGAGATAATCGTCGAGCGGGTGTTCTTGCCCATGTGTATCATCTTCGTGCCGGTATCGGCCTGCTGGTAGTTGTTGGTCACCGCCACACTGTAGAACTCAGCCTGCGAGTTGTCGCCACGCAGGATGCAGCTGGGGTACTTCCAGGTAATGGCAGAACCTGTCTCCACCTGCGTCCACGACAGTTTGGAGTTCACGCCACGGCAGTCGCCGCGCTTGGTCACAAGGTTCAGCACGCCACCCTTGCCGTTCTCATCACCGGGATACCAGTTCTGCACAGTAGAGTATTTCACCTCGGCATTGTTCATCACCACGATCTCCACGATGGCCGCGTGCAGCTGGTTCTCATCGCGCATCGGGGCTGTACAGCCTTCGAGATACGACACATACGAGTCGTCGTCGGCCACGATGAGCGTGCGCTCAAACTGTCCGGTGTTGCGCGCGTTGATGCGGAAATAGCTGCTCAGCTCCATCGGACAGCGCACACCCTTAGGAATATATACGAAGCTGCCGTCGCTGAACACGGCAGAGTTGAGCGCCGAAGTGAAGTTGTCACGAATAGGCACCACACTACCCAAGTACTGGCGCACCAAGTCGGGATGCTCTTTCACGGCCTCGCCGAACGACGAGAAGATGATTCCCTTCTCAGCCAACTGCTTCTTGAAGGTGGTCTTCACCGACACCGAGTCCATCACCGCATCGACGGCCGTGCCGCTCAGGGCCAACCGTTCTTCGAGGGGAATACCCAACTTGTCGAAGGTCTTTTCCAACTCCGGGTCTATCTCCGTGTTCTGAGGCTTCTTGGCCATGGGGTCGGCGTAGTAGGAAATGGCCTGGTAATCTATCTCGGGCAACGACAGGTGCCCCCACTTGGGCATCTCTATGGTCTGCCAGTAGCGGAAGGCTTCCAACCTGAACTCCAACAACCAGTCGGGCTCACCCTTCTTGCGCGAGATCAACCGCACCACGTCTTCGTTCAAGCCCACCGGTATCACCTCGGTCTCTACATCGGTGGTGAAGCCGAAGGCATACTTCTGCTCCGCCACCTCCTTGACGAATTTATTTTTTTCTTTGTTCTTTTCCATATCTGACCATGGCCAACAATGACCATGCCACTATTAAATGAGTAACATATGTTATCAATAAATGGCATCCCTCGATAGGAATGCCATTGCATATCGGGATCAAACTACCGTAGACGCCAGTTCTCCCTGTCGCCCCGTCACGTCAGTGCCGAGGCATAGGGAGCGGCCGCCCCCGGTCAGTTCTAAACGATTTCCTATCAAAGCTTCTGCTCCACCTCTATCTCGGTGAAGGTCTCAAGGATGTCGCCAGCCTGGATGTCATTGTAGTTGACCAATGAGATACCACACTCCAAACCTGTGGGCACATCCTTGGCGTCGTCCTTGTAACGCTTCAGTGCGGCGATGGCAGCGGTGTGTACCACAATACCGTCGCGCACCACGCGCACCTTGTCCTTGTTGTGTACCTTGCCCTCAGTCACCAGACCACCGGCAACGGTACCCACCTTGGAGATCTTGTACACCTGCTTCACCTCAATCTGACCTGTGATGATTTCCTTCTTCACCTTGTCGAGCATACCCACCATGGCGGCCTTCACGTCGTCGATGGCATCGTATATCACCGAGTAGGTGTTGATGTCCACGCCGTCGGTATCGGCCAGCTTACGGGCTGCCACCGACGGGCGCACCTGGAAGCCCACGATGATGGCATCAGAGGCATCGGCCAGCGTCACGTCGTTCTCTGAAATCTGACCCACGGCCTTGTGGATGACGTTCACCTGCACCTTCTCTGTCGAGAGCTTGATGAATGAGTCGCTCAGTGCCTCGATCGAGCCGTCGGTGTCACCCTTGACGATGATGTTCAGCTCATGGAACTCGCCACGGGCAATGCGGTGTGAGATGTCGCTCAGCGTCAGACGCGTCTGCGTACGCAGGCTCTGCTCGCGCTGCAGCTGTTCGCGCTTGTTGGCTATGTCGCGCACCTCTTGCTCTGTCTCCAGCACATTAAACTGGTCGCCGGCGGTAGGAGCGCCATTGAGACCCAGAATGATGGCGGGTTCTGAGGGGCGAGCCTCGTCCATACGCACATTGCGCTCGTTGAACATGGCCTTGATACGGCCCCAGCAGGTACCGGCGATGAGGTTGTCACCCACACGCAGCGTACCGTTGCTCACGAGCACGGTGCTCACATAGCCACGACCCTTGTCTAACGAACTCTCGATGATGGTACCCGTGGCCCTGCGGTTGGGGTTGGCCTTGAGGTCGAGCATGTCGGCCTCGAGCAGCACCTTCTCCAACAGGTCGTCTACGCCCACGCCCTTCTTGGCGCTGATTTCCTGGCACTGGTACTTACCGCCCCACTCCTCCACAAGCAGGTTCATATTGGCCAGGTCCTCGCGTATCTTGTCGGGATTGGCACCCGGCTTGTCTATCTTGTTGATGGCAAACACCATCGGCACGCCGGCAGCCTGCGCGTGGGCAATGGCCTCCTTGGTGGTGGGCATCACCGAGTCATCGGCGGCGATGATGATGATGGCAATATCTGTCACCTGGGCACCACGGGCACGCATGGCCGTGAAGGCCTCATGACCCGGGGTATCGAGGAAGGTGATCTGGCGACCGTTGGCCAGTGTCACGTTGTAGGCACCGATGTGCTGCGTGATACCACCTGCCTCACCGGCAATGACATTGGTATTGCGGATATGGTCGAGCAACGATGTCTTACCATGGTCCACATGACCCATGACGGTCACGATGGGGGCGCGACCCACGAGATCGCTCTCGTCGTCCTCCTCCTCGCTCACAGCCTCTTGCACCTCTGCACTCACATACTCGGTCTGGAAACCAAACTCGTCAGCCACAAGGTTGATGGTCTCGGCGTCGAGACGCTGGTTGATAGATGCCATCACGCCGATGCTCATCAGCGTGGAGATCACCTGCGTCACGCTGACATTCATCATCGTGGCCAGCTCAGACACTGTCACAAACTCGGTAAGCTTCAGTATCTTGCTCTCTCTGCGCTCAGCCCTTGCCTCGGCCGAAAGCTTCTCGGCCACGGCCTCACGCTTCTCCTTACGGTATTTAGCACCCTTCTTGGTCTGCGTCTGCTTGCTGGTAAGACGTGCCAACGTCTCTTTTACCTGACGTGCCACATCCTCCTCATTCACTTCGAGGCGCTTCTGAGGACGCTTGTTCTTCTTGTTACTGTTGCCGCCGTTGTTGCCGCCGTTATTATTATTGGCGTTGTTATTGGCGTTATTGTTGCGCTTGTTGCCACCGTTGTTGCCCTTGCCTTGCGGCATGTTCGAGGCAGCGGTAATATCCACGCGGTCTTTGTTGATGCGCTGGCGCTTGCGATGCTCACCGCCCTGCTGCGACTTCTCCTCACGCTCTTTGCGCTTTTCCTCCTTCGATTTCTTTTTGGGGCGTGTGCTCTGGTTGAGCGCGGCAAGGTCTATCTTACCCACCACACTTACGCGGGGGGCATTGTGAATGTTCTGCTCGCTGCTCATGCGGAACAGCTCAGGCCCTTGGCTCTGTGGGGCAGGCGCTTCCTCGGCCTTAGGCTCCTCAGCCTTGGGCGCTTCGGCAACGGGTGCGAGCTCTACGGGTGCCTGGGGTGCCTCAGGCTCCACCTTCGGGGCCTCAGCCTTCACCTCGGGCACAACGACAGGCTCCTCCACTACGGGTTCGGGCTGCTTCACCTCGGGCTTGGGCTCCTCAGCCTTTTCCTCGGGCTTGGCTTCCACGGGCTGAGCCACCGGGGCCTGTTCCTCAACAACAATCTCGGGCTCCTGACTGACGGCAGCAGTCTCGGGCTGAGATTTGGGTTCAGCAGGGGCATCAGACACCTTGGCGGCGGGCCGCTTGCCCACTTGGTCTAAGTCGATCTTGCCCAACGGTGTATACTGCTGACGTCCAGACGACGCCAACAGGCTCTCCCCATGGTTGCTGTCTGACTTATGCTCAGAGCTGTGCTTCTTCTCCTTGGGCTTCTTGAAGAGCTTCTCGGCTTCGGTGCGCACGGCAGCATCTTGCTTGAATGCCTCAACCAAGGCATTATACTGCCCCTCGTTGAGCTTGAAGCTCGGCTCAGCTTTCACCTCTCCCAGCTCACTCTTCTTTTCCAGGAATTCAACTGCCGTTTGAAGTCCTATGTTTAATTCACGTAATGCTTTATTTAATCTGATGCTCATACTTACTCTTTGTAAAGGTAAAAAAGTAGAAAGGTAAAAAGGTAAAACCCTTGCTCCTTCACCTTAGTTCTAATTGATTATTGTCGGTTTCTACAGTACCCTTTTTACTATTCACCTTAGTATTATTGATTCTTGTTGCGGCAAGGGCCTCCCCTCATTCTCTCCTTTCGGCTCAGATCACTTACTCGCTCTCAAACTCGCTGCGGAGCACCTCAAGCACATGGTCCACGGTCTCCTCTTCGAGGTCGGCTTTCTCTACCAACATCTCACGAGGCGCGTTGAGCACGGCCTTGGCGGTGTCGAGACCAATGCCCTTGATGGCTTCGATAATCCACTGGTCGATCTCGTCGTTAAACTGATCCAAGTAAACGTCATCCTCCTCACCCGACTGCTCTTTACCGTCCATGACACGATATACGTCGATGGTGTACTCGGTGAGCATGGAGGCCAGCTTGATGTTCATACCTCCGCGGCCAATGGCCAGACTCACCTCCTCGGGCTGCAGGTAAACGTCGGCCTTGTGGTCTTCCTCGGCAATCGAGATGCTGGTGATCTTGGCCGGACTCAGCGCACGCTGGATGAAGAGCTTGGTGTTGGCCGTCCAGTTGATCACGTCGATGTTCTCGTTGCAGAGTTCGCGCACGATGCCGTGAACACGACTTCCGCGCACACCCACACAGGCACCCACCGGGTCAATGCGGTCGTCGTAGCTTTCTACGGCTATCTTGGCACGCTCACCGGGCATACGGGCTATCTTCTTGATGGCAATCAGTCCGTCGGCAATCTCGGGCACCTCCTGCTCCATCAGTCGCTGCAGGAACACCGGACTGGTACGCGACAGGATAATCTTGGGGTTGTTGTTCTCGTTGTCCACACGGTCGATGACGGCACGCACCGTCTCACCCTTGCGATACTGGTCGGCAGGAATCTGCTCGCTCTTGGGCAGAATCATCTCGTTGTTCTCATCGTCCACCAACAGCACCTCGCGCTTCCAGATCTGATACACCTCACCTGAGATAATCTGACCCACGCGGTCCTTGTACTTGTTGTAGAGCGAGTCGTGCTCCAGTTCCAATATCTTGCTGGCCAATGTCTGACGAAGCGTAAGGATGGCACGACGGCCGAACTTGGCAAAGTTGACACGCTCTGACACTTCCTCACCCTCCTCATAGTCGGGCTCAATCTTCTGTGCCTCGGTCAGGCCGATTTCCTTGTTCTCGTCAGCCACCTCGCCATCTGCCACCACGATACGGTTGCGGTAGATCTCGAAGTCGCCCTTGTCGGGGTTGACAATCACGTCGAAGTTCTCGTCACTGCCATATATCTTAGCAAGCACATTGCGGAAACTCTCTTCCAACACACTGACAAGTGTGGTGCGGTCGATGTTCTTCAACTCCTTGAACTCGCGGAAGGAGTCAATCATGCTCACCTGCTCTTCGTCTTTCTTTTTTGCTGCCATAGCTTATTTGAAACTGATTAAGTATTTTGTGTATTTGATATTGTCCATGTTAAACGGATAGTCAACGTCCATGTTCACGGGGCGCTTCTTGCCTTCCACCTTTACCTTTTCGTTGACCGTGACCACAAAGTCGCGGCCTTCCACGGCCTTCAAGATTCCTTTCACCTTCTTGCCGTCGGCGCCAAGCACCTCTACCGTCTCACCAATATAGTTATGGTATTGCTGTTCCACCTTGAACGGCTGGCCCAATCCGGCCGAACCCACCTCGAGCTCATAGTCTTCTTCCTCCCGGCTGAGCCTGTCTTCGATAAATTTGCTCAGCTGCGCGCAGTCTTCTATCCATACGCCATCAGCGTGGTCTATCTCCACCACAATCTTGTCATCAGGGCTCACCATGACATCCACCAGAAAATAGTCCTTGTCCTGGAGCCACTCTTCTACTAAAGTTCTTACGACGTTCTTGTCTATCATAAATCGTTATTATAAAAAAATGAGGAGCTCGATTGGAGCCCCTCATTCCACTGAACGCTGCAAAGTTACGAAAAAGATAGCAGCCACGCAAGTAATTTGCATTAATTTTTGCCTACATCAGGATATTGAGAGAGAGTTTAATGGGCATGCTGCTTGGTTCCTTCGTTAACAACTTGCTTCAGATTAAAATCGGTGGCCGACACCCACTGCCCGCTGAACGTGGCGTTGGTGAAGCTCGACCGTGTGGACACACCGTAACTCACTGTGCCCTTGGTGACACGAATGCCGCTGATGGTCACGCGGTTCCAGCCGTAACCTTTGCCGTCGTTGGCATCGGCAATGTCCTGGTAATACTGCCGGTTGGCACCGCTTGTCACAGAGTCATTGGCCACGATGTGGCGCTTGGCTTCCTGCCAGATGTCGCCCCCCTCTTTGCCGTTGACGGGTATCTCGGCCAAATAGAGTTTACCATCGGCCAGTGCGTAGACATAAGCGCCCATGCCGTCGGTGCGGGCGGCCACGGTGAGCGTATAGGTACCGGGCGTCACGTCTTGCCGCTGACGCTCTACCTGATAGCTCAGCCCGGTGTTGGCATAGCCATTGAGATAACGCATACCGTCCTTGTCGGTGTAATGCTCTCCGGTGTCTGTATAGCGGGCGCGACCGGCGGTGGGCTCGATGAGCTGCCAGCCGCCACTATTCAGGTACTCCCAGTCTGCCTCTTCGATAAACACGCCGTTGTGGGTATTGGCCTTGACGTAGGCCTGGTCTTCCTGTTCGCTCAACTTGTCTTCGGCCTGCGAAAAGCGCGCGCAGATGACCACCAGACTCACGATGGCGCCCAACAGGCAGGCTACCCACAGCCCTACACACAACAGACGCTGCGAAGTGCCCATGGCCTCTATCTTATCTCTGCTGCTCAACACCGAGTGGATGGCACAATACAGACCGATGAACAGTACGCCCAATGTGCCGGCCAAGCACACTGCCGTGAGCGCAGGACCTACCGACGTGGTGTATAGCTGAGCGAAGCGGGCATCGCCAAAGATGTCGGGCATGGTCATCAGCAGCGTGAGTACCGTGGCGCCGGCAAAAAGCAACAGGCCTACACCAATGCCGAAGATGGTCAGCATGACCTTCAGGACCACGCCCATAATCTTGAAGAAACCTGACAGGCAACCCATTGCTCCCTGCTGCGGCTGGGGCGGAGCGTCGGCCTGAACATGCTCTTCGGTCACCTCCTGCGCCAAGTTCTGGGGCGTCACTTCCATCCCTTTCATCAGCAGTCGGTCTTCGGGCTTCTGGGCCACGGGGGTGAGTATCGACATGACAATGTACAGCAAAGGCAACCAACCGCAGAGCGGGCCAAAGAAGGCGTGGTTTACCACTTCGTCGATGGCCGACCCTACAGAGGCAAACAGGAAGAACACGGTCACAAAACCGAGCCGCCACCACAGCGGGTCGCCGCCAAAATAGTGGGCGCACCCTGCCAGCAAACCGGTAACCCGCTTGTCTTTGGCGTCACGATACAGACGCTTGTTCGAGCGGCGCAGGCGGTCGAAATAGGCCACAGCCTCATCCCAAAAGCCTTTCACCTTAGACATAGCCTCATCTACCGGCGCGCCCTCGTCCTTCTGGTCCGTGCCCTCGTCCATCCCGTCATCCATTTGCTTCGGGTCGCCAATGCGGGTAATGATGTCTTGCACATGCTGAATGTTGATGGCTTCTTCCCCACTGGCCTTCAGGTCATCGAAGAGTTCGGCAATGCGCGCCTCTATATCGTCGGCAATCTCCTTGCCATCGGGTTTGCGAGAGAAATAGCTACGCAACGTGTCGATGTATTGCTGCAACAGCTGGTAAGCGTCTTCGTCGATAGCGTAGAGGCGGCCAAACATGTTGATGGTGATGTTCTTTTTCATAATTTCAGGTTGTTTCGATTTGAGATGAGCGTTTCAGATGATTCACGGTAGTGGCTATTTCCTCCCAAGCCTTGTCCAACTCGCGCAAAAACGCCTCGCCTTCGGCAGTCAGGAGGTAGTACTTGCGTGGCGGCCCCTGGGTGCTCTCCTGCCATTGATAACTCAGCAAGCCATCGTTCTTCAGACGGGTCAGCAGGGGGTAGAGCGTACCCTCCACCACCAACAGCTCGGCTTCTTTCAGACGCTGGATAATGTCCGAGGTGTAGGCCGGCCGCCTTTCGAGCAACAACAGTATGCAATACTCGAGCATGCCCTTGCGCATTTGTGATTTAGCATTGTCTACTTTCATTTCCATTCCATTAGCATTGATGACGCAAAAATAGGCAAAACTTTAGTACTATGCAATACAAGGTACTATAATTAACTATCGTTTTAGCTTTGTTTAACAGTTTGGAGGCCGTGGCTAATCCTTGTTTCCACCTCCCGCCCACGTTCCGAGCGCGGTAGCAACACACAAATTCCGGACCTGTCAGGATCCGGAATTCGTATGGGATTTGTGCCCCCGCGGGTACACAAACCTATTGGTTGGCATGTATAAAAAAATGGCGTATATGACTTAATACCAACTCATTCGTCGGTAAGCTGCTTCTTGTATGCCTCAAGATTGGCCTCGGTCTCCTTGTCGAGCTTGGGATAGCTCATCTTCAATTCCTCCAGCCGGTGGTTGATGACCTGTCCCACGGCATAACGCATGAACCACTTGTGGTCGGCGGGAATGACGTACCATGGGGCATAGTCGGTAGAGGTATGGGTGAGCATCTTTGAGTAGGCATCCATGTAATCGTCCCAAGCGGCACGCTCCTTGAGGTCGGCGGCCTCAAACTTCCAGTTCTTCTCCTTGTCGTCAATGCGCTTGAGCAGACGCTTGCGCTGCTCATCCTTCGACACGTTGAGAAAGAACTTGATGACCGTAGTACCGGTCTCGGTGAGATAGCGCTCGAAGTCGTTGATCTGGCGATAACGCCTTTCCCAAAACTTCTCGTCTACGTCTTTCAGGTCTTTGATACCCGGTATCTGTGCGTTGACCACAATCTCCGGATGCACGCGCGCCACAAGTACATCCTCGTAGTGCGACCGGTTGAATATGCCGATACGCCCACGCTCGGGCACATTCTTCTGTATGCGCCACAGGTAGCCGTGGTCGAGCTCCTCGGCCGAGGGACGCTTGAAGGCAAACACCTGACAGCCTTGTGGATTGACACCCGACATGACGTGCTTGATGGTGCCGTCCTTACCCGCGGCATCCATAGCCTGAAACACCACCAAGGCGGCATAGCGGTCATAGGCATACAGCTCTTCCTGCAGCAGAGCCATCGTTTCCACATTCTTCTCTATCAAGGGGGCAGCGTCCTCTTTCTTCAGTTCGCCGGTAAAGCCGGAGTCAAACTCACACACCTCATGCTTCTTGCCGGGTTCGGCCGTGAGCACTTTCAACAGTTCTTTCTTCATCTTTCGTCACGCTTATTTCGGTTATACATTCGACTCACCCACACAAGGCGCGTCTGATAGACGGTCGCGCAGACTGTCTATTTGCAAACTTACGCAAAATAATCGGATAATGATGGTTCTGAGAGAAAATATTCATCACGATTTTATTACAGCCATCATGCCACAGCTAAAATACTTAATGACAATACGATAACACCTTGCTGAATCACCACATCAATCGCCTCGGAGGATAATCCACCTGGGCTAATGTCTCTCTAAAGCCTTGCATCACATGTTTTTATAATGACAACCTGAGACTCTCATGCGGCTCACCGGGAAAAGTCAAGGGCTAATCCCACAAGGATTCTCCGCCGTGGAATACACGAAGAGACATCTCACGCACGTGGTGACACGACAAGGCACCCCCACACACAACACTGCAAAGACAGGCTGACACGACAAGGCAAAACCCCACATAACACTACAAAGACAGGCTGGCACGACAAGGCACGACTTGGCGGCCCATCACTGAAGCCTTGCGACAAGCCTATGGGAGATACGGAATATAGGTTTGCATAAAGCACAATACGCAAGTAAAAGCGGTATCCCCACCCTGTTTTTACTAAGCCTGACGAGCGCTTTGGCTTGATGGTTCGGCAAGAAACATAACATGATTCTATATAAAACCATCCGATAATTCTATATAAAACCATCGGATAATTCTATATAAAATCATCACACAGTTTGGCAATAACCATCGGCCCTCAGAGGCGGTGAAGGGGTGCGAAAAGCGCCTCCGGCCACCGTATAGAGCTAAAGAAAACAAGTGGTAAAGCACGCTATCTGCACGAAAAACGGTAACTTTGCCATGACATAAGCACGCATCATCATGGAGAATCCCTATATCAAGCAGTATCCCGACCTCATGGCGGGCAAAACCATCATGTACAACCACGGCTTCGGGTCGGCAGCCTCATCGGGCACCGTGAAGCTCATTGCCCAGACCTTTCCCAACAGCCGCGTGGTGGCCTACGACATTCCCCTACACCCGGCAGAGGGCATCGCCTTTCTCAGGGAGAAGGTGGCACAAGAGAAGCCCCACCTCGTCATCGGCACGTCGATGGGCGGCATGTACACCGAGATGCTCTACGGCGTGGATCGCATCTGCGTGAACCCGGCCTTCGAGATGGGCCAGACGATGAAAGAACATGGCATGACGGGCAAGCAACTGTGGCAAAACCCACGCCAAGACGGCGAGACCGAGTTTATGGTGACCAAGGCCCTGGTGAAAGAATACCACGAGCTGACCGAGCAAAACTTTGTGCAGATGGAGGCGATGGACGCCAAGGCCAAGGCCGAGGAGCAGCGACGCGTGTGGGGACTCTTTGGCGATGCCGACCCGGTGGTGCACACCTTCGACCTCTTTCGCGGCCACTACCCGCAGGCCGCCCACTTCCACGGCGAGCACCGCATGGACGACCGCTCGTTCATGAACGGCGTGGTGCCCGTCATCAGATGGATAGACGACCGGCAGGAGGGACGCGAGCGACAGATGGTCTACATCGACGCCTCGACGCTGCGCGACAGCTACGGCAAACCCAAGTCGAGCCTCGTCAAGGCCTTCCAAACGCTCATCGAGACCTATCAGGTGTACCTCGTGATGCCCGCGCCCACCAACGACCACGCCGCCCTCGACGCCGACGCCAGCTGGATAGAGCAATATCTCTCTACCCCTGCCCACGACCACGTGCTTTACACCAACAACAAGGCGTTGCTCTACGGCGACTTTTATATCGACACGACCCCCGACGACAACTTCATGGGCACTACCATACAACTGGGTAGCGACGAGTTCAAGACCTGGGAAGAGGTCATCACCTTCTTTGAACGGCTGAAGCCACAATCATAAGCACACATGGTACCACGACACCACATGGCACGCATGCTGGCACTCCTGACGGTGGGATGCATGCCCATGACACTGACGGCCCAAAAGGACAACGACTTTGGGATATGGACAGACATAAAGGTTGACAAGAAAATCAACTCCAAATCGCACGTGAGCCTCGGTGCCGAGCTGCGCACCAACGACAACTCCTCGCAAACCAAGCGATGGGCGGTAAGCTTAGCGGGCGACTATCACATCACGCCCATGATCAGGTTGGGCGCAGGCTACGACTTTCTCTACGACCGACGCGAGCGCACCACCTACGATGCCGACGGCGATGCCGCCAAATATGCCAACTACTGGACCCCGCGCCACCGGATGCATGCCGACATCACGGGCAAATGGGAGATAGGCAGGTGGGAGGTGTCACTGCGCGAGCGGTGGCAGTACACCTACCGGCCTGAGAAAACCATCGACGGGCAATATGACTATGCACGGCAAGACTTTGACGGCGTGCCCCAGACCGTCAAAGGCAACGGCAAGCACTTGCTGCGCAGCCGCTTACAACTGACCTGCGACCTTGGGCGATGGGAGCCACATGCCAGCGTCGAAATACACAACGCATGGCGGCTGGAGAAAACCCGGTTCTCGATAGGCACCGACTGGGCGGTGAGCAAGGCACACAAAATAGGCTTCTACTATCGTTATCAAGTAGAAGCCGGTTTTACGGGCGAGCCCAACCTGCATATACTGGGGATGAGCTACAAGGTAAAGATATGACCGCGCGGGATTAATACTCCGTCTTGTCCTCCTTTTGTCTCCACTGGCCGAACACCTCGAGCGCCTCATCACGCAGCAGTTCCTCCATGGGGCGCTTGCGGTCGGCGGGCTGGAGCGGTATCTCCTGGTAGATGAAGTCGTCGTCGAACCCAATGTCAGCGGCGTCTTTACGGTTGTTGGCATAGTATATGCGGTCGAGGCGCGCCCAGTAAATGGCGCCGAGGCACATGGGACAAGGCTCGCACGAGCAGTAGATATCGTAGCCGCGCAGGTCGAAAGTGCGCAGGCGGTCGCAGGCCACACGTATGGCATTGACCTCGGCATGGGCCGTAGGGTCGTTGTCGCGCGTCACGCTATTCGAGGCCTCGGCCACGATAACACCGCCTTTGGCAATGACCGCGCCAAAGGGTCCGCCGCCGGTCTGCACGCTCTTTGCACTCAGCGCGATGGCCCGGCGCATCAGTTCTTTTTTATCCATGATAGTTATGTTTTGAAAAAGTCGGGCGACAAAGATACGCATTTTATATGTTCCGTGTAACTTTATCACCTGAAAAAAACAATAAAAAGTCCCATGCTGAGGCACGCCGCCATCGCCCGGAGGCTTACCGCGCGATGGTATTGTTTTTGCGTGAAAGTACCCAATTATCGGCATAAATACCTAACTTTGCAGTATGGCAACAAAGATAGAATACGGTTTTAGCGAATGTCCGTTCGGCGAACTCATTGTAGCGCGCACCTGGGACGGCATCTGTGATGTACAGTTTCTCGACCACAACCGCATGGAGACCATCCATGAGCTGGCGGCCAGATGGGGTTCGTACACCCCCACCACCCAAAGCAACGTGATGGCTGAGACGGTGAGCCGGGTGATATTCCAAGGTTATGACCATGCGCTGACGCTCGACCTGCGGGGCACGGAGTTTCAGCTCAGGGTATGGCAGGAGCTTCTCCACATCCCCTTCGGCGAGACGGCTACCTACCTGCAGGTGGCCGAGCGATTGGGCAACGCCAAGGCCGTGAGGGCCGTGGCGACGGCCATAGCCCAAAATCCCGTGGCCATGCTCATTCCCTGCCACCGCGTGATACACAGCGACGGCACCACTGGCGAATACCACTGGGGGGCCGACCTCAAGAAACGACTCATCGGCTGGGAGGCCGAAGCACTGCGCACCGGCAAGGCCAAAGCCCCGAAGGTGACACTGCGTGCCACCGGACAGCCCACAGGCATGACCGCGCACGACGCTGAGTGATGAGGGCCGACGAACTCTTCAGCAACGTGGCCTACCTGCTCGGCGAGGAGGAGGGCCAGGGGGTGTCGCGCAACCGCGTGATGCACGAGACCTTGGTGCTCGTGTGCAAGGAGGGACTGCAAGACACGCACCATGCCTTTGGCGACCTCAACGCGCAGGTGGAGACCCTCATCCGACAACACGACATTCCCACGAAGGAGGCCAACGCCATACGCCGTATGCGCCGACACTCCAACCAGTCGGCACCTCTCGCGGCCGAAGACAGGCACTACGACGCGCTCGCCCTGGCACAGTTGGTGAGCAGGGTATTCGGCCAACCGATTCCCGCTAACCTCACGGCGATGCTGCCCTGGCACGGCGAACCGCAGCCTGCCAAGGCTGTGGCCAACGCGCCCGACAAGCGCTGCATAGTGCTCTCATGGGACCACGAGGTCATCCGCGTGGTGGTAGACGAGGAACAACCCGACTCCACCATGACGGTGCGTTACACCGAGGCCACGCAATACGCGCGGATGGACTATCTGCACGACATTCTGCGTGAGGGCATGCACCTCAATCTCTTAGGATGTCACGTAGCGGGCAAGGTCATCACACCACGGCTTATCATCGTGGAACCCGACAGCCTGATGGACATCAGTACCATTGCCGGCTGCTTTGAAGACTACGGGCATCATCCGCTGCTCTACTTAGTGAGTCGCATGAAACCCAAGGCCAACTCGCAGGCCATACTGTTGGGTAACTTCGCGGGCAACGCGCTCGACGACATTATCAATAATCCTGACTTCGACGAACGCCAGACATTGGTCAACAACTTCAAGGAGAAGGCCATGGAATACAGCACTTGCGCCGACTTCGACCCGGTGACGTTCAAACAGCAGGTAGCCTCGCAGGTCAGCAATCTGCGACAAATCGTGGAAGAGCTCGGGCAGCAGGCCAATCTCGACAAGGCCATTCTCGAACCGTCGTTCATCTGCGAGCGTCTGGGCATACAGGGCCGCGTAGACCTCATGACCACCGACCTCAAGTTGCTCGCGGAGCAGAAATCGGGGCGCAACATGTTTCTTGAGCGCAACATTCCCAACGCCCACGGCTCACGCGTGGTGGAGAAACACTATGTGCAGGTGCTGCTCTACTATGGCATACTCTACTATAACTTTCACTTGCAGAACACCGACATCAGGCTGATCTATTCCAAATATCCCTTGCCCGACGGCCTGATAGAACTGACCAATCTCCTGAAACTCACCTACGAGGCCATCCGTTTCCGCAATGAGGCGGTGGCGATGGAGTTCGACATCGCGGCCAATGGCATGGAGCACGTGTTGCCTGAGCTCACCGCCTCGAACCTCAACGTGGCGCAACAGACTGGTTATTTCTATGACAACTACCTCAGGCCGCAACTCGATAAACTCCTCACGCCGCTTCAGCAGCTGGCTCCCATTGAGCGGAAATACTTCTGCCGAATGATGCAGTTCTCTATCCGCGAAAACCTTCTGGGCAAGGTGGGCGTGGTAGAAGGCACGGGCAACAGCTTGGCCAACCTGTGGAACATGCCATTGGTGACCAAACGGGAGACCGGCAACATCTTCACCGGGCTGACCATTATAAATAAGGAGAAAAGCACGGGCGAGGACGGATACAACGGCTACGACCTCATTACGCTGGCCGTGCCGATGTACGAGGAAGACTTTCTGCCCAACTTCAGGCGTGGAGACATGGTGTTGCTCTATGCCTATCCCGAAGACGAAGAGCCCGATGTGCGCAAGGCGCTACTCTTCAAAGGGGCGCTGGCCGACATCCAACCCGACCATATCACGGTCAAACTGAACGACGGACAGCAGAATCCCGACATTTTCAACCATCTGCCCTACGACATCTACCTGCCCGCCAACGGCAAAAAAGGCAAGGGCAAACGTGAGTTTGTGTGGTGCGTGGAGCACGGCAGCAGCGATGTGGGGGGCACGGCGGCTATCGGGTCGCTCTACGAGTTTGCCACCTCTACCGCCGACCGCAAGGCGCTGCTATTAGGTCAGCGTGCGCCGCGCGCCGACAAAAGCGTGACATTAACGCGCGGTTACGACCCGGTGCTCGACCCGATATTGCTGAAAGCCAAGCAGGCGCAAGACTATTTTCTGCTGGTGGGGCCTCCGGGAACAGGCAAGACCAGCAGGGCGCTGAGATTTCTCGTGGAGGAAACACTCGCCTCCAAACAACAGGGCGGTGAGGAGGGAATACTGCTCTTGTCGTACACCAACCGTGCCGTGGATGAGATTTGCGCCATGCTGGTAGACGCGGGTATCGACTTCATCAGGTTGGGCAACGAACTGAGTTGCGCCCCGCAGTATGAGCCGTACCTCGTCGCCAAGGCCATGGGCGAGCGCCCCACGCTTGCACACATGAAGCAACGGCTCACTGAGGCACCAGTCATTCTCGCCACCACATCCATGCTGCAGTCTAAACCGTTTATCCTCTCGCTCCGCCGATTTGGGCTTGCCATCGTCGATGAGAGTTCGCAAATCTTGGAGCCGGGCATCATCGGACTGCTGGCCAGTCATCGACAAGACAATGGCAACCCGGCCGACATGTGCTGCGACATCGACAAGTTCATACTCATTGGCGACCATAAGCAACTGCCCGCCGTGGTGCAGCAGAACGACATCGACGCGGCCATCGATGACCCTGACCTGCAGGCCATAGGGCTCACAAGCGGCAAGAACAGCCTGTTTGAGCGGCTCATACGTCAGGAGAAGGCCGCTCAACGCGACGACTTCATGGCGGTGCTGAACCGCCAGGGACGCATGCACCCCGAGATAGCCGACTTTCCCAATACGGCGTTCTATGCCGACGAGCAGTTGCAACCCGTGCCCCTGCCACACCAGTTGGAAGGCAGCCTATCGTACACCGAGCCCTCGCAAGACGCGCTCGACGACACACTGAAACGGCATCGGATGCTCTTCATTCCTTCGGCCGACTGCCGCCGGCCCGACATTTCCGACAAGGTGAATACCGACGAGGCACGCATCGTGGCCACGCTGCTGCAGCGCATACAGCGATTCTACGGCAAAGACTTCGACGCCGACAAGACTGTGGGAGTCATCGTACCCTACCGCAACCAGATTGCCATGATACGACAGGAGATCGCACGGATGGGTATCGATGGGCTTGAGGGCATCAGCATTGACACCGTGGAGCGCTTTCAGGGCTCGCAGCGCGACGTGATTATCTATTCGTTCACCGTGCAGCAACAATATCAGCTCGACTTTCTCACGGCCAATAGTTTCGATGACGGCACGCGCGTCATAGACCGAAAGCTCAACGTGGCGCTCACCCGGGCACGCAAGCAACTTATCATCACTGGCAATCCGCGAATGCTTTCGGCCAACCCCGTGTTCGACCAACTGATGACGTATATACGCCAGCGAAATGGCTTCGCTAATGTCTAAGAGTTAGAAAAAAACGGTGACAATCGCTAAAAATCGTAAAATTCTAAGCATAGTAACACGATTTTACATATCTTTGCGGACGAACACAGAGACGTGTAATTTAATTTTTAAATCATAAAATTATGAAGAGAGTTATTTTTATGGCAGTGGTCATGATGATTTCCATGGTCACTTTCGCGCAGAACAAGTGGAGAAAAGCTTCTGTTAAGCCTTTGATTGGCCTCAACATTTCAGATCTCACCGATGCCAATGGCGATTCTCGCGTGGGTTTATCAGCCGGTGCTGAGTTTGAGTTTCCCACGACAAGGATGGTGAGTTTCACCGTCGGCGCCATCTATTCGATGCAAGGTAACGAGAACGCCAAGTTTGACTACATCAACTTCCCGGTACTCGCCAATGTATATGTAGCTCCTGGATTTGCCGTGAAACTTGGTCTGCAGCCGGGTATTAACGTAAACGATGACAATATCGACGGCGTGAACTCTGTCGACCTGTCGATTCCTGTGGGCATGTCATACGAGTACAATCGCTTTGTTTTCGATGCACGCTATAACTTCGGCGTGACCAAGGCGGTAGACGGATTTGATTCCAAGAACAGCGTGTTCATGCTCACCGTTGGCTACAAACTGCCGCTCTAAGTCGTTGAAAAAGACTTAAGGCAACTCATTATTAAGCTGTGTCATCTGCATGTATTCCTATGCTTTCCGCCCCAAAACCATATATTGTGGGGCACGATAATTCATAAAGGAGATGCGGATGACACCGTTTTTTTATCCCCTACCAGCAAGAATCAACAAATGCCAAGAGAAAGATTATTTGAAAAGTTATTGGTTGGGGTTCTTTTTTTTTATAATTTTGCATTCGTTTAATAATTCCATTTACTCACTATTTAATCCATAAAGAAACATGAAAAAATTGTTTTTAAGTACGTTGATCTTGCTCGCCACCGTAGCATCTCACGCTCAGCAGGCCGTTGGCACAGTTACATTACAGCCCAAAGTCGGCCTCAACATCGCCTCGATGACCAACGCTGACGACTCTGACCCACGCATTGGACTCGCAGCCGGAGCTGAGCTGGAATACCAGGTAAGCGACATCGTAAGCCTCGCGGGTGGTGTACTTTACTCTATGCAGGGCCTCAAAGAGACTACTGACGGCGTCAGCGCTACTGCCAAGTTCGACTACATCAACATTCCCATCCTTGCTAACGTATATGTAGCCAAGGGTTTCGCCGTGAAGTTGGGTATTCAACCGGGATTCATGGTCAGCGACAAGCTTAAGGTAGCAAGCGGTAGCGCCAGTGGCGAAGTGGGCTTTGAAGAAGCAATGAAAGCCGCTGGAACAGACGTTACTCTGAATAAATTCGACTTCACCATCCCCGTAGGACTGTCATACGAATACAAGAACGTGGTGCTCGACGCACGCTACAACTGGGGCCTTACCAAGGTCATCGACGGTGAAGACACCAAGAACAGCGTATTCCAGATTACACTTGGCTACAAGTTCGCGCTCTGATCCATCAAGCTTCGCCCATGGGCGGAGCCTCATAATAAAAGATATTGAGAAGGCATGCTGTCATTGCGACGGCTGCCTTTTTTGTTTTTACACCGCAGAGAGACGCGACCTCACCAAGCGAGCAACGCCCCAACAAAGTACAGATACAAAAAAAGGGGCTCCGCTGAGTCCCCAACCTTTGTTAACCTTAAATCTAATACTATGAAAAACACTGCTGCAAAAGTAGTTCTTCTTCCACAATCTTACACCATAAAAGAATTGCAAAATATGTTTCAAAACCGTTTTATTGACGTAAATCAAGCGAAAAACGAAATAATCGCCAAAAAGCTTTGGATATATCAAATAAATGACTATCTTTGCAAACAAAGAACAAACGACTATTTTAGAAAACAAGATTCCGACATTCGTATGGGTGTCGGAATCTTGTTTTCTAAAATATACGTTTAGCATGAATAAACATTAAAGAGATAGTTTTATGGCTTACATGTCACAGGAGGGCTACGACAAGCTCGTGGCTCAACTCCATCATTTGGAGGCGGTAGAACGCCCCAAGGCATCTGCGGCAATAGCAGAGGCAGCCGACAAGGGCGACTTGAGTGAAAACTCAGAGTACGACACAGCCAAGGAGGCGCAGGCCCACTTGGAGAACAAGATTAACGAAATGAAGATGACCATTGCCCAGGCAAAGATCGTTGACCCCAGCCGTCTGTCATCAGACGAGGTTCAGATCATGAGCAAGGTAGAACTCACCAACCTCGGCACCAATGCCAAGCTGACCTATACCATTGTGAGTGAGACCGAGGCCAACATCAAGGAGGGGAAGATTTCCATCCATACTCCCATTGCTCAAGGTCTTCTGAACAAGAAGGTGGGCGACGTGGTAGAGATCCAGGTGCCCCGTGGCACGCTGCGTCTGCGCATCGAAAACATCAGCATCGCTTAATATTTACCACTATGTCGACTATTTTCAGTAAAATCGCCGCGGGTGAAATACCCAGCTACAAGTGTGCAGAGGACGACCGTTTCTACGCTTTCCTCGATATCAATCCCGTCGTGAGGGCCCACACCCTGGTCATTCCGCGCGAAGAGACAGACTATATTTTCGACATGGACGACGAGTCGATAGCCGCCTTTGAAGTATTTGCCAAGAAGGTGGCTCACGCCATTCGCACGGCCTTTCCATGCAAGAAGGTAGCGCAGGTGGTACTCGGATTAGAGGTCAACCATGCCCACATTCACCTCATCCCCATCAACACGGAGGCCGATGTCGATTTCAAGAAGCACATCAAACTCAGTGACGAGGAGATGAAAGAGACCGCTGACAAGATATACGCGGCTTTTCAACAACTTGCATAACCACACAAAAGGCTCGCCACGGCGAGCCTTTTATGTTTATTATCCATTGCGAAAGAGGGGTGATGCCATTCAGTAAATCAGTTGTTTACGATTAGCATACAGGGTGTTTGTTATTAACAAACAGGGTGTTTACGGGTGAGAAACAGGGTGTTTACGGATGAGAAACAGGGTGTTTACGGATGAGAACGAGGGCAGAGACCGTATTGGGGAGATAGAGAATCCGCCCCTCTATCATTACCAAAGCAGAAGTATATCATAGCGCAAGGCCGGCATAGCGATGCACTCCGATAGTCATTACACGTAATCCTCGCCCTTCTTGAGCTGCACTTCATTCACGTATTTACGGATGAGGGCCGACGAATCTTCCTTCTTGCAGATCAGTAACACATTGTCTTTCTCTGCCACAATAAACCCTTCCAAGCCATTGATGACCCCAAGTTTCCCCTTGGGAAGCTTGATAATATTCTGGTGGCTATCCTCTATCATCACGTCAGAATCGATCACTACATTGTCGTCATCGGTCTTGGGCAGCGCCTCAAAGATGCTATGCCAGGTACCAATGTCGGCCCATCCGAAGTCGCATTTCATCACACTGACGTCCTCATATTTATCAAGAATGCCCGCTTCGATGGACAAATGGGGACACAATGGGAAGGCTTCCATAACGACAGCCTCCTCATCGGCCACCGTCGACGTACTTGCAAGACGGCCCAAACCACCCATCAACAAAGGCAGCAGGCGCTCAAAATAGTTGTTCAACAACGTCACGTTAGCCAGGAATATACCCGTATTCCAATAGAATTCCCCACTTTCCACAAACATTTGGGCAAACTCCCGGTCGGGTTTTTCCGTAAACGTCTTTACCTTATACACATGGTCGTCGACAGGTTCTGACACCTGGATATAACCATAGCCAGGCTCCGGACGCGTGGGCTTCACCCCCAAGGCAAGGAAACTGTGATGCCTTGCCACGAACTCAAGTCCCTGCAGCACATTCTCCCCAAACGTCTCCTCGCGCATGACGACCTGGTCAGAGGGCACTACGATGATATTTGCATCAGCATTTTCGCGGTGCAGGCGGTAGCACGCCCATGCCACGCTGGGGGCCGTGTTGCGGTTGACCGGCTCAGCCAAGATGTGGTCGTATGGCACTTCGGGCAACTGCTGCCTCACCACATCCATGTAGTCTATATGCGTATTGATGTAGATGTGCTCGTGAGGAATAATCTTGGCCATACGGTCATACGTTTGTTGCAACTGTGTGCGCCCGGCACCGAAGAAATCAATAAACTGTTTGGGGAAGTTGCTGCGGCTGCAAGGCCATAGTCGACGCCCGACCCCACCGGCCAATATCAGGCAATAGTTGTTGTCGCTTGTCATGTCGAAAAAATGATATTTGGTTGTTAGCAACGAATTTACAACTAATAAACGATACGCCCTCAGCTTTCTTATCTTTTTTCCGTTATTTTTCATTACTCCAACGTTTTTTTTCCTTTTGCTTCCCCACCTTTATTCTTTTTACTAACTTTGCAGCCGATTAACAATGACATGAGTAAAAAACAAATTCTCCTGATCAACGACATGTGTGGCTATGGCAAGGTTGCCACAGCCGCCATGCTACCAATTCTTTCGTACTTGGGTCATCTCACTTGCAACCTTCCCACGGCCTTGGTGTCCAACACGCTCGACTACGGGAAATTCAACATTTTAGACACCACCGACTATATCACCGGTGTGTTTCCGGTATGGAAAGATCTGGGAGTCTGTTTCAATGCCATTGCCACAGGATTCATTACCTCTGAGCGCCAAGCCGATATTGTGTCGACCTTTTGCCGAGAACAGGCTGCCGCCGGAACGACTATCTTTGTCGATCCCATCATGGGCGACGAGGGCAAGCTCTACAACGGCGTATCGCCTGCTACCATCAAGAGCATGCTTGAGATGGTATCCGTGGCCGACCTCATTTTCCCCAACCACACCGAAGCCTGCTATCTCACCGGCTCTCCCTATCATGCGGAGGGCGTCACCATGGCCGAAGCCCAGTCGCTGCTCGACCAACTTCATGCCACAGGTGCCAAATCGGTGCTCATCACTTCCATCCCCGTCGATGGTCAGCACTGTGTAGTGGGCTTCAACCACGTCACGGGCGAATACTTTCAGTTGCCCTACACCGAGATTCCCGTTCACTTTCCTGGCACTGGCGACATCTTCTCCGCCGTGCTCATCGGCCATCTGCTCGATGACGAGCCCCTTCAGCAGTCTACCCGCAAGGCCATGGACGCCGTATCACAGCTCATCGACCTCAACAAAGACAACGCCGACAAAAACCGCGGCATCCTCTTGGAGCGCTACCTCCACCTGCTTTAGGGGTGGCGTCTAACAATTATTGAGCATCTACAGTCCACCTTTTTTCTACCGTCGTCATGGATTGGATTAACTCCCTTTTCATCAATCATTCCGCCATTCAGGCTGTCGTTGTCATTTCCTTGGTTACCGCCGCCGGTCTTGGCTTAGGGCGCATCAAAGTCATGGGCATCTCGCTCGGCATCGCCTTTGTATTCTTCTCCGGCATCATCTTCGGACACTTCGGGCTGTCCATCGACGCTCAGACGCTCGACTACATCGAGACCTTCGGCCTCTCCATGTTTGTCTATTGCTTAGGACTGCACGTCGGTCCCAACTTCTTCGGCTCCATGCGCCACGAGGGCATGTCGCTCAACCTATGGAGTTTGGCCGTTATCATCTTAGGCACCGCGTTGGCCTTGGTGCTTGTACCCCTCACCGGCGTGTCTATCCCCGACATGGTGGGCCTGCTCTGCGGTGCCACCACCAACACCCCCGCCCTTGGTGCCGCCACCCAAGCCCTACATCATCAGGGCATCAACAGGGGCAGCGTGGCCCTCGCCACCGCCGTAGCCTACCCCTTAGGCGTGGTGGGCGTCATCATCGTCATGGTGCTCATCCGCAAGTTCTTCGTCAAGTCGGCCGACCTCCAGCCCCACTCCTTAGGCGAGGAAGACCACACCTATATAGCACAGGTCACGGTGGTCAACCCCGCCATCTCCGGCAAGACCATCCTCCAAATCGCCCAGATGACCCACCTCCACTTCATCGTCTCACGCATCTGGCGCAACAATGAGGTCATCGTACCCCGTGCCGAGACCGTCATCGAAGTCAACGATTCGCTGCTGATCGTCACCACCGTGGAAGACGAGGAGGCGCTCGTGCTGCTCTTTGGCCAGCAAGAGAAAAAAGACTGGAACCACGAACAGATAGACTGGAATGCCATCGACGCCAACTTAGAGAGCCGCATCTGCGTGGTGACGCGCCGCGGCCTCAACGGCAAACGCCTCGGCGAATTGCACATGCGGCAGGTGTGCGGCGTGAACGTGAGCCGTGTGATACGTGGCGACATCAAGCTCTTAGCCAGCAACAACCTGCGCCTGCAATATGGCGACCGCGTCACCATCGTGGGCAAGCGCGAGGATGTGGACAATGCCGAGCATTTCTTTGGCAACTCCGTAAAGACCCTTGAAGAGCCCAACATCGGCAGCATCTTCTTGGGCATCATCCTCGGTCTGGCCGTGGGCTCCATCCCCATCATGTTCCCGGGCATGAGTACGCCCATGCGCTTAGGCATTGCCGGAGGCCCCATCATCATGGGTATCATCGTGGGTGCCTTAGGTCCGCGCATGCACTTCATCTCCTACACCACCCGCTCGGCCAGCCTCATGCTGCGCAAGCTCGGCATCTCACTTTACTTGGCCTGCCTTGGTCTTGACGCGGGTAAAGACTTCTTCACCACCGTGGTGCGCCCCGAGGGCATCGCCTGGGTGGGCATCGGTTTTCTCATCACCATCGTTCCCGTGCTGATAGTGGGGCTCTTAGCCCTTCGCACGCACAAGTACGACTACGGCACCATCTGCGGCATTCTCTGCGGCAGCATGGCCAACCCCATGGCCCTTGGCTACGCCAACGACACCACGCCGGGCGACACCGCCAGCATATCCTACGCCACGGTCTACCCCATCGGCATGTTCCTGCGGGTGCTCATTGCCCAGATGCTGGTCATGATGCTGGTATAAGGTGAAAGTCAGAGGTGGGTGCCGGCCGACGGTGCCTGTCCCCATGCAGAATCAGAATGCCGCCTCGGCCTTGAAAGAGACCCATTCTCCCGTCACCGGATGCCTGAACGTTATCTCCTCGGCGTGTAGATACAGCCGGTCGGACCGCTGCCCGTAGAGCGCGTCGCCACTGATGGGATTGTTGAGCCCCGCACGATGGGCACAGTGTACCCGCAACTGGTGCGTGCGCCCGGTAAGCGGATACAGAGCCACCCGGCACCGGCCGATGCGCTCATAGCGCGTCTCGGCATATCGGCCATACACCTCATCCACTACCTGCCGCGGCCGGTCAGACAGGTCAGGACGTAGCGGCAAACAAATGGTACCGCCCGTTTGGTCGAGGTCGTGGCTCAACAGCGCCACATAGCGCTTGCGTATCTCGTGCCGCGCAAACTGCCGTTGCAGATGGCGATAAGCCGACATGGTCTTCGCGATCACCATCAGCCCACTGGTGTCCATATCCAACCGATGCACCACCAACGGGCTGTCGCTCTCAGCATAGCGCTCACGCATCACGCTCAACACACTCTCCCTGCCGCTTTTTCCAGGCACGGCAAGCATACCGCTTGGCTTGTTGACCACACACAACACATCGTCTTCGTACACCGTCTCACACTCATGGCTCGTCGCCTCCTCCAATGGGTCGGGCATCACGTCCACCCCCTTCAGCATCCACCGCAGTATGGGGCGACACTTGCTGTTGCACGCCGGATAGCACTGCTTGTGGTGGCGCACCTCACCCTCGGGACTCTCGCCCCACCAAAACATCGCCATGCTCACTAACCACAAACCGTGGCTCAGCGCATACTGCAGCAACTTAGGCTCGCAACACTCTCCGCTGCCGCCCGGCGCGCCACCCACCGGCGCGAAGATGTCTACCAGGTCGCGCGACGCTCCCAGGCCATTGCGCATCACAAAATGACGAAAGAGCCACTGCTGCAGGTCGTCACTCTTTTGTCGTCGCAACGTCTTCAGCGCAAGCAACTTGTCAGCTTTTTGTCGTTGGGCGGCCTCCGCTTCGGCCTTGCGCCCGCGCTCTGCCACCTTCCACCGATGCAGTTCGGCGTTTTCAAACTGCCTCCGCCTGATGTATTCTTCCTCCGTCTCTCCGTCGCGCCGCCCCTTGACAAATGCCGGACGGGGCGCGGCCTCACCCAGCGTCTCCGGCACAGGCTCACGTTGCCATCGGTCGATGTCGCGCCCCATGGCCACGATATCGGCCTCGTGCTGCTTGAAATAACCATCAGGTTGCAGGTAGTCGAACACTGCCGGAACAAACGCCGGCCAGTCGCTGCGACCGCATACCTGACCGCTGTAGCCCGCCAAGTAAGCATAGTGCCCCCTTTGCGGCTCGGGCAATTCCACCACCAAGACACCAAACATCTTGCCCTTGGCAATCTCCTCCGCAAACGGCACCGTCACCCTCTCAGCGGCAAACACTTGGCCGGGATGGTTTTCCAGGTAGGCCATCACCTCACCCATCGCCCTCAGCGAAAGGGTGTCGGGCTCGTAGTTAAAGGGGTTGTTGAACTGCTTCGGCAGTTCTGTCACCCCTTCTAAAGGATGCAGGCGTGGGTCCATTCGGCTCTACTTATCAAATAAAAACAGGCGTTACGCGCAATGATTCAATATAAAACCATCCGATGATTTCATATAGAACCATCCGATGGTTTCATATAGAACTATCCCTTGATTCTATACAGAATCATTCTGTGTTTCGGGTAGCGGCATTGCGCGTCGATACTTTTATCGGCTTCTAAAAACGGTGTGCAGGGCACGGCCCAAGTGCCACGGCGCAATGCCGCCACGACACTTAGGCCGTGCCAGAAATCAGCTATTGGGCAGCAATCCCAACCGTGCGAACTCTTCCATCAGCGGCTGCGCGAGCACCTTGGCGTCGGGATGCGGAGCGCCGGTGGCGCCCTTGGCACGCAAGTCGAAGAAGTGTTGCCAGTCGCTCACAAAGGCCGTGTGTACCAGTTCGGTATTGGTATCGAGGGGCAGCACGGCACGTGCCTCCTGCGGCTTACGTCCCGCCGTGGTGAGGTTGAGATAGGCGCGCTCGGCGGCAAGGTTGGCAAAGGCCCAGTTCTCAAGGTCGGTGGCCGTGCCGTCCATCACCTTGGCAAAGAGCTCGGGCAGCTGGTCGGCGGTGTAGCCCAGGGCGTCATCGCCTTGTTCGGCGGCACGCTGCGCCACCCATACCGGCAGGTTGACCACTATCTCGCTGCCAAATTTGGCCTTGCCGTAGTTGCAGTAGCGCGTGCTCTGCTCGGCCATCGAGTTGGCGCGATGGCGGTTAAACTCACGCGTGGTGCCAATCTGCGTGGTAAAGTGTACGGTGACGCGCGGCTCATGCTGCGAAGTAGGCTCGGTCATCTTCTGGAGGTCGTCCATCCATTTGTTCTGTGCCAGCACACGCAGATTGGTGGTGACATAGTGTATGTCGCCTGACACGTTTACCCGCGAAAAACGGTTGGTGGCATATTTCTGCCAGGCCTCGGCGGGCGCCTCGGCGGTAAAGGTGAGATACACGGTGGCATGTTCGAGCATAGCCGTATGGTCACTCTTGATCATCCGCTCGGTAAAGGGTTGCGCGGAGTCAAGCGTACGATGGTCTTCACTCTTGTAGCACACGCGTCCGGCCCGTTCCACCTGCCTATAGACGCCTTCGATTCCCGGCTCCTGAAGCCAGATTTCAAACGAGGGTTGGTTTATTTTCATTGAATAGAATTTTAGGAATGATTAGACAAAGACCGTCAATACCATGGAAAAACAGTGGCATGCGGACGGTTGCAAAGATAGAGATTAATCGTGAAAAAAGCCTCTAATCGCACAAAAAAAACATCCCGGCGATGCACACGCATTGCCGAGATGTAAGGATAAATATGGCGTATCGACGCAGTTGTCAGCAGTTTATCTGTTGGGCGTGTCCCACCGATAAGTGTCGGTGCAACTGATGTCGAGCGCCTTGTCGCCCACCATGAGCCTGAAGTCGCCCTCCTCGATGACCCATTTCCCATCGTAGCCCACAAAGGCCAGGTCGCTGGCCGGAAGGCTCATGGAGACGGTCTTGGTCTCTCCCGGTGCGAGCGACACCTTGTCGAAGGCCCTGAGACGGCGCCCGTCGGGGGTCATGGTGGCTATCACATCGCTGCTGTAGAGCAGCACGCTCTCCTTGCCGGCCACGCTTCCGGTATTGGTCACGTCGACGCTCACGGTGAGGCGGTCGGCATGGGTGAATCGCGGTTTGTCTACGCGGAGGTTGCTGTAGGCAAAGGTGGTGTAGCTCAGTCCGGTGCCGAAGCCCCACTGCTGGGTAATCTTGGCGTTGTAGTCGTAGGCCCCTTCCATCGTGCCCACCTCCTCGCTCTTCTTGAAATCGTAGTTGGTGAGCGAGTTGATTTCGCTGGGATAGGTGTAGGGCATACGTCCTGAGAAGTTGCGGTCGCCGGCCATCAGGGCGGCAAGGGCGTCGCCACCATAGTTGCCCGGGAGGAAGATGTGTACCACGGCCTTGGCCAACGGCACGAGGTCGGCGATGAGACGGGGACGGCCCTCGTTGAGAATCAGCACGAGGGGCTTGCCCGTCTGTGCCAACGCCTTGACCAAGAGACGCTGGTTTTCAGACAGCGTGAGGTCGGTGAGGTTGCCGGGCGTCTCGGTGTAAGAGTTCTCGCCAATGCATGCCACGATGACGTCGACCTCTTGGGCGGCACGCACCGCCGCGGCGATGTCGGGTGTGTTCTCCTCCCAATACTTTCCGCCCTCGTTGTAGGTGACGCCTTGGGCCAGCACCACGTTGTCTTTGCCATAGCGGTTGCAAAGGGCCTCATAGATGGTGTTGTACGACGAGGCAAAGCGGTCGGCGAGGTGTCCCTGCCACGTATAGCTCCATCCGCCGTTGAGACAGCGCATCTGATTGGCGTTGGGACCGGTGAGGAGAATGCGCTTGCCGGGTGCGAGGGGCAGCAGGTTGGCGTCGTTCTTGAGCAGCACCATGCTCTCGGCGGCACCCTCCAAGGCCAAGCGGGCAAACTCCTCGCCGCCGAACTTGGGATAGTCCTTGAGTTTCTGCGTAGGACTGTCGAACAGTCCGAGTCGATATTTCATGCGCAATATGCGGCGCACGGCGTCGTCGATGCGGCTCATCGGTATCCTCCCCTCCTCGGCCAGCTGCCGCAAGAGGTCGCAGGCATCGGGGTTGTAGGGTTCCATCACCATGTCGATGCCGGCATTGATGGCGATGCAAAGCGCGTCTTTCTTGTCTTTGGCAACCAACTCACGCTGCCAGAGATTGTTGACATCGGCCCAGTCGGTGACCAGCACGCCGTCCCATCCGGTCTCCTCCTTGAGCCATCGGGTGAGCAGCTCATGGTTGGCATGCACCGGCATGCCGTTGACAGAGGCCGAGTTGACCATCACCGACAGCGCCCCGCTGCGCAGTCCGGCGAGGAAGGGCTCAAAGTGCTTGCCACGCAAGTCGGCTGGCGCCACCACGGCGGGGGTGCGGTCTTTGCCCGTCCAAGGCACACCATAGCCCATGTAGTGCTTGAGCGAGGTGGCGATGTGGAAGCGGTCTATGCGGTTGGGGTCGTCGCCCTGAAATCCCCTCACCATCGCGCTGCCCATTTCGGCATTGAGGTAAGCGTCTTCGCCAAAGTTCTCATAGATGCGTGGCCACCGTGCGTCGCGGCCGAGGTCTATCGTCGGACTGTAGGTCCAGGGCACACTCACGGCGCGGGTCTCGTAGGCCGTGGCCTCGGCCGAACGGCGCGCGATGTCGCGGTTGAACGTCGCGGCGATGTTGATGTTTTGCGGGAAGAGCGTGCCGCCCTGCGTATAGGTCGACCCGTGGTTCTGGTCGAGGCCGTAGATGCAGGGAATGCCGATGCGCTTCAGCGACAGTTTCTGGATGATGGCGATGTATTGCTCCCACTGTGCGGCCGTAGGTGCCACGGTGTTGGGGGCGTTGAGTATAGAGCCTATCTTGTAGCGTGAGAAGAGAGAGTCGGCCTTCTTCTCATCGATATGGAATACGCCGTTGGCATCGTTGCCGCCAAAGAGGTCGACCACCAACTCCACCATCTGTCCCACTTTTTGTTCCAAGGTGAGGCGCGAGAGGGTTTTCTCCACCTGCGATTCTATTTTCGCGTCGCGTGGAATGACCGGCTCTCCGGCGTGTACTGCTGTCGATACCAAGGAGAAGAGCGCGAGGCCCGCCGCCTTTTTGAAGATTGATTGCATAGTGATTGTTCTGTTGTTGATATGCGTGTGAAAGGTGTGAAGCGTGTGCTTGGGACGGTCGCCGACCGCCCCAAGGCGTTACTGGACGCTGACGCGGTCTACGTAATAGCCGTGGCCCACGCACAGGAATCCGTCCTGCGACTGTATCAGGTCGAGCATAGACTGGGTGAGAACCAGCTCGAAGACACCGTCGGAGCCGAGGTCCATCTTGCTTGTGCCGGGCAGCAGACTCCACCAGCCGGTCGTGAGTTGCATCTGATGGTAGGTGTCATCGGGCTTGAGCGTGTAGTACACCCGCAGGGTAGCCCCGGCCGAAAGGGTAGCGAAACGGTCTTTGCCGATAAGGTTGAAAGCCTTGTTGGCATTGCCGTCGGGCAGGTCCCACGACACATAGTGATGACCCTCCCAGAGTGTCGTCTCCGACGTGATGGCCACCGTCTGCTCGCTGACGGTGCCGCCATCGACATAGAACAGCACCTCGGTGCCGTCGGTGGTCTTTCCGGTGAGCGTGTAGTTGCCGTCGGTGAGTGCCGGACAGATGAAGGCCAGCTCGGTGGCAGACTGCCGAACGAAGGAGGTGACGGTCTGTCCGCCGATGGTCAACGACGCCACGCGGTCGAGGTTGATGCCGCTGATGACCCACTCGGCATTTGCATTGGCGCGCGAGGCCCCGACCGTGACGAGCGCGTCGCCGGTCACTTTCACCTGGTCGGCACCGTAGCTTTGCCCTTGCGCGTCGGTCAGTGTCACCCTATAGTCGCCCGCCACAATGTCGGCAGGCACCTCATAGGTCAGGCTGTTGGTCGCCGCGTCGTAGTGTACAGCCGTTATCTGGTGGTCGCCGAGGGCAATGCCCGTCACCTTGTCGAGGTTTGAGCCATAGAGCACGGCCGTCGTGCCGGGCGCGATGATGCGCTCGAAAGCCACGGCCGACGACCATGGGTCGCCATCAATGGCATTGACTTTGACCAAGGCCTCACGGTAAGTAGACTTTCCCGCTGCCGTGGAGGCCACCACCTTCATGGGGTAAGTGCCGGCAGGCAACAGCTGTTTGAACTCGGTGCCGGTGGCCATCTCCTGCCCGTCGATATACCAAGTCACGGTGGTGTAGTCGGCAGGAGTGACCGTAACGGTCATCGAGAAGGTGTCGGTGCGGTTGATATTGGCCACCACGGGCAGCTCGCCGTTGACCCGGTCGGGAAAGATGGGGTCGAGGATACGGGGAGAGTCGTCGGCCGTGGCAGTGGAAAAAGCCTCGTCTTCGCTACAACTCGTCAGCGACAAAAGACCGAACGACATCATGCCGAGGGCCAGCAGCATATAATATTTATTTTTCATCATCATTGTTGTTTCTTTGAGGTTTACTATCGTTTTCATGCGCGCCACAGACTTATTTCACGTCCCACCACACACGTGTGTGCCAGTCGTCCTTACCGCCCATACGCTGCAATGCCTCGTCGTAGCCGGATTTGTTGTACGATGATTCCAACACCGGATAGCAGAGACGAACGGGAATCTCGGTGCCGCCCGTGACAAATTGGGCAAAGCCATAGTCGGCCGGCGACTTCAGACGTGGGTAGCCCGACCGCCGCACATTGGCCCAACACTCTGCCGGATTGGTAAAGTGGAGTATCCAAGCCTGCATGTTGATGGCTTCCTTGGCTTGCTCGCTGGTATGTCCCAGCCCGTTTTCGGCAATATATTCATTGAGTGCCTCGTCTGACACTTGGGCGCAACCATAGCTGTCGCTGAGCAGATTCATGGCCTCTCTAACACCTGCACGGTAGAGGTCGGCCATTGTTCCGCTGACGTCCCATCCTTTCAGCTTGGCCTCGGCCATCAGCAGTTTTACCTCTGCCGAGGTCATCACCACCCCGGGGTTGTCGCCCTGGATGAAGTTGTTGGCGAGCTTAGGCTCCACCTCCCGGGCCACGGTGGCCGACACGGCAGTGTTGGTCTTGGCCATCTCCGTGAGAATGTCGCTGGTATATCCCGTAGGCCACGGCTCCCATGAGAACGCTCCGGGGTCGCGCGGAGCGAAGGCGATGTTCTTGGAGAGCATCTCCTCGGTGAGGTCTACACGGTTGTCGGGGCTCGTGGCACTCATCAATCCGTCGTAATAGCAACGTGTCATAATGAAGGTACGAGGGTCCTGGGTGTCTCTCATCCGGTTGAAAAACGTAGAGCAGATGTAGCTCGGATTGTTTGAAGGGTCGTTGCCAAAGAGCAGTTTCGACAGCGCGTTGCCGCGATAGTCGCTGTAACTCTCGGCGCCAAAGCTGAACGCGATGGGCATGTACTTGATCAGGGCATTGTCGGAGGCATCGCTCATCACGCCGCCATCGGCCTGGAGCGCCTTCTCAAACTCTTGCCGGGCCTTGTCGGAGTCGACGTCGCTGATTCTCATGGCATAGCGCAGCCGCAGTGAGTTGGCGAGCTTCTTCCACTTGCTCACGTCGCCACCAAACATCACGTCGCCGGTGATCTTGTCGGCCGAGGCGTTGAATTGGTTTACTGCCGAGTCTAATTGCACGAAGAAATCGCTGTAAATTTCCTGCTGGGTATCGAAGCGCGGGTTGGTGACACCCTTATTGAAACCCTCGCCGGCATCATGATAAGGCACGTCGCCATAAGTGTCGGTGATGATCGACATGAGGTAAACGCGATACACCCGCAGGGCGGCATTGATGTTGACCTGTGTCTCGTCGCCGTCCGTCCGGTCCTTGGCGTCGGTCACGTTCTTGATGGCATTGGGGTAGAATGAGGTCCAGATGCGGCTCATCTCGTTGTTGTCGATGGTGTGGCGACCGCCATAGTTGGTGGTGTTCCAACAGCCCATGAGCTGCTGCGTGAAGGCGTAGAAGTAGTTACGGTATATCTCTACCATGCCCAAGTCGCCGTAGGTCTGCAGCTCGGCGGTGGTGAGCTGCGCGTTGGGATCGATGGTCGACGCCTTGGTGGGGTCGGTATTGAGGTCAGACATATAGTCATCGCTGCAGGCCCCCAGCAGTGAAGAGGCGGCCACCATGAGTCCGGCTATATATAATTGGTACTTTTTCATAAGATGATTTCCTTGTTTAGAATGGGGTAGAAGGTTAGAACTTGATGTTGACATTGACTCCATAGCTCTTGCGCGAGGGCAGCGAGCCATACTCAAGACCCATACCCGTGGTGTTGTTGTAGTTGGAGTCGGGGTCGATATTCGGGATATTCTTCCACACGATGAATGGGTTACGTGCCACCATAGACACCGTCATGGCCTTCACCACGCGCTTCAACCATCGCTGCGGCACGGTGTACGACAGGGTGATCTCACGACACTTCACGTATGAGTTGTCGTAGATAAACATGGCCGGCGCGTTGCGCGACACGCTCATCCAGTAGTCTTCGGGGTTGATGATGATGTCGTTTGGCCGATAGGTGCCGTCTCCATTGTCTATCACGCCGGGTGCCACGAAGCCTCCCGTGGGTTTCCAGCTGGCCGAGCCCTTGGCGATTCCGGCTGCCATGCGCGCCTCCTCGGAGGCATACCAGGCGTCTCTGCCCTCCAACGTCTCCACGGCCTTGCCCGACTCATAGGCCGCACGGGCCGACATGCTGTAGAGGTCGGCGCCGACCTTGGCGTCAAAAATGGCCGACAACGTGAGGTTGCGATAGGTCAGCGTGGTGGTCAAGCCGCCCGTCCAGTCCCACGAGGCATTGCCCAACACATGGTTGGTCTTGTCGTACTTGGGCAGTCCGGTGGCCGGGTCGATCAGGATCTGGCCTTCGGCATTGCGCTCAAAATCGGGTCCGATGATAGAACCGAAGTTCTCGCCAACCTTGGCAGCCACCTGCACGTCGAGCCAAGAGGCGCGCTCGAGCTCGAACATATCCATGCCGTCGACCAACTTCTTGACCTGGTTGCTGTTTTTCGAGAAATTCAGGTTGACGTCCCAAGAGAAGTCTTTGGTCTGTATCGGCCGTGTGTTGAGGGCGATCTCTATACCATTGTTGTCTATCTCTCCGGCATTGATGAGTCGATAGGTGTATCCTGTGGCCCACGAGGAAGCCATGCCCATGATTTGGTTTTTGCTCTTCTGCATGTAGTAGGTCACGTCCAGTCCCATCCTGTTATTCAGGAACTTGGTCTCCAAACCAATCTCAAACGAGTTGGTCTTGGTGGGCTTGAGCGACTTGTTGGGGATGGTGGAATTGTTGATATATCCGATGGTGTAACCGGGATAGGTGAAGGTTGACTCCTTGTAGACCAGTCCAAGCTGATAAGGGTCGGTGTCGCTACCTACCTGTGCCCACGACATGCGCAGCTTGCCGTAGGGCAGCTCGCGGCCGAGTTTGAGCAGTTCGGAGAACACGAAGCTACCCGAGAACGACGGGTAAACGTAAATGTTGTTGCTCACGGGCAAGGTGGAACTTTGGTCGCCGCGCAGCGTCACGTCTCCGTAGAGCAGATGGCGCCAGCCGACATTGGCCGAGCCATAGACCGAATTGATCTGCTTGCGATAGCTTGCCGGCTCCTCATTCATCTCGTTGAAGCTCTGCATGGCGATGTTCTCGCGGTCGACCATATCCTGTGCCGTGGTGACGGTGGTCTTGTTGTCTACCTTGAAGATATTGCCGCCAAGGGTGCCGTTGAAGTCGAAATCGCCCCACGAATTGCTGTAAAGGGCCATCACCTCGGCATTGTACATGCGGTTGCGGAACTTGCTGTGCTGCAGTCGCCCGGCCTCAAAGCCAGGCGTGGTGGGTGCTTTGTAGTCTTCAAACCAGAAGTTGTTGATATCTGTTCCGGCCGTTCCCTGCAGCTTCAGGTGCTTGCTGATGTTCCAGATCACCTTTCCCGTGAAGCGGAACTGGTCTTTGCCCGAAGTGTTATAGTTCTTGTAAATGTCCCAATAAGGATTTACGTTGTAGGGGTCCATGCCGTTCCAGTTGGCGTAATTGCCGTTGGCGTCCTGATAGGTGCGCAGCCAATCCTGGTCGTAGGTGGTGGCCAGCGTCATGAGGTTCTTGCCGATGTTCGACTTGCTGTCGCCCAGTGCCGGCCTGTTCTTCACGTCCTCACGGGTGTAGTTGGCGCTGAGGTCGAAGTCTACCTTGCTCACCGACGTGTTGAGTCGCATGTTGAAGATGTTTCTGCTCATGTGGGTTTTGGGCACGATGTCCTTGTTGCGCATATCGGTATAGGTGAGGCGCACGCCCGTCTTGCCGCTGTTCAGCCCCACCACGGCGGTGTTGCTGGCCGTCAAGCCGGTGCGGAAGAATCCCGAAGTGTTGTCGGGAATGATCTGATAGGGGCGGCTCACACCGTCGAATTAGTTCAGTTGGTTGGTGCCGTCGGCCTTCGGTCCCCAGCTCTTATTGGTGTTCGACACGGCATCGATGCTATATGTGCCGTTGCTTCCCATACCGTATGTCTGCTGTATGTTGTTCCATTTGGCCAGCTGCGTGTCGATGGTGAACGTGCCGTTGTACTCCACGCTCACCTTATTCTTATTGGCTTTCTTGGTGGTGATGAGTATCACACCGTGCGACGCGCGGCTTCCATAGAGTGCCGACGCGGCCGGACCCTTGAGCACCGACATCGACTCGATGTCGTCGGGGTTGATGCTGGAGATGCCGTCGCCGAGGTCGAAGCCTCCCGAGGTGCCCGCGCTGCCGTAGTTGGTGTTGTCCAAGGGCACGCCGTCGACCACATAGAGCGGCTGGTTGTTGCCGGTCATCTCGGTGCTTCCACGCAGGATGACACGTGTGGACCCCGACGCGCCACCCGCCGTCTGGCTGACCACCAGACCGGGAATCTTGCCGGCCAGCGAGTTGATGACATTGGTTTCCTTGGCCTTGGTCAGCTCTTCGCCCTTCACTTCGCCCACGCCGTAGCCCAAGGCCTTGCGCTCACGCTTGATGCCCAAGGCCGTGACCACAACCTCGTCAAGATTCTTGTTGTCTTCAGACAACACCACCTTCAGGTTGGGGCCTGCCTTGACGGTCTGCGTTTGGAAGCCGATATAACTGATGACTAACTCTGTTCCCGGTGCCACATCGAGCGCAAAGCGACCGTCTATGTCGGTCACCGTGCCCGTGCCTTTGCCTTTGACCGCCACGCTGGCGCCAATGATGGGTGCTGTGCCGTCGGTCACAACGCCCGATACCTGCCGTGCCTGCTGGTCTACCTTGGGTGTAGATACGCCAGCCGACGCGGGTTGGATGCCTGTTGTGCATGCCAAAGTACCGGCACAGAGCAGGCCCACAATCTTGAAATTCCTATTTTTCATACGGGTTTTTAGGTTGTTATTTAACAAATTTCTTTCCATTACTGATATAAATGCCTTTTACCGAAGACACGTCGGCTATGCGCTGTCCGGCCAAGGTGTAGCATGGCTGAGGGCGGGTGTGCTCTGCCGATAGCGTCCGCACGCCGTTTGTGTCGGCGCGATAGAAGTAGACATTGTCGATATAGATGGTCGACCGGCTGTCGCCGCCGTCCCATTTCATCTGGTGCAGCTGAGTCAGGTCGATGGCAGGATTGGCCGAGGTGTAGTCGGCCAATGCCACGTCGAGGCTGTTCCATCCGGCCTGCAGGGGGAATCGCAGGGTGTGCTCGCGGTTTTTCGTATAGTCGCCCGAGGGGTCTTTGGATACCGGTGTCATGCCGATGGTCATCGGAGCGGAGACGTACACGTCGGCATGCAGATGGGTCATCGACGATAGGTCGAGCACACTGTAGTCGCTGTTGAAGTTGAATCCTACATACTGGAACGCGCTCACCTGCGCCATGCGGTCGCCATCGACCACCACCGTAGACAGTCGTTCGCCCGGACTGCCCCATGTGTCGAAGCCGCCCGAGCCGCTACCGGCATAGGCATCGCTGAAGATCGACACCACGCGCGAGGCGTCGATGATGGGGCGAGGCGCCGGCATGGGCAAGGCGTCGGGGGCGTCGTTTTCCACGTAGCGCACGTTATGGCTTCCCTCGCGCTGATACACGCGCACGTAGTCGACCCGCATTTCGGCCGTACTGCCGGCCGAGGGCAGTGCCGTGATGCCGCCCGGGGTGTAGATATTGGGATAGTCGCCCCCCACGGCAAGGTTGAACAAGATGTGGAACGGCTTGTGGAAATAAGGGGCCGGAGCGGTGCCGGTGGCGATGCGTGCCCGGTAATAGGGTGTGGGCGCGTTGTCGAGATAGCAGCGTATGGAGTCGGCATCCCACTCCGCGGTGAAGAGATGGTAGTCGCCGGTGATGTCGGTGGGCCATGTCACCGAACCTGTATATTGCTGGTGATGGTCGGTGAGCGCCGTTCCCCAGTGGATACATCCGGCCAAGAGGCGCTCCTGTGTGGCGTTCTTGATACCGTCGGCATGGCCTGCCTCCATGATGTCGATTTCTCCACAGGCAGGCCATCCTACCGTCGGGATGTTGTCGCCCATGAGCCAGAAGGCGGGCCACAGGCCGTTGGCCAAGCGTGGCAGCTTGACGCGCGCCTCGATCTTGCCATGCTCGAAGGCCACACGGAGATTGGAATTGACACGCCCGGAGGTGAACCATCGGCCCTGATAGCTCTCACGCCGCGCCGTGAGCACGAGGTGCCCGTCGCGCACATCGACGTTCGACGCACGCGCGGTGTAATACTGAAGCTCGTTGTTGGAGGGCTGGGACACGGTCTCCACGTTCCAGTTGGTGCCCAAGGTGTTGTTGTCAAACTCGTCGCTCCAGACCAACTGGTAGGTCTGGGCCATGGTCGGGGCTGACAATCCTAACAATAAGGCAAGGAGTAAATTAGGTTTTCTGTTCATTGGTGTCAGGTGGTTTTTACGGTGGCAAAGTTAGTTGCTATGGCGAAAAACGAGGTTTCGATACTGACATAAAAGGTTTCTATACTAACGTAAAACCCCTTTATACACAGGACTCATGGCTATTGTGACGCATACGGAGGGCTCAACCCTCGCCGTCAACACAACGGGGGCAAGGGCGGATGGGGCTTGACAAAAACAGTGAACATGGTGGCTGCTTGTATCGCGTATTTTGACATCAAAACAGCTTGGCACGATACATGCGAAAACGAATCATCACACCGTAGCTATACCACCAAGGGCTCGTACCGGCCCACGCGCAGAGGATGGGCGGGCACATGAAGAGACGGCGGCGACAAAATCAGTACTTGCTTGGCGGCACCCCGAAATGTTTCTTGAACACCGTACTAAAGTGCTTGGCATTGACAAATCCCACCATCAGGGCCACCTCGGTCACGGGCTTGCCCTGCCTGATGAGCGCTGCGGCACGCTCTATGCGGATGAGCCGAATGAAATCTTGCGGCGCATGGGCCGTGAGCGACTTGAGGCGACCGTAGAAGAGCGTGCGGCTCATGGCCATCTCACGACAGAGATGGTCGATGTCGAAGTCGCTGTCAGACAGATGATCGAGCACTACACGGGTGGCACGCTCCACAAACGCGCGGTCTTCGGCATTGGCTTCGGCCGACAGGTCGGGTGTAGAGGTCTCGGCCGATGGCGGCGTGGACAACGGCGTGGCCTCGCCCTTGACAATCTGCACCGACTGGCCGAGATAGTAGCTGCTGAGCCGACGGCGGTTTTGCAGCAGACTGTCGATCTTGCCACGCAGGATGACGGGGTCGAAGGGCTTGGTGATATAGTCGTCGGCACCCTGCGCCAAGCCCTCGATCATAAAGTCGCGCCCCGACTTGGCGGTGAGCAGTATGACCGGAAGCCATGCCAGCCGTGCATCGTCCTTGATGCGTCGGCACAGCTCGTCGCCCTGCATGCCGGGCATCATCACGTCGGAGACGACAATGTCGCACAGGCCGTCGCGCAGGTATTCGAGCGCCTCGTCGGCTCCGCCCACGTCGACGACGTTGTAACGGTCGCTGAACGACGAGCGGATGTAATAGCGCAACTCGTCGTTGTCGTCGACGAAGAGCAGCGTGTCTTTGTCATCGGCCGTGTCTGCCCCAATGTCAGTGTGGTCGGGGGGTATCGGGAGCGAGGGATCGGAGGTGGGCCGGAAGGCTGTCTCCGCAGCGGCGGCGGCGACACCCTGCGGCCGTTTGCGGCGCAGCGTGATGACAAACGATGTGCCCTCACCCTCGGTGCTCTCGAACGTGAGACGCCCACGATGGCGTTCGATGAGCCTGCGTGTGAGCATCAGTCCGAGGCCGCTGCCGGTCTCTTGCGAGTTGACAGCATTGTCGGCACGATAGAAGTTGCGGAAGATATGCTTGCGCGCCTTGCGCGGAATGCCGATGCCGGTATCGGTCACACGGATGTGTACATGGCGCTCGTCGGTCCATGCGTCTACCGTGACACGCCCTCCCTCGGGGGTGTACTTCACGGCGTTGGAGAGGATATTGTCAAAGATCTTGTCGCCCAAGGCGGCATCGAGCCACACCGACTGATGGGCGGGACAGTCGCACAAGCGCAGCTCGATGCCCTTGCGGGCGGCGAGAAGCCTGAACTTCTCAACCTGCGTCTCTAAGAAGTCGCCAGCGCGAACTCCTGCAACATGAGCACGGTGTCGTCGCGGTCGGAGCGCTGGAAGTCGAGAAGCTGCCCCACCATGTTGAGCAATTTGCGGCCGTTGCTATGGGCAATGTCAAGGTATCGGCGGCTGCTGTCACTGAGAAGCGGGTCTTTGGCAATGTCGTCCAGGGGCGCGAGGATAAGGCTCAACGGCGTGCGGATGTCGTGGGCGGTATTGACAAAGAAGTTGATCTTCTCGTCAAAGTATTGCCGCTGCAGTCGGTTGCGGAAATACTGCCATACGAAATACACCATCACGGCGGCCAAGAGCAGGTACAGCATCCATGCCCACAGGCTGTTCCACCACGGTTGCGCCACATGGATGGAGAGTTCGCGCTGGCCTATCAGACGCCCGTCGTTGCGGCTGATAGACCTCAGCACGAAGCGATAGGTGCCCGGAGGCAGGTTGGTGTAGGCCGCGCTCTGGTCGCTCTGCACGCCGCTCCAGTCGCGGTCGAAGCCTTCTATACGGTATTGGAAGCGGATGTCGTGCTGGTATTTGTAGTTGATGTTCTCAAAATGAAGGACAAACGTGCTGCGGTCGTGGGGCAGGTCGAGCTGCCCTTGGGTCAGCATGGCATAGAGTTTCTCACGCCATGTGTCGGCCTCGTCGTCGTTCAGGCCGTTCAGGGTGACGTTTCTGATGCGCAGCGTGGCATGATAGTCGAGGCGGTCGATGTGACGGGGGTCGATGATGACGGCGCCACTGCTGCTGCCAAAGGCAAATCTCCCGTCGAGCATAGGAGCCACCGACATGCGCTTATACTCTCTCTCAAGGCCTCGCACGAAGTTGATGTTGATGACCTGGGGCTTCGGTCCGGGAATGACGAGTGCCAAGCCGTGGTCGGTGCTCGCGAGGATGCGCCCGCGGCTGTCTTGTTCAAGCACGTAGACGGTGTTTGAGGGCAGGCCGTCGGCAGTGGTAATCTGACTCACTCGGCGTGTTCTCAGGTTGTACCGGTAGATGCCTCCACCATCGGTACCCACCCACACTTGGTCGCGACTGGTAAACAGCAATGCCTCGACAAAGGCGTTGAGGTCGTGGCCGGGGTAGTCGGACGGGCGGAAACAATGGATGTATTTGCGGTGTATCTTGTCGACGATGTAGAAGCCATCGCTCGTTCCCACGACCACGCGGCCATCGGGTGTGCCGGTGATGGTCTGCACCTGATGGATGGGATAATAGTGAGTCGTGGTGGCACCGACATGCACCAGCGCGCCGTCGAGGCACCCCATCCAGAGGTCACCGTCGTTATCGGTGTAGAGACTATACACGTCGTTGTTACGCAAGACACCGTTGGCCACCGAGTAAGCCTGCGTGGCCGTGCCCTCGGACGACACGGCAAACACGCCGTCACCGTAGGTTCCGACCAGCACCCGGCCCTTCCTGTCGACGCAGAGCGATAGCGCCACCTTGTCGGAAAGGGTGTGTCGCCACCGCCGGTCCTTGCCATTGCAGATGCTCACCCCACGGTCTGTGGCATACCATAAGGTGCCGTCGGAGGTCTGAAGCACGTCGTTGACGCTGTTGTTGAGCAGCGACTGGCTGTTGAGAAACTCATGCTGGATGATCTCCATATTATTGTTCACGGGTACGGCAAAGTCGACACCGCCTGAGTAAGACCCCACCCACACATTGCCTCCACGGTCTACACAGATGTCGTACACGCCGTTGCCGTGGAGCGCCGAGCCCGTCTGGTCGTCGGCATCGAACAGCAACCAGGCCTCCGACCCATTGCTATGGCATGCGTAAACGCCCGCTCCGTCGATGCCAATGAGCATGGTATGGCGGTCGAGCGGGGTGATGGCACGTACCGGCGTGTGGGGCACGCGGGCCAGACCGGGGCGTGCCACCTCTTGCCAAAGGCGCGTGTCGTAGATACGTACGCCCTGATGATAGGTGCCAAGCCATATCCTCGACGTGGACGCATCGTAATAAGACGACTGCACGAGCAACCCCTTGATGGCCATGCGGCATCGCAACGACGAGGGCTCCATCACCCATACGCCCCCGTAGGTGGCGATGAGCATCCGGTGGCCGAAGCCTGAGACGTGGGTAACGAAATGGTTGCGGAGAAACCATCGCTTGCCACCGCCGGCATCAACACGCAGCACGCCACGGTTGAGCGCCAGCCACTGGGTGCCGCTGCCGTCGATATAGACCTCATTGAGAATAATTCCCTGGCCGAGCAAAGAAGCGAGATTAAGATAGGGCTGAAAGCGGTCGAGAACCTTATTATATAATAATATGGTGCCCTTGTTGTCATAGGCATAGAGCGTACCGCGCGTGCCCTTCACCAGCTTGATGATTCGTCCGCTGGCATCGCTGTAGCGCTCGGTGGCGGAGAAGCGGTAATTGCGCACGTCATGGCCGTCGTAACGGTCGACGCCGCTTTTCGTACCAATCCACATCGAGCCGTCGGTATGCTCCACAATGGTATATATACGCGCGCTACTCAGCCCCTGCTCGGTGCCGAGATGAGAGAGCATGAAGCTGTGACGGCTGAGCCGCGGACGCGCCGCAAGCATACAAGCCGTAAAGACAAAGACTAACAGCACCACTGCTCTCGATGGCCATGGATGTACAAAAAGATGATGCAACCGTGACAAACTCATTGTTGCAAAGATAACAAAAAACAATAGTTGATACCGAAATGTAGACGAATAATTTGTATTTTTGCATGTATGATAGACGAAACAACAGGTGTGAAGCTGCTTGAGCAGCATGGCATCAAACCTACGAGCAACCGCATTGTGGTGGTAAAGGCACTCGACGCGGCAGAACATCCCTGCTCGATAGCCGACTTGGAGGCACGCATTGTGAGCATCGACAAAAGTGGCATATTCAGGTCGCTGATGCTCTTCAGGGAGCATCACCTGGTGCATGCCGTGGAAGATGGCGAAGGAGGCGTGAAGTACGAACTGTGTCACAGCAACGACGAGGACGAGGATGAAGACCAGCACGTGCATTTCTATTGCGAGCGATGCCACGAGATCTATTGTCTCTACGACACGCCCGTGCCGCAGGTGGAGGTGCCCGAGGGCTATGCCATGCACTCTACCAACTACCTCATCAGAGGCATCTGTCCCCATTGCAACCACAAGTCGTAGCACGCAATGGACCCACAATATTTAGCCCATACGCTGCTGCAATGGTATGACACCAACGGGCGCGACCTGCCTTGGCGGTATACGCGCGACCCCTATGCCATCTGGTTGAGCGAGGTGATCTTGCAGCAGACGCGCATAGCGCAGGGCACGGCCTACTGGCAACGGTTTATGGAGCGATGGCCCAACGTGGAACAGTTGGCGGCGGCCTCGGAAGACGAGGTGCTGAAACTGTGGCAAGGATTGGGTTACTACAGTAGGGCACGCAACCTGCATGCGGCAGCACGGCAGATTGTGGCATTGGGACAATTTCCTGATACCGTAGAGGCCATCAGGCGGCTCAAAGGCGTGGGCGACTATACGGCAGCGGCCATCGCCTCGCTGGCCTTCGGCATCGAGGCGGCGGCCGTGGACGGCAACGTGTACCGGGTGTTGTCGCGTGTATACGGCATTGCCACGCCCATCAACTCGACAGAGGGAAAAAAGGAGTTTCAGCAGATGGCTAACCTCATGGCAAGGGGACAGGACGCGGGACGACTGAACCAAGCCATCATGGACTTTGGAGCCCTGCAGTGTACACCCAAGGCACCGCTGTGCATGACCTGCCCGCTGGCAGAGAGCTGTGAGGCACTGCGGCAGGGACTGACGGTCTCGCTGCCCGTGAAGACAAAGACTACAAAGGTGGTGACGCGTAGATTCAGTTATGTGTACCTGCGCTGCAATGGCAGCACGGCTCTGCGCCAACGCGGTGCCGGTGATATATGGCAGGGACTGTGGGAGCCAATGCTCATCGAACCGGAGAACGAGCAGGGACAGGCCCCGCTGCCCGACGGCGCACGGCTTCTGGCCCAGGGGGTGAAGCATGTGCTCACCCACCGCATCATCATGGCCGACTTCTACTTGTTGGAGACAAACACCCCGCCACCCCTGCCTGCCGACTACCAATGGGTGAGCGAAGATGACCTTGACCGCTATGCCGTGCCGCGGCTCGTGGAACTGCTGCTGGAGGCTGTGGCCCGCCACGACGCAGGCAGGGCCCCGGAGACATGACGCGGCCGATAAAAAACGCCCAATGGCTTTGAGAATCAACAACTATTGCATATCTTTTCAACTAACAAGGTTGCATCATGGAACAGCTGAAGTACCCCATCGGAATACAAAACTTCGAGAAGATACGCAAGGAACACTTTGTGTATGTCGACAAGACAGCACTGGTCTACAAATTGGCCAGCGAGGGAAACTATTATCTCCTCAGCCGCCCACGCCGCTTCGGCAAGAGTTTGCTCATCTCTACGCTGGAGGCTTACTTCAACGGGCAACGGGAGATCTTCAAAGGGCTGGCCATCGAGCAGCTCGAGAAAGAGTGGACGGTACATCCCGTGTTGCACCTCGACCTGAACATCCAGAAATACGACACCCCCGAGAGCCTGCAACAGATACTGGATGTTAACGTTTCTTACTGGGAAGATCGTTACGGTCGGAACGTGAAGGAAGCCACACTGTCGCTACGCTTCGCGGGAGTGATACAACGTGCCTGCGAGCAGTCGGGGCAGCGTGTGGTCATCCTCGTAGACGAGTACGACAAGCCGTTGCTGCAGGCCATCGGCAACGAGGAGCTACAAGCCGAGTACCGAGCCACGCTCAAGGCCTTCTATTCGGTGCTCAAGACACAGGACAGGTACATCCGCTTCGGATTCCTGACGGGTGTCACCAAGTTTGGCAAGGTGAGCGTATTCTCCGACCTCAACAATCTCTTCGACCTCTCGATGGACGAGCGCTACCAAGACATCTGCGGCATGACCGAGGAGGAGATACATACCTATTTCGACGATACCTTGCACCGACTGGCCGAGAAAAACCGCTTGACCTACGACGAGGCCTGCGAGAAGCTCAGGGCACGATACGACGGATACCATTTCGTGGAGAACGGTATGGGCATCTATAATCCCTTCAGCCTGCTCAGCACCATGGCCACACTGAAGTTCGGGAGCTACTGGTTTGAGACCGGCACGCCCACCTACCTCGTGGAACTGCTCAAGCAAGACCACTATGCCCTGCCCAACCTCACCGAGGAGCAGGTGTCGGCCGAGTTTCTCAACAGCATCGACTCGGTGTCGAAGAATCCCATCCCGGTGATCTACCAAAGCGGGTATCTCACCATCAAGAGCTATGACGAAGAGTTCGAACTCTACCGCCTGGGCTTCCCCAACCAAGAGGTGGAGGAAGGATTCCTGCGCTACCTGCTGCCCTTCTATACCCACGTGCAACAGGGGGAGAGCACATTCAGCATCGCCCGGTTTGTGCAGGACGTTCGTACCGGACAGCCCGAGCAGTTCATGCAGCGCATGGCAACGATGCTGGCCGACACCGACTACCGCATCGTGGGCGATGCCGAGCTCTACTTCCAGAATGCCTTTTACCTGGTGATGAGGATGATGGGGTTCTACACCGAGGTGGAAAGGGCCACCAGCGACAGCCGCATGGACATGGTCATCAAGACCAACGACTTTATCTACATCATAGAGTTCAAGCTCGACGGGAGCCCGCAGCAGGCCTTGCGACAAATCGAGGAAAAGGGCTACGACAAGCCTTTCGCACTCGACAAGCGCCGCCTGTACCGCATCGGCGTGAACTTCTCACTCAACAAAAGGTGCATCGACGGGTGGGAGATTGCATGAACACCGGCGAGCCAGTATGGCCACAACGCTGACAGAACATGAGCAGCCCCGGCAGATGGGAGGATTGGGCACGCTTGGGCAAAATTATGAAAGCGACGTGTATGTTTACCAATAAAATTACGTAAATTTGCACCTAATATAATAAAATAGGTATCATTAGATGGAAGAAAAGAAATTTAAGCGTACCACCGTCACTGCGGCCCTGCCCTACGCGAACGGTGGTGTGCATATTGGTCATTTGGCTGGTGTATATGTGCCTGCCGACATCTACGTGCGCTACCTGCGCCTGAAGAAGCAGGAGGTGATGTTCATCGGCGGAAGCGATGAGCACGGCGTACCCATTACCATCCGTGCCCGCAAGGAAGGACTTACGCCACAGGATGTTTGCGACCGTTATCACAAGATGATCAAAGACTCGTTTGAAGAGTTCGGTGTGTCATTCGACATCTACAGCCGTACCACGTCTAAGATACACCACCAGTTTGCCTCAGACTTCTTCAAGACGCTCTACGACAAGGGTATGTTGGTAGAGAAAGAGACCGAGCAACTCTATGACGAGGAGGCCAAGCAGTTTTTGGCCGACCGCTATGTAATGGGCACATGCCCTCATTGCGGCAATCCCAACGCCTACGGTGACCAGTGTGAGAAGTGCGGCTCTGACCTCAGCCCCATGGAGCTTATTGACCCCCACTCCACCATCAGCGGCTCAAAACCTGTGGTGAAAGCCACCAAGAACTGGTACCTTCCCCTGAACAACTATCAGGAGTGGCTGAAGCAATGGATTCTCAACGACCACAAGGAGTGGCGCTCGAACGTCTACGGCCAGTGCAAAAGCTGGCTCGACATGGACCTACAGCCACGCGCCATGACGCGCGACCTCGACTGGGGAATCCCTGTGCCCGTAGAGGGTGCCGAGGGCAAGGTGCTCTACGTGTGGTTTGACGCGCCTATCGGATATATCTCCAACACCAAAGAGCTATGCGACAATGAGCCCAAGCGTTGGGGCAGCTGGCAGAAATGGTGGCAAGACGAGGACACACGGCTGGTGCACTTCATTGGCAAAGACAACATCGTGTTCCACTGCATTATCTTCCCGACGATGCTCAAGGCGCATGGCAACTATATCCTGCCCGATAACGTGCCCGCCAACGAGTTCCTGAATCTGGAGAACGACAAAATATCGACATCACGCAACTGGGCTGTTTGGTTGCACGAATATCTTGTGGACTTCCCGGGCAAGCAGGATGTGCTACGCTATGTGCTCACTGCCAACGCGCCGGAGACCAAGGACAACAACTTCACCTGGAAGGATTTTCAGGAGCGCAATAACTCTGAGTTGGTAGCCATATACGGCAACTTCGTAAACCGTGCCCTGCAACTCACCAAGAAATACTGGGACGGCGTGGTGCCTGCCTGCGGCGAACTGCAGGAGGTAGACCGCCAGACCATTGCCGACTTCAAGGACGTAAAAGAGAAGGTGGAGCAATATCTCGATGCCTTTAAGTTCCGCGAGGCACAGAAAGAGGCCATGAACCTGGCACGCATCGGCAATCGCTACATCACCGAGTGTGAGCCCTGGAAGGTATGGAAGACCGACCCGAAGCGCGTAGAGACCATCCTCTATATCTCTTTGCAACTCGTTGCCAACCTTGCCATTGCCTTTGAGCCTTTCCTGCCCTTCAGCAGCCAGAGCCTGCGCGACATGATTGGCATGAAGACTTTCGATTGGGCAGAGTTGGGAAGCACTGAACTGCTGAAGGCTGGCGACCAGCTCGCTGAGCCGCATCTGCTCTTCGAGAAGATTGAGGACGATGCCATTCAAGCACAGCTCGACAAGCTCGAAGCTACCAAGAAAGCCAACGAGGCCGCTGAAGCCGCCAAGGACTACAAGGCTAAACCTATCAAAGAGAATATCGACTTCGCTGACTTTGAGAAGCTCGACATCCGCGTAGGACACATCAAGGCTTGTGAAAAGGTGAAGAAGAGCAATAAGCTGTTGCAGTTTACTATCGACGACGGCAGCGGTACCGACCGCACCATTCTCTCTGGCATAGCCAAATTTTACGAGCCCGAGCAGTTGGTGGGCAAAGACATCCTGTTCATCGCCAACCTCGCACCACGCAAGATGATGGGCATCGAGAGTCAGGGGATGATCCTCTCGGCTGTCAACTACGACGACTCACTGTCTGTCACGACAACACTCGGGCAGGTGATGCCTGGCTCCGAGGTGGGATAATATGGTATGTTTCCCCGGCTACGGCCTAAACCTATGAAGCCGGGGAAACTATCCATATCGGTATTCCGGCATAGCCCATCAGCATGTTTATGGTCTTGCTGACAATGACCATGACGATGCCAATTATTGCCCTATACGGTTAAAAACCATTAATTACGTTTCTGCCGAGTAACCTTAAAGTGCTATAAAACGTATTTATTCTACATAATATATTCATATCAACCTTTGTTGTTCAGTAATCACACCAATACAGATAAGGAGAAATAAGATAGATGAAAAAAGCAATGACCATCGCCCTGCTGGTGCTTATCACCATGCTGGCCCAAGCTCAGATGCTAAACCCTGTGAAGTTTACCACGCAACTCAAGACAGGCAATACAGCTGAAGGAGAAATTGTATTTTCAGGCAAGATTGACAAAGGATGGCATGTCTATTCTACAGGCCTGGGAGCCGACGGCCCCATCTCGGCAACATTCAATGTCAACAAACTCGATGGCGTAGAGCTGGTAGGCAAGCTCAAACCTGTAGGCCATGAGATCAACAACTTCGACAAAATCTTCGAGATGAACCTGCGCTACTTTGAGAATAGCGTGCAGTTTGTACAGAAGATAAAGTTCACCAAGCCCAATTACACCATTGACGCCTACTTGGAATATGGCGCCTGCAACGATGAAAGCTGTTTGCCGCCGACAAGTGTAGACTTCAAGAAGTCGGGCAAGAGCCCAGCCGTGGAAGAGGCAAAGAAAATTGAAGAGCCTGCCGCCGACAAGGCCGCGACAGACATTGCAATGACAACCACCATCAAAATGCCCAATGAAGACTCGTTGGCACAGGTGGCTGCCGACTCTGCGTCCCAGGCTCAGGCCGCCCTGGCTGCCGCCACTCCTATCGACACCAACGCGCTGTGGAAGCCTGTTATCAAGCAACTGCAACAGTTTGGAGGAACCAACGACATTGCCAACAACTCACTGTGGTACATATTCTTCATGGGTATTGTGGGCGGCTTGTTGGCATTGGTCATGCCCTGTATATGGCCTATTATCCCCATGACAGTGAGCTTCTTTCTGAAGCAAGCCAAGGACGACCGCAAGAAAGGTATTCGCGATGCCATCACCTATGGCATCTCCATTGTGGTGATCTACTTAGTGTTAGGAATTGGAGTGACAGCCATCTTTGGTCCCAGCACACTCAATGCCCTTTCTACCAACGCGGTGTTTAATGTCTTTCTCTTTGCGCTGTTAGTGGTCTTTGCCTTGAGTTTCTTCGGCTGGTTTGAAATCAAGTTGCCCGACAGCTGGGCCAACAGCGTTGATACCAAGGCCAGCAACACCACCGGCCTGCTCTCCATATTCCTCATGGCCTTCACATTGGTGCTGGTGTCATTCTCATGCACGGCCCCAATCATCGGACTGCTGCTCGTGCAAACCGTCACGTCTGGCAACTGGGTGGGCCCTGCTGTGGGTATGCTGGGCTTTGCCCTGGCCTTGGCCGTACCTTTCACCCTCTTCGCCATGTTCCCCACGCTGATGAAGAAAAGCCCCAAGAGTGGCTCGTGGATGACACAAATCAAGGTGGTGCTCGGTTTTATAGAACTCGCTTTCGCTTTGAAGTTCTTCTCTGTAGCCGACTTGGCATACGGTTGGCATCTGCTCGACCGTGAGGTGTTCCTCTCGCTCTGGATTGTCATCTTTGCCGCGCTTGGCTGCTACCTCGTAGGATGGCTGAAGTTTCAGGAAGATGAAGTGGGTGGCGACCTGCACAAGCCCATGCCTGTACCTGCCATCGTGTTGGGTCTCTGCTCGTTGGCCTTCGCCATCTATATGGTGCCCGGCCTGTGGGGCGCTCCCACCAAGGCCATCTCCGCCTTCGCTCCGCCCATGAACACCCAGGACTTCAACCTCAACACCAAGACCGTAGAAGCGCACTACAAGAACTATGAAGAAGGTATGGCAGCTGCCAAGGCACAGGGCAAACCCGTGCTCATCGACTTCACTGGCTTTGGCTGCGTAAACTGCCGAAAGATGGAGGCATCAGTATGGACAGACCCTGCCGTGGCCAGCAAATTGGAGAAAGACTATGTACTCATCTCATTGTATGTAGACGACAAGACCCGCTTGCCTGAACCTATCGAGGTGATGTTCAACGGAGAAAAGCGCACCCTGCGCACCATTGGCGACAAATGGAGCTATCTGCAGGCAGAGAAATTTGGCGCCAACGCCCAGCCATTCTACGTGGCTCTCGACAACGAAGGCAATCCGCTCACGGGCTCATACAGCTACAAGGAGGATGTGCCCGCTTACTTAGAGTTCCTCAACAAAGGACTTGACGCTTACAAGAAATAATGACACTTCCCCCTGCCGACCACAGGCCGTACAGGGGGAAGCGTTTTCTATATCGGTGCTGCAACAGCATTTCATTTCATGCCATCCATGATACCATTATCCAGTGTTACCCTAAACCCTACGATAAACACCATATTATGTTAGAGAAGACTGTCCGCGAGCAAATCCTTGCTCTTATTCACCGTGAAGTAGTGCCTGCTGTGGGCTGTACAGAGCCTATGGCGGTGGCATTATGCACGGCACGAGCCACCGAATTGTTAGGCTCACGCCCGGAAAAGATTACCGCTCTACTCAGTGCCAACATCCTGAAGAATGCCATGGGTGTGGGAATACCCGGTACCGGCATGATCGGACTGCCCATTGCCATAGCCTTAGGCGCGCTCATAGGCAAGAGCGAATACCAGTTGGAGGTGATCAAAGACCTTACCCCAGAGTCGCTCGAAGAGGCAAAGGCCTACACACGCGACAGTCGCCACATCGGAATACAACTCAAACAAGGCATTACAAAGAAGCTCTACATCGAAGTCGTCTGTGAGGGTAATGGCAAGAAGGCCACGGCCATCATTGCCGGCGCTCACACAAACTTTGTCTACGAAGAGGTCGACGGACAAGTCGTCACCGACCAACGGAATACTCTTGGCGGCGACCATGAGCACCAAGACATTGCCCTCAACTTCAAAACCGTGTGGGAGTTTGCCACGACAACACCGATGGCAGACCTGAGCTTTATCCTGCAAACCCGTGACTATAACATTCGCGCGGCAGAAGAAAGCCGCAAGGGTAACTACGGTCACTGCTTGGGCAAGACCATCGACCGTCCACTGAGTCATGGTATCTTCGGGAACACCATCTTCTCGCATATCATCTCTGAAACGGCCTTGGCATGCGATGCCCGTATGGGCGGAGCCATGATTCCCGTGATGGCCAACTCAGGCTCGGGCAATCAGGGTATCTGCGCCACCAATCCCGTGGCGGTGTTTGCACAGGAGAACGAAAACACGGAGGAAGAGCTCGTCCGCGCCCTAACGCTCTCCCACCTCACGGCCATCTATATCAAACAGAGCTTGGGCAAGCTCTCTGCCCTCTGCGGCTGCGTGGTGGCAAGCATCGGCTCAAGTTGCGGCATCGTCTATCTCATGGGCGGCGCATACGATGACTGCTGTCATGCGGTGAACAACATGATAGCCAACCTCACTGGCATGATCTGCGATGGAGCCAAACCCAGTTGCGCCCTGAAGATCAGTTCTGGCGTGAGCACCGCCATCCTCTCTGCCCTGTTAGCGCGCGAGGGCAAGCATGTCACAGCTGCCGAAGGCATCATCGACAACAATGTAGATCGCAGCATCCACAATCTTACCAGCATTGGCAAGGAGGCCATGAGTGCCACCGATGACATGGTACTCAATATTATGACACAAAAGGGCTCTTGCTGAGAGAGCTCCACCGAATGCCAACACCCCAAAACTTACGACACAGAATATTTTAGGCCAAATGGTTACATTTGGCCTAAAATGTTTATCTTTGTATTGTCATCGACCATAACGACTCGCACAAGGCACAATGACACCTTATTCTATTAACCCAACCCACCATCAGTTTTCGCCATGGGTAGAACGATTACATGCCTGCTGACTCTCATGCTTGGGTTTCATGCGGCTTTTGCCACAGACAATGAAAAGCAGCTATTCAACCAGCTGGACCGCTTGCTGAGCATGCGAGAGACGCTAAAGCAGCAGAAGGAAACTCGGATACAACGTATTCGGGAAGGTCTCAGCGTGCCCTACCGCACACCTGTGCAAGAGTATGCCATCAACGATAAACTCTACCAAGAATACCTGGCCTTCAAGTACGACTCTGCCTATAAATACGTAAACCTGAATCTGGCCGTTGCCACACGCATCGGTGACAAACGCCTTCACGAGAAGAGTATGCTGCAACTGGTGCATATCCTGAGCGTTGCCGGCCTGTTTGACAAAGCGGCACAAGCCCTCGAACGAATAGACACCACCTTGCTGCGGGGCGACGACATCTCCAATTACTACCAGGTGTGCAGCGACCTTTACTTATTTAATGCCGAATTTACCGCAGGTACCGTCTTCTTCAAACAAAACACTGAGAAAGCACAGTATTATCGCAAGAAAATCTTAGACACGCCCCACAACGACCCCTTCCTGAATGTCATCTCTCGCGCCAGCTTCATTGGCGAGCGAAGACAATATCGCGAAGCCATACGCATCCTGGAAGATTACCTGAACAAGAACCTACGCTCTGGCGAGCGCGACTACAGTATAGCCGCCAGCACGTTAGCCTACTTTTACCATCAGATCCATAACCGTGAACGGCAGAAACACTATCTCTTGCTTTGCGCCATCAGCGATGTCAAGGGCTGCATCATGGAAAACAACTCTCTACGCGAACTGGCCTCCTTACTCTTTGAGGAAGGAGACCTGGATCATGCCTACGATTATATTTATGCCTCCATCCACGATGCCAACTTCTATGGCACACGCCTGCGCAACATCCAGGCCGCACAGCTCATCCCCAAGATTGTGCAAGGCTACCACCAGGCAGAGGCCGAACACCAAAAGAGGCTATACCTGATTGTGGCCGCCATCTCTATCATCACCATCCTGCTCATTATCGCGATTTTCTTCATGCGCAGGTACATCCTGCGTTACCGCCGTGCCAACAATCAGGTCAAGGTGGTGAACCAAAAACTAAATACCCTTGTCGACGAACTGAAGGTGACCAATGACCAACTCCAGGAGGGCGGACAAATCAAAGAGCAGTACATCGGCCGCTTTATGGAGCTTGCCTCTGTACTTATGTCGCGGGCCGAAGAACGCCGTAAAGCGGCTTACCGCATGATGCGTGAACGCAAGACGGCAGAGTTGGGCAAACTGTTACAGGATACCGATTTTGCCAACGAGAGTACCAAACTGTTCTATGCCAACTTCGACGAAGCATTCCTAAATATATATACCGACTTTGTCGAAAAAGTCAACCAATTGCTCCAACCCGACTACCATTTTGTCACCAAGGACAAAAGCCTCAACACCGAATTGAGGATTCTCGCGCTCATCAGACTTGACATCACCGATAACCAAAAGATCAGCAGCATCCTGGGAAGCAGCATCGCAACGATTTATACCTATCGTAGCAAACTCAAAAGCCACGCCCTCGACAAAGACAAGTTTGAAGAAAACATAACCCTTATCGATACCCTTGTGCCCAGATAACAGGGCACCACAGACAGCCAAAAGCATGAAAAGTGCCCCGATTTCGTTTTGATTTACGTGAGAGTACCTGTGCGATACACATCTATATATCAACGGATTACGGATTTACATCACTTTGATTTTTACTTGATGTCATTGTAGCTTACACCTTTATTCCATATATTTGCCATGCTAACTCAATACAAAGCATGTAAATATATGAAACGTCTTGTTTGTTTACTTACAGTATGTCTTATCGGCGTACTGACTCTGTTGGCCCGCGGTTCAGCGCAGGTCAGTTCGCCCGACCGACAACTTACCATTACCTTTGAACTCACCCAAGGGAAACCCTATTATAAAATATCATGGCATGGGCGGCAAATATTGCAGCCCTCACGCATGGGTTTTGAGCTTGCGGATGGTCAGCTGAACTCCGATTTCAAGATTGTGGCAACACAAAGGCGCACTCATGACGACACATGGGCAGAAGTATGGGGCGAAGAAGACTCGGTAAGAAACCATTATAACGAACTCGCCATAAGCCTTGTGCAGCGCAGTGGAAAACAGCGTCGCATGGATATTATCTTCAGAGTGTTCAATGATGGCATGGGATTCAGGTATGTCATTCCCCGACAAAAGGGATTGAAAAAAATTGCCGTCCAAGACGAGACCACCGAATTTGCGCTTGCCCACGACGCCGACGGATGGTCGTTTCCTGCCAACCGCACATCATATTTCGAAGGATTCTACACCAAGTCTCCCATCAGCAAGAAAGACACCGTAGCCACTCCCTTCACCATAGAATACGAGCCGAATATATATCTGGCACTTCATGAGGCGGCGCTCACCGACTATGCCAAACTCAACCTCACACCGCGTGGCACACGACTCATGGCAGCACTCACGCCCTGGAGCGACGGCATGAAAGTGTATGCCGACGAGACCCTCACCTCTCCTTGGCGTACTATGATCGTGGCCTCTCAGCCCGGTGACCTCATCACCAACAGGGTAATGCTTAACCTCAACGACCCTTGCCGTCTGGACGACACCTCATGGATAGAGCCCGGAAAATACCTGGGCATCTGGTGGAGTATTCATAAGAAGAAGCATACTTGGGAGATGGGACCCAACCACGGGGCCACCACCGCCAACGTCATGCGCTATATCGATTTTGCCGCGGCCCATGGCTTTCAGGGCGTACTCTCCGAAGGGTGGAACCCAGGATGGGGACAAGGAGAGCAGGTCACCTTCCTGAAAGCGTATCCCGACTTTGACATTGAAGCCGTCAACCGTTACGCACGCGCCAAGGGGGTAAGGTGGATTGGACACATGGAGACATGGGGACAGGCACATATCATAGAAAACGAGATGGACTCGGCCTTTGCCTGGTTCCACCGCATGGGGGTGAACGCTGTTAAAACAGGATATGTGGGCAAGCTCTTGGACGGCAAGGAACTGTCGAACTCGCAATATGGCATAAGGCATTACCGTAAGGTAATAGAGAGTGCGGCCAAGCATCATATCATGATCGACAACCACGAACCAGCCATGCCCACAGGACTACAGCGCACCTATCCCAACCTAATGACACAAGAAGGCGCGCGTGGACAAGAATACAATGCGTGGGATTCACATGGAGGCAACACCCCAGAACACACCGTCACGCTGCCCTTCACGCGTGGCCTGGCCGGTCCCATCGACTTTACGCCAGCCATCTTCAACTTTAGTGAAGTAGTAAAAGGAACGCACCCACACTCCACCTTGGCCAAACAACTGGGCGAATTTGTGGTACTCTATAGTCCACTTCAGATGGCCGCCGACGAAATTGAGAACTATGCCGGCCAGCCCGCCTTCTCGTTTATAGAGAGTTGCCCCACCAATTGGAGCAAAACAATTATCAAACATGGAGAGATTGGGAAGTATATCACCGTGTGCCGCAAGGAACGGGGTGGCGAACGATGGTTCATCGGAAGCATCACCGACCGCGAGGCCCGCCAGCTTAGTCTGCCTCTCGACTTTCTCAACCCAGGACTAAAATATCGGGCCATGATATACGAAGACGGTCCCGGTGCCGACTACCAAACCAACACCCACACCATGACCATACGCCAGATTGCGGTAGACTCCACCTCCGTGCTACAGCTGAATCTGGCACGTGGCGGAGGAGCCGCCATCAGGATTGAGGTCGACCAATAACCATGTCACAAAGACTTTATTTATACATACATCAATGAAAATCAAGGAAACATGAAAAGAACAAAACATCTACTCAACCTTGTGATTATGCTGATCATATTCACATCTTTTGCGCTTGACATGTCTGCCCAATCCATCAACGGCACGGTGAAAGACCATACCGGCGAGCCAGTCATTGGAGCCACCATCCGCGTGATGGGCCAAACGACTGGGGCTGTGACAGACCTCAACGGCAGTTTTACCATCAACGCCAAGCCTGGCGAGAAGCTCACCATCTCATATGTGGGTTATGATACACAGACCCTTTCCGCCCGCGAAGGCATGACTGTCACGCTTCAAGAGACTGCCTCACAGCTCAACGAAGTAGTCGTCGTGGGTTATGGCTCACTGGCCAAGAAAGAAATCTCAAGCTCTATCGTACAGGTAGACAAGAGTCAGTTCAACCAAGGTGCCGTTACCGACCCCATGTCTTTGGTCAGCGGCAAGGTTTCCGGACTGAATGTCAACGCTACCGCCGATGCCAACCCCAACTCTCTATCCTCCATTCAAGTTCGTGGCGCCGGCTCCCTGCAAGCAGGTAATGGTCCACTAATTGTCATCGACGGTATTGCAGGAGGTGACTTGAGAAACATTTCTACCCAGGATGTGGAGTCTATTACAGTGCTGAAAGACGCTGGCTCGGCCGCCATCTACGGCACACGTGGTGCCAATGGTGTCATCCTGATTACGACCAAGCATGGCTCTGGGGCACAAGGGGTAGTAAACGTAACCTACGACAGTTGGGTGGCCATGAATGTTGCTAAGGCCGGCCCCGACATTCTCTCTACCGATGAGTTCCGCAGAAGCCTGCGAGGCAACGACTACGGCTACGACACCGACTGGTATGACGAAATCACACGTAGCGCCTCATACAACCTCAACCAATACCTTTCAATCGACGGAAGCACCAAGAATGGTTACTATGGGGTGAGCCTCAACTACAAAAAGGCCAATGGTCTTGATATAGCCAGCGGACGCGAAGAATACGGTGGAAGATTCGTCGTTGAGCAGCGCGTACTCGACAATCACCTCAAGTTCAACTCTTCACTCAGCCTGCGCAAGGTGCATGAAGACTATGGTAATGATGGCATGTTCGACACGGCCTTGACCATGAACCCCACACTCCCCATCTACAATGCTGATGGCAGCTATTATCAGCCCACCTCTCCAACAGGCATCTACAATCCCGTAAGCGTGCTCAAAGAAAACTCAAGTAATGGCGACCGCGTCTATCTGCTGGGAAATGCCGATGTACAGTGGAATATTCTCAATCTGGAGCATCACGCATTGAACACTTCGTTGAGCTATGCCCTACAGTACAACGACTATAAAAACAATTATTACACTCCCATAGCTTCCAGTCAGTCATACTGGGACGGCTACAAGGGCGAGGCTACCATGCAGTACCAAAAATGGTGGACCAATCGCTTCGAGTGGTTGCTCAACTACACCTGGACCATCCCTCAACATCAACTCAAATTTGTTGCCGGATACTCTTGGGAGCGCAGCTCATGGGAGCAGGAGGGCATGGCCAACCATGGCTTCACCTACGACTCGCCCACTTATCAAGGCATAGGCAGTGGCACGGGCCTGAAAGACGGCACTGCCAATCTCTATGCCGGAAGATCTGAGTCAACACTCATCGGCTTCTTCGGACGCCTTAACTATAACTGGCGCGATATGTTGTTCGCCTCAGCTTCACTTCGTCATGAAGGTTCCACCAAGTTTGGTGCCGACCGCAAGTGGGGTAACTTCCCCTCTGCCTCATTGGCCTGGGAAATCATCAAGACCCCTGGATTGGAAACCATTGGCACCACGTTCCAGAGCCTCAAGCCACGTATCTCCTATGGTGTTACCGGACGCTCAGACTTCAACGCCTATCAGTCAACTCCTACCTACACTGCCAATGGTGCCTATCTCATGGACGGTCAGTGGATCAACGGCTATGCGCCCTCTGCCAATGCCAATCCCAAATTAGGCTGGGAAAAGAGCAAGGCGTTCAATATCGGCGTCGACTTTGAGGCTTTCGCCAGCCACCTGCGTGGTAGCATTGAGTATTACGACCGCCGGTCCGAAGACTTGCTTTACAACTACACCGCCCCTCAGCCTCCCTACGTGTGGGACAACATTCTGGTTAACGTAGGTACTACCAAGAACACGGGTATCGAACTGACACTCAACTATGACGTATTCTCTGGCAAGAACTTCAAATGGACCACAGGGGTCAACTATTCTTACGGCACTACTAAGTTTATCAAGTTGTCGAATGAAGTGTACAAGGCCTCTTACATTGACCTTTACCAGAAGCCCGGCGTAGGAACCAACGAATACTTCTTCCGCATACAGGAAGGCGGCAAGGTCGGGCAATTCTGGGGTTACGAATATGCCGGCCATGATGCCAACGGCAACATGCTGGTTTACAACAAAGAGAATGAGGCCGTACTCACCACCAATGTTGATGCCTCAGACAAGCGTTACATCGGTAACGGCGCCCCCTCACACTTCTTGTCATGGAACAACTATTTCCAGTACAAGAACTGGGACCTGAGCTTCCTTTGGAGAGGTGCCTTTGGATTCAAGATTTTCAATATGCGCAAGTATGGCATGGGATTGCAGCTTGCCGGAACCGACAACGTGCTGCGCAGCGCCTATCTCGACGACAAAGACGTGAAAAGTGGCGGTGGTGTCATCTCATCTTATTTCCTCGAAAACGGCAACTATATGAAGCTCGACAACGTGACGTTAGGTTACAACTTCACGCCCAAGAACCGACGTTTGCTCGAAAGCCTGCGCGTCTACATTGCTGCCAAAAACCTGTTTACCATTACTGGCTACGACGGCAACGACCCATCAATCGTTACGCAGACCGGCATCACACCGGGTGTAGATGTCTCAAGTGCCTACCCCACAGCCACACAAATCAGTCTCGGCGTTACCCTTAGATTCCATTAAGGCCGCATAGACTAATGATTCACCATGTATTACAACGACTAAACAGAATAACGATGAAGAATATCAATAAATATAGCTTGACGGCCGCCTTGGGATTGGTACTGGCTTTCTCGTCATGTACCGACCTCGACGAAAAAGTGTACGACCGTATTGACGCATCTACCTTTTACCAAAACGAGTCGAGTGTCAAGAGTGCCATTGCCACCATATATAATCAGGCTGGCAACTGCTTTGCCGAGCGGTTCTACTTCCTTCAGGAGCTTCCGGCCGACCAAATATCCTGGCGCGTATGGAATGGCGGACAGTGGGGCTATGACGAAGGCGAAAAGTATGTGCTCTCTACGCAGACCTGGACATCAGAGTCTAAGATCATCAAAGACGCTTGGACCAACTGCTGGCCCATGGTGGGACTCGCCAACAACATCATCAACGACCTTGGAGGCATCGACCCCACGGCGCTCAAGATGACGCAGAATCAGTTCGACGCTTACATTGCGGAGGCCAGAACCCTGCGTGCTTGGGCCTATTATAACATGTTCGAGATTTGGGGTGGCGCACTACCCCTCAACATCTCTTCAGGTGCCGACATTCCCGGTACTGCCGACCCTGATTGGAATACCAGTTGCAAGAAAATCTTCGACTTCATTGCCACAGAACTTGACGAGAGTGTCAGTGCGCTGCCTAAAGAGACTGGCGACAATGCCACACGCAACCGGGTGAACCAAGGCATGAACCGCCTGCTTAAGGCCCGCCTACTGCTCAATGCGCCCACTTTCATCGGCGAAGACCATTATGACGAGTGCGAGGCGCTGAGCAAGCAGATTATCAATGGCGACTTCGGTACTTACCAATTGGCCAACGACTACCGCACCATCTATGACCTCGACAACAACACTTGTCCCGAGGTGGTATTCGCTTTTGCGTGCGAAGATGGCCAGGGCTCCACCAATGCCTGGACCAACATGCGCAATATGCCCATGCTGGCCTACAACTACGACAAGTATTTCGGTGTCACACAGTTCTCGGGTATCGGCGCATGGAATTGCTGCATCGTCGTCCCATCTCGCGACAACAGCGGAAAAGTGCTCTCTACAGGTGGTACCGATACCGGCGGCAAGAGCTTTATCTACGATTATGGCGACAAGCTCGGTGGCGTATGGGACCGACTTGACGACCGCGACGCAAGAAAAGGCAACTTTGTCTACAATGCCACTACGGGCAAGTGGACCGGCAACTTCCTCCGTGGTGCCATCAAGGCCAACTTCGGCAAAGGTGAGGCACTCACGGCTGATGCCGACCGCGACGGCCAAAACCTGGTATATGTTGACCAGCTGGGTACTTTCCAGAACCTCGGACGAAACCTCGAAACCGTCATGTCACCACGATGGGGCGAAACCAACTCTGGCATCCGACTGATAAAATATCCCATCTATGATGCCGGCGACAAGGGCGGATTCAAAGATATTGACGAGGTAGAGTTCCGTTTGGCCGAGGCATATTTTAATGTGGCTGAATGCGAGATGCGCAAGGGCAATGCCACAGAGGCCGCTAATTATGTCAATCAGGTGCGCCAGCGCTATTATACATCCAGCGACTGGAGTGTGGTGAAAAACCAGCCTGGACCGGGATTCACAACCTTCGATCAAGACTGGATGCTTTCACAATGGGGACTCGAGTTCCTCGGCGAAGGACGCCGTCGACGCACAGACCTGCGCCGCTTCGACAAGTTCACGCAAGGTCAGTGGTGGTTTTTTGGGCGTGCCACCGAAGAGGGCGTTGACCTCCCGGCCAAGCGCGACAAGAAATACGAGTGGTATCCGCTGCCAGAGTCTGCCCTGTCTGTCAATCCGGGCCTCATTCAAAATCCCAGTTACACCAAATAATAAATACTGTTCCTTATGAAAAAAACATTATTATTTGCCGTCACGTTGCTCTCCGCGGTGCTTGGTTTGATGAGCAGTTGCAGCAACGACGATGATATACTGTTCGACCACGAGCAGCCTGCCTTCCCCATTCAGGCAGATAAGATTCTGCTGGAAGCCATCATGCCCACAGCCACTTCTGCCGAAGAAGACGTCTATATCGTTGGTGCCTTCAATGGCTTGGATGATGAGTCGGTGATAGGCAACGAGGCCTACAAGCTGATGCTGTCTGACAGTGTGCCTGCCAAACGAGGCATCTATATCGATCCCGTGAAGTTTGTAAACGGCAAGAGCCTGGCCGATGGTTACCACTTCGTATCCTCAACCCAGCGCAATGAAGTCACCGCTCAAGGTGATACCGTTGTCAGAAATGACAACCCCTCCGTGGGTACGCGTACCAACGTCTATGTCTCCAAGTGGGCCGCCTATTTCGATCCGGCACCCACCGAGCCCGAACACGACGGGTATGTAGTATATGTTGACAACCAAACCAGTTGGGGCGACGACATTACCATGTACATGTGGGGCGATGTCAACGATCTTAACAGTCCATGGCCAGGTATGAAGCCCACGGGCAAAGAGACCAAAAACGGCATCACCTACACCTATTTCGACATGGGCGCCGCCAACAGTGGCCTCACCGAGCACCTCATTTTCAGCAACAATGGCGCCTCGCAGCTCCCCGACTTTGCCTATACCATCGACCACGACCTCTACCTGCGAGTGACCGACGCGGGTGTCGAGGAGATCACCAACGAACCCCAGCACGATGGTTTTGCCGTTTTCGTTGACAATCAAACCAGCTGGGGCGATGCCATCACATTATATATGTGGGGTGACGTCAACGATCTTAATGGAGGATGGCCCGGCATGAAGCCCACCGGCACACAGGTGAAAAATGGCGTTACCTATACCTATTTCGACATGGGGGCCGCAAACACCGGGCTCACCGAGCATCTTATCTTCAGTAATAATGGCGCCTCGCAGCTTAGCGACATCGCCTATACCATCGACCACGACCTCTACCTCAAGGTGACCGACAGTGGAGTGGAAGAAATCACACAAGGTGGCACTGGCACGACAGCAGGTTACAAACTCTATATCGACAACCAAACTGGATGGGCTTCTACCGCCCTTTATGTCTGGGGCGACCAAGAGCTATTCGGCACATGGCCCGGTGCACAGCCTGCCAAGACCGAGACCGTGGGTGGCATAACCTATCAGGTATGGGAAATTGGGGATGACAATGCCACCTATCATCCCATACTCAATGACAATGGTGGAAGCAACCAACTCGACAGTCCCACTGCCATCACTGCTTCACGCGACTATTATTATAAGGTAACGTCCAGCGGTTGGGAAGAGCTTACGCCACTTGCTGCCAAACTCAGACGCTAAAACAGCATTAACAAAATCTAATCGTATCTGACAGGCGGAGAGCGGATGCTCCGACCACGGAACATCCGCCTCCATTGTCATTCCAGCTAAACTACCGCATCAACATGAAACCCTTCGATACACTCAAGAGCGTCCTCACAGCCTGCCTGCTGCTGATCTTGCCATTGAAGGCATCGGCACAATCGGGCATCTTTCTCAGGGGAGAAGTAAACAACTGGAGTGCTGTCTCCGACTGGGAGTTTACCGACCAAGGCAACGGCACCTACTCGCTCAGCGACAAAACACTAACCGGAAACTTCAAGATAGCCGATGCCAACTGGTCTGCCAACTGCAACTACGGCTCTAACGGCTCAGCCATCCTGATGAATACTCCTTACCAGCTTAGCGGCGGCTCAAACCCAGGCAATATTTCCTGTGGGCCGAACACTTTCTTCTGCAAGAGAATTATCCTCACCATCGTCTCGCCCACATCGGCCATTCTGACCATAGAAAGCGACAACGACGGGAGCCATCTTGAGCAGGTCTACGTCATTGGAGACAACAACGGCTGGAACTACAACGACACATCGGGCATGCTGAAGCTCGCAGACGCTACCGACAGCACGTTTGTCGGCCGGGTAACACTGCCCGCGGCCACCGGTAACAGCCTTGCCCGTTGGACCATTTTTCAGCAGACCGGCATGGGCGGAGCTTGGGGGCTATCCTCCGATGCCACCGAGCCCACCACAAGTGGACGACTCACCAAAGGGCTCACGGGCAAGGCGGCAGTCGCACCGGGCACCTACAACATCAGCTTCTCTACCCGCACCGGCAACTATTCCATGGAGCTCATACCCAGCGTAGCCACCGCCATGACCATCCAGCCAGAACGTGTGACTCTCGTGCCGCAGCCCCCCGACTGCGTCAATATCCTCTCACTCAACAACTCGCTCATCTATTTTGCCCGGCAGGACACCGTCTTCAACCATATTGCCAAGGCCATGGGCCGGGCGGCTCATTGGACCACCCACAGCAACATCGGCAAGACACTGGACTTCCAATGGAAAGAAACCGATGCAACCGCCAGCAACGAAGAGGGGCAGCCCTCGGCACAGACTATGATTCAGACAGGTGCCTGGACGCATATCATCCTGCAGGAACAGACAGAAAGACCGCGCAAAGACTTCGCCCTTTTCAAGGAGTCGCTCACACGTTGGGTGCGCTTCATCCGCGAAAACTGCCCCAACCCCCATGCCGTCATCATCGTGCCCGTGAACTGGCCGTTGCGAGGCGACTTCGCCACATATCCCCAGCTGAGCCACCAGCTCGATGAAAACTACCGCAAGGCTGCACAGGAACTCGGCGTGGTACTGGCACCTGTGGGCACAGCCTACAACCTCTGCTACGAACGCGAGGGATCCGCCGAGCTCTCCACCTGGTTTCGCCCAGCCAGTGAGAACAACGGGATGGAAGACGACCGGCATCCTTCCGCCAAGGCTACCTATATGGCTGCCTGTGTGGAATACGCCACCATTTTCGGCGAAGATCCATTGGCCATCACCTACAAACCTGCATCGCTTACCCAGTCCGAGGCTACCTCGATGAAGCAGTATGCCCACGACGCATGGGCCGGCTTTACCCAGACGGTAGACCACCACAAGGGCACCGTGCAGTTTGCAAGTAGAATCTACGACCAGTTTGGCATGGAAATGCAACTCTCCACCCCTAATGCATGGGATGTCCAAGATGGGCAAATCGATAATTTCGGGCTTTACACAGCCTCCGGCATTCTCGGCAACTATGAAGTGCGGGCTGCCAACGGTAGCTTTTCGGCTATGGGCACCGTGACTGTGGCTCAGGCCCAAACCACCCCGACTGCACTCCCGGCCGTCGTGATAGGTAACAGCCAGCTCGGTTTCAGCGAGTCGTTCGACCTACGTGTGGAACAGTCCTCCACTACCCTCCCTACCGGATGGCGCATCGACCGGCAGATAGCCGCACCACGCACCGTAGGACTTTTTGCCACGGCCAGTGACACTACTATGTATGCCCAAACAGAAACAGCCGTCAACCTTCCAGCCAATGCCAAGAACGGCACATGGAGCTTTGGCATTGACAACGACCGAGCCTTAGGCGGAATCTCTACTGGAGTGAGCAATGCCACGCGCTGCGTGAACGTCTATGTGCATCTGAAGAATGAGGGAACCACCACCCTCGAACACATGACACTGGCCTACGACGTAGAGAAATACCGTGCAGGCTCCAACCCAGCAGGCTTCCACGTGCAGCTCTACTACTCTGCCGACGGCAGCCAATGGACCTCTGCCGGCCCAGACTTCAATACCTACTTTGCAGCCGATGCGGCCACCGCAGGCTACGATATCATACCCGGGGCCACCGTAAGCGTAAGCCGCGAGCTGCCCACAACCATTGCCGCCGGGGCCAGTCTGTATCTCGCATGGAACATCAGTGTGGCCACCGGCACTACCTGCAATGCCGCACAGGCCCTCGCCATAGACAATGTGAGTCTCAAGGCTACATCCACGGCCATCGAAGATGCAGGCACCCACACTACCGCCACCTCTGCCCCCACGACCGCCTACAACCTGCTGGGCCAGAAGTTATCGCACGCCGACCCTGCTGCCCTTGCCCGTTCGGGCTACCGAGGCATAGCCATCATCGGTGGGCGGAAGGTGATTATACGATAACAAACATGTCCGACACACTGAACATATCAACAAGGAAAAAATGAAAAATATCTGTTTTCATCGTCTATGTTTCGCGGCCTTAACGCTGCTGTTATCCTTAGGATACAGCAGCAGGGCACAGGCCGACTTCGTAGACGACATCAATGCCGGTACATACACCACCGGTCAACAAGTCATCTACGAGATGAACGTCGGGTCGTTTACTGCTGACGGCACGTTTGCCGCTGCCGGGAAACGGCTCGCCGAACTCAAGCGCAATGGCATCGACATCATCTGGCTCATGCCCATCTACCCGCGTGGTGGAGGCATCAACAGCCCTTATGCGGCCACTGATTTCACGGCCGTCAATCCTGCTTACGGCACCCTGGCCGACCTCAAGGCTTTTGTGGCCGACGCACACGACATGGGCATGAAGGTATGGCTCGACTGGGTACCCAACCATACTGCCACCAATGCCACTTGGGTGACCACACATCCTGAGTATTACACCAAGGATGCCAATGGCAACATGATACATCCCAATAACTATGGCGATGTTTATCAACTCGATTACAGCAATGCCGCACTGACTCAAGCCATGAACAACTGCCTGAAATTCTGGATTGACGAGGCCGACGTCGACGGCTTCCGCTGCGACTATGTATCAAGTCCCAATATCCCCGTGAGCTACTGGCAGTCTACCATTCCCATGCTCAAGGCTTATCGCCCAGGCAAAGACATCACCATGATGGGAGAGGCCGACTTCTCAGATGTCACCGCCCTACAGGCCGCCGGCTTCGACTACGACTATGCCTGGGGATTCCAAGGCAAGCTACAAACCTACGGGGCCACAGGCAGCTATGCCACGCCAATCATTACTTATAGCAAAGACCTGTTGAGCAAGTCCAAGGCCATGAACGTCTCACGCATGCTCTATCTCACCAATCACGATGAGAATTGGAACTACGACCTCAAGACCTTAAACCAGAAATATGGTGCCAACAAATACCTGCTCACCGTACTCAGCTATACCCTCTGGGGCATGCCGCTGCTGTACAATGGACAGGAGATTGGAGGAAATCAAGCACTCAACTATTTCGAGGATACAAAAATAGACTGGTCGCAGCCCGACCAAAAGATGCTCAACACCGTACGCACCCTGGCTGCCATCAAGCATTCACAGGCCGCGTTGCACGATGCCGCCGCTTATGCCGACAATGCCGAAGTCAGTTTCCTCACCACCACCAACAACAACTCCTACATTACCGCTTACCGTCGCACACGTGACGATAGCGAGGTCGTTGTGCTGCTCAATACGTCAACCACCGCGCAAACGGCGCTCATCAGTGGCATTACCGGCACCTATAGCCAGTGGCTCAACAGCGACAGCATTGCCCAAGGGGTAAGCCGTCACAACAGGATATTCAACGGTAGCCTCAGTGTCAGCGTTCCTGCCAAGGGCTATCTGGTGTATGTCAAGGGCAACTATCCTGAAGCAAACCTACCCACCGAGGCACCGATCGACAACCTCGTCGACTCGTCCGACTACGCGGTCTACTATGAGTCACCCATCGACCAGGCAACGGTATGTGCATGGATTTGGAACGACACATACGGTGGGGAAACATACGCCACCTCCGGCACTTGGCCTGGTGACACCTTCCAGCGGTTGGGCAAGACCGTGGAGGGCAACGTGGTCTACAAGTACAGCTTCGCATTGCAAAGCGGTGTCACGCTGCCCGACTATATCATCATCACCGAAAACGGTTCGGCCGATGCCAATAAAGTAGTAAACGGCGCAGCCTTCGTCAACCACGGATACTATGTCAAGGGACAGCCGGAAGCGGTGAGAACGGTAACCACCGGCATCACCAACCTCACGGTTTCAGACCTAACCAGAAGCGGGCAGACCACCGACGACAACTATTATAACCTTGACGGACAGCGCGTGAGCGGCAGCACGCGCGGCATCCTCATCCATCGGGGTCGCAAGGTGCTGCGCAACAAGATATAGTTTTAGAATCCGCCTTTTGATCTATACCATCATTTTTGAGTATTAAGTTAACATGGGCAGGAGGGGCGCGTGACGCGTTCCTCCTGTCTTTTTTGGCTGAGCTACAGTAAACAAGGTAGCTCGACAAGCGCTCGTCACCGACTGGCGCATCTTCGTATTTTTCCGCGACACCACGACAAGGATATGGTGTAAATTACTTACCTTTGTATCACCAATCACAACAACCTGTATGAATAAGATGAACAATCCTTTCCGCCCCCTCATTACTCTCCTATGGTGTTCACTGCTGTCTGCCCTGCCCACAGTCGGCGGTGCCGCAACACTTCTTGGCGCATCCCAACAGCCAACAGAGGCCAACGCCAAGCAAACCCCGATCAAAGCCGACATCAACCGCGCCGACATCAAGGCATGGGAACCCAACGAAAAGCCTCAACTGCGCGCGACGATGACTAACCCCGCCGACCAGACGGTCACCCTGCTCTACACCGTGAATCTATACTACGACATGGAGGACCCGAAGACACACACACATCCGCTCTACCAAACCTACCTCACCAACGTAACCCTTGCCGCAGGCGAGACCAAAACGGTGACCCTCCCCTTGGACAGACTCAAGCGCCCAGGCTTCTATCGCATGAAGGCAACGGTGGACAGCATCGAACTATGCGACTATGTCATCGGTTACAACCCCACCGCCATCGTCTCGCCCGACGACGCGCAGCCAGACTTCTGGAGCTACTGGGACAACGCCAAGGCACAACTCAACAGCATTGCCCCCAACTTCACCATCGTAGAGGAGATGACTGACTACAGCACTGTCAACCGCAAAGTATATAAGGTGTCGATGCAGTCGGTACCCGACGCGCCCGGCGACGCGCCCACGACCATCTACGGCTACTACGCCGAGCCCGTGGCCCCGGGCACCTATCCTGCCTTGGTGCGCTTCCAAGGCACCGATGGCGGACAAGGCCCTATCGCGCTGCCCATGAGCGGTGACAGCAACCCCGGGTGGGTAGAACTCACCATTTCTACCCGCGGACAGCAACTCGGGCGCGACGCCAAATACGGCTTCGACTTCTACGCTTACGAGTGGGGCGACACCGCACGCCATTACTACCGAGGCGCTTACCTCGACTGTCTGCGCGCCGTACAAGTAGTGCAGCACATGAAGAAGGTTAATCCTCGATTGGTATTCGGCACGGGCGTGAGCCAGGGCGGATGCTTCGCCTATGTGGCGGCCGGCCTCTCGGGCACCATGGCGGGCATAGCGCCAGCCATCACGGGGCATGCCGACTTCACCGACGGCATGAAGATTGTAAGTTGGCCACGCGACAAATTCTTGGCCGGACAAGCAGCCAAAGGCATGACCGACGCCGAGCGCGACGCCTTCAACTCGTACTACGATACCATGAACTTTTGCAGTCGCATTACCTGTCCGGTCATCACCAACTTCAGCCTGCAAGACCATCTCGACCCTCCGCATACCAACGTCGCACCCTTCAACCTGCTGACCCGCGTCAGCAAGGCCGACAAGGCCTATGTCATCAACGCTTTCAAGGGGCACGCCCCAGCCGATGACTGGTCTGCCATCTACATGGCCTTCTTTGCCAAATGGCTGTCCACGGCAAAGGCGAAATAAAAAACTAATACAAGGTTTCTGCCATACAGACGTCGGCTATTTGTCGCGCCGGTAGTGGCAAATGATGTTGCCGTCGTAGTCGTACTGCCTGTAGAGTACGGCATCTGAGGGCAATACGGGTGCCGTGACCCCATCGGGTACGGTGAAAGGGGCCGTCTCCACACGTATCTCATCCCAAAGGGCACGGTCGAGAAAGCCTTGCAGGGTGACGGCGCCGCCCTCCACTATCAGGCTCTGCCTGCGCCTCACCTTGAGATAAGAGAGCATGGTGTCGATATTCGAAAAACACTTAAACCACTGCGGCATCCCCT
>JAFABV010000044.1 GCA_023425865.1 Bacteroidota bacterium | reverse complement strand
GTACTTTTCATCCATTTTCCGAGGCTTTAAGCCTGAAATGGTCTGTCTACACATCCCAAATGTCGGCTGTCCGACAAAACAATCATTTGTAAACAGGGCTTGATTTTTTAGCGGACACCAATAATATTTTATTAACTTTGCAAAGCACCGGACCATTATTGAAGTTAATGGTTCTTGCCAACATGGTTTCATTCTTTTATTTCAGATTTGTATGTCACATTTCGACTATCTCATTATCGGCAGTGGGCTCTTTGGCGCTGTGTTTGCGCATCAGGCGAAGAAGGCGGGGAAAAGCGCCCTCGTCATTGACCGTAGGCCGCATACCGGCGGCAATATCTATTGTGAGGAGATAGAGGGCATACACGTTCACAAGTATGGCGCGCATATCTTCCATACGTCCAACAAACGTGTATGGGATTATGTGAACGCGATAGTGCCCTTCAACCGTTACACCAACTCGCCCGTGGCCAACTACCAGGGAAGACTTTACAACCTGCCGTTCAACATGAATACCTTCTACCAGATTTGGGGGGTGACCACGCCCGAGCAGGCACGGCAGCGCATAGAGGTAGAGCGGGAGGATATGCGCCGGCGGTTAGAGGCTGAGGGTGTCACCGAGCCACGTAATTTGGAGGAGCAGGCACAGCTGCTCATCGGGCATACCATCTACGAGCGGCTCATCAAGGGCTATACGGAGAAACAATGGGGGCGACGCTGCACCGACCTTCCGGCCTTCATCATCAAGCGGTTGCCCGTACGCTTTGTCTTTGACAACAATTATTTCAACGACAAATACCAGGGCATTCCCATTGGCGGATACAACAAACTGACCGACGGACTGCTGGAGGGCGTGGAAGTGATGACGGGCATCGACTTCTTCGACTGTCGCCACAGATACGACGCCCAGCGGCAGCTGCATACCCTCGAAGGGGATGGACTGAGCGTCACCGGCACCACACTGGTCTATACGGGGCAGCTCGACGAGTATTTTGATTTCCGTTTAGGCAAGCTCAACTATCGCACCGTACACTTTGATACCGAGGTGATGAATACGCCCAACTATCAGGGCAACGCCGTGGTGAACTACACCGAGGCTGAGGTGCCCTACACGCGTATCATCGAGCACAAGCACTTCGAGGACTTTGGCGAGGAGGTGTATAAGAACCAGAAGACCGTCATCAGCCGCGAATACTCCACCGAGTGGCAACCGGGCATGGAGCCTTATTACCCCGTGAACGATGTGCGCAACGATGCCTTGGCGGCCGAGTACCGTCGACTGGCTGTCGCCGAGCCTGCCACCGTGTTTGGTGGCCGTCTGGCCGAATACCGCTACTACGACATGGCACCGCTCATCGAGAAAGTGTTGAGGATGTGGGAGGAACGTATCTAAGAATGGTTCGTTGTTCGTGCCAGCTACCTATGTCGGCCTTTCTTTGCCTTTCTGTGGAAGGCGGGTTCCTGTGTATTCCATTCTCCCAGCCGTTATGTGATGGGTTGTGACCTTATGGCTTCCTGATGCCATAAGGTGTGTAGGTGGAGCGGTTGGCCTTGGTGGCCTGGCGTATGTCGTGGTTGCGCCGCAGCGCCTCATCATTCACATACGGCCGGCTGTGGTCCAGGTGCAGCACGATGGCACTGTACCGTATCTGTATGCCCCGCAGCCCGTTGTTCATCATTCGCTCGCCCATCTCGCGGTCTTCGCCGCCATATTGCATGCGCTCATCGAAGCCGTTCACGTCGATGATGTTTTCTCGCCAGGTGCTCGAGTTCATGCCATTCCATGTGGCATGGGTGGTGGTGAGGCGGTTCATGAATGTCCAGTGCATGAGTTTGGTGCACTTGAAAGACCATATCATTCCCTGCCGTCGCAACCATCGATAGCTGAAGGCCCTGCCTTCGGCTATGTCTTCTTGGGTGATCTGCTGGCTGATGGTCATGGGCAACTTAAGGTATCCCCCACTTAAAAACGTCCCTTTACGGGCATAGCGCAGATGGGTGGCGATGAAGTCGGCGCGCGGTATGCAGTCTTGGTCGGTGAAAATGAGATAGTCGGCCGTAGCCTTCTCCACGGCTTTGTTCAGAATTGTGGTCTTGCGGAACCCGTGGTCCTCGTGCCACACATGGCGTATGGGCAGCCATGCGGCGTATCGGGCTATCATTTCGGCCGTCTCCTCGCCGGAGCCGTCGTCGGCAATGATGATTTCGTCGGCAGGCCTTAGCTGGTGCATATAGCCCCAAAGCGTTTTTTCGAGCCACTTAGGGTTGTTGTAGGTGGAAATGATAACGCACACTGTCATAAGTGATGATGATTTAGACGGTTATGGTTGCGTTTGTCGCTTGATCGCAGGTAACGGGAATTGTCAAGCGTGTTTGAGCAAATATGAGCATTTAGCCAGAAGCCAATAATACCATGGTAATTGCCATACGGCCTCTACCTTCTTACGGGTTTGCTCATCTTTGTAGCGATGTTTTTGGCAGTAGATATATTTGGCCATGCGCTTCTTCTTGAGGAAGGCGTGGTATGGAGAATATAGTTTTTTCTGCTTTAGGATGGTGAGCACCCGATGGTCTTCTATGCTACCGATGCCGTTGAGCGTTGACGTAGCGGTGCATGTCGACTCGCTTCTCCTGAAGTAGTTGAGCGGTTCAGACACCACGGCTACATTGCCTTGGCGTGCAATCTCAATCCAGAAGACCCAATCGCCCGATGCCTTGAAACTGGCATAGACGGGGTCGGCAGCCATGGCAGCCTCTTTGGAGAAGATGGCACTGCTGGCGTTGTGAATTCTGTTGGCGGTATTTAAGTATTGTTTGACGAAACGGGCACCGCTCCATGCTTGGTCCTTGCGGAACATGCGTTGGCAAACGTGCATGGGCTGTCCTAAGTCGTTGACGGTTAGCGAACGCGTAAAGGCCAGCGTACAATTATTCTTGATATAGGTTTGTACAAGTCTTTCAAGCATGTCGGCCTTGCAGTAGTCGTCACTCTCAGCAATCCAGATGATGTCACCCTTTGCCAAGGCGATGCCTCGCTGCCACTGTTTGAAAGGGGAACCGGAATTGGTTTCATTGCCGACAATGCAACTTACCCGTTCGTGATGGGCATATTGCCTGATCACTTCCATACTGTTGTCCGTCGAATGGTCATCGAGAATGATCACCTCATAGTGGGCGTAGGTCTGGCAGAGTATGCTCTCCATGCGTTGCCGCAGGTAGCGTCCGTGATTGTAGTTGGGTATGATGATGCTTACAAGAGGTAGCAAGATGGTAAATGATGTTTCTGGTTGTGCGTGATGAGTGTGCAAAGGTAATTCTTTTTTCTTTAATCATTTGTCTTGTTCGCCTTTTTTATCTATTTTTGCACGCGCACCTTATGGTAAGGTCATAGTTTAGATGTAGTTGAATGAGAAACAAACCGTTGCACATCGCCTTGAATATGGACGATGCATATTTGGTACATGCGACAAACATGTTGACATCAGTGTTTGTAAATAACGCAGGATTGCAAATCGTAGTACATATCATAGCCGAGAAATTGAGCGAGGAGGCGAAGGCGCAGCTTAAGGCCGTGGTCTGCGGCCAGTATGGTAAGGAACTGTCTTTCCATATTGTCACTTCGCAACGGGTCAGTGAATTTCCGAGCTGTGAGGGCAGTCATATTTCGCAGGCCACCTATTATCGACTGTTTATGGCCGATTTGTTGCCGGAGTCGGTAAATAAAGTGCTTTATTTGGATTGCGACTTGGTGGTGGAAACTTCTTTGGCTCCGCTGCTCGACATAGACATGAGCCATAGCCTGCTGGCTGCGGTTGAAGATATGTGGAGTGGCAAGGAGGAGAATTACGAGCGATTAGGGTATCCGGCGCAGGAGGGCTATTTTAATGCGGGAGTACTGCTGGTCAACTTGGAGGGGTGGCGTAGACGCCGACTTTCCGAGCTTTTTGTTGCCTTCTCCAGAACGCACGATCATCTGGTGTTCTATGACCAAGACATACTCAATGGCGTGCTGCACGGACAGTGGCTCGAACTGTCACCGAAGTGGAATGTGCAGGACGGATTCCTCCGCCGGCGCTGCAAGGTGAGAGCGGAGAAGCTGGGCCGAGTGCGCAAAGAGGCCGAGCATCCGGCAGTGGTGCATTATACGGGTCACCGCAAGCCATGGAGGTATGATAGTGTAAGTCCTTACCGCAATCGTTATTTTCATTATTTAGACATGACGGCGTGGAAGGGCTGGCGACCTGCCACACCATGTCGTTACAAGTTGAAGACCATGGTTGATGCCCTGCTGTATACCTTGCGGCTCAAGCCTTTGAAATACGACAGTCGCTATCGTGCGTTCCGATAGTGTAAGGTTTCAGGAGTCTATGCGGTCCAGTGCGGTTTTGAGGGCACGTGTCAGAAACTGTCCGCTGGCCAAGTCTGCCGACACCTGTACAATTCTTTTTCTCATGCTTTCCAGTTGCTCTGGCGTCAGGGCGCCTAAGCGTTTGGGAAGTTCGTTCAAGTTGCCGATGGTGATACCTATGCCGAGTCGCTCTATGAGTGGGGCGAGGGCTGCCTCGTCCCAGATGATGATGGGCAGTCCGGCGCGCAGATAGAACGATACCTTGTGTGGACTGTTCCACCGCAGGTATTCGCCAAAGTTACCCGAGCAGGTGTCGAGCGAGTCGCCGTCCCATACCAGTCCCATGTCTCCTTGTGCTGTGGCAATAAAGGTTTCTGCATCAGCGAATCCGTGTAGCCGTATGTTGTCTCCTGCCGTGAGGCCAGGCAAAGCCTTGTGGTTGCCATAGAGATGCAGTCGGTAGTTACCGGTATCATGCCGCGTGTCTGCGAGTTGCCGCTGTATGTCGAGTAGAAACGAGTTCTTGCGGGGTGCCAGGGCTCCCGCATACACTATACCCAATGGTGCTCCGGCAGGATGCGTGGCAGTCGTGGGCGCCACACTCTGGCTGCGGTAGTCGAAGAGTTGTAGTGCGCCGGTGGGTGTGGTGAGACCATTGGCCTGTAGCCATGTTTCCATTTTCTCATTCGAGGCGATGACATAGTCTGAATGCCCCAGACGTTCTATCTCCTTGGCTACGGTGAGTTTCTTGCGGCGCATGCTTCCCAGGTCGTGGATGAGGGTTATGGTCTTGGCACCCCGGGCATGGGCGATGCGGCAGATGAAGGTAAAGTATTTCTTTACCGGATATTGCAGTACGATGATGTCGCCACGTTTCATGGTTGCCGTCATCTTCACAATGCCTACGAGGTCGAGGATGAAGGTGACCACCTTACTATTATAATATGTGGTGGGTAGCCCTAAATTGTGGGCGCCTAACTCACGCAGCGTGGTCTCGTTGTCGGTTTTCGCTTTGTTTCCAGAACTGTCTGTGCCACGGTAATTGCGCGAGACGAAGCAGAGGCGATGTGTCATAATTCTAAGCGGAATGGTATGTGGTGTTTCTTCTGATAGCGTTTCCAGAACTTTGCGCGGGCTGGCATGGCGATGGCGAGCGCCTCATGGGTATCGATGCCCCTGATGCGTGCGTACTCGGTCACGAGCAGTTCGGTAAACCCTTTGGGTCCCCAGAACCTGACGAGGTTGCCTAAACCCGCCTTGGGCGTGACCGGACCGAAGTACATGCGGTTGATGTCGACAACGCAGAAGTGGTAGCCCTCATTGTCTTTCTTCCATAAGATGTTGCCTGGGGTGAAGTCTTTGTGCATCACCTCTTGGTCGTGCATATAGGCGGCGAAGCGTCCCAGGGCCTTGGCGGCTTCTTCATATTCTCCGGGTTTGGCATCGCCAAACTCGTATAATGTATGGTTCCAATCTACTTGCAGGGTAATCAAATAGCTGTATCCCAGCAGGTTCAGTCGGTTGTGCTCCTCGATGAGCGCCACCACCTCGGGCGTCTGTATGCCCTTGGCCAGCAGGATGTCGGGGTATTGCCAAGCTCGCTCACCCTTGGGTTTGCGCAGTCCGTACGAATAGACCAGGAGGTTGAGAAAGCGTGGGGCATGATAGCGCTTGACATTGAGGCGTAGGCCAGAGGGTGTCTCGAAGAGCTTGATCCAGTTGCGCTTGCCGCCGTAGACATGCTCTCCCTGCTGCTCGAAGATGTCGGGCAGCTGCTCCAGCCAGGGCCTGAGCGACTCGTATCGTGGCTTCACCTTGATGGTTCTCATGCGTTGTCTTTTTTGGGGATGACCTTTCCGTTCACCACCTCAAACCTGCGGTCGAACTCCTCGCGGGTGCGTTTCCATCGGTTGTGTGTCCAGAGGTAGTAGCGCGGGTCGCGGCGGATGGTGTCTTCGAGCATCTCGAAGAAGCGGCGTGTGACCTCGTACTCGGGCAGGGCGGCGGGGTCGTCGGTGATGAGTCGGTAGGTGGCGGTGTAGTATCCGCGTCGTGGGCGCGCCATCTCCACGTAGAACACGGCATCGTTCATCTTACGCATGATCTTCTCGCCACCGGTAAACACCGGCGTGTCGTGATGGAGGAAGGGCAGCCACAGGTGTATGTTCTCCCATTTGGGGCCTTGGTCGGAGATGTAACCAAAGATCGACATGATGCCCTTGCGCTTGTAGTCGACGAGGTAGCGCAGTATCTCGTGCTTGGGTACGGGCACGCCGTTCTTCTCGTGCGAGCGGATGCGCCGGAAGAGATTGTCGAAAGCCTTGTTGTAGAGGGGATGGTAGATGAGTCCCATGACGCGCTCGGGTGGTAGGGCGATGCCCACACACGAGAGCCACTCCCAGTTGCAGTAGTGGCCGAGGATGGCGGCAACGTTTTGTCCGCGCTGGAATCGGGCCTCCACCTCCTCGGAGCCATACACCTGAAAACGGCGGCGCAGCTCGGCGTCGCTGATGGTGAGCAGCTTCACGGCCTCGAAGAAATAGTCGCAGAACCAATGGTAAAACTCGCGCTCAATCTTCCGGAGCTCGGCCTCGCTCTTCTCGGGGAACGAGGAGGAGAGGTTGCGCCTGACAATCTTGCGGCGGTAGCCGATGAGCCGATAGACCAAGAGATACTCAAGGTCTGACAGCACATAGAGCACGCCGAGAGGCAGCAGCGAGAGTATGCGGAAGAAATGGTAGACGAGGGGTGTCATGGGTTGGTGGGTTGGTTTGTTGGTGGGTTGGTTTGTTGGTGGGTTGGTTTGTTGGTGGGCTCTGCCATCTCCTTCCCGTCTATCTGTTTTGCAGGATGTCGTCGACAATGGCCTGAGCCTGCTCGGCATCTTTTTGATAAACCCTGATGGCGTGGCCGGGCATAGGGCCGTAGCCGCCGTTGACACCCAGGACAGTTTGGTCGACAATCATGCAGGCGATGCCGTTGTCGGCCAAGGCCTGGCGGATAATGTCAGCCATGAAGGGATTATCGCAAATGGTAATGGTCTTCAATGCTTCCATGATGGTGGGTTTGTTGGTTTGTTGGTTTGTTGGTGGGTTGGTTTGTTGGTGAGTTACGACTGCATGTCGTGCAGTTTTTTGTAATAGCCGTCGCGGGCCAGCAGTTCGTCGTGCGTGCCGCGCTCCACGATTTGTCCCTCGTGGATGACACAGATCTCGTCGGCGTTCTTGATGGTGGAGAGGCGATGGGCGATGGCCACGGTGGTGCGCGTCTTCATAAGATTGAAGAGTGCCTCCTGCACCAGTCGCTCGCTCTCGGTGTCGAGGGCCGAGGTGGCCTCATCGAGAATGAGGATGGGCGGGTTCTTGAGAATGGCGCGGGCGATGCTCACGCGCTGGCGCTGACCGCCTGAGAGGCGTCCGCCACGGTCGCCGATGCTCGTGTCGAAGCCCTGTTCCGACTCCATGATGAAGTCGTAGGCATTGGCTATGCGTGCGGCATTGTCTACATCTTCTTTCGTGGCGTGGTCTACGCCGAAGGTGATGTTGTTGTAGAAGGTGTCGTTGAAGAGTATGGCCTCTTGGTTCACGTTGCCGATGAGCTGTCGCAGGTCGTGTATGCCCAGGTCTTTGACGTTGATGCCATCGATGAGCACCTCACCCTCCTGCACATCGTAGTAGCGGGGTATGAGGTCGGCCAAGGTCGACTTACCGCCACCGCTCTGTCCCACCAAGGCAATGGTCTTGCCCTTGGGAATGGTGAGGTTGATGTGGCGCAGCACCCAGTGGGGCTCTTCGCCCTGCTGCGTATAGGCGAACGACACGTCTCTGAACTCTATCTCGTGCTCAAAGGCATTGATGTGGCGGGCACTTGCCGACTCCTTGATGTCGATCTTTGCCTTCAGAATCTTGTCCACACGTTCCATCGAGGCTAAGCCCTTGGGAATATTGTAGCCTGCCTTTGAAAATTCCTTCAGCGGGTTGATGATGCTGTAGAGTATCGTCATGTAATAGATGAACGACGGGCCGTCGATGCTCTTGCTGTTGAGCACCAGCATACCGCCAAACCACAGCACGATGACAATCATCACCGTACCCAGAAACTCACTCATGGGGTGGGCCATTTGCTGACGGATGTTCACATGCATGATGTTGTTGCGATAGGCGGTGTTTACCTCGTCAAAGCGGCGGTTCATCTTCTCCTCTGCGCAGAAGGCCTTGATGATGCGTAGTCCGCCCAACGTTTCTTCCACCTGGCTCATCGTGTCGCTCCACAAGGCCTGTGCCTTGATCGACTTGCTCTTCAACCGTCGGCCCACCAACCCCATGAACCATCCGAAGACGGGTACAAAGATGATGGTAAACAGGGTGAGCTGCCACGAGATGAACAGCAATGCCACGAAATAGATGATGATGAGCACGGGATTCTTGAACAGCATGTCTAACGACGACATGATACTGTTTTCTATCTCTTGCACGTCACCGCTCATGCGGGCAATGATGTCGCCCTTGCGCTCTTCTGAGAAGAAACCTAATGAGAGCGACGTGATCTTGCGATAGAGCTGGTTGCGTATGTCGCGCACCACACCCGTGCGTATGGGTATAATGGTGGCAGAAGACAGGAAATAGGCTCCAGTCTTGAGGAAGGTCATGAAGGCCAGTGTCACGCCGATGATGAGTAGGGTGGTGGTGGCCCCGTAGGTGTCGATGAGCTGCGTCACATAATAGTTCATGTTGTTCATCAGCACCTCCTTGATATTGTCGTCATCCATCGGCATGAGCTGCGTCACATGTCCTGCGCTGCCCGTCTGAAACAAGATGCTGAGCATCGGGATGAGCGTCGCAAAGGAGAACACGTTCAATACCGCGGAGAGGATATTGAAGATGACCGACAGTGCCAGATACTTCCTATAGGGAGGAAGAAACCTCCTCAAGACTTGGATGAATTCCCTCATAGTGTCACTTCTTCTCCCATCAGTGTGGCCGATGAGCTGCCTGTAATTCTTACCATGACCTTGTCGCCGATATGGTGATTGCCCTTGGCAATGATCACAGCCTTGTTTTGTTCTGTGCGCCCCATGAGCTGCTCGCGGCTTCGTTTGGCAAAGCGCTCAATGAGTATCTCGAACACCTTGCCCTCGTCCTCCTTGTTACGTAGCGCGCTCATCTCGGTCTGCAGGCGAATGAGTTCGTTGAGGCGTTGCACCTTCACTTCCTCGGGCACGTTGTCGGGCAGGTGCTTGGCGGCATAGGTGCCGGGACGCTCACTGTACTTGAACATGAAGGCAGAGTCGAAGCCCACCTCGCGCACTAAGCTCAGCGTCTGCTGGTAGTCTTCCTCGCTCTCGTCGTGATAGCCTACAAAGATATCAGTGGTGAGTCCGCATCCCGGAATGATACGCCTTATGGCCGCCACCTTCTGCAGGTAGTCCTCTCGGGTGTATTTGCGGTTCATCAGTCGCAGCGTCTTGTCACTGCCGCTCTGCGCGGGGAAGTGGATATGGTTGCAGAGGTTGGGCTCCGCGGCGATGGCATGGAGTATGTCCTCGGTCATGTCCTCGGGGTTTGACGTGGTAAAGCGCACGCGCATGTCGGGCACTGCCTGCGCCACGATGCGCAGCAGCTGGGCAAACGACGTGCCGTTGTCGGGGCGCTTGCCATTGGGCAACAGCCCGTAGCTGTTGACGTTTTGTCCTAACAGCGTCACCTCCTTAAAGCCCTTGTCGTGCAGGTCGCGCACCTCTTTTAATATGCTCTCCACGTCGCGGCTGCGCTCCCTGCCACGGGTAAAGGGCACGATGCAGTAGTGGCAGAAGTTGTTGCAACCACGCATGATGCTCACAAAGCCGCTCACTCTGCCCGGACCAATGCGCTGGGGTATCACGTCGCGGTAGGTCTCGGTGGTAGAGAGGTTTACGTCTATGGCAGGCTGGCCAATCTCTACCGCCGCGATCATTTCGGGCAGGTTCATATACGAGTCGGGACCGCACACCAAGTTGGCATGGTGGTTTTGCACCAGATCATCTTTCACGCGCTCGGCCATACATCCCAATACGCCGATGATGGGTGATGGGTGATGGGTGGTCGACGCTAATGGGGTGGTGGGGGAGAGGCGCGACGCGCGGTTACGCTGTTCAGCGTACAGGGTATCTAATCTGTGATATATTTTGTTCTCAGCGTTCTCGCGTATCGAACAGGTGTTGAGGAAGACAGCGTCGGCCTCAGCCTCGTTTTCCGTCAGTTCATAGCCCGCCATCTGCATGACCGATGCCACTACCTCCGAGTCGGCCACATTCATCTGGCAGCCGTAGGTCTCAATATATAGTTTCTTACTCATTTTGAATCAATTAAATATAAGGATGCAAAGGTACGAAGAATAATTTGTTTTTCTCTACCTATACTTTCAATCTCTTGGCCACCTTTGCCCAGAACACATAGAAGAAGACACCCGCGATGAGTCCGGCGAACACGTCGATGACATAGTGTGCCATGATATACACCGTGGCAAAGCAGATGAGAACGGCAAAGGGGACAATGGTATAAAACAGCTTGCGGTTGCCCGTGCGCCAGGCTAACAGCAGGGCTATGACCGTAATGCCCACGTGTGAGCTGGGGAAGGCAGCGGTGGGTTTTTCTCCCGACTCATGCACGCCTTTCAGCAATTGGTAAAACATTCCGTCTTTGTATCCGGGCGAGGGCAGCATCTCGGTGTGATGCCTGAAATAGTCGCCCACAGCGGGGAAGGCCCCACGGGCTATCTGGTCAAGGCCCACCGCCTTGTAGTAGTACATGGGTCCCACCACGGGCAGCAGGTCGTAGATGACGTAGAACGACAGGAACGACGCCATGATGATGAAGCAGCAACGCTCAAACTCCTTGTAACGATACAGCAGGTAGAATATCGTCACCCCGGCAAAGATGGGGAAATAACTAATGTACGCCATGTCGAGCAGTTCGCTCACGATGGGTGAGGAGAAGTGCTTGGCAAAGAGCAGCGCCGGCTGAAAGCCAAAGAGCTGCTGCTCGATGGTGGCGAAATGGTGGTCGAGGTTGGGGAAGAGGATGTTGAGATTATAAGTGTCGGTATACCACCAACTGAGCATACTCATCTGGATAAACGCCCTGAGCATGCGCGTGATGCGGCATGGCACCAAGCGATACACCACCCACATGGCCAGTCCCACCACCACGATGCGCACCCGGCCCCATATCATGGCGTCGGGATTGTCGATCTTGGTGTAGCAGAACAGTACCAGCAAGAGCGTGAAGACCATGTAGGCCATGACCGTCCACTCCAAGGCAAAGAGTCCCCTTTTGGGTTTCTTTTCCAGTTCAAAATATTTTGCGATATTCATTATAGCCAGTTGTTATCCTTATACCAGGCCACGGTTTCCCTGACGCCGTCCTGCAGCTTATAGTGTGGTTGGTAGCCCAGCTCGTCGCAAGTGGGCTCGATGTCGCATCTCCAGTTGCGCTGTTTCAGTATGTTGAACTTGTCTCTGTTGAGCGCCGTGATTTTTCCGTTGCGCTTGCTCATCCACTCTGCCCCCACGGTGATGACTTTCAGCAGCCACACCGGGGCGGTGATTCTCACCCACCAGGGGCGGCCCAGTTCCTCGTGCAGGTAGTTGCTGAAGGTGCTGCTCTGGTAGACGTTACCGTCGGTGAGAAAGTATGTGCGGCCCGACATGCCGCGGTCTGTGGCCAGAAACACCGCCTGCACCACGTCTTTGACATACACGAAGGTGATGTCTTGCCGCTGGAACCCCACGCTGAAGTCTACATGCCCCTTAATACTCTTGGCCATGAGAAAGTAGTCGTGCTCGCGAGGACCATACACCCCCGTGGGACGCAGAATGACATAGTTGAAGTCGTTGCCTATAGACTCAAGGTAACGCTCGGTCTTGAGCTTGCTTCGTCCGTAGGCCGTATTGGGGCGTGGAATGTCGTGCTCGGAAATCTCTTGGTAGGGTCGCTGCTCTTTCACCGCGCCAAACACGCTGAGACTGCTCAGGTAGATGAAACGCTTGAGGGGCATCTGCAGTTTGAGTATGGCCTGCACCAGATGGCGCGTACCGTCGTAGTTTACCTTGTCGAAGTCTTCTTCGTGCAGACACTTGGTCACGCCTGCGGCATGTACCACATAGTCAAACGAGTGTCCTTGGAGCTGGTCGGTAAGAGCCTGTTCCGAAGAGAGGTCAAGCTCGATGAAATGAATGCGTTCATCAGTCAGATACGTTCTCGAACTCGACCCCCTGACGGCGGCCCAAGTCTCGAAGCCTCTGCGCAGTGCTTCCTCCACTATAAAACTGCCAATAAATCCGCTGGCACCGGTTATTAGAATCGTCATAATTAACAGGTTACAAAGTTACGACATTTCCAATGAATTGCAAAATAATCAAAAAGAAATACCATTTCTTCATTTCTTTTTCGTTATATTTGCAGTAATAACCATTACAACAAATCTCTGCCTATGGCAAAAGGAAAAAAAGGCGGCAAGCGTATGAGCAAGAAGCAGCTTGCCGATGAATTGACTCAGTATTTTAACGGGCAACCTGGCAAGACGCTCTCGTTCAAAGAAATATTCCGCGCACTACATCTTGACACCCACCCCCTGAAGATGCTCGCTATCGACATCATGGAGGAAATGGCCTGGGACGACACCCTCACACGGGTGTCTGACAGCTCTTATGCCCTCAACACCAAGGGACAGATACAAGAGGGGCGATTCGTGCGCAAGTCGAATGGCAAAAACTCTTTCATCCCCGACGACAGCGACAAGCCCATCTTCGTGGCCGAGCGCAATTCGATGTCGGCCATGAATGGCGACCGGGTGCGTGTGTCGTTCATGGCGCGTCGGCGCAACCACATCAAGGAGGCACAGGTCATTGCCATCATCAAGCGCGCCAAAGACACCTTCGTGGGTCGATTGCGCGTGGGCAAGGACATCGCTTTCCTGCTGCCGCAGAACGATACCTTTGTGCATGATGTCATCATCCCCAAGAACAAACTGCGCAAGGGGCAGAACGACGACAAGGCCTTGGTGCGCATCACGCAGTGGCCCGACGCCGAGCACAAGAACATCATCGGTGAGGTGATCGACATTCTCGGGCAGAGTGGCGACAATGATGTTGAGATGAACACCATCCTGGCACAGTACGGCCTGCCTTATAAGTACCCAAAACATGTGGAGGAGGCTGCCGAGAAGATCACGGGCGAGATCACGCCGCAGGATGAGGCCGAGCGCGAGGACTTCCGGTCGGTGTGGACCTGCACCATCGACCCTGCCGACGCCAAGGACTTCGACGACGCGCTGTCTATACGTCGCTTGGACAACGGCCACTATGAGGTGGGAGTGCATATCGCCGATGTGTCGCACTATGTCACCGAGGGCAGCGTCATCGACAAGGAGGCCGTGAAACGCGCCACGAGCGTGTATCTCGTCGACCGCACCATCCCGATGTTGCCCGAGCGCCTGTCTAACTTCATCTGTTCGCTGCGCCCCGACGAAGACAAACTCACCTTCAGCTGTGTCTTCGAACTCGACGACGAGGCCAACATCATTCGCTCGCGCATCGTGCACACCATCATCCGCTCTAACCGGCGCTATGCCTACGAGGAGGCGCAACAGATACTTGAAGACAATGGCGTGGTGGACGGTACCGGACAGCCCGCACCCGAGCCCGGAGCGGCGGGCTACAAGGGCGACTACGGATGGGAGATTTGCACGCTCGACCGACTGGCCAAACTGCTGCGCGAGCGTCGCTTCGACCATGGCTCCGTGCGTTTCGACTCAGAGGAACTCCACTTCGATGTGGATGAGAAAGGGCATCCCACAAGGGCTTATTTCAAGCGGTCGAAAGATGCCAACAAACTCATTGAGGAGTTTATGCTACTGGCCAACAAAACCGTGGCCGAGAGCGTGGGCAAGGTGCCCAAGGGCAAGAAAGCCCGTGTGCTGCCTTACCGCATACACGACAACCCTGACCCACAGAAGATGGAGACGCTGCGTGAGTTTATCGCCAAGTTTGGCTACAAGGTGAAGACCGACGGCACACGAGGGGCCATGGCGCGCAGCATCAACAAACTCATGAGTGACGTCGATGGCAAGCGCGAGCAGAAACTCGTGCAGAGCATTGCGCTCAGGGCCATGATGAAGGCTAAGTACAGTGTACACAACATTGGGCACTTCGGTCTGGCCTTCGACTATTACACGCATTTCACCTCGCCCATTCGCCGCTATCCCGACACCATGGTACACCGTCTGCTCACGCGCTATCAGGCCGGAGGACGCTCGGTCAACGAGAAACACTACGAGGAGCTATGCGAGCACAGCTCGGAGATGGAGCAGATAGCGCAGAACGCCGAACGCGACTCCATCAAGTACAAGATGGTGGAGTTTATGGCTGACAAGATAGGCGAAACCTACGATGCCCATATCAGTGGTATCACCAGCTACGGCATCTATGCCGAAATCGACGACAACCACTGCGAGGGCATGGTGCCCATGCGCGACCTCGACGACGACTACTACGACTTCGATGAGAAGAATTTCCTCCTTCGCGGCCGCCGTCACCACCACAAGTACCAGCTTGGCGACCCCATCCGCATACAGGTGGCGAAGGCGAATTTGGAGAAGAGGCAGCTTGACTTTAGTCTCGCGCCCCTCACCGGCTCTGCCGTAGGCACAGGGAAGTAATCTACGAAAAACCGTTTGTATCATGCGACGACAAGACCGTGAAGTGACCTCCTTAGACGAGATCATGGAGATTATAGGGCGATGCGACACTTGTCGCGTCGCCATCACCGAACCCGATGGGGTGCCTTACATTCTTCCGCTGAGCTTTGGGGTGGAGCGACAAGGCGACCGCGTCACCTTTTATTTCCATAGTGCCTTGGAGGGCAAGAAGCTGCAGCTCATTACTGAAGGGGCCGTGGCCGCCTTCGAACTCGACACCGACCACCAGCTGGAGTACATCGCCGAGCGGGGCTACTGCACCTTCCACTATGCCAGCGTCATGGGGCGTGGGCGTCTGCACATCCTCCCCGACGAGCAAAAGCACCGCGCGCTCACCCTGCTCATGCGCCAATACCACCCCGACCACGAGGCATGGTTTAACCCCGCCTCCATGCCCCGCACGCTCGTCTACAGCTTAGAGGTAGAGCAAATCACCGCCAAACGTCATGTGCCCAAAGGCAGCACTCCCACTTGATTTCCAGTTTCCTCATCATGTTGTAGGGTTACGCAGCGTAGTTTTCACGCAGTGTAGTTTTTTTCGCGCCGGTGTTTTTTGGGCACGCCGGTGTTTTTTGGCATGCCGGTGTTTTTGGTGGCACGCAGAGCCGCAGAGTATTTTGAGTTATGCCACTTGTGGGGAGGGCCGCCAGCGGCCTGAGGAGAAATGGGTGGCAGTTTCCGTTTCATCCGCCATCGCGTCGCGATGGGCGGATGGCACGGAAACGTCTGCCGTTTCTCATTGACCACACACTCGCCATGCGGAATATGGTAGCGTCGAAGGCTTTCTTGACCTGTGTCTTATGGTTGATTATCAATGCTCCACCCCTTGCGGCCATGCCGTAAGGGGTGGAGGCGTCATACAGGCTGTATGGAATGGCTGGATGGTTTTATATAGAACTATCTAATGGTTTTATATAGAACTATCGAATGGTTTTATATAGAACCATCGGATGGTTTTATATAGAACTATCGGATGGTTTTATATTGAATTATCGAATGGTTTTATATAGAACTGTAGGAGGGTTCTGCTCGAATGATGGCACGCTTTGAGGCATCTCGTGGCGTGATAAGGGCTATTATAGCCCACGTGATAGCGCATCATGATTTGCGGGAATGCCTTTTTTGTCTGATATTTGCGGCTGAATCATCATTTCAACTCCTAAACATCTATGTCAATCAAGTACTATTTAGCACGTTGTAACGTGAAAAAGAGCGCCAGCTATGGCAAGTATTTTGCCCGCACCAGAAAGGGCAACGAAGTAACCTTAGACGTCATTGAGCGTGAGATAGAGCATTGCTGCTCTGCTACGCGCGGTGACGTGAAACTGGTGTTGCAGACCTTCTACGATGTGTGGAAGCGTCATCTGCGCCGCGGTGATCGGGTGAATCTCGACGCGATGGAATTGGGGCGCTACCAGATTGTGGTGAAAAGCCGTATGGCCGAGAGTGCGCAGGCGTTTACTACACGCACCCATATTGTTGGTTTTGTGCTCAAACATACGCCCACAGGCTACTGGACGAGCCAGACAGACCGCCATATTGAGCGTGTGGTGACCAAGGGATGCACGGCCGAGCGCTGGCCGTAGCGCCTGAAACGGCTTGTAGGTAGGTGCTCAAACGGGTGTCGGGGGTAGTGCATGCGCCACCTGTAAGACGGCCGTTTTCATGGTCTTTTGTTATCCTTTGCCTTTGGGCATCTTGTAGTTCTTACACGTTATCAGTCGCTTTCTTCTTGGTGGGCATAACAGATATGCGCCCCAAGATGAAAGCGACTGACACTTGTCTATATGCCGCCAAAAGCCTGCAAAGGCTTTTGGCGGCATCGGCTTAAATACCCTCTTGTATCATTTTGTTGGAGTCCCACGGGGCGGGGGCACCGCCGAGATACTTGTGGAACCACTCCAAGTGGGCGTTGTAATAGAGCGGCATCGACCTCAGATTGCTCGGCCAGTGGCCGTCGTTGTCGAAGACGATGAGGCGCGAGGGGATGCCTAAATGCTGCAACGTGGTGAAGTACTGCAGGCTCTGGTTGTAAGACACACGGTAGTCGCGCTCGCCCGTGATAATCAGTGTGGGCGTGGCGAAGTTCTTGACATACTCCGAGGGGCTCCATTTCTTATAGAGGGTAGAGTTCCAGGGCTGTCCCTCAAGTTCGAAGTTGGGGAACCACAGCTCTTCGGTGGTACCCCACATGGCCTGGAGGTCGAAGAGTCCCATCATCGAGGCTAAGCACTTAAAGCGCTTGGTTTGCCCCTGCAGCCAGTTCATGAAGTATCCGCCGTAGCTCCATCCCATGGCCCCCATGCGGGTGGAGTCTACATAGGCCAGGTCGGCCAGGGCGTCGGTGACGCGCATCACGTCTTCGTAGGGTTTGCCACCCCAGTCGCCGCTGATGGCCCGGCAGAAGGCCTGCCCGTAGCCGGTGGAGCCGTGGGGATTGGGGTAGGCCACCACATATCCGGCGCCGGGATACACCTGCCAGTCGCCGCGGAATGAGTCCATCCACTGCATTTGCGGACCGCCATGTACATTGATGACCAACGGATATTTCTTCGACGGGTCGAAGCCGTGGGGCTTGACGATGAATACCTGCACCGAGTCGCCATTGGCGCCCATGACCCACATCGACTCTGAGGGCCGGATGTCTACCTCTTCGGCGAGGGCATCGTTGAGATGGGTGATGCGTGTTTCGTACCATCCCTTGGCCAATCCTTCGCCGTCAGGCGACTTTACCGCCTTCTTCAGTTTGTTAGGGGTGGCGCAATAGAGTTCGGTGGGCTTGCCGGTGCGTGAGTAGGTGTAGTAGATGTTGCCCTTGGCGTCGACGTCAAAGCTGCTGATGGCGCGGTCGCCAATGAGTTTGTCGTAGGTGCCGCGCTTCACGTCGAGTTTGTATAGGGGCTGGTAGCCGCGCACTTCGCCAAGGAAATAGATGCTCTTGGAGTCGGCGCTCCACTTGAAATCGTCTACCCAGTTGTCAAAGCTCTCGGTGAGTACGCGCTTTTCACCGGTCTTGCGGTCGTACAGGCCGAGTATGAATCGGTCGCTCTCGTAGCCGGGTATGCGCTGGAAGCGGTAGGCGATGTAGCGGCCGTCGGGACTGTACTGTGGGCTGCCGTCCCAGGCTTTGTTGTCGGCGGTGATGTTGCGGGCCTGACCGCCGGTGACAGGCACTATCCAGAGGTCGCAGTTGGTCGATGCCGCCGGATGCTTGTCGTGGTTGCTCAGGTAGCATATTTCTTTGGAGTCGGGCGAGAACACGAAGCCCTCGGGGCCGCCGGGTGAGAACACCGGACTGTGGTAGGCACCCGGTGTGACGTCGGTATAGGTTTTCTCCTTGATGTTATAGACTATGATGTGCCAGTATTTACCATCGGCATAATCGGTCCAATGGCGCAGGAAAAGACTGTCGGCCAGGTGTGCCTGAATGGGGTTTTGGGCTTTTTTCTCGAAGGCCGTCTTGTTGGCTTGGCCGTCAGCGCCCCCAATCTCGGGCAACACTTCTGCGGCAAAGGCGATGAGATTGCCATCGGGCGAAATGGTGACTCCGTCTACGCCGAGGGCATAGTCGGTGAGTTTCTCGGCCTTGCCGTCAGCATAACGATATACCTGCGTGGTGCCGTCGGCGTACGACAGATAGTAGAGGCTTTGGTCGAGCTGCGACCAAATGGGTGAGAAACTCTTGCCGTCGGTGGTTACGGGTTGTCCGTCAACCATCACGTTGGTGTACGATTTGTGCGCTTTCAGGTCTGATCGGCTCACGGCATAGGCCAACCGCCCGTCCTTGGAGATGGTGGGCGAGCTGACCGACTGCACGCGATAGAGGTCTTCGATGGTGAAAGCACGTTTCTGCGCCATGACTGTGCAAGTGGCGAGCAGGGTAAGTGCGGTAATCAGTGTTTTTTTCATTGCGTTGTGGTTTATATTGCAAAGATACCCCTTTTTTTCAGAGATTGACGCTTCGCCTCACTTTTATCCCCACTGAGAGGTGAGAAAAAACAGGGTTTTGGCAACTGCGACACGGCTTTGGCGACAAAAAAGTGTAATGTATAGATTGCAAAATAGGGGTAATAAGCCACCGTTTTGGCTGTTTTTAACGCTTAATTAACAAAGTTGTTCTTGTTTCTTAAAAATACGGCCATGGGTAGCGCAGGTTTGTTTTTATGCTGGAAAATCGTGTCTGGGCGACTCGTGTCTGGGCATATATTTAGTGTGCTGAAGGGCGTTGAAGCGTGGCGGCGTGGGCATCGGCTTTCAGACTTGCCTGTATGCGGATGCCGACAGGGCATAATAACGCAAAGACCCCTGCGCCGAGCAGAGGTCTTTGTAAAGTGGTAGCAGGGAGATATGAACTGCTACCGAGTGAGAGATATTGTATGAAAGATAAATGCTGGTTGGCTTAGAAGTTTACGCCCACGTTGAGGTTGAGTGTTCCTGTGCGCGTGTCGTCGAAGTCAGAGTGACCCACATTGGCCAGTCCAATGTCGTAGCTGATGCCGAGGTAGAGCATCTGGAAGCTCACGCCGCAACCTAAGCGCAGACCGCCGTCGAAGCGTTGGAAGCTGCCGGGGTCGTCGCTGTCGAAACTCGAATAAGCCTGACGCTCGCCGTAGTCCTTGATTTTTCCGCTCACGCCCACGGCGAGATATCCGCCCAAGAAAGGCTCGATGCTCACGTCGGGACCGGCGTAGTATTTATATTTGAGCAGCAGTGGCATTTCCAAATAGTTGAGTGAATAGGTGAATTTGCCGCCTTGGTAGTCGCTCTTTCCGCCTTTCTCCGTGTACGAGAGTCCTGTCTCGAAGAATAGTGGGGCGGTGCGGGTGAGCTGGGTACCGATGACGAAGCCCACGTCGAGTCCCGTCTTGGCATCATTGGCATCGAGGACAGGGGCGTCGGAGTTGACTGTGGCGACGTTGAGTCCGATACGGAATCCGTAATAGGTATTGTTGTAGTGTGAGGTTCTCCATGGGTTGGAGTAAGATGACTTCGTGCCATAGTAAGAACCTCGCTTGCTGGGCGGAATGGGCCGCCCGTCGGGATAATATTGGGCCGCCGCCGTCAGGGAAGACAGCATGGCGGCGGCCACGACAATCAACTTCTTCATAACTCTCTAATTTTTGGTTCTCTGGTGCAAAAATAGGGAATCCTGTTGACTGTGGAAGATGGGAAATGCCTATTTTGGAGTAGGTATTTCCCTAAAGTCGTAGCGTCGGCCGAAAAAAGCGCGGCCCTATGGCATGGCCTGACGGGTGAGGCTTCAGGGCCGCGGAAGCAAGGGCAGAAGCGCTTGCATCCCCTCTGATGCGCCCTTGCGGATATGTTGGTAAGGCTGTGCGGTGTTGGCCTCCACGGCGTTGGGGTCGATGACGAAGATGGGGCAGTGGGGTGGGGCGTACCGCACGAGTGAGGCCGCAGGATAGACATTGAGCGAGGTGCCGACGATGACAAACGCGTCGGCCTGCGCCGCTTCTTCGGCCGCGACACCGAGCATGGGCACGCTCTCGCCAAAGAAAACGATGAAGGGACGCAGCAGCGAGCCGTCGCCGGCACGCGTGCCGGGCGCCACGTCGCTGTGGTCGGGGGTGAGTTGCCGGATGTAGGCGGGGTCGTAGGGGTCGCGGCTTGAGCATACCTTGGTGAGCTCACCGTGCAGGTGTATGACATGGGTGGAGCCCGCCTTCTCATGCAGGTTGTCGACGTTCTGCGTGAGAACCGCCACGTCGTACTCGCGCTCTAAGTCGGCCATGAGGCGGTGCCCCCGGTTGGGCTCGGCGTTCCACAGTTTTTGGCGCAGCATGTTATAGAAGTTGGTTACTAACGTAGGGTCGGCTTCCCAACCCTCGTGCGAGGCCACTTGCTCTACGGGATAGTTTTCCCAAAGGCCGTCGTTGCCGCGGAAGGTCTTGAAGCCGCTCTCTACCGACATTCCGGCTCCGGTGAGGAATACGAGTTTCTTTTTCATGGACGCGTTCTGACAAAATTGTTATTATTGTACAAAAATAGTGATTTTTTAGGAAGAATGGTTTCCTGAAAAATTAAAAATAGTATCTTTGCACATTATTTATTATCAATAAGCAAAGACAAAAATGGACAAAGTAAGTTACGCGCTGGGTATGAGCATCGGCCACCAGCTGCAGCAGATGGATGCCGCTGAAGTGAATGTCGACGATTTCGCCCAGGCGATCAAGGACGTGTTTGCAGGTCAGGCGTCAATATCAGATACAGAGGCACAGGCTGCCGTGGAGGCCTTCTTCTCACAGAAAGCTGAGGAGCAGGCCAAGGGTGCCAAGGCTGAGGGCGAGAGCTTCTTGGCCGAGAACAGCAAGAAAGACGGTGTGGTGACATTGGCTTCTGGCTTGCAGTATCAGGTGTTGCGCGAGGGCAACGGCAAGCGTCCGACGGCCACCGACCAGGTAGAGTGCCACTACGAGGGTACGCTCATCAACGGACAGGTGTTTGACAGCAGCTACCGTCGTGGCGAGACAGCTACATTTGGCCTGAACCAAGTGATTGCGGGCTGGACCGAAGGCCTGCAACTCATGCAGGAAGGTGCCAAGTATCGTTTCTTCATTCCCTACACGTTAGGTTACGGGGAGCGCGGTGCCGGACAGTCTATTCCTCCCTTTGCCACGCTGATCTTCGACGTGGAACTGGTGAAGGTGGTGTAAGCCACGCGATGAGAACAGCAAGAATATTCAAAATAACATCTTATCATCCACAAATGAAAAGTCTAAAACTTCTGGCCGCTATGGCCATCGCGGCGGCTACGTTCAGCGCCTGCGGCAATTCTACTCCTAAGGCTGATTTGAAGACCGACGTCGACTCACTGAGCTACGCCATCGGTTTGGCACAGTCACAGTATGTGCGTCAGGCCATCCAGCAGGGTCAGGTCATCGACACCGCCTACATCGATGAGTTTGTAAAAGGTATCAACGAGGGTGTGAATGCCGGCGACGACAAGAAGAAGGCTGCCTACATCACGGGTCTGCAGGTGGGGCAGCAGCTCTCTAACCAGTTGGTGAAGAGTGTGAACCACGACCTTTTCGGCGAAGACTCTACCAAGACCATCTCTCTGAAGAACCTCTTGGCAGGTTTCCTCACCGGTACCAAGGGTGCCAAGGGCATCTTCACTCCTGAGGTGGCCAATCAGATTGCGCAGACCAAGATGGAGGCCATCAAGGCCAAGACCATGCTCAAGGAGTATGGCCCCAACAAGGAGGCCGGAGAGAAATTCCTGGCTGCCAACAAGAAAAAGCCGGGAGTGGTGACGCTGCCTTCTGGCCTGCAGTACAAGGTAATCAAGGAGGGTAAGGGTGCCATACCTACTGACACCACTACCGTTACGGTTAATTACGAGGGTCGTACCATCGACGGCAAGGTGTTTGAGAGTTCTTACACCAACGGCAATGGCCCTGTGACCATCCAGCCCAAGCAGTTCATCCCCGGTTGGACAGAGGCTCTCACACACATGCCCGCAGGCTCTGTATGGGAGGTTTACATTCCCCAGGAGTTGGCTTACAAGGAGCGTCAGGCTGGCAATATCAAGCCTTTCTCTACGCTGATCTTCAAGATTGAGCTGATCAAGGTAGGCAAGTAAACCGCTGCAAGGCAACCCGCTATATCCCCTCCTCGTGGACAACGATTGTTCTTCTGGGAGGGGTTTTGCTTGCGGGCTACCGTAGTGAAATGACTTAAAAGAAACAGAATAATAATGAAAAAGACTTTTTTATTGGCAACTGTTCTTGTTGCCGGAGCTATCAGTACGGCCGCCTATGCCGGTGACAAGAAAGTCAAGAAGACAAAGGTGGTGGCGCCCGTAGAGCGTACGGTGCTCAGCACGACCTCCGACTCTGTGAGCTACGCGGCCGGATATACGGCTACACAGGGTCTGCTCATGTATCTGCAGCAGCGCCTGAATGTCGATACAGCCTTTATGGCCGACTTTGAGCGCGGTTACCGTGACGCCATGTCTAAGGCGGGCGACAAGGCTTACAAGGCCTATCAGGCTGGCGGAAGTATTGCCGAGCAGGTGACAAGCCAGATTCTGCCGAATATGAAAGGTGAACTGAGTGGTACGCCCGACTCTATCTCCGCGGCCATGTTCCACAAGGGATTCCTCGACGGTATCAACGAAGACACCACCTTCTATACCATGGACTCTGCCCGCGCGCTCTTCGAGGGCCGCGTAAAGGAAGTGAAAGAAGCGCAGAATGCCGCCTACAAGGCAGAGAATGAGGCTTGGCTCAAGACCAACGCGGGAAATAGCGGCGTCACTGTTCTGCCTTCAGGATTGCAGTACAAGGTCATCAAGCAGGGCACTGGCGCGGTGCCTACGAAGGAGCAGACCGTAGACGTGGTGTATGAAGGCAAGACCATCGACGGCAATGTTTTCGACGCTACCGCCCGTCATAATGGCGCTAAGTTCGACAGTTTCCGTTGTGACCAAGTCATCAAGGGATGGACCGAGGCCCTCACCATGATGCCCGTGGGCAGCAAATGGGAAATCTATATTCCCCAGGAACTGGCCTATGGCGAGCGTCAGGCGGGCAACATCAAGCCTTACTCCACGCTCATCTTCACGGTGGAGCTTGTGGGGATCCAGGCGCCAAAGACAGAGACCGCTGCCCCTAAGGCTGCCAACAGCACTGCCAAGCCGGCCACAAAGGCCACGGTTCGTACCGGTGCACGTAGAAAATAAATTAGCGTTAAATAGCTGCGTTGACCGTCTAAAACGGGCGGCGATGTTTACTAAATGCACGGATATGTGAATTTATCCGTGCATTTTGTTGCTAATATGCCGAAATCTTCCTATATTTGCTACCACTAATTACACCATATGTAAACTCAACAGTAATGGATAAAATTGACAATTTAGACAAGAAAATCCTTTCTATCCTTTCCAAGAATGCACGTATTCCCTTTAAGGACGTAGCCGCCGAGTGTGGCGTGTCGAGGGCTGCCATTCACCAGCGCGTACAGCGTCTTATGGAGAATGGCATCATCACCGGCAGCGGTTTTGATGTCAATCCCAAGAGCCTGGGCTACAGTACATGTACCTATGTAGGCTTGAATCTTGAACGAGGCTCTATGTATAAGGATGTGGTGAAGCAGTTGCAGGAGATTCCCGAGATTGTGGAGTGCCACTTTACAACGGGGTCTTACACCATGCTCATCAAGGTTTATGTGCGCGACAACGAACAGTTGATGGATTTGCTCAATAATCGTCTGCAGGCCATTCCTGGCGTGGTATCCACCGAAACACTCATCTCACTTGAGCAAAGCATTAAGCGTGAGATACCGGTAAGCTTTGACTAAATCAATGAATCGATTCAATCTCGACGAGCATCTCAACGAGTTTTACGCTTCCTTTCCAGAGGGAAGGAAGAAGCCGGTGATAGGTATCACGGCCAATTATGCCGACGGAGACGCTACCCTGCGCGAGCGTTACTACACCCAGGTGGTGGAGGCGGGAGGCGTGCCGGTGATTATTCCTCCGGTGGCCGACAAGGATGTGCTCATCCATACGCTCGACCAGATCGACGGATTGCTGCTCACTGGTGGTGGCGACATCAATCCGTTGTGGACGGGGGAAGAGCCTTCGCCTAAGCTTCACGGCGTCAATGCCACACGCGACCTGCCCGAACTGCTCATCACCCGACTGGCCTTCAACCGGCAGATACCCATATTGGGCATTTGCAGGGGCATGCAGACGTTGGCCGTGGCGTTAGGAGGTAAGGTGGCGCAGGATATTGACCTTGCCCTTGGCGCTTCTTCCAAGGGATTGGATAACGCCCCGCGGCAAGCTCCTGAAGACGCGGCGGTGGCAAACAGCATAAAGCATTCGCAAGACGCTGACCGCAGCGAGCCTACACATACTGTACGAGTGGTGCCCGGCTCTTACTTGGCCAGCATCTTTGGTACCGACATTCCCGCACCCGCTGGAGAGGGCGGGGGAGAGGGCCAAAGGGCTACTTTGTTTGTCAATAGCTTCCACCATCAGGTGGTTTCCGACCCCGGCAATAGGTTTAAGGTGACGGCCACGGCCCCCGACGGCCTCATCGAGGCCATGGAGAGCGCTGAGTTTAAGCCCATCATGGGCGTGCAATGGCACCCCGAGTGGTTGGGCAAAGAAGGCCTGCCACTGTTCAGGTGGTTGGTGGATGAGGCACGACTGTTTGCAGACACCAAGCAGCTGCACGACCGCATCCTCACCCTCGACTCGCATTGCGACACGCCGATGTTCTTCCCACAAGGCGTGCGTTTCGACCAGCGCGACCCACGTATCCTCTACGACCTGCACAAGATGACCGAAGGACGACAAGACGCCGTGGTCATGGTGGCTTATCTGCCGCAGCCCAAAATGGGCGAGCAGTTCTCGCAGAAAGTGGATATTGGCGGTATCATCAAGCACAACCCTGAGTGGCACGGACTGTCGACGCAGCTTTCGCCCCTGCAGTATGCCGACCTCATCTTCGACAAGCTGGAGCGGATTGTAGAGCAGAACAGTCAGTATATCAGCATCGCGCGTACCCCTGCCGACCTCTATGAGGACAAGCGCAAAGACAGAAAATCAATCATGTTTGGCATTGAGAATGGTCTGGCACTCAACCACGACCTGGCCAATGTCCGTCATTTCGCCCAGCGTGGCGTGGTGTATATCACCCTTTGCCACAATGGCGACAACGATATTTGCGACAGTGCCCGGGGGAGCAATATGCACAACGGGGTGTCGCAGTTTGGTGAGAAGGTGATCCAGCGCATGAATGACGAGGGCATCATGGTAGACCTGAGCCATGGCGGCGAAAAGTCGTTCTACGACGCTCTCGACATCAGTCGGGTGCCCATCGTATGCTCGCACAGCAATTGCAAGGCGCTCTGTGATGTAGCCCGCAACCTCACCGACGACCAGCTCAGGGCGTTGGCCAAGAAGGGCGGGGTGGCCCAGATAACGCTCTATCATGGATTTCTGCGTAAGGGCAGCGAGGCCACGCTCATGGATGCCATCGCCCACCTCGAACATGCCATCAGCATCATGGGCATCGACCATGTGGGGATAGGCACCGATTTCGACGGCGACGGTACCGTCAGAGGATGTGCCGACGCCTCAGAACTCATCAATTTCACACGCCATTTGCTCCGTAGGAAATACAGTGAGCGCGACATCGAGAGAATTTGGGGCGGCAACTGGCTGCGCGTGATGTCGTTGGTGCAAAGCGCAAGAAAATGAAGAAACACTCTAAAAGTATTATTATCATCATGGTTGTAGCCCTTCTTGGGGCCATCGTAGCGATGTGGCTGTACCCAGCCATGTCGTCGCCCAACACCGAAAACACAGACGACGTGGAGAAAGTGGCGCCCGTAGGTCCGACGTTCAATGCCGACTCAGCCTATGCCTTCACCAAGGCACAGTGCGACTTTGGACCCCGCTACATGAACTCCAAAGAACACGAGCAGTGCCTGGAGTGGATTGTGGCGCGCTTTAAGCAGTATGGCTGCAAGGTGATTACACAGCAAGCCGACCTCAAGGGATATGACGGCACGATACTCAAGGCCACGAATATCATGGCCAGCTACAATCCAGCAGCCACCACGCGCATCATGCTCTGTGCCCATTGGGACACCCGTCCTTGGGCCGACAACGACCCTGACTCTGCCAACTGGCGCAAGCCCATCATTGCCGCCAACGACGCTGCCAGCGGCGTAGCGGTGATGTTAGAGATAGCCCGCGTGCTCCAGGCTGCCGAGTCATCAGCCAATACCCAACCGTCTAAGCCCAACAGCCACCGTCTGTCACCCAACCTCGGCATCGACTTCGTATGTTTCGACGCCGAAGACTGGGGCACTCCGCAGTGGTCCAACCAGCCCGACGACCCCAACTCGTGGGCCCTCGGCGCACAGTATTTCTCGGCCAACCTGCCCCAGGGCTATGCCCCGCGCTACGGCATTTTGCTCGATATGGTGGGTGGGCAAGGTGCTCGCTTCTATCGCGAGGGCATGTCGATGCAGTATGCCCCCGAGATTGTGAAGAAGGTATGGCGTGCTGCCCGTCAGGCAGGCTACGGCTCTTTCTTTCCCAATAGCGACGGCGGTATGATCACCGACGACCATATTCCCGTGAACCAGGTGGCCAAGATTCCCTGCATCGACATCATTCCCTATTATCCCGACTGCCAGCAAAGTTCTTTCGGACCCACCTGGCACACGCTCGACGACAATATGGAACACATTGATCCCAACACGCTCAAGGCCGTGGGACAGACCCTCATTCAGGTGATTTACACCGAGGAGTAAGAATCAGGACACAGACAAGAATCAGCCGTCAGGGTGCAAGAATGTTGAAATTGCACCCTGACGGCTTTATTTTTTACCTGTTTTGCTTCGGTTACACCCTACTTTTCGTTAACTTTGTGGGCAAAAAGCATAGACCCCATGGATGCCCTCACCTATCTCGAAAATCATTGCAGGCTACGTCGTAACGTGCTCACCGGAGAGATTGACTATGCCGGACGGGACGCTGACGAGTATCTTCCGCTTTCCACAGAAGCCATCAACACCCTGGTGCTTGAGGCGGGACGCGATGGCGTGGAGCTCACCGAAAGCACCGTGAAGCACTTTGCGGCCTCCACGCTCATTACGGAATGGAACCCCGCCGAAGCGTGGATAGACGGTCTTGAGGAGTGGGACGGCACCGACTACGTCACTGCACTGTCTGAGCGCATCGTCACCTCAAACCCCGACTGGGCCGCCCGCTTTCATAAGTGGATGCTGCAGATGGTGGCGCGGTGGATGGGCTACGACGTGCCCCAACGCGATGTCATCATCCCGGTAATCGTGGGACAGTATGGCTATGGCAAGACCTCGTTCTGCAATACCATCCTGCCACCCGAGCTGCGACGGTACTATACCGACCAGGTGCACCTGCGTTCGACGGCCGAGGTACACGACCTGGTGACGACAAACCTGCTGGTGTGTATCGACGAATTCTACCAAGACAACACCGAGCAGCAGCCCTTGGTGCGCTACCTGTTCTCTCGGAGCACCCCCGTCTTCCGCCGTAGCTATGGCATTACCGTCGAGCCGCGCCGCGTGTGGTCGTCATTTATCGCCAACACGGGCAACCTCCACCCCATGACCGACGCCGCCGGCGTGGCCCATTTAGTGTGTGTGGAGGCCGGGCATCGCATCAACCTCGAACACCCCGTGCCTTACGAGCAACTCTATGCCCAGCTCAAGGCCGAACTCGACGACGGTGCCGACTTCGCCCTCACCGATGCCGAGCGCGAGGGCATGGCCGTGCAAAACTCACCCTTCCAGGAGGCCGACAACCTGGTGAAGATGGTGACGATGCTCTATGCCGCCGCGCCACGGGGCAAGAAGGTGAAGGCCACCTACGTGGATGCCATCATCGACCGGCTCATGCAGGAGTATCCCTACTGGACGCCGGGCGAGCATGTCAACCAAGACGTGGGCTTCGCCCTGCAAGAAGCCGGCTTCGTACGTACCCGCATCCATGGGCGCTCGGCCTACAAGGTGGTGCCCAAGGACCCTCGAAAGCTCGATTTCGCCGAGGATACCGCTACCGCCGAAGAAAACTTCGACGACAACCCGCTGGCCCGTGCCTTGCTCTCCGGATTGGGCAGTCTGGTGAAGAAATAATCAGTTGTGGGTTTCGTGCCGTGCCGGCGACAGGCGGCACGCCCATCATTTTACCAATCATTGAAGAAAGGATACAACCATGTCAACCCAAGATAAGGCCATGACCCCCATGATGCGGCAGTTCTTCTCGATGAAGGCCAAGCATCCCGACGCCCTGCTGCTCTTCCGCTGCGGCGACTTCTACGAGACCTACGGCGACGACGCCGTGGTGGCTGCCGGCATCCTGGGCATCACCCTCACCAAGCGCAACAACGGCGGCAACAGCGGCGAGACGGCGATGGCGGGGTTCCCCCACCATGCCCTCGACACCTACCTGCCCAAGCTCATCAGGGCCGGGCGGCGCGTGGCCATCTGCGACCAGCTGGAAGACCCCAAGAAGAAACGCGAGGCCATCAAAGGCAAGAAAGGCCTCACCGAGATGGACAAGATGGTGAAGCGAGGCATCACCGAGCTCGTCACGCCGGGCGTGGCCATGAGCGACAACGTGCTCAGCTACAAGGAAAACAACTTCCTGGCGGCCGTACACTTCGACAAGACGGCCTGCGGCATCAGCCTGCTCGACATCTCTACCGGCGAGTTTCTCACCGGGCAGGGCACCTACGACTATGTGGAGAAGCTCTTGGGCAACTTCTCGCCCAAGGAGGTGCTGTATGAACACGACCGCAAGAGCGACTTCGAGCGCTATTTCGGCACGCGCCACTGCGTCTTCGAACTCGACGACTGGGTGTTCACCGAGCAGTCGGCCCGCCAGAAACTGCTCAAGCATTTCGGCACCAAGTCGCTCAAGGGCTTCGGCGTGGAGCACCTCAAGGCCGGCATCATCGCCGCCGGAGCCATCATGCAGTACCTCGAACTCACGCAGCACACCCACGTGGGACATATCACGGCGCTTACCCGCTTAGAGGAGGAGAAGTATGTGCGCTTAGACAAGTTCACCATCCGCTCGCTCGAACTGCTGCAGCCCATGCAGGAAGACGGGCTGTCGCTGCTCGACGTCATCGACCGCACCGTCACGCCCATGGGTGGCCGTATGCTCCGCCGATGGGTGGTATTTCCTCTCAAGGACGTCAGGCAGGTGGTCGAGCGGCAAGACACCGTGGAGTGCTTCTTCAGGCAACCGGAGTTCAGGCAGCTGGTCGACGAGCAGCTGCACCACATCGGCGACCTGGAGCGCATCGTCTCGCGGGTGGCCGTGGGCAGGGTGTCGCCGCGCGAAGTGGTGCAGCTCAAGAATGCCCTGACGGCCCTGCGCCCCATCAAGGCGGCCTGCCTCGATGCCCAGGATGCCAGCCTGCAGCGACTGGGCGCACAGCTCGACCTTTGCGAGCAGCTGCGCGAGCGCATCGCCAAGGAGATACAACCCGACCCACCCCTGCTGGTTAGCAAGGGCAACGTCATAGCCGACGGGTACGACGCGCAGCTCGACGAGCTGCGCAACATCTCACGCAACGGCAAGGACTACCTGCTGCAGATACAGCAGCGCGAGACCGAGCGCACGGGCATCAGCTCGCTCAAGGTGGGCTACAACAACGTCTTCGGCTATTATCTTGAGGTGCGCAACACCTTCAAAGACCGCGTGCCCGCCGACTGGATACGCAAGCAGACGCTGGCACAGGCCGAGCGATACATCACCCCCGAACTCAAGGAGTATGAGGAGAAAATCCTCGGCGCCGACGAGCGCATACTCATGCTCGAGACCAGCCTCTTTGCCCAACTCGTGGACGACATGCAGCAGTTTATCCCCCTCATACAGGTCAACGCCAACGTGCTGGCCCGCATCGACTGCCTGCTCTCCTTCGCCAAGGTGTCTGAGGAGCGGGTCTATGTGCGCCCGGTGGTCGACGACAGCGACGTGCTCGACATCCGCCAGGGCCGCCATGCCGTCATCGAGACACAGATGCCCTTAGGCGAGCGTTACGTGCCCAACGACGTGTACCTCGACACCGCCAAGCAACAGGTCATGATGATTACCGGGCCCAATATGGCCGGTAAATCGGCTCTGCTGCGCCAAACGGCACTCATCGTACTGTTGGCCCAAGTGGGGTGCTTCGTGCCCGCAGAGCGCGCGAGAATAGGCGTGGTGGATAAGATATTCACCCGAGTGGGTGCAAGCGACAGCATTTCTACCGGCGAGTCGACGTTTATGGTCGAGATGACCGAGGCCTCAGACATCCTCAACAACGTGTCGCCACGCTCCTTGGTGCTCTTCGACGAGCTGGGCCGCGGCACCTCTACCTACGACGGCATCTCCATCGCATGGGCCATCGTCGAATACCTGCACGAGCAGCCGCGGGCCCGGGCGCGCACGCTCTTCGCCACCCACTACCACGAACTCAACGAGATGGAGAAGCACTTTGCCCGCATCAAGAACTTCAACGTCTCGGTGCGCGAGGTCGACGGCAAGGTTATCTTCCTGCGCAAGCTCATGCCGGGCGGCTCAGAGCACTCCTTCGGTATCCATGTGGCAGAGATTGCCGGCATGCCGCGGTCGATCGTCAAGCGCGCCAACGCCGTGCTCAAGCAGCTCGAGGCCGACAATGCCGAGGTGGGCGCCGTGGGCAAGGCCAGCGTAGACCGTCTGGCCGACAGTCGCGATGGCGTGCAGCTCAGCATCTTCCAGCTCGACGACCCCGTGCTCTCGCAGGTGCGCGACGAGATTCTGGGGCTCGACATCAACAACCTCACACCCGTCGAGGCGCTCAACAAGCTCAACGACATCAAGAAGATTGTGACCGGAAAGAGTTAGGCCGGTGATGGCACTGGTGCCTCCCGCTGCCATGGGGCGAGCCGTCGGCCCATATTTCTTGCGGCTGTATCATTCATGTCAACGAAATGACACCGCTTTGTAACACCCCGCATGTACTTTTGCAACCGTTTTTTTTTAAGCATTCAACTATTTATGAATAATTCGCTACTGAGTCGCTTCACCCCGAAGGAGCCTAAGTTCTTCGATTTTCTGAAGCAAGTTTCCGACATCAACGTGTCTGTTTCCGATTTGTTGTTACAGTCTCTCGAAGCCAAGGGCATAGACGAGCACCGCGCGTATTTCCATCAGGTGAAGGAGCAGGAACGTGCCGCCGACAAGATTGGTCGCGACATCTTTGATGCCCTCGAGTCGTCATTCATCACCCCGTTCGACCGCGAGGATATCCACGACCTGGCAGAGAGCCTCGACGATGTCATCGACCTGGTGAACAGTTGCGCCAAGCGTCTGGCCATCTACAACCCCAAGCAGCTGTGCGAGGTGGCCCTCGAGCTGGGTAAGGTGGTGGTAGAGGACGCCCGCTGCGTGTCTGAGGCCATGGATGCCCTCACCGTGATGCGCAAGAAGGCCGACGCGCTGAAGGCCTGCATCGAGCGTCTCCACACCCTCGAAAACCAGGCTGACGACATCTATGAGGATGGGCTCATACACCTCTTCGAGGAGGAAAAGGATGCCGTGGAACTGATCAAGACCAAGGAAATCCTCTCTGAGTTAGAGAAAATCACCGATGCCTCAGAGCACATTGGCAAGGTGCTCAAGACCATCGTCGTCAAATACGCATAAGCTGGTATGGTCTTACTCGTATCTATCATTATATTGGGGTTGGTGTTCGACTTCATCAATGGCTTCCACGATGCCGCCAACTCCATCTCCACCATCGTCACCACGCGCGTGCTCACGCCGTTCAGGGCTGTGCTGTGGGCTGCCTGCTTCAACTTCGTGGCGTTCTTTATCTCGAAGTATATCATCGGTGAGTTCGGCATCGCCAACACGGTATCGAAGACGGTCTACGAGCAGTATATCACGCTGCCCATCATCCTGGCGGGCGTCATCGGCGCCATCATCTGGAACCTGCTGACCTGGTGGAAGGGCATCCCCTCTTCGTCCTCGCACACGCTCATCGGCGGGTTCGCGGGCTCGGCCATCATGGCCAACGGCTTTGGAGCCATCCAGGGCGGCGTCATCCTCAAGATAGCGGCCTTCATCTTTCTGGCTCCTATCGTGGGTATGCTCATCGCCTTCCTGCTCTCCATCGTGGTGATGTACGCCTTCAGGCATGTGCCCAACTCCAAGGCCACCTATTGGTTCAAGCACCTGCAGCTGCTCTCCTCGGCCCTCTTCAGCATCGGCCATGGCATGAACGACTCGCAGAAGGTGATGGGTATTATCGCTGCCGCTATGATTGCCGCCCATCCGCTGAACATCGGCATGGGCATCAAGTCGGTGGCCGACATCCCCGACTGGGTGGCCTTCGCCTGCTTCGCCGCCATCTCCATCGGCACCATGTCGGGTGGATGGCGCATCGTGAAGACCATGGGAACGAAGATCACCAAGGTGACGCCCTTCGAAGGCGTGGTGTCGGAGACGGCAGGTGCCATCACCCTCTACCTCACCGAGTTTCTGAAAATCCCCGTGAGCACCACGCATACCATCGCGGGCTCGATCATGGGCGTGGGTGCCACCAAGCGCTTCTCGGCCGTGAGATGGGGCATCGCCAAAGACCTCATGGTGGCTTGGGTACTCACCATCCCCGTGAGCGCGTTGCTGGGCGCCATCATCTACCTCGTCGTCTCGCTCTTCGCATAAGCCACCGCGTCGGGCAAATGGGTGTCTTTCCACGGTGTCCACGCCCGTATGGTTCGTCTCAAACGCCCTTCTCCTTCTACGTTTCGGGGAGAAGGGCGTTATGGTTTTATATAGAACTATCTGATGGTTCTATATTAAAGTATCGAATGGTTTTATATAGAACTATCGAATGGTTTTATATAGAACTATCTGATGGTTCTATATGGAATTATCACGCGTATGCACGGGGTTGGTGCAACGATTCCTATGGTTTAATGTCATTATCAGGTAGGGCCGACGCAAAAGTTACTGCTTTTTCGCGGCGTGCCTGCCGCTCGGTCAGCCTGTGGTGGTTATTTTCGCGACGTGTATCGGGTATGAATGGCTGCCCACTATCGGCCCTTGGGTAGAGTGACTGCTGTCTTCATCGCATGGAGTAACGCACGTTTTCGTGATGTGGAAACATGCTGATTCTTGCAAATTTGAGAAGAATTTGCAAGAATTGATAACCTTAACCAGCTATTTTTTGGGGATGGAACGGTCGAAATTTTCGCCCTTGATATAATTGCTTTTTACTTTGTTGACAGCCACCTTTGCCATCAATCCTTGGGCCACGAGGCCGTCAAGGTCGGATTTGGCGGTGGTATGGCTGACGGTAAACCTGTTTTCGACCTCTTTCACGGTGAGCACCAAACTGGAATTATTGCGCAACATGGACAAGATCATGGCCTGTCGTTCGTTGATGTTGCCCATCTTCAGGAAGTCTATGCTCTTTTGTTTCTGGAGTATCTTACGTTGTATGTATTGTTGCAAATCATCAAAAGCTTGGTTCAATATGCGCAGGTGGTAGTTTACAAAATAGCCCAAGTCACCCTCGTCGGCTTCTACTTGGAGGTATGCTTTCTCGTAGCTTGCCTTCGAGGCATATATGATTCGCGAAATCGAAAGATATTCTGTGAGCCAGTATCCGCTCCTGAGCATGTACCAATAGAACAGTGCTCTTGCCGTCCGTCCGTTGCCATCGACGAACGGATGACACCAGGCCAGCATGAAATGAGCGATGATGGCCTTGAGTACAGGATGGATGAAGCTCCCTTGCTGGTCGTTGTTGAGAAAGTCGCAAAGCAGGCGGATAAATTCGTGTATGGTATGGTGCGATGGCGGTACATGCACCACCTCATGGGTAATGCCGTTGGCCACGGCCACGTCGTCGTTGGTGCGGAATCGCCCTTCGTCTTCAGGGTTGTCGAGTGTGCGGCTTGTCATCAGGGTGTGGATGTGCAGAAGCAGTTCCTCGCTCATGGGGTCGTCCTTGTGTTCGGTAATGAATCTGATTCCCTCAAAGTTGTTGGCAATCATCTGTTCCGACTTGTTCTTGGGAGACGAGTGCTTCAACAGCATCTCCTTGGCCACCCTTCGTGTGGTGGCCGCGCCCTCCATCTGGCTGGAAGAGATGGCTTCTTCCATGAGCGAGGAGACGAGATAGCGTTCGCGGTCGGCTGCCGGGATGATAGACGAATTTTCCCATGAGCCACCGAAATTCATGTCGAAATGGTGGCACAACTGCTGCATGCGGTTGGTGATGGTCAGGGTAAACGGGTAGTCGGGCCATATACGCGTATGCTGCATGATACGGTTGACTTTTGTCGCTGCCCATATCTGGGTCGGCGTCAGGTCGTCGGGACAAGGCTTGTATTTGATATCGGTCCAATACAAATACGTTTCATTATACTTTCTGACAAGCTGAAGCACGTCTTCCCTGGTAGATAGTTTGAGGGCTTGACGCATGAGGTGTGCATCGATCTTGGGCGGCCTTTCCATCTGTTCTTTTTTGCAAATGTAATGGAAAAGTTTTAATGCCGGTGCTATATACTCTTTTTCTCGGTGATATTTAACATTAATTCTTGCAGATTCTTCACGAATTTGCAAGAATTGGCAAGCGTGTCAGCGGCATGGAAATGGTTTTCCCATGGCTCAATCACAACAAAACCTCCGTTGGTGCAGGGCAGTGGTCCTGTGCCAACGGAGGCTTTGGGGTAGGGGTAATCAATTGTGCGCGTTATCTTCTTGTTGGGGCTGGCACTACGGCGGTGCCCAACTTTTTAGAAATTAGATAGGCGCGGATGCATTGTCGATCATGGCTGTGCCGGTGATGCCGCGCTTTGCGGCGTGGGCCTTCACCTCGAAGCCTTCCATGGGCTTCACCACTTCTACGGTGAGCACCAGCTGGCCATGGAAGAGTTTCATCGTGGGCTTGGTGAACGACTCCAGCGATGTGGCGTCGCCATTGCAGACCGCGCGGAACACGGCACCGCCCGTCACATCAAAGGTAATCTCGTCGTCGGCATCGGGGCAGAGGTTGCCGTCCTTGTCTTTCATCGACACCACGTAGTAGTAGAGTCGGGTGTTTTCACCAAGAGTCTGCTCCTCCAGCTCCACCTCCAGTTTGGCGGGCTCTCCGGCGGTGTGTACCCTGCGCTCCTCGGCCACCTTGCCGTCGGCATCGTAGGCCACCACCTTCAGTTCGCCCGGCTCATATACCACGTCGTTCCAGCGCAGGCGGTAACGGTCGAGACGGCTGTTCTTGTCGGCCTTGCGACGGCCCTGGCTCTTGCCGTTGACAAAGAGCTCGGCCTCGGGATAGTCGGTATAGCAATACACGGGGGTGGTCTGTCCCTCGCGTCCCGGCCACGTCCAGTGGGGCAGCAGGTGCAGCGTGTGCGAGCGTTTGTTCCATTGCGCGCGGTACAGGTAGTAGCGGTCTTTGGGCAGACCGGCGAGGTCTACGGCACCGAAGTAGCTGCTGCGCGAGGGCCAATAGCTGTAGTAGGGCGTGGGCTCGCCCAGATAGTCGATGCCCGTCCAGATAAACTGGCCTATAGTGTAGGGCTTGTCGTCCTGCGCCTCAAGGTCTACGTCGGGCAGATTGCTCCAGCTGCAGCATTCCACATCATACGACGAGCATTGTCCGTCGTCGTAGGTGGCCATCTTCTTCTCTTCTACCGGGAACTTGTAGACGCCGCGGCTGCTCACCGTCGAGGTGGTCTCTGAGCCCAGGATGAAGCCTTGCGGCATGCGGCCGATGAGCTCGTCGTAGAGGAACGTGCGGTAGTTGAATCCCGGCACATCGGTAGAGGCGTAGAAGCCGCTCTCGGTGCCGCCCTTGGGATTGTCCACGCCACAGGTCACGGGACGGGTGGGGTCGAGGCTGTGGCAGTAGTCGGTCATGGCGCGGGCACGCTCGGCACCCTCCTTCTTCCATTGCTCGGGAATCTCGTTGCCGATGCTCCACATCACGATCGAGGGGTGGTTGCGGTGTCCGCGGATGAGGTTGCTCAGGTCCTTGCGCCACCACTCGTCGTAGAAACGGTTGTAGCCGTTCTCCACCTTGGGGTCTTTCCAGGCATCGAAGCTCTCGGCCATCACCATCATGCCCATCGAGTCGCACACCTCCATCTGCATCTGCGACGGCATGTTGTGCGAGGTGCGGATGGCGTCGGCACCCATGTCTTTCATCAAGCGTATCTGTCGGATGATGGCATCGCGGTCGACGGCGGCACCCAAGGGGCCGAGGTCGTGGTGCAGGCACACGCCCTGGAACTTGCGGCTGACACCGTTGAGCTGGAATCCGTGCTCACGGCTGACAGCGATGGTGCGTATGCCCACCTTCTGCGAGGTCTGGTCGATGATCTTCTTGCCGCGCATCACACGGGTGACGAGGGTATAACGGTAGGGCGACTCGGGCGACCATAGCAGCGGCTGCTCCACGGTGAGCTGCATGGTGGCGGCCCCCTGGCTGTCGGGCGTGACCTTTGCCGAGGCCACCACCTTGCCGTCGGCATCCTGCAAGAGCACGGCCGTCTGCAACTTCTGCCGCGCGTCATAGCCCGCCATACGGGTGTCTACACGCAGCACGGCCTTGCCGCCGTCGATGGAGAGGGTGCGGAAGAAGGTGTCCCAGGGGTCGATGCGGGTGTCGCCCGTAAACACCAGTTTCACGGGGCGGTAAAGGCCCGCGCCGGGATACCACCGGCTGCTCTCCTGAAGGTTGTTCAGGTGTACGCGCACCTCATTGGTGCCTTTCTTCAGCAGGGGCGTGATGTCGAGCCTGAAGGCGTTGTAGCCGTAGGCCCAGCGCCCGGCCTCGCGGCCGTTGACATAGACCACGGGCTCGCTCATGGCGCCGTCGAAGTAGATCTCTGTGTGCTTGGCCGTGGCGGGAACGGTGAAGGTGGTGCGATAGTGGCCTTCGCCAATCCAGGGCAGGGCGCCCGACCGTCCGGTATGTTCAACGGCCTTGTCCTGACCGTCCTGCGCGATGGCCACGTACTGTATGTCCCACTTCTTGTCGAATGGTCCTTCGATGGCCCAGTCGTGGGGCACACGCACCTGTTGCCACGACTGTCCGTCGCGCGAGAAGTCCCACGTGCCGAGTGTTGTTTCCTGTCGGTTCTGTGCCGTGCCGGCGAGCGTGAGCGCCAGCAAGGCTGTCAATAGGTATTGTCTCATAGAGATTGAGGTGTAAGGGTGATGTATGGCGTAACTGAAAGGTGGTGTGTGCTATTTGGCCCCCAGCTTCTTCATCCATTTGCCGCCCACCATCGTGGCGATGCCGATGATGATGAAGGGGATGGAGAGTATCTGACCCATGTCGAGCAGCATGCCCGACTCGAAGTCTACCTGGATGTCTTTGGTATACTCGATGAGGAAACGGGCAACGAAAATCAGCGTCAGACAGAGTCCGAAATAGTAGCCCGTGCCTACGCGTTCGCGGTGGCGGCGGTAGATGGCATAGATGATAAAGAAAAAGATGGTGTAGGCGATGGCCTCATAGAGTTGGCCGGGGTGGCGCGGATACTGGTCCACACGCTGGAAGATGAAGGCCCAGGGCACGTCGGTCACCTTACCGATAATCTCCGAGTTCATGAGGTTGCCCAAGCGGATAAAGGTGGCGGTGACGCACGATACCAAGCCGAAGTTGTCTAATACGGTCCAGACATTCAGCTTCATGTTGCGCGCATAGAGCAGTATGGCAATGATCATGCCGATTACACCGCCGTGCGAGGCCAGTCCCTCATAGCCCGTAAACTTCCACGAGCCGTCGGGCATGTGGTGCATGGGGATAAACATCTCCACGATATGGTCCCACGACGAGAGGAAATAGTCGGGCTGATAAAACAGACAATGCCCTAAGCGCGCGCCCACAAGCACGCTGATGAAGATGTAGAGGAACAGCGGTTCGAACTTCTCTTCGGGTATCTGCTGCTGCTTGTAGAGCCGTTGCATGAGCAGATAGCCCAAGAAAAGGCCCACAAGCCAGCACATGGAATACCAGCGTATACCAAAGCTGCCGATATGGAACATCACCTCTGAGGGGTTCCAGAGAATGTATAACAATTCAAAATTCATAATTCAAAATTCAAAATTAAGTTAACCATCCTTTCAAAATTCATAATTCAAAATTAAGTTGAACATCTTTCAGAATTCATGCTTTGGTCATACCTGCATGGTTCACCCATATCAGCATGGCTCAATTTTGAATTTTGAATGATGAATTTTGAATTGATCAAACGTTAAACCTGAAGTGCATGATATCGCCGTCTTGCACCACGTATTCCTTGCCTTCGATGCCTAATTTGCCGGCTTCGCGGATGGCGGCCTCAGAGCCATACTGGATGTAGTCGGCATACTTGATGACCTCGGCGCGGATGAATCCCTTCTCGAAGTCGGTGTGGATGACACCGGCGCACTGCGGGGCCTTCCATCCCTTATGGAACGTCCAGGCCTTCACCTCCATCTCACCGGCGGTGATGAAGGTCTGCAGGTTGAGCAGGTGGTAGGCTTTCTTGATGAGTCGGTTCACGCCGCTCTCCTCCAGTCCGAGCTCGTCGAGGAAAAGCTGCTTGTCCTCATATGAGTCGAGCGAGGCGATGTCTTCCTCGGTCTTGGCCGCGATGACCATGGCCTCGGCACCCTCCTGGGCGGCGATATCCTCAATCTTTCGGCTGTAATCATTGCCTGTCTTGGCCGACAGCTCGTCTACGTTGCACACGTAGAGCACCGGCTTGGTGGTCAGCAGAAAGAGGTCGTGGGCAGCCTTCTGCTCCTCCTTGCTCTCGAAGGTCACGCTGCGGGCGTTCTGACCCTTGTCGAGCACCTCCTTGTAGGCCTTGAGCACCTCCAGCAGCACCTTGGCATCCTTGTTGCCCGTGGCGGCCACCTTCTCGGTCTTGGCCAGCTGGCCCTCGATGGTCTCCAGGTCTTTGAGCTGCAGCTCGGTGTCGATGATGTCCTTGTCGGCCAGCGGGTCGATGGCCATGCCGCCCTCGCGCACCACGTTGTCGTCGTCGAAACAGCGGATGACATGGATGATGGCGTCGCACTCGCGGATGTTACCGAGGAACTTGTTGCCCAGTCCCTCGCCCTTCGACGCACCCTTCACCAGTCCGGCAATGTCCACAATCTCGCACGTGGCGGGCACGATGCGACCGGGATGCACAATCTCGGCGAGCTTCGTCAGACGCTCGTCGGGCACGGTGATGACGCCCAGGTTGGGCTCGATGGTGCAGAAGGGGAAGTTGGCTGCCTGTGCCTTTGCACTCGAAAGACAGTTGAAAAGGGTAGACTTGCCTACGTTGGGCAAACCTACAATGCCACATTTTAAAGCCATATTTTATGATAAACGTTTATATTCTAAATTGCAAAGGTACGAAAAAGTATGGAGATAAGCTGTTTGCGAATGATTTATTGCTGCCTTACAGGCATTTTCATTCATACCATTTCTTGGTTTCGAGGTAGTGTTGGGCAAAGGTGATGGCCATGTCATGAGGCACATCCTTGAGCTTCTTGGCGGGTGTGCCACCCCATAACTCATAGGCTCCCACCTTCGTTCCTGCCAATACCACCGCTCCCGCGGCGACGATGGCACCTTCTCCAATCTCCGCTTTGTCAAGCACTACAGCGTTCATGCCGATGAGCGCACCCTTGTGTATGGTGCAGGCATGCACCACGGCGCCATGACCTAACGTCACGTCGTCGTCGATGACCACAGGCTTACCGTGCGACTGGTGTATGCAGGCACAGTCTTGCACATTGACGCGATGACCTATGCGTATGGCGTCTACGTCGGCGCGCAGCACCGCGCCAAACCAGATGGAGCAGTCGTCGCCCATGATAATGTCTCCTATGAGCGACGCGTTATCTGCCAGATAACAGTTCTCGCCCCACTGTGGAGCCTTTCCTTTTACGGTCTTGATGAGTGCCATAACCTATCTTTTTATTCCAGAAATATGCTGCATCTTTCTTTCGAAAGACGCGGCGTTTATCTCCCGATTTGTGTTCTTTTTATTATGGATATAACTTGCGTCGCACCGTATTATTTCCGGGGCAAGCTCCCTTTTCACTTTTTTTTATAATATGTTCCAGCCCTTTTTCCCTCTCTATCCCAAGGGCGACTACATATGGTTTCGTAAGCAGCTGTCTTTTTTTATCTGGTTGTGGCGCACTGAATGCTTCGACTTGAAGGTGCAGGTGCGGCGCACGTATAGTTGAATGTAGTGCTTGCTGTAGAACCGGTATTCGAAGACGGGACTGTTCTGGTGGCCTTTGTCGCTGAACGAATGGAACACGTGGATAGCCCCCAGGCCAGTCCGGTCATCATCACAAGACCGATAAACACGGCCGCTATGCGCAGCACGGCACGGCGCGACGGCCGTTGTCGGACACGTACCAAAAGGGTATCCCACTCTGCATCGATGTCGGGCATACCTATTTCATCGTCTGTTTTTCCGTAAGTCATGGCCTGTCGCGTCTCCACCGACATGTCATACAGCTCAGGGTCTTGCCTGAAAAGAGAATCGTTTTCCATTTGTTGCAAATGTTAGGGGTTGGTTGGATTGAATCGTTCGCGCAGTTTTCTCAAGGCCTGTACCATGTGCTTGTTCACCGCCGCAACGCTGATGCCGAGCTCGTCGGCCGCCTCGCGGTAGCTCAGGCCCTTGTCATAGCAGAGCCGGAGCACGCGTGAGGTTTGTGGCGTGAGGCCTTCGTCGATAAACCGGTTGATAGCCCGCCAGCGCTGTTCCTGCTCTTCTGCCGACAGGGAGGGCACCTCCAATTCGCGCGGATAGAGCCGTTGTATGCGCTCTTCGACTTTTTTGCGTGACATGAGGTTCAGGCAGGCATGACGCGTGGCAGTGAGCAGATAGCCACGCGCTGTCTGTGGTTCTATCGCGACACGGCGGTCAATAAGCCGCAAAAACACGCTCTGTACCACGTCTCGGCTTTCTTCCGCATCGTGCAGCAAGGTATATGCCATGCGGTACATATCCTTGTAATGCATGCGGAATAGGCTTTCAGCGGTGGCCGTAGAGCCCATTGCGTAGAGATGTTCTTGTGTCATTGCGGTGTGGTCTTTTATTGTTATATACAATTCAATACAGTTAATCATTACCCACTAACGACTCAAAGACTGGGGCCATGTAGTAAATGGTGTATGCGTAATGGTGAGAGGTCAGTAAAAGGGCCTCGTTTTCTTGCGGTGTCTTTTCTGTTCTTGGCAGTTGTAAACATGGTATTTGGCAGTTGCAAACATGGCATTTAGCAGTTGCAAACATGGCATTTGGCAGTTCCTAACATGGCATTTGCAGTGTGTGAATGTAGGGTTATGGTCAGGCAAGCAGTGGTTTTTACAAACACAAAAGGATATGCCAAGCGTGATTTGGCATGTCCTTAAATAGCTGGGTAGGGGCATGGGGAATGAGATGGCCCGTACCCACACCCTATTATTTCGCAATTTTGAAGACCCTTGAGTCGGTCTTGTCTACCATGTCGTAGGTCAGGGTGCGGTTGCCGCCCGACGGTTGGGCGTTGATGTCTCCGGGATTGTATACCGGAAATGTGCGGTGCAGCGTGTGCTCAACCACAGAAAACGAGTCGTGGCCCTGGTAGCCCTTCCCGTTCAGAGGATCTTGGTCGAGCGGTGGTAGCGTTACTCGGCTGACCGACTTACCCTCATTGGGTGAAAGCGCCACTACGTTGCCATAGCTGCCACTGCCCTTCGACGTGAGAAATACGAGGAGTTCTGGATAGTCGTCATCGTTGAGATCATCGGTTCTGATGCCGGTTACGCTATAGCCCATGATGTTTTCTTCGATGGCGCTATTGGTGACTGTAAGTCCTGCCGGGGTAATGCGCAGCACGCTATCGTTGTAGTTTACCGTATAACTGATAGCGCTGCCCTCTGTCTTGAAAGTCTGGCCGCTGTGGAAAGAAGCCAGTTGGGTGGTGTCTAAGGGTTCGTGCAACAGGATATATGTATTGTTGAGCGAGGCACCTCCCGAACAGTAATAATACAGAAGAGATTCGGGATTGGCCGTCACTGCCAATGTGTCGCCACTGATCGTAAAGGTCACGCTACCAGCGTCGATGTCGGCCTGTAGCGTGTCGGCTGTGGTGTTGACACGTGCCAATGCCTCAAACGAGCAAGAAGGTTTCTTCTTGTCGGCCCTCGACCTCACGGTAATGTATGCTGCGCTGTCAGACTTCTTGCTGATGGTCACTACAGTCCAGTCATAGCCCTGCTGGCGGTGGGCATAGTCTGATGTCACATAATGACGCACGTCTTCGGTGTCTGTTGTCTGGCCCTTAGGTGTAATGCATGATGCGAAGGGCATGAGCATGAATAATAGATAGTGGTACTTCATTATTTTTTTTAAGTGCATATCTGTATTTAGGATATAAGGTTTATATGCGTTTCTACTGTTTGCTTGTAGTCTCATCCTTGCACCTATAAGCCTGTTATTTAGGGCCAATGGCCGGTTAGAGGCTTAGTGCGCCTCTAACCAGTTGTCGCCCCATCCGGCATCGGCCACGAGGGGCACGGAGAGGGTGTAGGCGCCCTGCATCTCCTCGATGACGATGCGCTCCACCTGGCCGGCTTCGTCGGGATAGACCGAGAAGTTGAGTTCGTCGTGCACCTGGAGTATCATCTTTGAGCGGATGCCCTCGTCCTTGAACCGCTTCCAGATGCGTATCATGGCCAGCTTGATGATGTCGGCCTCGCTGCCCTGGATGGGCGCGTTGATGGCGTTGCGCTCGGCAAAGCCTCGCACGGTGGCGTTGCGCGAGGTGATGTCGGGCAGGTAGCGGCGGCGGCCGAAGAGAGTCTCGGCATAACCCTTCTCACGAGCCACCAGCTTCGACTGCTCCATGTACTGCTGCACCTTGGGGAAGGTGGCGAAATAGCCGTCGATGAGCTGGCGGGCCTCGCCGTTGTCGATGCCCATGCGCTGTGCTAAGCCGTAGGTGGTGATGCCGTATATGATGCCGAAGTTGGCCTGCTTGGCCTGCTTGCGCTGGCTGTCGGTGACGGCATCGAGGTCTGTTTTCCAGATTTTCGCGGCCGTGGCGCGGTGGATGTCCTGCCCTTCGCGGAAAGCCTCAATCATGTGCGCGTCGTCGCTGAGGTGCGCCATGATGCGCAGTTCTATCTGACTGTAGTCGGCCGAGAACCAGCGGCATCCCGGCTCGGGGATGAAACAGCGGCGTATCTCCTTGCCGTCGTCGTCGCGCACGGGGATGTTCTGCAGGTTGGGGTCGCTCGACGATAGTCGCCCCGTGGCCGTCACGGCCTGGTTGAACGAGGTGTGGATATGTCCGGTGCGGGGATTGATGAGCTTGGGCAAGGCCTCGACGTAAGTGCTGAGGAGCTTCTTCATGCCGCGGTAGTTGAGAATGTCGTCGACGATGGGTGCCTTGTCGCGCAGCTGCATCAGCACCTCCTCTGAGGTGACATACTGCCCCGTCTTGGTCTTCTTGGGTTTGTCCACAACCTGCATCTTGCCAAAGAGGATGTCGCCCACCTGCTTGGGGCTGGAGATGTTGAACTCCTCGCCGGCCAGTTCGTAGGCATGTCGCTCGTATTGGTTCATGCGTTCGGTGAAAGCCCGCTCGGTTTCCTTCAGCATGTCGGTATCTAAGCACACACCATTGATTTCCATATCGGCCAGAACCTTGACCAGCGGCATCTCTATATCCCAGAACAAGCGTTCCGCGCCCACCTCTTTCAGGCGGGGATCGAGCACGTTTTTCAGGCGCAGGGTGATGTCGGCGTCCTCGGCGGCATACTCATAGACCTCGGCTGGTGAGAGGTCGCGCATGTTTTTCTGCGTCTTGCCCTTGGCGCCGATGAGCTCGTCGATGTGTATGGTCTGGTAGCCGAGCAGCGTCTCGGCCATGTAGTCCATGTTGTGACGCAATTCGGGTTGTATGAGATAGTGGGCGAGCATGGTGTCGAACAGCGGTCCTTGGAGGTCAACGCCATAACCGCGCAGTACCACATAGTCGTACTTGATATTCTGCCCCACCTTCAATATTTCGGGGTCTTGGTATAGCGGTTTGAAAATCTCTATAAACTTTAACGCTTCTTCACGGTTACTCGGAATGGCTACATAAAATGCTTCTTTTTCCTTCACGGCGAAGCTCAGACCCACCAATTCCGCCTCCATGGCGTTGGCAGATGTGGTCTCTGTATCTAAACTGAGAATTTTATTTGTCCGTAAAAAGTCATAAAGCTGACGTGCTTCCTCCTCTGTTTCAATGAGTTTGTATTCGTGAAATGCCGTTTTAAGGCTCTCAAGATTCGTAAATTTCGGCGCGTCTTGACTCTCGGTCGGATTTTCGGCGAATAATTCGAGCTGCTGATTAGTAACTGTTGACTTGTTTTTTGATTTGTTAAGAAATCGTTCTGTCAGCTGCTTAAACTCCAGTTCGGTGAAGAGTTCGCGCAGTTTGGGTTCGTCGGGTGCCACCACCTTCAGCGCGTCAAGGTCGAGGTCGATGGGCACGTCGGTACGTATGGTGGCGAGAAACTTTGCCATCTTGATATCTTCTACGGCGCTCTCCACTTTTTCGCGCATCTTGCCTTTGAGTTGGTCGGAGTGTGCGATGAGTTCCTCTGTACTGCCAAACTCGTTAATGAGTTTAGCGGCCGTCTTCTCGCCCACGCCCGGACAGCCCGGGTAGTTGTCGGCCGAGTCGCCCATGAGGGCCAGCAGGTCGATGACCTGTGCCGCCGAGGCGATGCCATATTTCTCGGCGATTTCTTTTTCGCCCAGTTTGTCGTATCCGCCGCCCTGCCTCGGACGAAACATAAACACATTGCCTCGCACCAGCTGTGCGTAGTCTTTGTCGGGCGTGAGCATATATGTCTCTACGCCGGTCAAGCCCGCTTGTGTGGCCAGTGTGCCGATGACATCATCGGCCTCGAAGCCGTCGACCTGCAGGATAGGGATGTTGAGCGCCTTGAGAATCTCTTGGATATAGGGCACCGCGAGCTTGATGTCTTCGGGTGTCTCGCTCCGCTGCGCTTTATATGCGGGGAAGGCCTCATGGCGGAACGTCTTGCCCTTGTCGAATGCCACGCCCATATAGGCGGGGTTTTCCTTGTCGAGAATTTCCTTCAGCGTATTGCAAAAGCCCAGTATGGCTGAAGTGTTGAGGCCCTTGGAGTTAATCGAAGGGCGGTTGATGAAGGCATAGTACGACCTGAAGATGATGGCGTAGGCGTCCAAGAGGAAGAGTTTATCCATGACAAATGCTATTTTTTCTCTGTAAAATTACAAAAAAAATAGGAACTTATCCGATTATAATCACTAAATTTGTAACGTAAATATAGTAAGTTTATGGATTATTTATCAACGATACAATCGCCCATATCTTCCGATTTGCGTGATTTCACCGACTTGTTTAACCAGTCGATGTCGCACACCGATGGGTTGTTGTCGCAGGCACTGGAGCATATCAGGCAGCGTGCGGGCAAGCGTATGCGCCCCATGCTCATCCTGCTGATGGCCAAGAATTTCGGTGCTGTCAATTCTGCCACGCTACATGCCGCCGTGGGATTGGAGCTGCTTCACACCGCTTCTCTGGTACACGACGATGTGGTAGACGACAGCACGGAGCGTCGTGGACAGTCGTCGGTGAATGCCGAATACAACAATAAGGTGGCCGTATTGGTGGGCGACTACATTCTCTCAACCGCGTTGCTCTATGTGAGTCGCACTCATTCCGAAGTCATCGTGGGCCATCTTGCCGAGTTGGGACGCACGCTGTCTAACGGCGAGATACTGCAACTGTCTAACATTCAGAATAAGGAAATATCCGAGGAGGTGTATTACAGCGTCATCCGTCAGAAGACGGCGGCCTTGTTTGAAACCTGCGCGGCCGTCGGCGCGCTGTCGGCCGGAGCCGACGAACGGCAGATAGAGCGGGCCAAGACCTTCGGCAGCAACTTGGGCATTATCTTCCAGATACGCGACGACATCTTCGATTATTACGACAAGGAAGACATTGGCAAGCCCACCGGCAACGACATGATGGAGGGCAAGTTGACGCTTCCTGTCATCTATGCCCTCAACTCCACCCACGACGAGGCCATGCTGGCCTTGGCGCGTAAGGTAAAGAACGGCTTTGTGACCAGCGATGAAATCGCCCAATTGGTGAAGTTTACCAAGGAGCATGGGGGTATAGAATACGCCGAGAAACGCATGTGGGAGTTTCATGCCGAGTGCATGGAGTTTCTCAACACAGAGGTGCATCACGCCGAGGTAGGGGCCAGCCTGGAGGCCTATCTCGACTACGTGATAGCCCGTAACATGTAAAAAGGAGAGGCACTTGCCTCTCCTTTTTACATGCTATACCAGCAGGTGCTGACGCTTAGAACCACTTCACCTCCTTGCCGAGTATCTCGCTGATCAGCAGGTTGGTCAGTCGGCTGGTGCCCAAGCGGAACCACTGGTTGGTGAGCCATTGCTCGCCGAGGATTTCCTTTACGATGGTATAATAGATCACGGCATCCATCACGGTGCTCACGCCGCCCGCGGGCTTCAGGCCAATCTGTATGCCCGTCTGGTCGTAATATTCCTTGATGGCCTGGCACATGACGTACACGCCCTCGGGCGTAGCCCCAGCCTTCTCCTTGCCCGTAGACGTCTTGATGTAGTCAGCGCCGGCATACATCGACAGGATGGAGGCTTTCTTCACGTTGCTGAGCGGTCCGAGGTCGCAGTTCTCCAGAATCACCTTCAGGGGCACATTGCCGCAAACCTGCTTCAGTTCGCCGATCTCGTCGCACATGCCTTCGTAGTCGCCACTGAGAAACTTGCCCACGGGCATCACGATGTCTACATTGGTGGCGCCGTCGGCCACGGTCAAGGCAGTCTCGGCCACCTTCACCTCAAGAAACGACTGTGCCGAGGGGAAGCAGCCCGATACCACGGCCACGTCGATGCCATCGACCTCAAGGCTTTGGCTCACCAATTTGGCGAAGTTGGGATATACGCAGATGGTGGCAACGTGGGGTAGGTCGGGGTAGGCCTCGTCAAAGCGGTTTACCTTCTCCACCATGGCCAGTATGCTCTCGTCGTTGTCGGTGGTGTTGAGCGAGGTGAGTTCCACGCTGCCCAACAAGAATTTCTTTACTTCGAGGGTGTCGTTAGCCGGCACCTTCTCGATGATGAGTTGCTTCACGGCTTTGCGCACGGCAGCCTCGTCTACGTCGCAGTTATACTTTGCCAGTGTCTGCAGGTACTTGTCGTCTTGCTCACTGTTTTGTTTTCTACCAGCCTCTACCTTACTTTTCAGTTGTCCGGGTTTGATAGAAGGCTCAATGTCTTTGTTGTATGCCATAATTGAGTGTTTATTATTTCTTTGTCGATTGTTGATGATGGGTTGTTGTGCTGTGGCAGGCGTGATTCATCGCCCGCCGTTCCTCGTTGTACAATGCGCAGAGTGTCAGTCTCTTAGTTTGGCGTTATTGAGATGCCGTGTCGCGTCGCGTTTGGTCTTTTTGTCGATGCTCTTCCGCAGCTCTTCGGTCAGGTCCACCCCCGTCTGGTTGGCCAAGCAGAGCAGCACCCACAATACGTCGGCCATCTCCTCGCCCAGGTTGTCTTTCTCGCCTTGCTTGAAACTCTGGTCGCCATAGCGGCGAGCCATCACACGTGCCAGTTCGCCCACTTCTTCGGTGAGCACCGCCATGTTGGTAAGTTCGGAGAAATATCTCACGCCAATGGTCTTAATCCACTGGTCCACGTTTTCTTGTGCCTCTTTGATTGTCATTTGGTCGCATTTGTGTAAAACCTGCCCCCCGTGGGCTTCCCCATGGGGTGGCGGGGGCTATTCCTTGTTCTTCGTATCCATGCATATGGTCACAGGACCGTCGTTGAGCAATTCCACGTCCATCATAGCCCCAAACTCACCCGTGCCCACAGGTTTGCCCAGCACGGCGCTGAGCACCTCGCAGAAGCGATTGTAGAGCGGGATAGAGATGTCGTGTGGCGCGGCCTTGATCCAGCTCGGGCGGTTGCCTTTCTTGTAACTGGCCATCAGCGTGAATTGCGACACGACGAGTATGTCGCCCTCTACGTCGCGTATGCTGAGGTTCATGACGCCATGCTCATCGTCGAATACACGCAGTCCGATGACCTTCTTGACCAACCACTCAATGTCTTCCTCTGTGTCTTCGGCACAGATGCCCAATAGGATGAGATAACCCTTGCCAATCGACGACTTGAGTTTCTTGTCTACGGTGACCGATGCGTGGCTTACGCGTTGTATGACTATTCTCATTGTTTACAGGGTTCTTGCTGTTGCAATAGTATCTACAAAGATAGTAAAAAGCCGCTTATTGCACAACCTTTCGAGCCTTATTTCATGTTAATATTTACCTTAGGGCACTCTCTGCGCGTTCGTTTCGTGAGGTGGAACACACCTTGCGCCCCTATGGTTCTATCCTAAGGGTCAGATGGTTCTATATAGAATTATCCGATGGTTTTATATAGAACCATCCGATGGTTTTATATAGAATTATCCGATGGTTCTATATAGAATTAGTCTGTGTTTCTGCCCGTATTACCACTCTTTTCTTGGTTTCTTATGCCTTGTGGATGGGTGCAAGGTGTTGTAAAATAGAAGATTATGATATACTTGCAAGTGCTTCTGGACAAACCGCATGGCCGTTACTAAACCGCTATGCGATGGCCTTGGCGTGACGGCAGGGCAGGCCTATTGCTGGTTTGACGGTTATTTGGCTTGTTGTTCTGCCTCGGGATGGAAGAAGTCGAAGACGATTTTAGCCCTCGACGGGCCGATAATGGTAGCAAGTTCGTCGATAGTTGCACCCTTTATCTTATTGACTGATTTGAAGGCTTTTAGGAGGTCTTCACGAGTCTTTTCGCCTGCTCCCTTGATGTCATCGAGAGCTGAATGCAACGCGTGCTTGGAGCGCTTGTCGCGGTGGAAGCTGATGGCATAACGGTGAACCTCGTCTTGTATCTGTGTCAACACGTGAAACAACTCGCTCTTGATGTCTATACCGATGGTCTGTGGGGGGAATCCATAGAGCAGTTCGTTGGTGCGATGGCGGTCGTCTTTGGCGAGTCCGGCTATGGGTATATGCAGGTGGAGCTCGTCTTCTACCACCGCTCTTACCACCTCCATCTGGCCTTTACCGCCATCGGTGATGATGAGGTTGGGCAGTGGGGTGTTCTCTTCGACCATGCGGCTATAGCGGCGGCGTACCACCTCTTGCATCGACGCGTAGTCGTCGGGACCCTCCACGGTCTTGATATTGTATTTGCGATAGTCTTTGCGCGAGGGTTTCATGCCCTTATACACGATACATCCCGCCACGGCGTCAGTGCCCGAGATATTGGAGTTGTCGAAGCATTCTATGTGGTAGGGCAGGCCGGGCAGCTGCAGTTTGGCCTGCAGTTCCTTCATCAGGCGGGTCTGCTTCTGCTCTGGATTGAGCTTTTCGGCTTGTTTCAGGCGGTCAAAACGATATTGCTTGGCATTCATCTCCGAGAGGTCGAGCAGGTGTTTCTTGTCGCCTTTCTGGGGTATGGTAAACTCGGCGTCGGGCAGCCGCCAGTCCATCTCAAAGGGTACGATGATCTCTTTGGCCTTGCTGCCAAATCGCTCACGTATTTCGGGTATGGCCTGCAGCAGCAAATCGGCGTCCGATTCGTCGAGCTTGCGCTTATATTCGTAGGTGAAACTCTGGTTGATGGTGCCGTTCTTGACGTGTATATAGTTGATATAGGCGTTCTTTTTCTGGTCGTCGTCTGTGATGGTAAACACGTCTACGTCTTTGATGGTGTGGCTTACTACCTCGCTCTTCGTGACAAAATCCTCAAGCAGCAGGTAGCGCCGTTTGAGCCTTTCGGCCTCTTCAAACTTCAGAAGTTTGGCGTTTTCCATCATGCGCTTGTACAGCCAGTCGCTCAGTTGGCGTGTGTTGCCTTTGAGTATCTCCTTGCATTGGCGTATGTTCTCCTGGTAGTCTTCGTAGCTCTGCTTGCCTATGCAGCAGCCTTCGCAGTTGTGGATGTGGTACTCTAAGCAGGGACGGTATTTGCCTGTGGCCACGCCCTCCTTGGTGATGGGCTGACGGCAGCTGCGCGGCTTGTAGATCTTGTTGATTAGCTCCAGCACGTTGTACATGGCCCCGATGTGGGGGTAGGGACCGTAGTAGGTGCCAAACTTCTTGTTGATGGTGCGTGTCTTGAAGATACGGGGGAAGTATTCGTTGGTCACGCAGATGCTCGGGTAGGTTTTGCCGTCCTTCAGCAGCACGTTGTAGCGAGGGTTGTATTTCTTGATGAGCGAGTTCTCTAACAACAAGGCGTCCTCCTCGGTGTTCACAACGGTGTAGGTAATGTCGTGTATCTTGCTCACCAGCACCTTGGTCTTGTATCGGTCTACCTCCTTGTGGAAGTAGGTCGACACCCGGCTCTTCAGCTTTTTGGCTTTGCCTACATAGATGATGGTCTTGTTGTCATCATAAAACTGGTAGCTGCCGGGCTGCTCAGGCATGCTCAGTACGATGTTCTTCAGATAGGCGATACGCTTCTCGTTTTCTTCTCTTGTCATCTTTTGTTTCCCGTTTATATATTGGGGTTGCGGAGTCAAATGTTTCACGTGGAACAGAAAGGGGCGTGGAACACGGTTCCCTCCTTGCGGCAGTCTGTCTGCCTTCCTGCTGTGGAGATGCAAATTTAGGTAAAAAGGCTGTCACCCACAAACCTTTTAACGCATATTATGTCAAATGGTTTTTCTGCGGGGAAATTATGGTAAGGCATGGGGTGGGCTGTGGCCTGTGATGACAGCAATACAGCATAACAGGGTGAGGAAGGGGTGTTCTTGGGGAGTGGTCGCGCGGTTTGCAATATCTCAAACTGCCGCTGTAACAACACAAACCGCCCAGAAGAGTGGGGCGTGGGTGCCTCCAAGCTCTTCTGGGCGGTTTTGGCGAATGCGTAATAACGGGCCTGTGGCGTCAGAACTGCAACAGGCTGGTGATCTCTACATCTTCTCCGAACTCGTCGCGCGCGTTCTCAAACTCGCTGTGAAGCTCGATAATGAAGTTGCAATAGATTTTCTTGGGATGGAACTTCTTGACCAGGTCGCAAGCCGCCTTCATGGTGCCGCCGGTGGCCAAGAGGTCGTCGTGCAGCAGTACGATATCGTCGGAACTGATCGCGTCCTTGTGAATTTCGATGGTGTCGATACCGTATTCTTTGGCGTAGCTCTCTTGTACGGTCTCGCAAGGCAGTTTGCCGGGTTTGCGACAAAGCACGATTCCAGCGCCAAGACGATAGGCCAAGGCCGAACTCATGACAAATCCGCGACTCTCAATACCCACGATTTTGGTAATCTGCTTGTCTTTGTACATGTCGTACATCATGTCGCTCATCACCCGGATACATTCCGGACTTTTGAAGAGGGTGGTGACATCTCTGAAGTTGACGCCTTTGATGGGCCAGTCAGGAATGCTCCTGAGGTTGTCTAATAAGACTTGGTTGTTCATCTTTTGAGTTTTTGTTTATCTATTAAAATTATCTTTATCAATGAGTTATGCGCCGTTTGTTTCACGTGAAACAAATCTGTTTTGCGGGGTTGAAGCTGCAGATATACAGTCGTGGAACTTGGGAAGCCTTATCTTCCTAACAGCACCAAAAGCACGTTGATGTCGCTTGGCGACACGCCGGGAATGCGACTGGCTTGCGCTAATGTGTCGGGGTCGACGCGCTCGAGTTTCTGGCGGCCTTCTGTGCTGATTTCGTGGAGCTCGCTATACTTGAATCGTCCCTTGATCTTGATATTCTCTAAACGGTGCATCTTGTCGGCTATGGCACGTTCTCGCTGGATGTATCCTTCGTACTTGATTCTGATTTCGGCCGCTTCGGTAATCTCCTCGACGCGGTTTCTCGGTGAGTGCGTCACTTCTTTCAGTCCTGGGAGTATCTCTTCGAGCATGGCAATGGATATTTGCGGACGCCCAATCAAATCGGCGATTTTGCTTGTGGCGCGCAATGGCGTGGTGCCCAAGGCTTCGAGGGCAGAATTGATATCTGTTGGTTTCACCGCTGTTTCCTGACAATAGTTGATGATGCGCCTGATGGCTTCATCCTTTTCTTGCCACCAGTCCATGCGCTCGCGGGTGGCGACGCCCAGGTTGTAGGCCTTTTCGGTGAGCCGGGCGTCGGCATCGTCTTGGCGAAGCAAGATGCGGTATTCGGCGCGCGAGGTGAACATACGATAGGGTTCGTCCACGCCCTTGGTGGTGAGATCGTCGATGAGCACGCCGATGTAGCTCTCGTCGCGGTTCATGACAAAGGGCTGGCTGCCGCCGCATTTCAGGGCGGCGTTGATGCCGGCGATGAGTCCTTGTCCGGCGGCCTCCTCGTATCCGGTGGTGCCGTTGACTTGTCCGGCAAGAAACAGTCCGGGTATCACTTTCGACTCCAGGGAGTGCTTGAGCTGCGTGGGGTCGAAGTAATCGTACTCGATGGCGTAACCGGGGCGGTAGATTTTCACGTCTCTGAGCGCGGGTATCTGGTGCAGGGCCGCCAGCTGTGTCTCCATCGGCATGGAGGAGGAGAACCCGTTGAGATACATCTCATTGGTGTCTTCGCCTTCGGGCTCGATGAAGAGCGGGTGGCGGTCCTTGTCGGGAAACGTCACGAGCTTGGTCTCGACAGAGGGGCAATAGCGCGGCCCTGTCGACTGAATCTGTCCGTTGAATAGGGGAGAGTTGGCGATGTCGCCACGCAGGATGGCGTGCGAGGCCTCGTTGGTATAACAGGTCCAACAAGGCAGTTGCTGCAGTTTGCGGCTCAGTCCCATATAGCTGAAGCCGTGGTAGAGGCTGTCGCCAGGCTGCTCCTCGGTGTCTTCAAAATGTATGCTGCGCTTGTCAAGACGCACGGGGGTGCCGGTCTTCATACGCCCCGAGCGGATGCCCCATCGGGTGATAGACTCGGTGAGATGCTCTACGGCGGGTTCGGCGCATCGTCCGCCCGCAATCTGGCGGTGGCCGATGTGCATGAGTCCGTTGAGGAAGGTGCCGGCGGTAAGTACGATGCACTTGGCCTCAAATTCCGCGCCCCAGATGGTGCGCACGCCAGTGGCTTCGCCATTTTCTACGATGAGTTCGTCTACCTGGTCTTGCCAGATGTCGAGGTTGGGCGTGTGGTCGAGCACACGTCGCCATTCCCATATGAATTTTCCGCGGTCGCACTGGGCGCGGGGCGACCATACGGCTGGGCCTTTGCCCTTGTTGAGCATCCTGAATTGAATGGCGGTGGCGTCGGTCACGAGTCCCATGTGTCCGCCTAAAGCATCTATTTCTCTGACGATCTGTCCCTTGGCAATTCCGCCCACGGCCGGGTTGCAGCTCATTTGCGCTATTTTGTTCATGTCCATGGTGACCAGACAGGTCTTGGACCCCATGTTTGCCGCCGCCGTGGCAGCCTCGCATCCCGCGTGCCCACCACCGATGACGACTACGTCATACTTGAATTTCATTACGTCTTTTCTTTTTCGGCAAAAGTAAGAATATAATTCGAAATTTTGTGTTTTTTCCTTTGATTAATCATGATAAAGTAGTATTTTTGTGCTCAAATTCCGAGCCTTTGATACCTACTATAAGGTAATCAGCGGTTAACCAGTTTCTAACTGACATGCTTTCTGTTATTTATCAACAGCTTATATCTAACATTTAAATAATTAAAAATCAATCATTTATGTGGTTAATCAATTCTCCAATTGGTAGAAAGGTTGTGATGTCATTGACTGGCGTCAGCCTGATTCTATTCCTGACTTTCCACTGTTGCATGAACGTTGCGGCCTTCTTCTCTGGCGAGGCTTACAACGTGATATGCAAATTCTTGGGAAGTAACTGGTATGCCGTGCTCGGAACAGGCGCTCTGGCAGCCTTGGCCATGTTTCACATCGTGTACGCTTTCATTCTGACAGCGCAGAACCGTCGCGCCCGCGGTAGCCAGCGCTATGAGGTGACAAGCCGTCGTCCCGAGGTGAACTGGGCCTCTCAGAACATGCTGGTGCTGGGTCTCATCATTCTCTTGGGTCTGATCCTGCACCTGTACAACTTCTGGGGTCACATGATGTTCGCCGAACTGGCACACATCGAAGTTGCCCACGATCCCTCCGACGGCTTTGCCTGGATCTTGGACACCTTCTCTAATCCCGTTTATTCTATCCTCTACCTCCTGTGGATTGTAGCCATCTGGTTCCACCTCTCACACGGTTTCTGGAGTTCTATGCAGACCTTGGGCTTCAGCGGTAAGATCTGGTTGAAGCGCTGGCAGTGCATCGGCATGGTGTATGTCACCATCCTGATGGGTGTCTTCGCTCTTCTCGTGCTCTCATTCTGGCTCGGTTTTGCCCCCAGCATGTGCTGTGCTTTATAAAGGAAACATAATTCATCATTTATAAATACGGAAAGATTATGTCACAGATCGATTCTAAGATTCCTGAAGGCCCCTTGGCTGAGAAATGGACAAACTATAAGGCTCACCAGAAATTGGTGAACCCCACCAACAAGCGTAAGCTCGATGTCATCGTTGTAGGTACAGGTCTGGCTGGAGCCAGTGCCGCCGCCTCACTGGGTGAGATGGGCTTCCACGTCATCAACCTCTGCATTCAAGACAGTCCGCGCCGCGCGCACTCTATCGCCGCGCAGGGTGGTATCAATGCAGCCAAGAACTATCAGAACGACGGCGATGCCACCTACCGTCTGTTCTACGACACCATTAAGGGCGGTGACTATCGTGCGCGTGAGGCCAACGTTTATCGTCTGGCTGAGGTGAGCGCGGCCATCATCGACCAGTGTGTGGCACAGGGTGTGCCCTTCGCACGTGAATACGGCGGCATGCTCGCCAACCGTTCGTTCGGTGGTGTGCAGGTGAGCCGTACCTTCTATGCCAAGGGGCAGACCGGTCAGCAGCTGCTGCTCGGTGCCTATTCTTCACTGATGAAAGAGGTGAACAACGGCACGGTGGAGCTCTACACCCGCATGGAGATGGAAGATGTGGTGATTATCGACGGCCGCGCCCGTGGTATCATCGCCAAGGATCTCGTAACAGGCAAGCTCGTTCGCTTTGCCGCTCATGCCGTGTGTCTGGCCACTGGTGGTTATGGCAACGCCTACTTCCTCTCTACCAACGCCATGGGATGTAACTGTACCGCTGCCATCCAGGCCTATCGCAAGGGTGCTTATTTCGCTAATCCATGCTTCGTACAGATTCACCCCACGTGTATTCCTGTACATGGTGACAAGCAGTCTAAGCTGACGCTGATGTCTGAGTCACTGCGTAACGACGGTCGTATCTGGGTGCCTAAGAAGATTGAGGACGCCAAGCGCTTGCAGCGCGGTGAGATCAAGGGTAAGGATATTCCTGAGGAAGACCGCGACTATTATCTGGAGCGCCGTTATCCTGCCTTCGGTAACCTCGTGCCTCGCGACGTGGCTTCACGTGCCGCCAAGGAGCGTACCGACCAGGGCTTCGGTGTGAACAACACCGGTCTGGCCGTGTTCCTCGACTTCTCTGAGGCCATCAACCGACTGGGCAAGGACCGTGTGGCCGAGCGTTACGGCAACCTCTTCGACATGTATGAGGAAATCACCGACGAGAATCCTTACGAGACGCCAATGATGATCTATCCCGCTATCCACTATACCATGGGTGGCCTCTGGGTAGACTACGAGCTGCAAACCTCTGTGAAGGGCCTCTTCGCCCTCGGTGAGTGTAACTTCTCCGACCATGGCGCCAACCGTCTGGGTGCCTCAGCCCTGATGCAGGGCCTGAGCGATGGTTACTTCGTGATTCCTTACACCATGCAGAATTACCTCTCTGACCAGATTTCTGTTCCTCGCTTCTCTACCGACCTGCCCGAGTTTGAGGAGGCCGAGAAGGGCGTTCAGGCAGAGATCGACCGCCTGATGAACACCAAGTTCCACGACCAGAGCGTAGACTCTATCCACAAGAAACTCTATAATATCCTGTGGAACTACGTGGGCATGGCACGCACCAAGGAGGGTCTGGAGAAAGCCATCGTGATGCTCAAGGATATCCGTAAGGAGTTCGACGAGCACGTGCGCATCCCCGGTTCGAAAGAGGGACTCAACGTAGAACTCGACAAAGCCATCCACCTGCGCGACTTCATCACCATGGGTATGCTCATGGCCCACGACGCCCTGAACCGCAACGAGAGCTGCGGCGGACACTTCCGCGAGGAGAGCAAGACCGAGGAAGGCGAGGCCAAGCGTAACGATGAAGAGTACATGTACGTGGCCTGCTGGAAGTATAACGGCTCTGACGAGGTGGCTCCCGAGCTGCTGAAAGAGGACCTGAACTATGAGTACATTAAGGTTCAGACCAGAAATTACAAATCATAATTAAGGAATCAAGACAATGGAGACAAATATTTCATTCACACTGAAAGTATGGCGCCAGAATGGTCCCACCGCAGAAGGCCATTTCGACACCTTTGAGATGAAGGATATCCCTACCGATACCTCGTTCCTTGAGATGCTGGACATCCTCAATGAGCAGCTTATCGAAGACAACAAGGAGCCCTTCGTTTTCGACCACGACTGCCGTGAGGGTATCTGCGGTATGTGCTCACTCTACATCAACGGCCATCCCCATGGTCCTGCCCAGGGTGCCACCACCTGCCAGCTCTATATGCGTCGCTTCCAGAATGGTGATGTCATCACCATCGAGCCTTGGCGTTCGGCTGCCTTCCCTGTAATCAAGGATTGCATGGTAGACCGCTCTGCCTTCGACAAGATTATCGCTGCCGGTGGTTATACCAGCGTGCGCACGGGTCAGGCCCAGGACGCTAACGCCATCTTGATTCCTAAGCAGAATGCCGACGAGGCTATGGACTGCGCCACCTGCATCGGTTGCGGCGCCTGCGTGGCAGCCTGCAAGAACGGTTCGGCCATGCTCTTCGTGAGCTCTAAGGTGAGCCAGTTGGCACTGCTTCCTCAGGGTCGCCCCGAGGCCGCTCGTCGCGCCAAGAACATGGTGGCCAAGATGGAAGAGCTTGGATTCGGCAACTGCACCAACACCCGCGCCTGCGAGGCTGAGTGCCCCAAGAACGAGTCGATCGCTAACATCGCACGTCTGAACCGCGAGTTCATTGCCGCTAAGCTCGCCGATTAAGGTGTGCTCAAGCACTGTCGGCAACGAGATGCCGATAGACGCAATGTCAATATGCAGCCCGCTGACACATGCTGTCAGCGGGCTTTTTGTGTTGTGTTGTGTTTTTGAAGGCTCTTTTTTGCCTCCTGGTATATATGGTCAGCGGCTACCATAACGCCCCTTGACGCTACGCTATATGCCTTACAGAGTACCTCAGAACGTGCTGTAGGAATAATCAAAATAATGGCTTCCTGCACCCCAACGACTCGGAGAAGGATGTGTAGCTGGGCAGTCTTGATAATCAAAGTAATGGCTTCCTGCACACCAACGACTCGGAGAAGGATGTGTAGCTGGGCAGTCTTGATAATCAAAGTAATGGCTTCCTGCACCCAACGACTCGGAGAAGGATGTGTAGCTGGGCTGTCTGGATAATCAAAGTAATGGCTTCCTGCACACCAACGACTCGGAGGATGATGAGCAGCAGGGCTGTCTGAATGAGCAAAAAAAAAGGCTGCCTGCACAGGCAACCTCTTCTTAATGTTGTGTTCGTGATAATACGAAGTTGATAATAGTCTACTGATACCAAATTTCTCCACCTAAGCAGCGGCAGAGGTCTGTGTCGATTCTACTGGTTTGCTCCTTTTGCTCTTGGAATACGCCAGCAAGTGATTTCGTGTTATCGTTCATTTTGAAGGTTATATTGATTGGTTCTTATAAATATATTGCAAATATAGAGAAAAATGTAATAGGTTGCAACGGTTGAGAAAGACTTTTTTGTTTAAAAAGGATGAAAATACGATTACATGCTGAGCGGATTCCTTTCTCTACGAGATTTTCGGCTTGTGGCCATCGCTGGTTGTTTTGAAATGTTTAACTTTGTACCATGAACATTAACAAAGAAACACAGCAATTCATCCATACCCACCGCGAGGATGTGGTGAGCCAGCTTGCCTTCATGGGCCGTCAACATCCTCTGGTCGACCTCCCCTTTGCTTTAGAGCAGATCCAGGGGTGGCAGATGGCACGGAAAAAACTTCCTGCTTGGGGTGCCTGCCAGCAAATTATCTATCCGCCGCACATCAGTATGGAGCAGTGTAGTTCTGAGGTGACAGCGCGCTATAAGGCCGCACTGCTCAGTCAATGGCTGTCGGGCCAACCGGCGGGCGACAGCTTATGCGGGACGCAGACGTCGTCAGCGCATTGCACCTTATATGATTTCACGGGCGGCTTTGGTGTCGATTTCTCTTATATGGCCCAAGGTTTCGACCATGCTGTTTATGTAGAACAGCAGTCGCGGCTTTGCGACATTGCCCGCCATAATTTCAGTGTATTGGGCCTGCAGAGTGCCGAAGTTGTCTGCGGCGACGGTACAGTTCATCTGCATGCGTTGCCGTTCCGCTATCCGTCCGTAGGAGCCGTCGACCGCGAAGGCGCTGATGACGACGCGCGCCGACAGCGGGTGGTGTTCTATCTTGACCCAGCCAGGCGCGACCAGCAGGGTAAGAAGGTGTTCGGTATGCGTGATTGCCAGCCCGACGTGCTGTCACTGAGCGACGAACTGATGCGGAAGTCTGATGCCGTTTTGCTCAAACTTTCACCTATGTTCGACTGGCATGCGGCCGTAGCGGAGATGTCGCCCGATGGCAAGGGAACGGGTTGTGAAGTACATATCGTATCGGTGGCTAACGACTGTAAGGAACTTCTCTTGCTCCTCACACACTCCTCTTCGCCGTTGCGAGTGGTCTGTATCAACGACGACCAAGTCTTCAGTTATATGCCCCTGACGGCTCCAGCCCCCGAGTCAAATGCTTCCCAACCCACTGTCGACGCCTTTCTTCATTGGGGCTTGGAGGAGTCTGCACCCCAGGAGAGCTGGTTTTTGTATGTTCCAAATGCCAGTGTCATGAAGGCCGGGGCCTTCAATCTGTTGGCCGGTCGCTATGCGTTGGCCATGGTCGACCGCCAGTCACATCTTTTCATATCGCGGCACCCTATCCCTGAATTCCCTGGCAGGACATTCAAGGTGAGTGCCCTTTCTACCATGAACAAGCGCGACCTAAAAGACAAACTCGGCGGCTTGGACCAGGCAAATATTGCCGTACGCAATTTTCCGATGCGGGTTGAGGAGCTTCGTAAGCGCCTTAAACTCAAAGATGGTGGCAACGTGTATCTATTTGCTACCACCGTGAGCAATCGCCATCTCATCATTATCGCCGAAAAGTAACCTAAGTGTTGAATATCAATCGTATATCTTACGTTCGCCGTATGATAAAAATTGTTGTTGCCTCTAAGATAATATAGGCTTTTGCTTGGTACGCTCCCCGTTTTTTAGTACTTTTGCATGTTCATGGAAAATCATTCACCAAGTAAAACTACAATGGCGGTAGAGATAAAGAAGGTTGAGTCTAAGAAGGATCTCAACCGTTTCATCAATTTTCATTATGATTTATACGAAGGCAGTCCTTACGATGTGCCTTCTCTTTATAGTGACGAGTTTAATACATTAAGCAAGGACCGTAATGCAGCCTTCGACTTCTGTGAGGCGGAATATTATTTGGCTTACAAAGACGGGAAGTTGGCTGGACGCGTGGCTGCCATCATCAACCATAGGGCTAACGAGAAGTGGGATCAGCAGAACGTCCGGTTTGGTTGGCTCGACTTCATTGACGACATAGAAGTGAGCCGTGCCTTGTTTGACGCTGTAGAACAGTATGGCAAAAGCAAGGGCATGAAGGCTATGGTGGGACCTTTAGGCTTTACCGACATGGACCCCGAGGGCATGCTCACCATGGGATTCGACAAGTTGGGTACCATGGCAACAATCTATAATTACGAGTATTACCCCCAGCACATCGAACGATTGGGTGGCTGGGAAAAGGACAACGACTACGTGGAGTTCTATTTACCCGTACCCGACCAAGTGCCCGAGAAATACGGCAAGCTCGCCTCTATGATAGAAAACCGTTACAATCTTCATGTCAAGAAGCTCACAAAACAAGACATCAAGAACGGTTATGCGCGCAAGATATTCGAGATTATAAACGACACTTATGTCGACCTTTACGGCTTTGTGGCGCTCACCGACCGCCAGATCGACCAATACGTCAAGATGTTTCTGCCTGCCGTCGACTTCAATTTAGTCACCGTTATCGTCGATGGCAACAAAGACGACATGCCCATTGGCATCGGCATCACCATTCCCTCTTTGTCCAAGGCCTTGCAGAAGTGCCGCCGAGGTCGCCTGTTCCCCTTTGGCTGGTGGTATCTTTTGCGCGCCATCAAGTTCCATAAGACCGAGGGTGTCGACCTGTTGCTCATTGGCGTCCTGCCCGAATACCGTGCCAAGGGTGCCAATGCGCTGATATTTGCCGACCTCATTCCCCGTTATGTAGCGTACGGATTCAAGTGGGGTGAGTCACAGGTAGAGATGGAATCGAATGCCAATGTGCAAGGCCAATGGGGCGCGCTTGACCATATCAACCACAAGCGTCGCAGATGCTACCGTAAGGTGATAGGGGGCAAGTGACAGGTGGCGATGAGCTGACCCGAAGGGTGGGGCGACTTCCGCAGTCCTCTCGATAGACTCAATACCGATCAGATGGCGTTTTATGAATTTGGCAAAACTGCTGGAGCCACGTACAACATAGTCGATGCACAGGCCTGTGGGAAGACTCAGCAGCACTTAGCGAGAGGTCAGAGATGACCGTTTGGGCGATTGTAAAACAATTATTAAGCCTTAGGGCTACTATTTCAGACAAGTAATCGTTATGGCAGAAAAAGACAAGATAGAGACCGTTGAGGGGGTGAAAGGGCAAGACAACACCTTATCATCCCATACTCCACAGCCTACCACCGAATATACCGACGACAACATCCGTCACCTGAGCGACATGGAGCATGTGCGTACACGTCCGGGTATGTATATCGGGCGACTGGGCGACGGCTCGCTGCCCGAGGATGGTATCTACGTGCTGTTGAAGGAGGTCATCGACAATTCGATCGACGAATTCAAGATGAAAGCCGGCGACCGCATTGAGGTAGACATCGAGGATAACCTGCGTGTGACGGTGCGCGACTATGGTCGTGGCATTCCCCAGGGCAAGCTCGTGGAGGCCGTTTCCATGCTTAACACCGGCGGTAAGTACGACTCCAAGGCTTTCAAGAAGAGCGTCGGACTGAATGGTGTGGGTGTCAAGGCCGTCAACGCCCTTAGCGCGCGTTTCGAGGTCAAGAGCTTCCGCGACGGCAAGGTGCGTGCGCTCACTTTTGCCAAAGGCGTCAAGCAGAGCGACCACACCGAATCTACTGACGATGAGCAGGGTACTTACATCTATTTTGAACCCGACAATACGTTGTTCAAAAACTATGTTTTCCATGATGAAATGGTGGAAAACATGCTTCGCAACTACACTTATCTTAATTCAGGTCTTACCATCATGTACAATGGGCGGCGCATCAAGAGCCGCAACGGACTCGCCGATTTGCTCAACGACAACATGACTGTCGAGGGCCTTTACCCCATTGTGCATATCAAGGACGAAGACATCGAGATTGCCTTCACCCACACCAACCAGTATGGCGAAGAGTATTACAGCTTCGTCAATGGGCAGCACACCACCCAGGGTGGTACCCATCAGAGTGCTTTCAAGGAGCATATCGCCAAAACCATCAAGGAGTTTTACGACAAAAACTACGAGTACACCGACATCCGCAATGGCATCGTCGCTGCCATCGCGCTCAATGTCGAGGAGCCCGTCTTCGAGAGTCAGACCAAGATCAAGCTCGGTTCCACCCTCATGGAACCCGGTGGCGACACCATCAACAAGTTTGTGGGCGACTTCATCAAGCGTGAGGTCGATAACTACTTGCACATCCATAAAGACGACGTGGCCGATGCCCTGGAGAATAAAATCAAGGAGAGCGAGCACGAGCGCAAGGCTATGGCCGGTGTCACCAAGCTGGCCCGTGAGCGCGCCAAGAAGGCCAACCTGCACAACCGCAAGCTGCGCGACTGCCGCATACACTACTCCGATGCCAAAGACAACCTCAAAGAGGAGACCTGTATCTTCATCACCGAGGGCGACTCGGCCAGCGGCAGCATCACCAAGAGCAGGGATGTCAACACCCAGGCGGTATTCTCACTCCGTGGCAAACCGCTCAACTCCTTCGGCCTGAGCAAGAAGATTGTCTACGAAAACGAGGAGTTCAACCTCTTGCAGGCTGCACTCGACATTGAGGACGGACTCGACAACCTGCGCTACAACAAGGTCATCGTGGCCACCGATGCCGACGTCGACGGCATGCACATCCGACTGCTGGTCATCACTTTCTTCCTGCAGTTCTTCCCCGAACTCATCAAGAAAGGCCATGTCTACGTGCTCCAGACGCCGCTCTTCCGCGTGCGCAACCGCCGAACGAAGATCAAGGACAAGCAAGTCGTTGCCGACGCCGACAGCAGCCTGACGAACAAAGAGAAGAAAGGCGACTTCATCACGCGCTATTGCTATACCGAAGAAGAGCGTGTGAATGCCATCCGCGACCTCGGTCCCGACCCCGAGATTACCCGTTTCAAGGGCCTCGGAGAGATCTCGCCCGACGAATTTGCCCATTTCATCGGACCCGATATGCGATTAGAGCAAGTCACCCTGCACAAGAACGACCAGGTGCAGAAGCTGCTCGAATACTACATGGGCAAGAACACCATGGAGCGTCAGAACTTCATCATCGACAACCTCGTGGTGGAGGAAGACGTGGCGCATGAGGACTAAAGGGTGCCTGCTCTTATCATTGTGAGGCTCTCTTCGTGGCACTGTGAGGCTTTTTTTCGTGGCATTTAGAGGCTCTTTTAGTGGCTCGCAGAGACTTTTTTGGCACGCAGAGCCGCAGAGAAAGAGGAGGTCTTTGAGGGCTTTGTGGCTCTTTGAGCCACGGAGAGATGGGAGATAATGCTGGTGGTATGCGGGCAGAATGAAACAAGATAATGAGATGGAACGGAAGGAAT
>JAFABV010000033.1 GCA_023425865.1 Bacteroidota bacterium | reverse complement strand
GCCGCTTGTAATACACCACATAGCCCCCACGTTCCCAATGCAGCAGTTTCATGACTTTACGAGACTTGCCGACAAAGACATAGACCATGCCGTCGGTAGGATTGCGTCCGGATTGCCGGACCTTGCCACACATGGAGTTGACACCAACCCTCATGTCTGTGGGGGCGTTGGAGAAGAAGAACTGGTTGCTTTCGTTGAGATTAAACATAATGCTGTAAATTTTCGGCAAAGGTCGGAAGTTTACAGCTTATGGGAAAGACGGCCGAAATTGAATGGTTACGATAGAAAAAATCGACACCGTCTTCAGAGAAAAAGGTGTCGATGCCATATATAATCAAGTTAAATAGTTATACAGATGCAAATAAGCTTACTATAAATTTTGTACAACCAGTTTGCTTGCACATCATACGGATATGTTCAGATTCACGAATACAAATAAAAGGGGGACTCTGTGTAGGGCATTCCCCCTACTTCAACATATCATCAGTTTAAGGCAGCTTATATGGGTCTATTTTCGTTAAATCCAACACATCAAATGTGTTGTGTACCTTGTCAAGGAAAACAAATTTAAGAACACCAAACAAAATACAATTTTCCACAAAAGACTTTCTTCTCCAAAGACATGGAATTGCCTGCATCGTTGTTTCATCATCAAAGCCCTTTGACAACGAAATGCAAACATGGTTATCTTGAGGTAGAAATTCAAACAGCCCATCCCACTCTGGGAACTGTTCTATCATATTTTTAGTGAAGGTAGAAAGTGTTACGCTGATTGCTACAGGCCCCTGCTTCTTCTCACGAATTTCATCGAATCGGGGACTGTTTAACCTTAAGATTGTGTCTATAGCAAATCTTTCAAATGGAGTTTTTCCGCCATTATCGGATTCTTTCACAACTTGTTTCTTTGTTTTGTTATCATTATTTTCTGACTTTTGTTTTGATTTGCTTAAATCTATAGAGATAGAGTTGACACTAGGAATTACTTTTAGCTGTTCAGGCTTTGACGTTCCAAGAAGCTTGGAAAACTTACTACGTAAGGAGGCAAATGAACTTTCTTTTCCGGCACCAGCTTTAATGGCACGTTCAATTTCTGTTCTTTCGTCTATTGTGGTATAGTAAGGTGTAAAAGCACTAATTTTTTTGCCCGTAGATGAGAAAATAAATAGATTTGTCTTCTTGTTGTTTGGAAAAATTTGGAAACAGTAATCAACATTCATCACAGGATCGAACGAGAAATACACAAGTTCAGCTGCTTGTCGTAAATCAGGATTTTCCTTGTTAAGAAACAAGTTCAGAACTTTTATGCGCATATCACGCTTCTTTGATGGAGAGAAATCTCCATTAACTTCAATTGGAGACATTGTAAGATTGTCTCCAATCATGCAGAATGCAATATCTATAGGTTCTTCACCAGAAGGAAAAGCCTGCTGCAAGACTTGCGCTCTGATTTTTGATAAACTTAATACGTCCATATTATTGATTGATTAAAATAGATAGTTTATGTTTCATGCCATCATCAAACATTCCTAAAGGAGTCAACAAATTTATAAAATGTTCTAAAGCAATAGAACACATTCCACAAGTATCACCTTGTGATACTACCAAGTGGAAAGTGCCTTTGTTATCTATAACTCCACGGATATGTATTTGTAGAGAGTTATTACTATCAAACATCTCAAATATCATATCAGAGAGATTAACTCCTTGCAAATATGTTGTGTGACTTAATTTCCATAAGCAGTCAGAAAGCAATTCTACGGCTTCTCTATCATACACATAGTTGTGCCTGCCATAATATTTTTTTATCTCAATATCAGATGGCAATGGAATGTTGAATGATGCTATATTAGATATATATTCAAGAGGCAGAAAATTCTTCACAAGTATCTCTGCTTGAAAATATTTTTGTTCTTCAGAAGATAAATCGAAGTGGGTTCTGCACGTTACCGCATCAAAATGAATTTTACGAAAATCTGACAAGGAACCACCGATGGACGCTTCTCTTTTAACAGCATTCATGTTAGAGAAGAGTGTGGTATCATCAAAGATAATACTCTTTTCAATTTCTAAAACAACTGGGTTTTTGATTCTACCTTCGCGCTTAGCAACAAACATCATAGGATGTTGATTTGTAAAACTTAATCGCACATAATGATGTAGGTTGTCCATTTTATCATACATGCGCGACGAACTATCACCACCAGGGACTGCTATTTCAATTCCTTTTTCTTTACAATCACTCCATGAGAGTAAACCTCGATTTTTTATGATCGAAGGCAGGTTCGCTCGGTCTGTAAAATGATACAACCGTTCTACTCCATATTGTTTTAGTGTTCTGTCAAAACTCAACCAGTTAGAACGTTTCATCGTCAAAAAATGATAATTGTTGATTTTCTGTATTATATGGATATAATCCCAAAATATATGCTTTAATTAGATAAGCATGAGATAGAGGTTTGGAGTCATCAAGAACATCTTGACATGTGTTGTAATCTAACAGAACCAAATCTTTTGTCTTATGGGCTTCACGCATTTTACTAATCAAATCATTAACTACATTGTCTAACACCCACTTATAGGAAGGAATGTAAATGTATAACTTGGCAGATTTGTAGTCTAATATCTCAATTCCATGTATTCCTTTTCTATGCCCCAACACCTTGCCACGAGTTTTACATGTTCTTTTAATATTCTTCATGGATGTGTTGGTGAATGAATTAATGTCAATATCTTCACCAACAAACACTTTAAGTCCTTGCCAAATACCTTCAACAGATGCACCAGTGTAATTTGGTGAGAATGGTATGGGAATGTTCATATGAGGATAGAATGGGCTAAGTTTGACGAG
>JAFABV010000073.1 GCA_023425865.1 Bacteroidota bacterium | reverse complement strand
GTCGGATAACACGGCTCATGGAGTAAATACTAAAGTAAGCTTGACCACCTACAATTCTTTCGTTACGGATACTAACCAGAAAATCGATACAATTAACAGGATAAATTTATTTGAATTTATTATTATGAAGCTTATTATGGGGCTCACTCTAAAAATTGGTTGTGTTGGCGATAGCATAACACTTGGTCCAGGTAATTCAGATGCCTATCCCGCTGTATTAGATGCACTACTTAAACGCTTGTTTCCTTCACATGAAGGGATTACAGTTGTTAATGATGGGGTTGCCGGAAACACCTGTGCAGACATAATTGCCAGATTACCTGCAATCCTTGCAGCAAACTATAACTTAGTTATACTTTCACCTGGCATAAATGATTCCAGTAAATACATAAATCAACCACCTTATAACACGGAAGACTACAAAGCAGAATTAACCACAATAATTAGAACATTGAAAAATAACAATATAGGGGTATTAATACTAACGCCTTTCGCGGCTACTGGAGGGAGTATTAATTATGTGTTAAGAGCAACTGATTTAGCATGTAGACAGGTTTGTATTAAAGAAAACGTTCAGTATGTTGATTTGCGCAATATGTATATGAATATGTTGCTTAAAAATGCAACTACTCCGGTTGGATTTACAGTTGATTATGTTCATCCAAGAGATACAAATTATAAATATTTAGCTGCTGAAATAGTTAAAACAATGCTTTTTATTCCAACGGTATGCAATGGGGATGTTCTGCCAGGTTATATGTCACCATTTGTTTTTACCAACATAACAACAAACAGAATAGATGGAGCCATGACATTCATTGCAGCATTAAAAATTGTATCTACTGATACCACGGGATATATTAAAATACCTATTTTTGTAACCGCAAATAATTTAACTTTGGAAATGCTTGCAAATAAAAATAGCACAAGTGGTACAGCTATTGTTGTAAAGGTAAACGGGACTGGAACAACGATTAATTTAAATAATGGCAGTGAACAATTAAACCAATGGGTAAATATCCCTCAAACTTTTACATACGGGCTAAATTGGATTGAAGTTTTCGCAGCGGATTGCAATGGTAACGGTGAAATACAGGCATTTAGAATTAAGGAAACCGCATAAGGTATATAATTAAAGAACCTTGCTGTAGGTTATGGTTTACCTTCCAAAAATATTGTATATAATTAAATTAGAGGGAAGTGTTTTTATGTTACAGCCCATTTGGATCGAAGACAAAAAATTGATATGTCCAATATGTAAACAAGAAGTCAAAGAATATCCACCAGATTGCATAGGGCAAGCCAAGTTTAAATGTTTACATTGCAATAATTTCGTTATGTTTAAAATGTACAATGGGTTATATATTTCTTGGATTATTGATGAGTTTTAAGGAGGATTTTTTAAGTTTTTGGTGAATATACCCAATATAGGAGGGATATTCATGGAAGAAGAGTTTAATTCACTTACATGCGAGTACGGAGGAAGATACATTCCTGGTAAAAATTCAAATGATGGGCTGATTTTGGATAGTTTAAAACAAATAATGGCATTTAAAAACAGAATAGTACGAGATGTAAAATGTTTACCAGATATTTATATTGATATTATAAATAGTCCAGATCTTAACGCCTCGGCCTTTTTAAGTCGGAGTGGGAAATATTTTATAGGCATTAATAAGGGAGTAATAGAAATACTGGAAAACGATTTCACTTATGCTGTAAATCATGACAAGTTTTATGAGGAATCAAATATGAGCAAAGCGAATTCAAATATATATAAAGAAATGTGCCTGAAATTTGCGCTTCAATTTTTGGTTGCCCATGAAATATCGCACATTCGGTTTGGACACTTAAAATATAAAAATACAAATTCAAATTTGGCTGAATATACTGTTATGCAAGAAGCATATTCAGAGCATACTGATGATGATATGATTTTTTATCAAACCTTGGAAATGGATGCAGATTGTTGCGGGATAACAACAGTGTTTAATAGGATTATGCAGGACAGACCATTAATAGCTAATAGTGATCCGATAAGTATTGCAATAACTCAAGCTGAGTTGGAAATATTATTATATTGTCTATCTTTTTCGGTAAACTATATTAATGAAAAATTATTTTCTCCAATTCACAAAGTGTTAAGATTGGAATCAATAAGCCATCCTCATCCCGGAATAAGACAATTTTACATCACAACAACAATTACAACTGCAATTAACGATTTCATCAATCCAGCAATGAGTGATAGCCTCAGCAAGGTGACAGCCAAAGCTCTTTCATCTGTTATGGGAATAATGCATCAAATTGATTTTAATAAAGAAAAATTTCCAATATATATGGCGTTTACTAAAAAAGGAAACATGCATACCAAAAGGATTGTGAATAATTGGAAAGATGTAAGAGAAGTACTTAAACCATATAGTTATGACGAATTGGCACCATATGAAGAATTTCTCTGCAATATACCGATTTTAGATTAACTAAAAAAGGATAGGATAATATCACGACTCAAAGAG
>JAFABV010000070.1 GCA_023425865.1 Bacteroidota bacterium | reverse complement strand
GGGTAAACGGAGGGCCTACGGCCTAAGGAGAAATAGAGAACGGAGGCAGTTTCCGTTTCATCCGACCATCGCTAAGCGATGTTCCGTCCCCATCAAGGTGTGCCGGACGGCAATTCCGAAATATCCGAGTTATCCGTTGTTCAAAATAAATACCGCACGACAAACAACATGAACGTTTTGTAAGCGTCATCTCAAAGGAAACAAAACATTGCGCAAGCCTTCTCCTCTTGCGCTTCGGGCAGAATGACAAAATGGTTTTATACTAAACCACAAGATAATTCTATATAAAACCACGAAATGATTCTATATGAAACCACGAAATGATTCTATATAAAACTATAAAATGGTTCTATATGAAACCATCATGCCCAACCATGGAGAAGGGACGGGCATCTCAGCCGTGAAAACGCGCCCTAAGTCAGTGAAAACGGTATGGCTACGGCTTCATCTGGCTGCGGCTACATGCCTCAAGCGCTACGATGGTGTGCCCGGCCTCCATGCCCACGGCGTCACAAATGCCCCTTGCCGACGCCGGAGACTCCATGAGCCCGAATTAACATCTTTTCTCTAAACGTGTCTCAAATACTTCTCGCGACGGTAACTTTTCCGACAAAATGTTATTATTTTTGCAGAAGCTAAACTACAGCACTGTAAATATATAAAGGTGTGACGGGCGCAAACCGTAGTTCACAGGCTTGTGACAACCCGTGCGCAACCTTACTTCCAACAATATTGCGTTATGGACAAGACAAAGATTCTCTTTATCTGTTTAGGAAATATCTGCCGCTCCCCGGCGGCCCATGGTGTCATGGAAAAGATGGTGGCCGACCAAGGGCTGCAGCAACAGTTTGTTATCGACTCGGCCGGCATAGGCAACTGGCACGTGGGCGACCTGCCCGACGCTCGGATGCGCCGACACGGCAAGATGCGCGGATATACGTTTGACCACCATGCACGGCAGTTTAAGGCTGCCACCGACTTCGCAGCGTTCGACTATATCGTCACCATGGACGAAGACAACTACCGCGCCATTACCCGTATGGCCGACACCGAGGAAGGGCGGCAAAAGGTGGTGCGCATGTCGCAGTTTCTGAAACACTACCCTACTGCCACGAGCGTCCCCGACCCATACTATGGCGGTGACAAAGACTTTGACTATGCCCTCGACCTCATTGAGGACGGCTGCGCTACCCTACTTGAACAACTTACCCACACTACATGACCTCCACACCAATGAAAACTTATAAACTCATCATCCTCGATTTCGACGGTACAATAGGTGACACCAACAAGGTGATAACCCAAACCATGCAGGATACGCTGCGCGCCCTCGCGTTGCCCGAGGTCACGCCCGAGGCCTGCCGCAAGACCATCGGCCTGCCGCTGGTCGAAGGCTTCAAGACGGTGCTGCCCCTGAGCGACGAGCAGGCACGGCAATGCGCCACGCTCTACCACGGTCTCTTCGAGGAAAACAAGGGCAAATCGCCTGTCCCCGTATTCCCCGGCGTCATCGATGCCATCAGGCGCTGGCACCAGCAGGGGGCTATCATCACCATTGCCAGCAGCCGCGGCCATCGCTCGTTGGAAGCCTTTGTCAGGGAGATGAACCTCGAAGCCTACATCACTTATGTCTTGGGGGCCGAAGACGTGGAGCGCGCCAAACCCGACCCCTGCCCCGTCATCAAGACGCTGGAGCACTTTAACATCGGCGCCGACGACACGCTCGTGGTGGGCGACATGACCTACGACATACTCATGGGCAAGAGGGCCGGATGCCACACCTGCGGCGTGACCTATGGCAACGGCACACGCGAGGAACTGGCCGAGGCGGGCGCGGAGATGATTGTAGACACTCTTGACAATTTATAAAAACCAACTCTACTATGCACATCAAATTGACATTCATGGTAATTGCCGCCCTTTGCTCGATGGCACTGCGGGCGCAAGCGCAGCCAACCTTCTGGCTGGGGGCCGACATCAGCGGCACCACCGAACTCGAAGCCCGTGGCGAACGACTCTACAACGCACAGGGCGAAATACGCGAAAACACCGCGCTGATGAAAGAGTATGGCATGAACGCCGTGCGGCTGCGTGTGTGGGTAAACCCGAGAGGCGGATGGTCGGGCAAGCAAGACGTGCTCGAAATGGCCAAGCGGGCCCGATACTACGGCATGGCAGTGATGATAGACTTTCACTACAGCGACTGGTGGGCCGACCCCCACAAGCAGAACATACCGGCACTGTGGCAGTATCTCAACTACGACGAACTGAAATATCAGTTTGGCGAGCACACCAAGGAGGTGCTGCAGCTGCTCAAAGACCACGACATAGACGTGCGCTGGGTGCAGGTGGGCAACGAGACCACGCACGGATTTCTGTGGCCCGTGGCACGCGCCGAAGACCATATGCAGCAGTATGCCGAACTCACGCAGGTGGGCTATGACGCCGTAAAAGCGGTGTATCCCGAGGCGATGGTCATCGTACACCTTGACAGCGGGGGCGACCAAAAGCGTTATGACTTTATCTTCGACGGTCTGAAGAAGTATGGCACCAAATGGGACATGATTGGCCTGAGTGTGTATCCGTACTGGGACAAGGAGGCCGGCATAGAAAAAGACTGGCAAGGAACGGTGAAGAGCTTTACCGCCAACATCAAACACCTGGTGCAGAAATACAACACCGAAACCATGGTGGTGGAAACGGGCGTGGAGGCCAGAAAAGCCGAAGAAGGTAAGGTGATACTGAAAGCCATTATCGACGCGGCCCGCAACCAAACCGACGGTCACTGCCACGGCGTGTTCTATTGGGCACCGGAACTGGAAGGCCAATATCCGCTCGGCGCCTTCCAAAACAACCGCCCCACCGTCATCATGGACGCTTTTCGCGAAGCGGCAAAAAATAAGTAGGAGATAAGCTCTTTATCTCCTACCGTCACATGGGGTCGGCACTCGGTTTAAGAAACCGTGCCGATGCCCGACAAATACTGAGCGGCCATGTCGGCGCAACGCTCGCCGTCGATACCTGCCGACACGATGCCACCCGCATAGCCGGCTCCCTCGCCACAGGGGAAGAGGCCGCGCAGACGAACGTGCTGCAGGGTGTCGGCATCGCGCAGGATGCGCACCGGACTCGACGTGCGGGTCTCTGTGCCAATGACAATGGCCTCATTGGTGAGGAATCCGTGACTCTTACGCCCAAACTCCTTGAAGGCCTGCTGAAGGCGCGTGGCGATAAACGTGGGCAGCCAGAAGTGCAGCGGACTGCTGATGAGGCCGGGGGCATAGCTACTCTCGGGGAGGTCGTAGCTCAGACGGCTTTCCACGAAGTCGGCCATGCGCTGCGCGGGAGCAGTCTGCTTGCGATTGCCCTGCTGCCAGCACGATTGCTCAAGCTGTTCCTGAAAATACATATTGGTGAGAATCTGATGCTCACGCTCCACCGGCGCCACCTGGTCGAGCTGCGGCGACATCTGCGCGATATCTTCTGGCTTGAGCTCCACCACCATGCCGCTGTTCGACCACTTCGTGCCTCGATTGGCAGGCGACATGCCATTGACCACAATCTGCTTAGGACCCGTGGCCGCGGGAATGATGTAGCCACCCGGACACATGCAGAACGAGTACACGCCGCGACCGTCTACCTGGGCCACATACGAGTATTCGGCAGCCGGCAGATAGTCGCCCCGCCCCTTGGCATTGTGGTATTGCAGGCGGTCGATGAGTGCTGAGGGATGCTCTAAGCGCACGCCCATGGCTACGCCCTTTGCCTCCATTTCGATATGCGACGCCGCAAAGTAACGGTAGATGTCACGGGCACTGTGACCTGTGGCCAGGATTACCGGACCATGAAAACTCTTCTCCGCCCCACTGACCAAGTGGATGGCCCGGACGCCCACCACCGTGTCGCCGTCAAACAAGAATGAGGTCATCTTCGTCTGGAAGTGTACTTCGCCGCCACTGGCAATGATTTGCTTGCGCATATTCTCAATCACGCGCGGCAACTTATCGGTGCCGATGTGCGGATGGGCATCGGCCAGGATGGAGGTGGAGGCGCCATGCTGACAAAACACATTCAGTATTTTGTCTACGCTGCCCCGTTTCTTGCTGCGGGTGTAGAGTTTGCCGTCGCTATAGGCACCAGCTCCACCCTCGCCATAACAATAGTTGCTCTCCGGGTCGATCTGCTGGGTGCGGGTGATGAGCGCCAAGTCTTTCTTACGCTCGCGCACGTCCTTGCCACGCTCTATGAGTATGGGGCGGAAGCCCTCTTCTATGAGTCGCAACGAGGCGAAGAGGCCACCGGGACCGGCGCCGACGACCACAACGGCGGGCTTGTCGCTCACATCGGGATAAAGGGTGTGGGTATAGGGGTCGTCTTGAGGCATCTCGTTGACATACACGCGCACGGTGAGGTTGACGAAGATGGTGCGCTGGCGTGCGTCGATGCTTCGCTTGAGCACCCTGACATGGGTAATGGTGCGCTCGTCGAGCCCCTTTTCGCGGGCAATATATGTCTTGACACCCTGCTCAGACGCTGCCACTTGGGGCAACACGCGCAGTTGATATTCGTGAGTCATAATGGGGTATCTAATTGGTTTATTTGCAAAATTAACAAATTCCCCGAGAATAAACGGATATACGCCTCGGTATTTCAAGAATATTTAGCGCGTCAATCAACACGTTACGAAACCATGGCTCTTGGCGGCAAGGCCATGGGCACTCGTCGCGATGGGGGCTGTGGCTTGCCACGGAGGGACGGCCGCCACTGCCGTTGAGGTCATTACACGGAGGGGCTATTCATTCATCGCCCCGCACTTGGGGCAGCGTCCTTTCTCCTTCAGTTTGGCCCCACAGTTGCCGCATACATACCGGGCACGGCTCAAGCGGTAGTAACGCCGGAGGGCATAATAGTAATAAGCCACCAAGAGCAGATAACCTATGTCGTAAAGTGTGGTAATGCTAAACACGATATAGTTGACCGCGCACACGGCGCCTAAGCCGCAAAGGTAGAGCATGGCGTCGCCAAAAGGCAACTGGTGGCGCACGTCGTCGATGGCGGCCAACCCCACGATGAGCATCGCCCAGACCGACATCAGGAAGACGCACAAGACGAAAGGCACGGAGAAGGGATTGAGCGTGGGGTGGAAATAGAAATGCTTCCACAGTTCAGGCGCGAAACTCTGGATGCTGGCATAGAGCGTCGCTGACGATGCCACAATGAGGCATAGCAAGGTGGGATAAAACGTGTGAATGTCGTTGAAATGCACGATATGGGCATTGCGACGATAGATGCGGCGCAACAGATAGGTGGCACCAATGACGGCTATCACCACCAGGAAGATGATGACATGGATGTCGGAAAACTTGGAGATAAACTCGGAGATGGGGTCGTCGGGCATCACATTGGGCAGTAATTGCGACTCGCGCACCCATCCGAAGGCCGAACTGTCGTTGGCCAACTGCACCCACACCGAGTCGATGGTGTCGGTGGGAACCATGCGTATGTCGGCCACGACCAAGTGTCCGCCCTTGCGCACGCAGAACGAGTCGGTCTGCATCCCTGTAAGCATCTCCTCGGGCAACTGCCGCAAGAGCATGATGCTGTCTTTGCGCACCACGAAATTGTAGTTGTTGGTGTAATGATGGGTGGAGAAAAACGACAGTGAGTCGATCTCGCGCTCACTGAACTGGTGTGACGCATGCAGCCTGCGGTGCTGCTGATAGCAACCCGTAGTGAGTAGCGACAACAAGGCCACCATTATCGCCACCATCGCTGTTCTCAATGTCATACGCCGTTTCATCACCTTATTATATATGGGGTGCCACGTTATTTGCTTGCTTCGTCGGTGCTCAGCACATTCATCTGGCAGGCCTTGCAGTCAAATTCCAACCTGAACATACGGCCGTCGCCCAACCGCAGGGAGAGGGGCTCGCGCCAGGTGGGCTTGCTGCCGCCATGCTTCACGCAATGTCCTAAACTGAAACGTATGCAGTGCCGGCACTGCATGAGCATGCGTTCCGACATCGCTCCACGGGCCGTGGCAGCGCGGTCCCAGGTGAGTGTCGGCGACTTGCCGCCCTGCCAAACCTCAAATGCCGGTGCCACAGCTGTCATGCCCTGACGCTGATAGAAGGCGCGGGCCGCATGGTTGGATATATTATAAAGGTAAGGATGGCGCTTGTATTCCGGCTGCCATGCCTTTACCTGGGTGGGTTCTGCGGCTTGCGCAGGATGGACGTGGGTCTGTGCCTCATGCTCGCGCCACTGTGTAAAGGCCTCGGCAAAAGCGTCTACCGCCTGCCTACGCAAGTCGGAGAGCAGGCTGGAGGGGATGAAGTACTGGTCGGCGCCCGCCTCTATGCATAATTGTTCGCACACATAGATGGTGCCGCCTAACTTGGTCAGTTGTCGGGCAATATTGTCTGCCTGTGGTTTCTGGGCTGGCTGGTGGTCGAACTGCACCTCGGCCGACGCCATGACGGCATCGGCCATATGCTTCGCGCGGAAGGCCAATGTCAGCTTGAAGCCGCCGTCGCATCGTCCTAAAGTCATGGTCAGAGGCAACCGGCGCACGGCCGTCTCACCCGAGAGCACCTTGCCAAAAGCCTCATCGTTGTTGCGATAGAGCACCATGCCAGACTTCAGACCGGCAGGCATCTTAAAGGGATAGAGCCTGTTGCCCTCAGCCCTGTTCACGCGGAAGCCTACCAACTCGTGCCGGGCATTGATAAAACAGAGTCCGTCGCCATTGGCAAAAGCCGCTGTTCCAGCCACGTTGAACGAGTCTTTGCGCACCTCCTTGACGTGTCCCACACATTCGCCCAATGCCTTGGGGGTATCAAACGAGGCGATATCGTGCTGCCGACCAGACAAAAAATACGAGGTGAAACCGCGGTTGAAGGTCTTCTGCAGGTTGGGCTCAAAATGGTAGTCCACCCTGCCGAATGAAGCCCGGCGGTATTCATCGGGGCGACTGGCCACCAACTGGTCGAGCCGCTGGCTATAGGCCGACACCACGTTCTTGACATAGCCCACGTCTTTGAGCCGCCCTTCGATCTTAAACGAGCAGGCACCAGCGTCGGCCAACTCCTCCAGATGGTCGATCTGTGCCATGTCTTTGAGCGACAGCAAATGGCGGTCGTGCTCTATCACCTTGCCGTCGGCATCGACCAAATCGAACTTCATGCGGCAAAACTGCGAGCACTCACCACGGTTGGCCGAACGGCCAAAGCACTGTTGCGAGGCGTAACAGATGCCCGAATAGCTCACGCAGAGAGCGCCATGAACGAAGACCTCAAGCTCCATGTCGGGCACAGCCTCGTGAATGGCCCGTATCTCTGCCACCGACATTTCGCGGGCCAGCACGGCCCGGGCAAACCCCAGGTCGCGCAACCATGCCACCTTTTCGGCTGTACGGGTATCTACCTGGGTAGAAGCGTGGAGCATGGGAGCATGACCCACCTGCCGCAAAGCCACCTTGCGCATCTCCAACGTAGCCATGTCTTGCACCAACAGGGCGTCAACACGTGCCTCTGCCAGTGAGACGACCAACCGCTGCATCTCCTCGAGTTCTTCCTCGTAGATGATGGTGTTGACCGTGACATACACCTTCGCTCCATACTGGTGGGCGTAGTCGCACAGCGTCCGGATATCGTCCACCGAATTGCCGGCAGCGGCGCGCGCGCCGAAGCTATATGCCCCGATATACACGGCATCGGCGCCATGACTCACAGCGGCCATGCCACACTCAAGGTTCTTGGCGGGAGAGAGAAGCTCTAAATATTTCACTTTCGATGGATTGATAGTCAGGGATAAGGGTGAGAATAACAGAACAGACCGTCACCCTTCCTGGTCGGCGTCCCCGTTCCCCCACTCCCTTTGGGCAGGCAAGCGGGGGAGGAAGCGCTTATTCTATTTCATTAATATTATACGGCGTCTCCTGGTAAACGTAATAGTTGATCCAGTTGGCGAACAAGAGATTGGCGTGCGAACGCCAAGTAACCAGCGGCCCCAAGGCGGGATCGTTGTCACGATAATAATTGACGGGCACACATACATCGTCGCGCTTCCCGAAGTCACGCCGGTATTCCTTGTCCAAAGTGTCAGGTGCGTACTCCAAGTGCCCCGTTATGAAAAACTCCCGACCGTTGCGCGCCATCACCATACTCACCCCACTCTCGGGCGACTCGGCGATGATGGTCAGGTCGGCAACCTTCTCTATGTCCTCGCGCCTGACTTCGGTATGCCGGCTGTGGGGCATCATGAAGATATCGTCGAAGCCACGGAAGATAGGCAGCTCGGGCTGCAGCGGTGTCTGGGCAAAGATGCCAAACATCTTATAAGGCAGGGGATACTTGGCAATACCGTAGAAATAGTGGAGGCTGGCCTGTGCCGCCCAACAAATATAGAGCGTAGAGGTGACATGCGTTCGCGCCCAATCGAAGATGCCCTTGATCTCCTCCCAGTATTCCACCTCCTCAAACTTCAACTGTTCGATGGGTGCCCCGGTGACAATCATTCCGTCCCATTTCTGCTGTTTGAGAATGTCAAAATCCTTATAAAACGCCATCATATGTTCTATGGGCGTATTCTTGGGGGTGTGACTCTTGAGCTTCATGAAGGTGACTTCAATTTGCAACGGAGTATTGGAAAGCAAGCGGATGAGATCGGTCTCCGTGGTAATCTTCAGCGGCATGAGATTCAACACGACAATCTTCAGCGGGCGCACTTCCTGCGAATGGGCCCTACTCTCGTTCATCACAAAGATATTTTCTTGCTTCAGGATATCTACTGCGGGTAACTTATCGGGTAGTCTTAATGGCATATACCAAATACTATATACAATGAAAAAGCCGTGCCGGAAACAACAACCGACACTACATCAGTTTGCAAAGTTAGCAATTAAAAAGGAAATAAAGGA
>JAFABV010000024.1 GCA_023425865.1 Bacteroidota bacterium | reverse complement strand
TCGTTCAGGTTGAGCACCAGCGACGAGTTTATCAGGCCTACGGCCCTGTCTGCTATCTGTATCGTGCGCCAGGGCGTCGTGAAGCGTCCCGGAATGTACGCCTTCACGCCGTCGGGCAGGGGCGCGAGGGCGGCTTTCAGCACCCCCGCACTGTCGCGCCTCAATACCATCTCGGGCCAGTCGTACAGGGCCGCCTCGTGCACGGCTCCGAATATTCCGTCCCCAGTGCGGAACGTGAAGGGCGTGTTTGCATCCGTAATCCGTGCTACGGGCTGCTCGCGGTACTGAAGTTCATAGGTCTCGAAATTGCCGGGTATGGACCACGACATCGTATGACCCTCATCTGCGAACCGGAACTCCGTCAGTTCGTCCGTCACGGCCAGCGAATCGGGCTGCGCCAGTTCGTAGCGAAATGCTATTCCGTCGTCGAATGCGCGGAAGCGGAGCGTGAAGGCCATGCTTTTATCCGGCTTCCGCACTGCGACGGACATTTCGTTGTAACGGTTGCGGTGCCGCTTGTTCTCGCCCCAGGGGGCTGTCCACAGCTTGTCGTGGGAGGAGTGCCATACGCCTGTTATCGTCGCTCCCTGCAGCGAGGTTCCGCATGCCGCGAGCCCCATCGCCGAGGGCAGTATCAGGGGCTTGTCGTCGACCGTGACGGCATAGGTCACGCCCGCCCCTGCATCGGCTTCGACAGATACGGCGATGCGTCCGTCGGGTGAGGTTATGAAGGGCTGCTGCGGAGAGCATGCTGCAAACAATGCACAGGCGAAGGCCATGAAGGCAGCATGTGGATTCGGAATCTTCATGGGAAGGCTATTTTTCGGATTCCATCTCGAAGCGCACCTTCGCACCTTCCAGAAGTGTGGAATAGCTAAGGAACGGCCTTTCCGATACTTTTCCGTCGATAGCCATTTTACCGACATAACGGTTCTCGGAGCTGTTCTCCGGAGCGTCGATCTCGATCGTATTGCCATTTTCAAGATGAATGACGGCCTTGCGGAACAGCGGCGATCCGACTGCGTATTCGTCCGCTCCCGGACATACGGGATAAAACCCTAAAGCCGAAAATACGTACCATGCCGAGGTTTGTCCGTTGTCCTCGTCGCCACAGTAACCGTCGGGCTTGGCCGAATAGAGGCGATCCATGACCTCACGGACCCACCACTGCGCCTTACGGGGTTGCCCGGCGTAGTCGTAGAGGTAGATCATGTGCTGCGCGGGCTGGTTTCCGTGGGCGTAGTTGCCCATGTCGGCCACCTGCATTTCGGTAATTTCGTGGATGCGGAACCCGTAGTAGCTGTCGTCGTAGACGGGCGGCACGACGAAGACCGAGTCGAGCATCCGCGTGAATCCTTTGCGTCCTCCCATCAGGTCGATCAGTCCCTCGACATCGTGGAACACCGACCATGTGTAGTGCCACGCGTTTCCCTCGGTGAAGGCGTCGCCCCACTTGTAGGGGCTGAAGGGCGTCTGGAACGTCCCGTCGGCATTGCGTCCGCGCATCAGGCGCGTTTCGGGATCGAAGAGGTTTTTATAGTTCTGCGAAGCCTTTTCCAGCATCGCAGCGTCGTTCGTTTTTCCCAGTTTTTTCGCCACCTGCGCGATGCACCAGTCGTCGTAGGCGTATTCGAGCGTCCGGGCGGCATTTTCGGGAATATTCACGTCATAAGGGACATATCCCAGCGTATTGTAATACTCATACCCCCAGCGCCCTGTGGAGCTCACCGTGGGGTGTACCTTCCGGCGTCCTGCGAGCATCGCCTCGTAGAGCGTCGCAATGTCTTCCTCGGGGGTGACACCTTTCAGGATGGCATCCGAAACGACCGACGCCGAGTTGTTTCCGACCATGCATCCGCGGTGTCCGGGCGAAGCCCATTCAGGCAGAAATCCGCTCTCGCGGTAAGCGTTGGCCAGCCCGGCTTGAATCTCGGCGTTGACCGACGGATAGACCAGATTGAGCAGCGGAAACAGACTGCGGAAGGTGTCCCAGAATCCCGTGTCGGTATACATGTATCCCGGCAGTACCTCACCGTTGTAGGGGCTGTAATGCAGGATATTGCCGTTCTTGTCGATCTCGTAGAACTTACGCGGGAACAAGGTCGAACGGTAGAGGCACGAATAGAACGTGCGGTACTGATCTACGGTTCCTCCCGCAACCTCGATGCGTCCGAGCACCTCGTCCCAGCGTGCTTGGGCTTTCGATTTTACGGTTTCGAAATCGTCCTTGCCCAGCTCTTCGAGGTTCTGCACGGCCTGCATCTGCGAGATGAACGACGAGGCCACGCGCGCCGTGACCTGCTCGCCGCGCCGGGTTTCGAAGCCTACCCGCACGAGGGCGTGTTCGCCGACTAACTGCTCTCCCCCGACCGGCTTCGTGCCGTCATAGATCTGGAAATCCCGGATCTTCCGGTCGAAGCGCACGATAAACCAGTTCTTGAAGTTGTCGGGCACACCTCCGCTGTTGTGCGTGGTGTAGCCCACGACAGTCCGTTTGTCGTGCATGACCCTGATGTACGATCCGTGGTCGAAGGCGTCGATCACCACCCCCGACTCGTCCGATTCGGGGAACGTGAAACGCATGATCGCAGCCCGCTCGGTCGGGGCGATCTCGGCCTTGATGTCGTGGTCGGCAAGGTAAACCGAATAGTAGTAGGGGCGTGCCTCCTCCGACTGGTGCGAAAACCAGCTTTGGCGCGATTCTTCATCCACCTTATCCTTCCCGCGCACGGGCATGATGGAAAACTGCCCGTAGTCGTTGATCCACGGCGAGGGCTGGTGGGTCTGCTTCAGGCCCCGGATGGTGTGGGCGCCGTAGGTATAGGCCCATCCGCTGCCCATCTCGCCCGTCTGGGGCGTCCAGAAGTTCATGCCCCACGGCAGGGCGACGGCCGGGTAGGTGTTGCCCGTCGAGAGCGTGAAGTCGGAGTGCGTGCCTACGAGCGTCGAGACGTATTCCGAAGGCCGCGCCGAAGGTTCGTCGCAGGAGGTTGCCGCGGTGCGCCCCGTGCGGCTTCCGCAGCTGCCGCACAGAACGGCGGCAAGTAACAGCAAAGAAACAGGTTTTATCATTGTTATTTGTTTTTTTCCGGTCAGTCAATGGAATTAAGTAAGTCGACCTTGTTTTCGTTTACGAGTTTTAATATGAGTTCCCCGAAGAGCGTGTTCTGCCAGGCGAACCACGGGCGGGTGAAATTCGCAGCATCGTGGCGCGAGAAGGATTCATGCATGAAGCCCGTCCCGGCATCGGTGGTCATCAGGGCCACGATGCAGTCGCGGATTTCCTCGTCGTTGGTCGCCGTGAAAGCCCGCATCATGATGCTCATGGGCCAGATCATTTCGACGCCGATATGGGGTCCTCCGATGCCCTCTCCGGCAGCTCCGCGCCAGAAATAGGGATTTTCCGTGCTCCAGACGAACCGGCGGGTGTTTTCGTAAATCGGGTCCGTGCGCTCCACGTCGCCCAGATAGGGCATGGCCAAGAGCGACGGCACATTGGCGTCGTCCATAAGCTGCGCGCTGCCGAAACCGTCGACCTCGAAGGCGTAGATTTTTCCGA
>JAFABV010000099.1 GCA_023425865.1 Bacteroidota bacterium | reverse complement strand
CTGCTTCATGCTGGCCATCCGCGTACTTCTGGATGTTTGCTACGTGACGGGCTTTGGTCGCAAACTGCGTTGCAAGTTTTGGGATGGTCTGTCGGTGTTGCGCGACAGACTTGCAAAAGCCAGAATGCCTTCGGCCTCTACATCGCTACTGAAATCGCTCGCGCGCATGGCGGGACGTTTGACGTCATCTCGATGGCGGAGAAACCCCGCTTCACTTTCAAGATGTTAGTGGAATGAAACGCCTTTTCCGACTCTTCATGCATGGTGACGCTGATGCCGTTCAGTCAGCGACGGAGGCGGCCGGAAATTTCTCCTACGCTTATTGCAAGGATCCGGCTGATCTCCGTCAGATTGCGCCCAGATTGTTGGGACCAAATGTTGAAAGCGGCCTGAACGGCAGTCCGGTCCTTCCGGGTTCTTGGGGCACCAGCGATCACGTTCTCTCGGATAAGCGCATCGACGACATCGTCGATCAGGATGAATGCCGGCTTGCCGATCGCGCGCAAGAAGCGCATTGCAGCATGGCCGCTCAGATAGCTCCCCTGTTCTTTCAAGAGATACAAAAGCCCGACATAATCCTCGTCCGGCCATTGCGCAAAGAAGTGAGCGGCAGAACCGTCCGAACTTGCGAAGTCGAGCAGCAATCGAGCGTTGGCCCGAACCGCTCGGATCTTCGGCCCATTTCTGACTATCTCGGGATCCCGGCTCAATTCATCGAGCCGATCATTATCCATGTACGCATTGATTCGCAGATCAAAGTGACTAAAACTTTTTTCAAACCCGAGCCATTTGGCGTCGACTACTCGGGCTGAGAACCCAGCATAAAAAATCCACCGGCTCATCTCGGCGAGAATACGATCGTCGGGGATCGCGGCGACGGTCGAAAGAAGAGATGCCGGCGTGGCGGCCAAGGCATCCTCAAGCGCCGACAATCCGCCTTTGCATTTGGCGGCCACCGCGATGATGTCACCGAATTGGCGGATCAATAAATCCTCATCAGCGTTACAGTTGGAGCGGCAGTGCTTGTCACTGCTGTCAGTTCCGATACACCTGACGCTGGACATTTTCCACGTCACGCTGAAGGAATGAAATACAACCAGGATGATCCGATGACCATTGGCAAGGCGACCCAATGATAGATGATCTCGATTTGGCCGAGTTACGGCGAGTTCCGCGAATTTCCTATTACTTTCGCTATCCGCTGCATCGGGATGACTTTCACGAACTGAAAGTCCGCGAGAAACTTCGGGGTCATTATACCGCGAAGCCGCTTTACGGGCGCGTCACGCCAAGCGGCCATGTGGATCGTTCCGCCGGTTATAATGGAGAGGTCGCGGCGCTCTACGTTCCCATGGAAGCTCGCAGCGTCGATGAGACCAGCTTGCTTGTTGCGCACATCGATCCAGCAGATGTCGCTCTGCCATCTGGGCAGCGGAACTGGTTGGCCATCCGCGCAGCGGCGGAACAAGAGATTTTCGAGACCATCGCAGATTAGGGCGAACCGGAACGAACGTTGGAACCTAACGTTTGTACCGCGAAAGGGAGCGTTTGAAATGTCAAAGAAGTTCAAGGTCGGCGATCACGTGCGCTGGAATTCCGAGGCTGGCCACGTAACGGGAAAGATCGTCAAGGTTCATATGCGCGATTTCGACTATAAAGGACATACCCATCACGCTTCCGAGGACGATCCTCAATACGAAATCAAGAGCGATAAGACCGATCATATCGCGGCTCATAAGGGCAGTGCGCTCGATCATGCCTGAAGGACGGTCAGCGACGCTGCCTTTCTTCACAATCGGTCACTCCAACCGGAGCCTTGAAGATTTTGTCGAGTTGCTGAAGCAGCCGCAGGTGCAAAGGGTCGTGGATGTCAGGAAGATGCCCATGTCCAGGGCTAATCCGCAATTCAACAAGGACACGCTTCCCGGCGCGCTTGCCGCATTTCAGATCTCATACGAGCACATCGCGACGCTCGGCGGCTTTCGCGGCAAGGCCCCCGACTTGCGTCCCGATGTCAATGGTTTTTGGGAGAACAAGAGCTTCCGAAACTATGCGGATTACGCTCTGTCGGAGACGTTCCACGATGGCCTACGACATCTGATTGAGGAAGGACATAAGCGGCGGTGTGCGATCATGTGTTCAGAGGCGGTCTGGTGGCGCTGTCATCGCCGCCTCATCGCTGACAATCTGATAGCGCGCGGGGAAACCGTGTTTCACATCATGGGGCATGATCGGGTCGAGGCTGCTCGCCTCACATCCGGCGCGGTCGTTCGTCCCGACAAGATGGTCGTCTATCCCGATGCGATCGGAACCAATTTGTGAAACATGGCCGCCCGGAAACCCGGACGATTGCGATGAGGTCGATAGCGACCGGATGGCGTCGTCGTGGATTCTAGGAAGCGCGCGACGGCATACCGTCCATGCCGCAAGCATGACTCGAATGCGCCCTGCTGTGAGAGCAGTTCCGCGCGGCGTCGGCGGTGCTGATTTCGATGTGTCCTCGGATATCGGCCGTCCGATTGCGCACTTCGCGCGAAAATTCTCCGACGAGAATCTGCTGCTGGACGCCGAGACGGTGCTGAAGAAGCTTACTCCGAT
>JAFABV010000072.1 GCA_023425865.1 Bacteroidota bacterium | reverse complement strand
CCTGATGCCGCACATTCCATACACCCCACTGCGCTGTTCGGCCGTGGCGTTGGCACCACCCTACCACAGCCTGCATGCTCACCCGAGGGGCAGTGTTTGCATACTCATCTTATCCCGAACTCGCGTATTTATAGGTTAATTGAACTTCGTATCGAATAAATTCAATATATTTGCACTACAAGTATTTTAATACCTAAATCGCGCGCAAATTGACAGGAGACTTGGACAGCGTATTATCTCCAAGTCACTTCAGCTAAAACCTTAGCAGTATGGCAAAAGACATCAACCGTATTAAGGTAGTACTCGTAGAGCATAAGCGTACCAACGAGTGGCTCGCCGAGCAGCTGGAAATCAATCTGACAACTATTGCCAAATGGTGTAACAATACGATACAGCCTAATATAGAGATCTTCATGCAGATAACGAAAATACTGAATGTGGAGATTCAGGAGCCGCTCATGAAAGATTCATCGCAAGCCAAAGCCACAGATAGTTAGCTTCAATACAGCATGTCTGCATTCAAGTGTTTTCACTTTGCCAAATACACAAAAGAAAATAATCAAGAACAATGCAGCTGTATTGCATCCTTAATTTGTACCTTTGTAAATAAAAGAATAAAAATAATATGGAACAGCAACAATATAACAAGCTCTTCTCCTTTCTCTGGAACATTGCCAATGACGTATTGGTGCAGGCATTCGAAAAGGGCGACTACAAAAAGATCACACTTCCTTTCATTGTACTACGTCGACTGGATCTTCTCCTTGCCGACACCAAACAGCAGGTACTTGACTTCAGCCAGACACACACCTTCATGGCACTGTCTGAAGAAAGTCAGGAAAATCAGCTGTGTATGATTACCCGGCATCCTTTCTACAATGTGTCGCCTTTCACCATGGATATGTTGCGTAGCGAAACCGATGAGGCTCGTCTGAATCTGAATTTCAGAGCCTATTTAGACGGATTTAGTAAGCATGTACAAGACATTATCACCAAGTTCGACCTCCGCCATTATGTAGATAAACTCGGCGACGTGCACCGATTGGGCATGATGATCGACAAGATGACCGACAAAAGTATCAACCTTGGCATAAAGCCTGTTCTCGATGACGAAGGTAACGAGAAGATTCCCGGGCTCGACAACCATACCATGGGAACGCTGTTTGAGGAACTGCTTCGCAAGTTTAATGAGGATTACAGTGTTACCGAAGCTGGAGAACACTACACGCCCCGAGACTATGTTGCCCTGCTGGCCGACCTTGCGGTATTGCCCGTAGCCGACCGCTTGAAGAACGGTACTTACGAGATCTACGACGGTGCCTGCGGTACCGGTGGCATTCTAAGCATTGTGCAGGAACGATTTCAGGAAGTATCCGCACAAAAGGGGCGCCGCTATAAGACAAGCCTCTTCGGACAGGAACTCCAGCCCGAAACCTTTGCAACCTGCAAAGCCGACCTGATGCTCAGCGACAGCAGTACCAGCTTCGCTTATCTTCAGGGAGGCGTGGTGCGCGACCGGTTTGCCAACGGCAGCACGATCAGTGAGAACGGACATCCAGGCAAGAAGTTCGACTTCTGTATCAGTAATCCGCCTTTTGGGACGCCTTGGAAAGCCGACCTGGAGAAGTGGGGACTAAAACCTACCGAGAAGAAGAACATACAGGATCCACGTTTCTACTGGCCAGATTCAGATAAGAATTTTATTCCCGACATAGGCGATCCGCAGATGCTGTTTCTTGCCAACAACGTGTCGCGCATGAAAGACGAGGGGCAAGGCACGCGCATCGTGGAGATTCACAACGGTTCCAGCCTGTTTACGGGCAATGCCGGTGGTGGCGAGAGCAACCTGCGTCGCTACATCATCGAGAATGATATGTTGGAGGCCATCATTGCCATGCCACTCAACATGTTTTATAACACAGGTATCGGCACCTTCGTATGGATTGTTACCAATCGCAAGGAGGAGCGACGCCGTGGCAAGGTGCAGCTGATTGACGCTACCAAAATCTCTTCTCCACTGCGTAAGAATCTCGGCAGCAAAAACTGCGAGATTACCAAAGAGGGACGCCGGGAGATACTGAGACTGCTCAATGATTTCCAGCCAACGGAGAAGAGCAAAATTTTCGACAACCGTGAGTTTGGCTATTGGCAGATCACGGTACAGAGACCCTTGCGACTACGCGTCGTTACGGATATCGATTGGGATGCCGTGCCCTTGAAGGAAGCTGAGAGGGCAGAGTGCAGGGCGGCGGTCGAGAATGTGCCTGCTGGCACACCGCTGGACGACTGGGACGGCTATGCACAGCAGCTGAAGCTGAAGAAAACGCTGGCAAAAAAGCTCCGCCCCTTCATCACCGTTACCGATCCCACTGCTCAGGAGGTGGAGGGCGAGGCTGATCCGAGACTGAAAGACACTGAGCAGGTGCCCTTGCTCTATGACGGAGGCATCAATGCCTTCATGCGCAATGAAGTGCTGCCTTATGCTCCCGATGCTTATGTGGACGAAGAGGCAACCGTCATTGGCTATGAACTGTCGTTTACCAAATACTTCTACAAACCAGTGCAGCTGCGATCCATAGCCGACATTAAGGCGGATATTCGCACCATCGAGGAAAATATCGACGGACTGCTGGAGGGGATTTTAAGTGATAGGTGTTAAGTATGAAGAAATATCCAAAATATAAAGACTCGGGTGTAAGCTGGATTGGAGAGATACCGGAGCATTGGAAGTTGGGTCATTTAAGGAACTATCTTAAGCTGGTCTCAGATAAAGGACATCCCAACGAACTACTTTTATCAGTAACAAGAGATAGAGGTGTTATTATTAGAAATGTTGAATCTAAGGAAGAAAACCATAATTTTATCCCTGATGATTTATCGGGATATAAGTTAGTGAAAGTAGGTCAATTTGCTATTAATAAGATGAAATCGTGGCAAGGCTCATATGCTGTGTCAGAATATCAAGGAATTGTAAGCCCTGCATATTATATATGCGACCTAAACTTCCCGTATAAAAAATTCTTTAGTATTGCAATAAGAAGTAGAGCATATATACCTTTTTTTACGCAGTATTCAAAAGGTATAAGGGTTGATCAGTGGGATTTATCTCCAATCGCACTAAAAAGTATTCCTTTTATAGAACCCCCTCTTCCAGAGCAGCGGGCTATTGCGTCATTCCTTGATGTAAAAACCGAGCAGATAGATCGCTTTATTGCAGAGGCAGAGAAAGAGATTGAGAAACTGAACGAACTGAAACAGGCGCAGATTGCCCACTTGGTTACACATGGACTCAATCCCGATGCACCCATGAAGGACAGCGGCATAGCATGGATAGGACAGATACCAGCGCATTGGGAGGTAAAGAAGATTCGTTCCCACTTCAAAGAACGTAGAACGAAAGTATCAGACAAAGATTATCCGGCGCTTTCTGTAGCAAGAGAAGGTGTTGTTCCTCAACTTGAAACAGCGGTAAAGACAGATAACGGAGACAACAGAAAACTTGTATTGAAGAATGATTTTGTGGTAAACTCGCGTTCTGACAGAAAAGGATCTTGTGGTGTTTCGGATTATGATGGCTCTGTGTCGCTGATAAGTATTGTTCTCGAACCCCATGATATTTATCCGTTGTACGTACATTATCTTTTCAGAAGCAACAACTATATTGAAGAGTTTTACAGAAACGGGCGAGGCATCGTGGCTGATCTTTGGACTACACGTTATAGCGAAATGAGGAATATATTTATGCCAATTCCCCCTATCGAAGAACAGCAGGCCATCGTCTCTGCTATCGGCAACTTAAACACTAAGATTGATGCTCTTTCTACAAAACTCACCGCACAGATAAACTACCTGAAAGAGCTGAAGCAGCGCATCATCAGCGATGCCGTAACAGGAAAAATTATGTGTTAAGTGTTATGTGTTAAGTGTTATGTGATATGTGATAAGTATTATGTTTGAGAAAAGAAGTATATTGATGGATAAGAGCAAGGCTTTTGCTTTGCGGATTATCAACTGTATAAGTATTTGTGTGAGCAGAAAAACGAGTACGTGCTATCAAAGGAAATCCTTCGTTCGGGAACGAGTGTTGGCGCTAATATTCATGAAGCATTCTATGCCCAGAGCACGGCTGACTTCATTTCCAAGCTTTCCATTTCCCAAAAGGAGGATGGCGAAACGCTCTATTGGCTCGAACTGCTCCATGAAGTTCGCTCATTGACGACGATGCCTTTAAGAGTATCTATGCCGACTGTGAAGAGCTGATGAAACTTCTCACAGTAAGCATCAAAAAAAATCCAAGAACCTAACACCCAGAACTTAAAACTTAAAACTTATGAAATCCGATACAAGTGAAAAAGGTTTGGAAGCCTTGATAGAAAATGTGCTTCTGAAGAGTGACTACAAGAAGCGGGAGAGCAAAGACTTCAACACAGAGTATGCTATCGACGAAGGCATGCTCCGCACCTTTCTGCAGGCTACCCAGCGCGATAAAGTGGAACGCTCCCGCATCTTCGACAGCGAGATAAACACTCGCAAGTTCTACGAGCGGCTACGCAACCAAATCACCCAACGCGGCATAGTGGATGTGTTGCGACACGGCATGGAACACAATGCCACGAGGTTTGACTTGTATTATCCTACGCCGCTGGATGCCAACCTCCAGGCCAAGGCATTGTATCAGAACAACCGCTTCGTCTGTGTGCGGCAGCTGCACTACTCCAAGCAGCATCCGGAGCAGAGTATCGACATGGTATTGATGATCAACGGCCTGCCTATCATCACTATGGAACTTAAAAACGATTTAAGTTGCCAGACGGTGGAAGATGCCGTTCATCAATATCGCACCGACCGTGACCCAAAAGAACTTCTCTTCCAGAAGAAACGCTGCGCCGTACACTTTGCCATAGACGACAACGAGGTGATGATGTGTACGACACTGAACGGCAATGCGTCGTGGTTTCTACCTTTTAATAAAGGTGTGGACGACGGGGCCGGAAACCCGGTCAACCCCAATGGACTGAAAACAGCTTATTTGTGGGAAGAGATTCTGCAGAAATCGAGTATGAGCGATATCCTCGAAAACTTTGCCCAAATAGTGAAGGAAAAGGACGAAGACACAGGCAAGGTAAAGGAAAACGTCATCTGGCCACGTTATCATCAGTTGGAGTGTACCCGTGCGTTGCTTGCCGACACCAAGACGCGCGAGTGCGGCCGTCGTTATCTGGTGCAGCACTCGGCAGGGTCGGGAAAGAGCAATACCATTACGTGGACAGCCAAACAATTGGTGGACCTGAAGGAGGCCGACGGCATCACGCTTCTCTTCGAGAGCGTGCTGGTCATTACCGACCGTGTGGTGCTCGACAAGCAGATACGTGATAATCTTCGCTCGTTTATAACCAAGAAAGATATTGTGACATGGGCAGACGACAGCGAAGCCCTGAAAGAGGCTTTGGACAATGGGAAGAAGGTCATCGTGAGCACCATTTGCAAATTCCCATTCATTTTGCAAACCATCGGCACGGAACTGAAAAACAAGAAGTTTGCCGTCATCATCGACGAGGCTCACTCCAGCCAAACTGGTGACATGGCAAGTGCCTTAAATAAGGTGCTCAGCGGTCATGGCCTGAAGGACGTGAACATAGAGGACAATGAGGAAGGCCTGAACTCACTGATGGAACATATCGTGGAAGGGCGCCTGATGGCAAAGAATGCTAACTTCTATGCTTTCACCGCAACGCCCAAGAACAAGACGCTCCAGATGTTTGGAGATGAATACACCAAGCCTGACGGTGAGATTGGGCACAAGCCTTTCCACCTCTACAGTATGAAGCAGGCTATCGAGGAGGGGTTCATACTCGATGTGACAAAGAACTATACCACCTACGACAGTTTTTACAAGATACTGAAAAATACAGAAGCCAATCCTTTGTTTGACAAAGACCAGGCAGCCAAGAAACTCCGCGCATGGGTGGAGAGCCGCCCCGAAACGGTAGAGAGGAAGGCACATATCATAGTAGAGCATTTCCACGAGAGTGTATCCTACAAGATTGGGGGGGAGGCACGATGCATGGTGGTGTGCAATGGCATTGAGCGTGCCATCGACTATTTCTTTGCCGTCAAGAAACTTTTGGAGCAACGCAACAGTCCTTATAAGGCTATCATCGCCTTTTCAGGAACGAAGGAATACGGCGGACATAGTTACGACGAGGCACAGCTCAACAAGTTTCCTTCTTCAAAGATAGAGAAGACATTCAATACTGACGGTTACCGGTTCCTGATAGTTGCGGATAAGTTTCAGACAGGTTACGACAACAAGCTGCTTCACACCATGTATGTGGATAAGACACTGAGCGACATCAAGGCCGTACAAACACTTTCACGTCTGAACCGTGTGCACCCATTGAAGAACGACACCTATGTACTCGATTTCGTAAACAAGGCAGAGGACATTGAAAAAGCCTTCCAGAGATATTTCAAACAGACCTGTCTAAACCATGAAACTGACATCAACAAGGCAAGCGACCTGCTGGACATCTGTGATCAAAGCCTGGTTTACGAGCAGGAAGAAGTAGAAGACTTCAACAGGAAATATTGGAGTGGAGCTGCCCGTATCGAACTGGATCCTATACTTGACACCTGCCGTGAGCGCTTCATACGGATTGGCGAAGAAGACGGTGAAGACCGCCAAGCAGAGATCAAGGGTGCCATGAAGTCGTTTATCAGAGTGTATGAGTTTATCGCAGCCCTAATGCCGGAAGGTGTGCCCGAATGGGAAAAGAAAAACACTTTCTTCCATTTTCTGCTTCGCAAACTGCCTAAGCTGAAACGAGAAGACTGGGCTGAAGGGCTGCTGGAACTGGTCGACTTTGACAAGTATCGCGTAACAAAAAGTGCCGATGAGGAGATTCGCCTGAAAAACGAAGATGCAGGGATAGAGCCTATCCCCTTAGAGAAGCCCGGTGGCAGTCGGCCCGACCCCAAATTAGAGACGCTTGACAAGATCGTGGAGGACTTCAACACCTTCCTGGGTGGTATAGAATGGAGGGATGCTGACACCGTTAAGCATCAGTATACCAAAGCAGCAAGTACACTTCAGGCTAATGATGAGGTGCGCGATGCCCTGCTTAACAACGACGAAGATACGAAATTGCAGGTGATTCATGACAATATGTCGGACATCATCGGTATTCTTACGGCCAATGCCAGTGAGCTTCAGTTGCGATACAGTACCGATCCAAATGTACGTCGAGTGATTGACGCTTCTCTGCTACAACACTTAGAGGAACAATATAATCCAACCTACAACGAGGTGTTGCTGAAGGAAAAACTCAACGAGGCCTTTTCCGATGATTTCAGCCAGCTGTGTGGCGTGCGCTATCGTTCATTGTCAGAAGTGATTGACTGGTATTTTAATATTTTAGAAGCTACGACAACATCTAATCTGGATGGCATTAAGTCTATCCGTCGTATTCTCAATCTTGCCTATCGAACAGAAGGTCGTAATGAGGATATGGAAGACTGGTTGAAGTCGTTGCTGGGTGGTTTTGAACCATTCATGAAGAAGATATATTATCTCTGCAAGGGCAAGGAATTGACTCGTGCGGATGGTGGCTTTGTACAGTTCCTCGATGCAGCTAAAGCTATCGACGTGAACATGCTACATTATGATGTGCCCGATTATCTGAATCAGATGAAGGTCTACTATGAGTTCGTACATCAGCAGCGCAACGACACTGCCCATCAGGCACCCGTCATCGAGCCCCGAGACCTGAAGCCGGGCATCCACATGACCGTAGCCATGTATCTCTATGCTACAATGACCAACATCACCAATATGGAAATGGGTGAAAACAATGAAGGCAAAAAGAATAGCGACACACAGTTCCGTCTCAACTCCAGCAAGCAAAGTTATAAACCATTCCTGGAAAACGAATCTGAACACTTTATGGCGGCTGAACCGGGACCGGACGAAAGATAATAAATACACATATCATGGAACCAACAAAACAAAACACTTTGTACCCGACCATCAAACAGATGTACTTCGACCAGATAGTTGCTGGCACAAAGAAAGAAGATCATCGCGAAATAAAGGATACCACCTATAAGAAATACTTGGCCTGTGACGCAGAAGGTTATCCTTAATTCGATGATGAGAAAATCAGTGTCGATGACCCATTGGTTGGTGATATATGCGTGTGGAACAATGGTGTATATCCGTATTTTCCCAAAGATGCCATCAATACATAAGCCTCGCCGTTGGCTATGCCAAATAGTGAGATCTTATCCCGAACTCACGTAGATATACACCGATAAGCTTCATCGGGCACGCAGAGGCGTAGAGGAGGGTGAGGGGCAAACATACTGGAGGAGGTGCAGGCCTCCAAGCCTCTGCGGCTCCGCGTGCCAAGAAATATCCATGAAGCCATTAGTGCCTGTAGAAGAGTGAAGGGGAAGAAGTGCTTAGTCTGGCTCTTTGGGAAATCAGGTCCAAAGACTCGTGATGAACATAGGGCTTTCGTCTACTCCCTTCTTGAATCCGCACGACTCATAAAACTTCAGGCCCTTGTCGTAAGCCACAAGAGAGATTCGCAGGTAGTCTTTGTATTGCGCCTTCATCATCTCCATGAGTTTCCTGCCGATACCCATGCCCTGGTACTCGGGTCGCACCAGCAGGTAATGGATGTAGGCTGTCATGATGCCATCGTCCATGGCGCAGGCGAGAGCGACGAGCTTGTCGTCGTGCCATGCCGAGTACACGGTCTTGTAGTTACGCATGGCCACGACGAGTTTGTCAGGATAGTGTCCCGATGACCATTCCACCGAGAGGAACAGCGCTTCCAAATCTTCTTTCGTAAACTCGTGTGTGTCGTGATAAGTGATTGTCATATCTTGTCTTTTTGTTTACAATGAATCGCCCAGCCGCGCTCTGCGACAGCCGGACACCAAGGCCGCTTCGCTCGATGGTTTTGCAATATTCGTCATTTTTTATTAAATGAGCAAGGAAATACCTATAATGTTTTAGAATAATAAAGTATTTAGAATATAGATATGCGTTGCTTGCTCATCGCAAAATAAAGGCACGGGACTCGCAGGCGAGGCCCATCTTAGAATATATCTTACCAGCGGAAAGCCATCGAATGGTGAGCAACAGTGGCTGTCAGTATGGTATTGGAGTACGTAGAGGTTGTTTTGTGTGGCACGCAAGAGTTGAATTTTTTGGCACGCAGAGGCGCAGAGGGTTTGGAGTTGCGCATCTTCTATGCAAAGGAGAGTGTGGTAAGCAGAGAGGGCCGACGACCTGAGGAGGAATGGAGAATGGGAGTAAGCGCACGCAGGTGTTCCGTGGCATCCGCCCATCGCAAAGCGATGATACATACTGTCAGAGTGTGCCGGATGGTAATTCCGAAAATTCCGCGCCTTCCGTGTTGAAAATAACCATGCGAGGTGGCATGGTTTAGCAAGCAGAGTTTTATCTCTACGGGGCAGCCCACGAGAGCCCCCCCCCAAAAAAAAAAGCATAATGAAACAAGGCTGAGAAACAATTCCGTCCCCACACCCACAATTGAATTGGGGAGGGGGACGGAGAGATAACGAAACAGCAGGTAGACTTCGTATCTGGTTATACTATAATTACTTCTTATATCCCGGATTCTGTTTCAGGTTTTGGTTCAGGTTGAGAACAGAGTAAGGGATAGGATAAACGACTGTGTAGCCCGTCTTGTCGTCGTTGTAGTCACCGGCAAGCGAGCTGTGCGCCACGCCCGGATAGCGGTCTGCGGTAGGCTCGGTGAAAGTACAGAAGCGTATCTGGTCTTGGCGACGCGTGCCTTCCCACGCGAGCTCTATCATACGTTCGTCGAGAATATCGTTCAGTGTGAGCGCCGTGCGCGGCGTTGCCTTGGCGCGGTTGCGTATCTCGTTGACAAGGGCGAGTGCGCCGCTCTTGTCGCCCAGACGGTATATTGCCTCAGCCTTGAGCAGTAGAGCGTCGCCAAAACGCCAGATGACCAGGTCGTTGCTGTTTTGTCCTTGCGTGGAGGCCGTGCCGTCGTACTCATATTTCTTGAAGCGGGCACCTGCACACTTCACGTCGTGCGGGTTGGCATCGTTGTTGAAGTTGACCACGGCCTTGAGCGGCTCATACTCTAACGGAGTGGAGGTGGCGCCGTCGTTGAGCGATCCTGTCTTCTGCTCATTTTCGAAGTCACGGTCGCACCAGTAGTTGAGTCTCAGACGCGGATCCTCGTTGGCCGTACCATAACCCATGACCTGCATGGCACGCACTGTGGCACAGGCCCCGTTCCACCCCGAGTAACCAATGGCAGAAGCATGGTTATAATGGAGCGAGCGCATGAGGTTATAGTCGGTGATCTTATAGGTCTTGTCGTCGTTGGGGCGCACGAAGATGTTCTCGGCAGAGCTCTCGTTGGCCTTGACAAAGTTGTCGGTATAATTGGCCGAGAGGCTGTATCCCGCGGCCTGAATCTTGTCTACACAATATTTCACCGTTTCCCAGCAATTGCGCTCAGTGCCATCGACAGTCATCATAATGGTCTTTCCCTTGTCTGATACGGCCTGTCCGAGGCTTTCGCTGGCCGTTGCCTGCTTGCTGAGGTCAGTGCCCACAAAGGCCTGATAGCTCGATGCCGAGGTGTTGTCGATGGTGTAGACCGGCGCGTTGATGGCGCATTTGGCAAGACACATATAGGCCACCGACTTGGTTACGCGACCATAATATTCGCCAATGTTCTGGCTGTGACCGTCGCCGAGGTCGGGTAGGGCAGCCTCCAACTCAGAGGTGACAAACTTAAAGACATCGCTGCGGTTGCTCTGTTTCACGTCGCCGATAGACAGCTTGGAGCTGGTCATGACAGGCACTTGCGCAAAGAAGTCCATGGCATAGTAATAGTAGATGGCGCGCAGCGCACGGAGCTCTGCGACATAGGCCTTATAGTCGGGGTGCTCTTCCAAGAAGGGTGTGAGCTTGTCGATGCTGGTGTTGCACAGGCCTATAATCTTAAAGAGGTGGTTCCACACGGTAGCGTAGGTGTCGACAGACGACTCGAAGTTGTGCAGAAACATGTTCTGCCACTTGCCGCCGTCTACCCAGTCGCCCTGTCGTCCGGGCAGCATGGTAGCGTCAGACATAAACTCTTGTAAGGTATGTACACAGTCGGTACCGCCGTATAGGCCATCGCCAATGGCCGAATAGACGTTGGCCACAGAGTTGACGTAAGTCAGGGTAGAGTTCTTGAAGGCTTCTTCTTCGCTGAACTGGCTCTTGGGGTTCTCGTCGAGTGAGCAGCCTGCCAGCAGGGCTGCGGAAAACAGCACGACACCGAGAATATTCTTTTTCATGTTCATGTAATCGTTAAAAGGTTTAGAAAGTGATGCCCACATTCAGCGAGAAGGTGCGTGTGAGCGGGTAGATGCGCTTGTCGTCGACACCGAGTGTGCCATACTGTGTGGTGCCCTCAGCCTGCTGTATGAGCGAAGCCGAGTTGATCATTGGCGTGAGGCCGCTGTAGCCGGTGAAGGTACACACGTTGTTGACAGCGAGTCCGAGCTTGATGTCTTGGATATACTTGGTCTTGAGCTGCTTCTTGGTGAGGTTGTAGCTGAGCTGCACATACTCGAAGTTGACATAGTCGCCCTTCTCGAGCCAGTAGTCGGAGATGACCTTATCCTTAATGCCCTTGGCTGGAGCGTCGTCGAGCACGTTGTAGGTGGGGAAGTTAGAGAGGTCGCTGTAGGTCATCGATGTGCCGTTGTAGATCTTGTGGCCAAAGGCACCGTTGAACTGCATGGCGAGGCTCCAGTTCTTATAGGTGAAGTTGAAATCCCACCCGAGATACGCCTTCGGTATTGCCTGTCCGCATATCTGGCGGTCGCCTGAGTCGCCGGTGTCTATGGTGCCGTTTTCGTCGAGGTCGGTGATGATATACTTTCCGTTCTCATCGATTCCCTCGCAGTGAGGCAGATAGAACACGCCGATGGGCTGTCCCTCCATAAGATAGGTGACACCGTAGTTCTGGGTCAGTCCGGCGGCATTGATGCGTGCCACCATGATGTGCTCAGAGGTGGTGAGCTGCTGTCCCTTATAGGTGCCCGAGAGAGAGTTGAGCTTATTGCTCTGGAAGCTCAGGTTAAGCCCTGTATTCCATGTGAAGTCCTTGGTGCGGATGATGTCTCCGCGGATGCCAATCTCGAAACCATGGTTTGTCATCTCGCCCATGTTGGCCAGCAGGTTCTCGTAGGTGAACGGCGGCACGGGCACGGTGTAGGTGTAGAGCAGGTCCTTGGTCTTTGAGGTGTACCAGTCGAGGGTGACGTTGAGTCGGCCGTCAAAAGCTGCGAAGTCCAGTCCTACGTCGAAGGTATGCTTGGTTTCCCATTTCAGGTCGGGGTTGTCGTTGCTCTGTATGGCAAAGGTAGTGGTGTTGGTGCCGTTGACCGGTGTCACGCCGTTAGGTCCGTAGAGAGCCAGCGAGGTGTAGGGGTCGATGGCATCTTGGTTACCCGTTACGCCGTATCCGGCGCGGAGCTTCAGGTTGTCAATCCACTTCACGTCTTTGAGGAACTTCTCCTGTGAGAGTACCCATGCGGCAGATGCCGATGGAAACCAGCCCCACTTGTGTCCGCTACCGAGCTTTGACGAGCCATCGGCACGGAGATTGGCGGTGACGATGTATTTGTCGGCGAACATATAATTCACACGGGCCATGTAAGAACTCAGCGTGTATTCCTTCGAGTCAGACTGCACGTCGCCCCAAGAGACATTGGCGCCGGCCTTGAGGTTGTTGTACTTGAAGTAGTTGGTCTCAAAGCCTTTGGCCTGCTCAGAGTGGGTGAAGGTGTTGTATTTCTGTCCCTCCATGACGGCGAGCGCGTCGATGTGATGTTTGCCAAAGTCTTTGGTGTAGGTCAGCTGTATGTTGCCCATGTAGTCCTGGCGCTGCCAGTTTTGTATAAAGGCCCATCCGTTGCCGTTGAGCTCACCCTGTCGTATGTCGTTGGGTACATAGCGTTTCAGCTCGATATTGGTTTTGGTGTAAGAGCCGAAAGCCGAGAGGAAGAGTCCGTCTACAATGGTCCATGTGGCTTTTCCGTGAGTGACGACGGTACCCACATCGTATCGGTTGTCTATTTCGAGCTGCCCCAGAGGGTTGTAGATCTCGTTGGCCAGCATATCCTCGTCCCATTTGCCTGTGGTGGCATTCTTGACATTGGGATAGGTGGGATTGTAAGCGGCTGCCGAGTAGAATATCTTCTGCATGTCGTACTGGCGTTTGCCGTTGTTCTCCGAGCCCATGATGCCGAACTCCAGTTTCAGTTTCTTGTTGAAGGCGAGCTGCTGCGCGTCGAGCTTGGCCGTGTAGTTGCGCATGTCGGAGTTGCGCAGGGCACCCTGCTTCTGCACGAAACCTAATGAGGCGCGGTAGTTGCCCGTGTCGTTGCCTCCGGCGAAGGCCACGTTATGATTTTGTGTGATACCCGTAGAGCGCTCTATCTCGTCGAGCCAGTTGGTGTTGCCGCCTAAGTCCGTGGCGGTCAGTCCTATCTGCTTGGCCGTGGCCCGATAGGCATCGGCACTGAGCATCTTGATGTTCTTAAACACCTGGTTCATGCCTATCGTACCGTTGTAGGTGATCGAGCTGATGCCGTTCTTGCCCTTGGTGGTGGTCACGACGATGACGCCGGCGGCGCCGCGCGAACCGTACTGGGCCGTTTCCGAGGCATCCTTGAGTATAGTCATGCTCTCGATGTCACCGGGCTGGAGGGCGTTGAACATGGTCATGTCGCCATACACGCCGTCGATGATGACCAGCGGGTCGTTGCCGCCTGAGAGTGAGGAGGTGCCGCGCACGCGGATGTTGGTGGTTCCCATCGGGTCGCCGCCACTCTGCGAGATGACCACACCGCTCACCTTGCCCTTGAGGGCATCGGCCGCACTGGTAACCGCACCTTTGTTCATGTCTTTGCGGCCCACGCGTTCTACGGCACCTGATACCGTGCGCTTCGAACCGATGGCATAACCCACCACCACAACCTCATCAAGATTCTGGTTGTCGGTTTCAAGTATCACGTTGAGATTGCTTTGTGCGCCCAAGGTGATTTCCTTGCTGGCGTAGCCCACGTAAGAGATGACGAGCACCTCGCCGGGTTTGGCGTTGCTGAGTTTCCAGATACCGTCAAAGTCGGTGACGGTACCTCCTTGCTGGCCCTTGACTTGGATGGTGGCACCAATCAGTGGCTCACCCGATTTGTCTTTCACTGTACCCTTCACATCTGTCTGTGCCAGACTGGGCATTGTACATAAGACACCGGCGGTTAGTAGCGCGGCTCTTTTCAAGATTGCTTTGTCCATGGGATGGTTCTTTTTTTAAGGTTTATATTTAGAAATAACTTCGTTTCATTATTCTCCACCCCGTTGGTGGAAGGTTTAGTTCTCTGTCCCAATGACTTATTTCGGTAGCAAAAATAAAGATACTTTACTATTCGTTATTCTCGCCGAGGTGCGGTTTCTACTGTTTTTTTTATGCAATCGTTTACGTCCATTCTCTGTCAAGTGAGGGCGAAAGAGGTCGCTGCTGGCAAGTCTCATGCCAGAGTGAACCGTTGCGCCCCCGGGATGGTGCAACACGCCCTGCGTGTGGTGGTCTCTGCTCTGTCAATGAGGACTTTGCGTGGCGCAAGCAGAACCGTTGGTTTAAGTTCACGGTGCGTTATATGCATCCCCTGCTGTAGCATGTGCTATTATTAATTATTATTAAATAAACAGGCTATTTGTATAAACCAAAGCTCTTTTGACGTAATTTTACGAACAGTATGACAAAGGCGTTATTATGACATACAGGGAACAGATGGCTGCAGCCTACCTTCAATCTCTTGATGCGACAATGGCAGCATGCTATGCAGAAAGCAATCTCCGCGATGTAGTCAATCTCCTATGCCGTCCGACATTTCGTATGGCAAGGGACTAATAAAAAAATAAAATCAAAACATTCGTTCTATTTCATATCAAGCAAGATTATGCGACAATACAGTATCAAGAATGAGCAGACTGCCAGGTTTTGCAAGGCGTTGGGGCATCCTGCCCGGATACAGATTCTACAATTTCTGGCCAGCAGGGCCGACTGCTACTTCGGTGACATACATGAAGACCTCCCCATTGCCAAGACTACGGTAAGCCAGCATCTTAAAGAGTTGAAAGAGGTTGGCCTCATACAAGGTACCATCGAGCCGCCCAAAGTGAGATACTGCATCAACCGTGAGAACTGGCGCTATGCCCAAGAGCTGGTCCAGGCACTGTTTGGCATGCCGTTGTGCAAGGGCGAATGCGACTGTGAGCCATAGGCTTGCACACAATTCTATAGATGGGCCGTAGGGTCTGTCTTTTTATAAAGAAGTAGTGTTCGTAATACTACGATACACGTGCAGCGTTGGTAATGCGTATTTATATAGAATAATAACTTAGAGGAAATGAAGATTATTGAAATATTCGATCCGGCCATGTGCTGCTCCACAGGAGTTTGTGGCCCGAGTGTAAACAAAGAACTGTTGCGTATAGCAACCGTAATAGAAGCCTTGAAAAGAATGGGCATCGAGGTGGTGAGGCATAATCTGAGCACCGAACCCCAGGCTTTTATCCAGAACACAACCGTCAACCAGCTGCTGCGCGCCGAGGGCGCCGAAGTACTGCCCATCACCCTGACCGATGGTGAGGTGGCCGTAAAAGGCGCCTATCCCACTACGGCGCAGCTGAGCGAGTGGACGGGCAGAGACCTGAGGTATGTGCCCCTGCCACCCCAGACGTCGTGTTGTGGCTCTTCGGCCGACAGCAGCACGGGCAACAATGCGTCAGCCGACACCGACAATACGCGTCCGTCGGCATCATGCTGCTGTGGGTCAGACGGGGCGCGAGGCGGCTGTTGTTAACCGATGAGTATGATGAAGAAATACGATGTAACAATCATTGCCGGCCAGAAGTACGTATTCTTTACCGGCAAGGGCGGTGTGGGCAAAACGAGTATTGCCTGCGCCACGGCCATCGCGCTGGCCGGCACAGGACACAAGGTGCTTCTGATCTCTACCGACCCGGCCAGCAACCTGCAAGACGTTTTCAGACGTGAAATCTCGCAGCACGGCACCGCCATTGACGAAGTGCCCGGCCTGACCGTGGTCAACCTCGACCCCACAAAGGCGGCTGAAGAATACAAGGAAAGTGTGATAGGGCCTTACAGGGGCTTGCTGCCCGAATCAGCCATTCACAACATGGAGGAGCAACTATCGGGCTCGTGTACCATCGAGATTGCGGCCTTCAACGCCTTCTCCGATTTTCTCTCAGGCCAGAGTGACTACGACGACTATCAGCATATACTATTCGATACTGCACCAACGGGTCACACACTGCGACTGTTGCAGTTGCCTACCGCGTGGAACAGCTTCATCAAGACCAGTAAGCACGGGGCTTCTTGCTTAGGACAGCTGTCAGGGCTGGAGCAGCGCAAAGACGTTTATCGTCGGGCCGTGGAGACGCTGGCCGACCCACTGAAGACCGGGCTGGTGCTGGTCGCCCGCCCAGACGCGTCGCCGTTGAGAGAGGCCGCGCGCGCTTCTCATGAGCTCCGGCAACTCGGCATCAGCAATCAGTGGCTGGTGGTCAATGGCATCATCGAGCAGAACGACGAGACCGACCCGCTGGCCACAGACATGTACCGGCTTCAGCAGGAGGCACTGCGACACTTGCCGCATGAGTTGCGCGACCTACCCACGTATGCCGTGCCGCTTCGACCCTACCACGTCGATAGCCTCGACAACCTCAAGAAACTGCTGACAAACGGCGAAGCGCCTACCGTCGAAACACCCGTGACGCTGCCACCATACCATACGCTCGACCAGCTCATCGACCAACTGTACCAGCAAGGCAAACGCGTGATATTTACCATGGGCAAAGGCGGCGTGGGCAAAACCACCTTGGCCACCGACATTGCTATCGGGCTAAAAAAACGGGGGGCTGAGGTGTTGCTCACCACCACCGACCCTGCCAATCACTTGGACTATCGCATGGCCGACCTGCAAGGCATTGCCACAGCCCATATCGATGAGCAACGGGTGTTGGAGCAATACCAAACCGAGGTGAAACGCAAGGCCATAGAGGCCGGTGTGACAGACCTTTCATACATCGAAGAAGACCTACAGTCGCCTTGCACGCAAGAAATAGCCGTCTTCAGGGCCTTTGCCGACATTGTGGCCCGCGCCGACCAGCAAACCGTTGTCATCGACACTGCACCTACAGGGCACGCCTTACTTCTGCTCGACTCTACCCAGAACTACGACAAACAGATAGAGCACTCGGCAGGCGACACGCCAGAGGCGGTGAGGCAACTGCTACCTCGTCTGCGTGACAGCAGACAGACCGAAGTCATCATCGTCACTTTGCCCGAGCCTACTCCCATTTTCGAGGCCGAGCGTCTACAGGGCGACCTGCGCAGGGCCGGTATACAGCAAAGATGGTGGATAGTAAACCAATGCCTGTCGCTGAACGACACACAAAACACGCTGCTGCTGGCTCGCCGCCAAGACGAATCGCACTGGATTGAGGCTGCAAACAAGATTTCTGACGGTCATCTGGTGCTACTTGGGTGGAAAGGAAAGTAATAGCCGTGATGTCTGATAATCCGGAAGAGGAGGCTGAAGACCATCAAAAATAGAACCAGCGACACGGTCAACAGCCTTGTGGTATTTTTTGGTCTACCTTAAGAAGTTGTGAGGTGTGGCGAAAAAAGTAAGCCCTAAATGGTGGAGGACTGATGGTTCTATATAAAATCACAAAATGGTTTTATATAGAACCATCAAATGGTTTTATATAGAACCATCAGATGGTTTTATATAGAAGTATCGCGCGTAGAAGGTGGGATGGGGCAATGATACCAGTGGATGAGTAGCACCATCAGGGCTGGGGAAGCACGATGTATGCTGCTTCATGGCTTTGCTACGACCTGGCTCAGACCCACGAAGACGGCCTCAGTGCCTATATCCACAGCACCGCAGATGCCGTGGCAGAGGTGCGTGACGCTATGGTCAAGGCTTCTGACTTTTCTTTTTGGGGGAGGGTAGGGAAGCGGCTATCCTGATGCAGACAAGCGCGAGTATATGCTTACGCTCGCTCATATACGGCGGAGACGGTCTCGCCCACGGTGGAAAATTTCTTTTACCTATACACTTTTTTGGCATACCTTGTACCGTATCTTTGCCACGGATCATTAATCAGAGTATAGGCAATTATGGAAAAAACAAGTGTTCAGTACATTAAGGAGGCCGCCAAGAAGTTGATGAATAGTAAGCTGCAACGACTTGGTGCGGCAAAGACGCAAGAGATATTCAATGGCGTTATGAGAACGGTAGGACTCGAAACCGTCGAAGAGGTCTATCTGTTTGTGGCCTATTTTGACCTGACATGTAGGGAAAATGCCTCAAATATGGATGACCTTTCAAGATATTTTGAGTGTTCGACGCTTGATATGTTAGACTTTATTCCTGCGCTCAAATCGCTTGAGCGTAAGGGATTTATAGTTCGTAGGCGCAGAAGGTGCGAGAATATCTTGAAGCAGAACTTTGCCGTCAGCGACGCTGTCATGGCTGCAATCATCGAAAACCAGCAGGTGAAGATTGACAACGTGAAAGTGGAAGATGTACACGTTGACAGGTATGAGTTTTGCAAGCGCGTTGGTTCTCAGGTCAAGGATGATGATGTTGTGACTGAAGATTTGCTGTTGTTCGTTGAGAAATTGGAAAACGACAATGCCCACTTGGAGTTTGTGTCAGCATTGAAACAAATGGTGAGTGAGGTCATAGACAGAACATTGTTCTATGAAATATGCAGCGCGAGAACCGATGAGGATGATGACGTAGACTCGTATATAGGTGCAATGGTCAATAATATTTACTCAAATTTTGGTCAGGGTATACGAGCCAAAAGGTCTATCGTCGACGGAGAACATATACTGATTAGACTTGGACTGATAGAAATCTCTTGCGATGACGAAGACAGTGTAAGACTTACCGATAAGGGTAAAGAACTCTTCTTGGGTGAAGACATTACAGCTTTCGAGAAGTCTTACAAATGTCAGGATATATATGGTTTCCTAACAAAGGTAGACAATTACTTTCACAGCACAAGAAACTATGATAGCAATTCGTCATACGGTGCATACACGCTGAACCGCGATATAGAAAAATTTGAGTGTGCCAATACGCACATTCCTGAGATTGGCAAACTCAAGGCAATGATGCCCGACAACTACGAACGGGTTATGTTCTATTGCATTGGGCAAAGCATGATAGATGATTCGGACTCTGCTTTGTCGTATGAAGTCAACACCATCTATCCCCGTCAAGAACGTAAAAGGATTATGAACGACTTTAGAGACAAGAGACATCATTTGCAGAAAATGAATCTGGTGGAGATTGAGAAAAGTTCGTCGCTCTTTGGTGATAAGACCCATGTCGTTATGACCGATAAAGGTAAGGAGGTGCTTCTGGGTGAGGATGCGTCGCTATATATCAATGATTTTGCCGATCATCAACTGATAGATAGTGACCAGATTTCTGAGAAGAGACTGTTTTCTCGTCAGAACTTGACGGGCAACTGTCGCTCGTGCGTAGCAGTCTGGACGAGGAGAACTACAAGGGACTGTGCGCAAGATTAGAAGAAAAACACCTTCCCAAAGGCATAGCGGTGTTGCTCTACGGAGAACCTGGTACAGGAAAAACCGAGAGCGTGATGCAGATAGCCAAAGCGACTGGCCGTGCGGTGATGCATGTAGACATCAGCACAACCAAGACTTGCTGGTTTGGCGAGAGCGAAAAACTCATCAAGAAGGTGTTTACAGACTATCGCCGCATGTGTGACAAGAGTACGCGGAAGCCTATACTCCTGTTTAATGAAGCCGACGCGGTGTTCTCCAGGCGCAAGGATTCCAACAGCAGCAGCGTGGCCCAGACCGAAAACGCCATACAGAACATCATTCTTGAGGAAATGGAAAACCTGGATGGCATACTCATCGCGACGACGAATCTTGTCGACAATCTCGATGGCGCCTTTGAGCGTCGGTTCTTATTCAAGATACGCTTCGACAAGACCACAACAGAGACGAGGAGGCATATCTGGATGAACAAGATGCCACTGCTGACAGATGATGATGCCCTGACGTTGGCAAATACCTTCGAGTTCAGTGGGGGGCAGATAGACAATATTGTCCGCAAGGCACTCATGGAGGAGGTTGTCAAAGGTTATAAGCCTACACTCAACCGTCTTGTAGAGTTGTGCGGTGAAGAGAAAATTTCAAAAAATGGGACCTCAAAGATTGGGTTTTGCTGACCTGCATACAATAGAATAAAAGATGTGCTGTTTTTATTTCAAAGCATATATGTAACTTTGTGCGCAAATACGATCACCATGGCAGCAAACCAATTTGGACGATATGTGTGGCTTGTTGACACACTTCGTCAATACAAACACCTATCCTATAAGGAAATAAACCTGAAGTGGCGACAAGGCGGCTTGAGCTACGGAGAGGGTGACGAACTCCCTCTTCGCACTTTTCACAACCATCGCAAGGCCATTCAGGATATATTCAACATCATTATTGAAATTGATCCTGATGTGAAAGGGTATAAATACCATATCGTTAATCCGCGGGAGTTGGAGGATGACGGCTTGCGCAGTTGGCTCGTTGACTCTTATGCCACACTCAACCATATACAGGCCGACAGCAAACTCAAAGACCGTATAGAGTTTGAGGATATTCCTTCTGGTAATAAATGGCTGACAATCTTCTTGCAAGCCATGCGCGAGAATAGGGTAGTGGGCATCACCCATCAAGGGTTTGACAAGGATAACGAAAATACCTTTGTGATAGAGCCTTATTGCCTAAGGGTTGTCAATAGACGCTGGTACATCATCGCCAACAACCCATATTATGTACGGCTAAACGAAAAGCATAAGGGCGAAAAAGACTATCAGCCTCGCAAGGAAATACGTGTTTATGGACTTGACCGTATCAGTGATATTTATCTGTCGGACAAGACCTTCGTCATGAAAGAAGACTTTGATGTCCATAAATTCTACGAAGGCTGTACAGGAATCATCCCCAGCGATGGGCCTATAGAGCATGTTGTCTTAAAGGCGTACTTGAAAGCACCAGACTACCTACGCACATTGCCCTTGCATGAATCACAGAAAGAGATGACGAGTGACGATACTTCAACTCTCTTTTCCTACGATGTCAAGCTGACTTACGATTTCATGCAGCTGATCATGCAGCAAGGTGCCCAAGTGGAAGTAATAGCCCCCAAAGAACTGCGTGACAAGATGAGAGGCCTCGCCCAAACGTTGTCGTCATACTACAACGACTAACATGGGGGCATGTATATGAACCATGTCAAAAAGGGGGAAGGTTTAGTCGCAACAAGCAAGAAGCCCGCTTCTGTCGTTAACATCATAGTACAGTGTAAGATAAACTTTTGTATGAAGAAAAGATACCTCAAACTGACGGAGTAGACGATAATGCGCCACATGCGTAGCGGCATACTGCCATACAAACAGTGCAAGAGAAAGAATTTATTGTCGCATACGCTTGCTATTGGGCAACAAGTATTATCTTTGCAAACAGAATAGTGCGCGTTTACTGTTAAATGGAAGACTGCGAGGACAAGCGGTCTGCCTGTTTTCCAACCGTCATATCCGCGGATATACTAACAAGTTAACGCATTTATTTTCAACCCAACACATTGCAGACAAATATCTTCACAACCTAACAATATCAATCAATTATGGAAAAAGAGAAAGTATACGCACTGCCCCTGCGCAAGGTTTATCCAGCCATTTTGACCAAGGCGCTGAAGAAAGGAAGGAGTCAGGAGGAGTTTCTTCAGGTGGTAAACTGGTTAACAGGCTATAGCGGTGCACAGATAGAGCAGCAGCTGGAACGTGATATTGACTACAAAACTTTTTTTGACGAGGCTCCGGTATGGAATGAAGCCAGTAAGCTCATTACCGGAACGATTTGCGGGGTGCGCGTGGAGAATATTGAGGATGAGACAATATGGCGTATGCGTTGCTTGGACAAACTCATAGACGAGTTGGCCAAAGGCAGAAAAATGGAAAAGATACTCAGGCAATAAAGCTATACGAGGGGAAGCACGTGCAAGACACCATCGGCCGTTACCCGAAAATGAATGTCGTAGCCGTCGAAGGGCATGCCATATACTTTCTCTGGATTGGCATGATAGTGAGGGCGTGGATCGAGTTCCAAACTTTTACGTAAGGCCTCGATCTGCGCTTGCGTGAACACGGCTTGCAAACTCTCCGGCACCTCTACCTTTAGGCGCATGATGGGATGATGGTCTACAAAACCAGAACGCACGTTGACATGACTGTCGGCATATTCCACATACGGTTTGATGTCGTAGATGGGAGTGCCGTCCATGAGGTCGGCTCCCAGCACGTGGATGACCGGGCCATTGAGCGTATTCCACTCCACTCTGTCGAGCCGTACCGACGAGAGTCCCAGGCTGTTGGGACGGAAGGGCGAACGGGTGGCAAAAACACCCATCTTGACATTGCCGCCCAAGACGGGAGGACGTACCACCGGACTGGCGGCTGCATGGCGATTGGCTGAAAACTCCCAGATGAGCCACAGGTAGTCGAACTCGTCAATACCGCGTAGGGCATCGGCATCACGATAATCGGGCGTAAAGACAATACTGCCCGGCAACTCTTCTACCAGGCCGCTTTGTTTGGGAATACCAAACTTAGAAGTAAAGGGCGAGTGAAAATGGGCAATAGGATGAATCTCCATAGCGGTCAACTGATGAGGTAAACAATAAACGAGGCGATAATCATGAGCGCTACCTCAAGTGCCAATATCCAAGAAATGAGGTCGGGGGTGGGAAGAGCCGAACACGAGGTTTTGAGCGACTGGCACATACCATGGCTAAACCTGTTGAAAAGGCCATAAAACACTATGGCGATGAAGGAACCCAGAAGGAAGCCCACCAGCACGTCACCAAAATAGTGTACGCCTAAATAGAGGCGGCTGTAACACATCAGCAGTGCCCAAAGCACCATGGAAATGGAGAGCCGCTTGTTGCGGAAGATGAGAATGACAAACATGGCAAGGCCCCAACTGTTGGTGGAATGGGCTGAGGGAAAGCCATAGCGCCCACCCCTATAGCCATCGACGATATGTACCACATCGCTCACAGGATTGGCAAGGTTGCTTGGCCGAAGGCGAGCCACGGCAGGACGAATGAGCGAAGAGCTCAGCTGATCATTGACAATAAGTATGGCAATGGCCAGAACAAAGAATGTCACGGCGGTTTGCCACTTCCAGTGGCGAAAGACCACTGGTGCAAAACTGATATAAAATGGTATCCATATCCACTTCTCGCTATAAAGGCGCATGAATGTGTCCCAGAAAGGATGATGCCAACCATTGATGGTCAGGAAGATTTGTGTGTCCCAGTGGCACAAGAGCTGGAGGATGGATGTCAACAGGTCGACCATTTGAGTAAAGGGTTATTGTGAATGGCTGAGCGTCTATCGGTTAGCGATGTCATCGAAAATAACTTGGGTAATGGCCTGTCCGTTCTTGAGATGGCGGTCGGCAGCTTTACCGGTGCTGTATACAGTCTTTCCCGACTTGTTGTCGTAGATGACCGTTCCCTGGTTGTCAATGAAGCCAAAGCCATCGTTCATCATAAAGAAGGCATAATGCGGCAAGGCCGCGTTGAAGATGTCTTTGCTGAAGGTCATGCCCTTGGACTTGACGCCCAACTGTGACAGCAGCGTTGCGGCCAGGTCTTGTTGCGAGGCATAGGTGTCTACTTTCATCGGCCGATTGACGGCACCTCCCGCCCAAATCATGGGTATGTGGAAGCGCCAAGGCTTGAAGTTGTCGACAACCTCAGGCCATGCGCCCAAATGGTCGGGCATAAGGATAACAAGCGAACGTGACCAACGGCCACTACGCTTGAGCCAATCCACAAACCCGCCGATACAATTATCGGTGTAGGCAAAGGCGTTAAGTACCTTGTTGCTCAGTCGTTTATACGGCACGTCGAATGGCTCGTGCGAACTGGATGTCTGGATGACGGTGAACAGTGGTTTGCGTTGGGTCAACTTGCCGATTTCCGTCTCAGCCCTACCGAATACCAAATGGTCGGGTACCCCCCATTTGCTCAGACGGTCGGCCACGGGAAAGTCGATGTCTTCGGTAATATTCTGAAATCCCTGGTTTACCAAGAATGAGCGCATGTTGGTGAAATCGGCATCGCCCCCATAATAGTAGCGCAGCTCATAACCGATGTCGGAGAGATGGCGCGACAATGAAGGCAGACTGGCCGACAGGCGCGGATTTTTCATCAGGCTCACAGTGGCTGGCGAGGGATAGCCATGCATGATGGCTACCAAGCCGCGGTCGGTGCGGAAGCTATTGGCATAGAAGTTGGAAAACCAGATACCTTCTTGTTTCAGGCGGTTGAGATTAGGTGTGACACCCGGCTGCCGGGTAATCGTATCAGAAAAACTCTCGAGCACCAATAGATATATGTCGGGCGAACTGGCATTGAGTACCTGCTGACGCAATGAGTCGGAAGTAAGTCCTGGGCGTTGGCGAGACAGTTGCTCAAAGTACAGATGCGCCTCCTTGTCGTCCATAAAGCGGTACTGGGTGGAAAAGTCGTCCTGATGGGCCATGCTCTCCATGAAAGAGAACATTGGGTTTACCGCAGCATGATTCAAGAGTTGATTGTCAGAGAAATAAGCCTTGCCAGTATTCATCGACGAAACAGTGACTCCACCACGGATGGGGAGGAACAGTGCTAACACGCAAACCAACAGCAGCAGCTGCTGGGCGGGCTTTAGTGAGGCCGTGAGTGACTCACTGCCAAACTTGCTGAACAGTTTTCTGAACAGCAGATCGATGAGGAAGACTAAAAAGAGGATGGATGCCAATCCACCCAACAGTTGCCACCATTCTATGCTGGCCAAAGCGTCTTCGGGTGAAGAAGTGATGAAGAAGACCGGCGTGGAATCGAGCGGGAAACGCCAATAGCCGTAAAGGGCAATATTGGCCACAAACGACAGAGATACTGCCACGGCACCGACGATGTTCCATACACGGTGAAGGATTGAAAAGACACGGCTACTGCTTGGCGTGTGTAACCATGAAAAAGGCAGCGAACTAACGCAAAGCAGCAATCCTGTGACAGACGTAAGATAGCCTGCCAACGACAAATCGAGTGGCAAACCGTGGTGTAATACGTTGAAAACCTGTGCCACTCCACCCGAATAGATGAGGAGAAACACAGGCTTCTGGCATATGAAAATGATGGTCCACAACAAGAATGTGGCCAACAAAAACAAGACTTTTTTCAAGAGTTCAATAATTTAACAATCACCCAGAGAGGTTGTATTTATTTTCCCTCGCCAGGCCACAGTTCTACCTTGCCGTTCTGATGGAGTTCAAACCAAGGCTCTTCGTCGCGCAAGGAGATATCGTCGTATTCAAAGGGAACCACCACAGTATCCTTGCCATCTGGCAATACAAGCCCCATCTTGCCATTCTTCTCAACGATAATGGGCATAGTCATCAAGTCGTCGACATAGACATAAGGGGTACGCACAAACTCATACTGGGCAGAAATGAGGATGTTGCCTTCATGGTCCTTGATGCCAAACTTACCGTCTGACTCGAAAACTTCGTGAAAGCGCACATATTTGGCCTGCATACGCGCTACATAGAAATCCATAGTGGCTTCGTCGGTGTGCATGACGCAGAAATAGTCGTAAGAGTCGCAGAAATTGGCCATGGAACGGGCAACAAGCATCCGCCAGTCCATATTCTTCACCACTTTACGGTTAAGGTCAATGTACTTGGCCAATGCTACTTCGCGCTCAGGAACGGTAAGCTGGCACAGACGCGCCTCTAATTTTTCAAGCATGGCCAATGAGCCGTGCATGGCTTTGATATAGCGATGCACCTGTCGCCCCATCTCGTCGCAGAAGAATTTGTCCATCCGCTCCAACTCTATCTCATCTCTGAATATACCTTCCATAATTGTTTTCGTTCATGGCCTCACAACAAGGCTGGTTGTATTCTATATTCCAGGTTTCACTTGTTGCAAATGTACTAACAATGGATGATACCACCAAGAAAATGCGGAAAATAATTGCCTACCCAATATCGATTACAGTAATGCCCGCCCCACCAAACTGCACATGTTCGTCACGGTAGGCTGTAACATTGGGTTCTGATGAAAGATATTGACGAATGAGTTGTCTGAGAATGCCATTGCCCTTACCATGGAGAATGCGCACACGGGGCATACCCATGAGGATGGCGTCATCGATGAAATATTGTACGGCCTGCAGGGCTTCGTCGCCGCGCAAACCGCGAATATCAAGGTCTTGCTTGAAATTCTTGCGGTGGTCGGCAATGGTGTCTTGGGTGACATGAGAGATTTTATAGCTCTGCAGTCCCTCCTTAAGCTCATCCATTTTGGTTTTGGGACGGGCATCATCGGCTGCACTTTCACCTGGACGTAAGAGTTCGAGCCGAGACAAAGGCATCTTGGTTTTCATGTCACCAAAAATCACGGTGGCAGTTTTGCCGGAAATGCCCTCTACCTTTCCCTCAGACTTCAACCCTTTCATCCTCACACGGTCGCCTTCAACGATGTCACGCTTTGAGGTGGTCTCGGTGGGTTTCGAGGCAGCCTGCCGGAGGGCGTCGGCAGCTTTCTGCTCATCGGCCTTGCGGTTTTTCTTGCGCTCTTCATGACGCTGTTTGCGGGCCTGTATCTGCTCCACCTTCTTGCGAAAGTCATCATCCGAGAGGATGCCACTACTGCCCGTACGCCCTTGATTTGAGTCGTACTGGTCCACCTCGTGCTTAAACTGCTCCAGGTCGGCCCTAATCCTTCGGGTCTCTTCTTTTTCTGCTTGCTGCTCCCTGATTTCACGAATGGCGTTTTCTATGCGCTTGTTACTCTCCTTCAGGAGTTCCTCTGCGTTGGCTTTGGCTTTGGCCAGGATGTCCTTGCGCTGTTTCTCAAGTTCCGTAATCTCGCGCTCATAACGCTCTATACGCTTTTGCAGGTCTTTCTCCTGCTGGTGTACGGCCTGACGTTTCTGTTCCCAGTAGCGTTTGTCTCTCACAATGTCTTGCAGGTATTTGTCGCTCTGAATATAATCAGACCCTACAATTTCTGAGGCCTCGGCTATCACTTCTTCCGGCAATCCTATTTTTCGAGCTATTTCGATGGCGAACGAACTGCCCGGACGACCAATGGCCAACTGGAACAAGGGGCGCATCTCATGGCGGTCGTAGAGCATGGCACCATTGGCCACACCGTCGTGGCTATCGGCAAAGTGTTTCAAGTTTTGGTAGTGGGTGGTGATAACTGCCCATGCGCCACGCTTGCAAAACTGATTGAGTACGCTCTCGGCGATGGCACCTCCAATCTGGGGTTCGGTACCTGTGCCAAACTCATCAATGAGAAGCAAGGTGCGTGAGGAGGCTTGTCGCATCATGCTCTTCATATTCTGCAAATGTGAGGAATAGGTGCTCAAGTCGCTCTCTAAACTCTGCTCGTCGCCAATATCGATCATAATGTCATCAAACACACCGCATGTGCTCCTGCCATCTACGGGGATGCTCAGTCCGGTTTGCAACATATACTGAAGCAGACCCACCGTTTTAAGACATACTGATTTACCGCCGGCATTAGGGCCTGAGATTATAAGGATATGCTTGTCGGGGGTGAGCATGATGTCAAGCGGCACAATGCCTTGCCCATCCTTAAGATGTGCCTCAAGCAGCGGATGGCGCGCACGGATCATGTCTACCCATGGGCGATCTTCTATAGTGGGTTCAAAAGCCTGCATCTGGACAGCCATCTTTGCCTTGGCTTGAATATGGTCTATCTGTGCCAGAAAATGATAAGAGTCGAGAATCTCACGCACATGGGGCCTGATACGCTGGGCCATCTTTGTGAGGATACGGATAATCTCATGACGTTCCTCACTCTCTAACTCGCGAATACGGTTATTGGCCTCCACTACCTCCGTAGGCTCCACAAACACCGTGCGTCCCGTGGCACTCTCATCATGAACGATACCTGAAATCTTGCGCTTTAAGGCGGGAGCCACCGGTATCACTAATCTGCCATCACGCATGGCGGGAGTCACGTCTTTTTCCACCACCCCTTCACTTTGGGCAGCACGCAGAATATTGGAAAGAATATGTGAGATAGAACTCTCCGTGCGGGCCAGCTCTCTGCGGATATTGGCTAATTCTGGAGTGGCGTTGTCACGAATGTGCCCAAATTTGTCTATAATTTGGTCAATCTGCTGAATAAGTGTTGGAAAAGTGGCAATACCATCGGCCAGGTCGTGAAGTGCGGGGTAGTCCCATTGGGGATTCTCTTCGAGGCTGTCACCACGATATAAGAACTTGACCAGGGCTTCTATGGTCTTGAGTGAGCGTCTGAGATCGAAAAGCTCCTGTTCCTCCATCCAAGTACCTTCCAGTCGAACACGTTTCACACTTTCGCGCACATCAAAAAAATAAACTAAAGGAAAATCATCTTCCTCCTCACTGATACGACGCATCTCACGTATCTCCTCCATCCAGGTATTCACCTGATCGGCATCGTGACTGAAGCTCATTTCGTCCACCAGGCTCTTGCCTAATGTGGACAAACAACCGGCCTTCAATTGGGTTCGTATCTCGTCAAAGCCTATCTTTGACTCAAAGTTCTGCGGATATATCATGCTTGTTTCTTGTCTCTTTTTCTTACGCCCCAACTCCCCCTCAAGGTATAATGACGTGCAATATCCCCCCTCTTTCTATGAAGCAACAACACGCCATGGTAGTCATTCTGCCGTTGGTATAGGGTGTAATGACGTGCAAAATTACCTCTTTTTATGAAGCAATAACACGGCCAAGTGTTAATAAACGCAAACTCTCTTGATTTTTCTCTCTACTTCTCTTGCAATTTAATTTTTATTCTATACCTTTGCACTCGCTTTTCGACCGAAGCCAGTCATACAGACTGCAAGGAGAGATGGTAGAGTGGTCGATTACAGCGGTCTTGAAAACCGCCGTGCTGAGAGGCACCGGGGGTTCGAATCCCTCTCTCTCCGCAACCTAAGGGTGTAAATCAACGTGATTTACACCCTTTATTACACCCCGCAAAATAGCATAAAATTTCTCCATCTACTCTATTGGGGTCAGTCTGAAAAACACCTATGCAGCGAAAGCGCTCGCATAGGTGTCTGTTTGTTTACAGAAATGATGTAGTTTAGCCATCATCTCGTCTATCAGTTTTTGACATTGCTCATCCTGCATGTGGTATTTGAGTGCCAGAAAAGTGACGGTTAGACAGTTACCCTCTCGGTTTATATAGTCGAGGAGCATCTCTGCGTCACGTCGACAAAAGCTATGTCTTATAGCTTTGCGAAGTTCTTCATAGCTTGAGGAGTACGAACAGTCATAGTCTGGTTCCCAGTATTGTTCAGCCTTGGCATAATCTTCCAGGGATATTTCCTCCTTCTCCCTGTCGAGGAAAGGATTGATATACGACTCTTCGGCAACGTTCTCCACTTTTTGGTTATGCGAACCGAAGAGTGTCTGGAGGATTTCCTTACGAATATAGTATATGGCAAAGGTACAGAAGCGTGTCCCCCTGCCAGACTCGAAACGCTCGGCAGCCTGGATGAGCCCCAGATTACCAGCCTCTATCAGGTCCATAATCTCCAATTTGGAACTCTGAAACTTCTTTGCGATGGATACGACAAGACGCAGATTGGCTATGATAAGTTCATTTCTTGCCTTGTTGTCTCCCTTGGCAATGCGACGTGCGAGTTCCTGCTCCTTAGCCTCATCAATGAGTCTGTATTTGCGAATATCACATAAATAATCCATTAGGAGCATGTTGGAACGATCGGTAAATGTCATTATCTTTCTCATAAAAAAACGAACTTTTAAAGGTTAATATTCTATTTGATAATAGAAGTAGGCTGCTGCTTATAGCATCACTTTGGCAAACTCTGGGCAGTCTCTTACTTTGGTAATGATAATCATACCATTGTGTACCTTAGGGTCGGCAATTTCAAATGCCGCACTATTGTCCTTTCCCAGTGTCTTCCGCAAAGCATTGCGTGAGAGTGTAATGGCCCGACTCACAAAGTTGTCGAAGTCTTTGTGAAGAGGCTTTTTTATCTTCTCACTGCTACAGGCAAAAAGCGTAGTGTAGAGATTGACGAGAGCGGAAAAGTCATTCTCCGCCAGGGCTCTGCGTTGGAATCCACGAGGGTGTCGGAGTGCATAGACATAGAGGAGTTTACCCGCACGCTCCTTGAAATCTACCTTCAGCTCGCTTCCATCCTCCAGAATGAAAACTACATCATACCACCCATTCTTGTCATTACTAAGACTATGGTTATAGCGTACCTCCACACTCACTGGTATTTTATCTGTGAGCGTGTCCTGAAGCATATACACCTTCAGTGCATCACGCATCTCATCGAAGGTCATGGAGTTGATTTTCATGTCAATTAAAGAAGCCTTGTTCATATTATGTTGTTTTCGTTTGGTGGATGTTAGGTTCACAACTCGCGTTTTTGTGGAGACCGCTGTCAGTAGTCTCAGCAATGTCCTCACCTTGATTCTGACAAAGGCCATGATACAAATATTCTATTAAAGCTGCAAATTTTTCTGCTTGTTTTTTTAGGAAAACATCTAAGATGTCTTCCCTTACATTATTCTATATTGCGCGCCCACTGGTACATTATAATATTATATGTTAGGTTAGTATAATTCCCTATGCTACATCATAGAAAGTACGTGTACAATGTTCACTTGGATAAGCCTTGATAAGCTTCTTTACAAATGAATCAACGTTAGTAAAATCTCTATCAATTGTAACTTTATTCTTCATATAATTTATTTTTTAGTATGACGAATTATACAAAATATATTTTAAACCCCCAAGGAATTTGTAATGTTTTTATTAGACCTAATTTGCTGATAGATAAATTTTCTATTATATATTATTGCTGTTCGATAAAACCAAAAGATCGATAGTATGATGGCAATTAAATAATATTGACACGGTTGCCACAATAAAAAAAATGGGAAGTCCGCTGACTTCCCCAAAGAGTTTGTACTTTTGTGTTGCTAAAACAAAAATGTATAAACTCATGGGCAAAGTTACTACAAATTCAGGAATTCCAGTGTTCGGGGAGATAGTAAAGTTGATAGACAAACAAGAAGTAAGCAAGGTAGCCGAAAAGCTTATGGCCAACAGATATACTATGCGAGCTCGGGATAAGATTAGCATGCAAGCAGTTCCCGCCAGTCTCTGCCATCAACGTTCACCCTTGTAACACAGAACGCTATCACCTCTCCACGGTCGTTGCCAGCAAGTGTTGCTTGCCCTCCGTGGCACCAGCCCCATGTATCAGTATCCACATAACCTCCGTGGCATCTTTCCCAAGCCACCTTCTTTGCCACAGTTACCACCCCGCACGTCGCCCCATCTCCATGCCTACGCCCAACTGTTCGCACCGAACGGCCCGATAATTCTATATGAAACCATCCGATGGTTCTATATAAAACTATCCGATGGTTCTATATGAAACCATCCGATGGTTCTATATAAAACTATTGCTGTCCGATAATACTGGGAAAATCCTATTTCCCATCTGTAACTTGCTGTAAATAAGTCTTGGTCTTTTGATTTTCACAATTAGCCCCCCTCATGTCTGGGAAAAGGCTTGGTTGATGATTTTCGTCATCTTCTTTCTGTCTGGCCTCAATGATTTTTATCCATCGCCCCTCTGGCAGGTTGAGAAAATCGTATAGTCCCATGTAGGAATTGAGTAGAATAT
>JAFABV010000048.1 GCA_023425865.1 Bacteroidota bacterium | reverse complement strand
TGGTCGACCCTTATGCTTTGTATCAGAGTTTGCGTACTCCTATATGTATGTAGCGCCGTATACGAGACCCGTACGTACGGTGCAATGAGAGGTGCTGGGGAGAAATCCCCACATCTACTCTATTATGTTGGTGTCAATGTTCCTGATGAAATGAGAAGAAAACTAATAGGATTGGTATGCTTGGCCATACTGGCTTCTCTGCGGGGCTATGCCCAGACCCTGAGTGAGGAGGAGCGCGCCGCAGTGGCCGTGGCATTGAAAGACTACACCCTGGGCATCCGTACAGGCCGTATAGCCGTAGACTCCGTAGCTCTTGCGCGCGACACATTGACCGTCTATCTCAACGATGGGCTCAATGACATACCCATACGTGAGGACAATTGCGCGCGGATAGTGTCTTCTGTGAAAAGCAATTTGCCCGAGCGGTTCAGGAGTCGGCCGCTCCGCGTGATGGTGGCCCAACACGAAATCTCGACGCTCATCCCCCGCAGCCTCATGCCAAAGGAGAGACGTCGTAGCGCGTTCACCCAGACGGCGGGGCTTCCGTTGGTGCGCAGGGTGGCAGCACCTTATACGCCTACCAACGGCTTGGCGGGTCGCCACATCGCCCTTTGGCAGAGCCACGGCAAGTATTTTGAGCCAGCCTACAACCGGTGGGAGTGGCAGCGGGCACGCCTCTTCGGCACTGTCGAGGATAAGTTCACGCAGAGCTTCGTACTCCCTTACCTCATCCCCATGCTTGAGCATGCGGGTGCGGTGGTAATGACTCCCCGCGAACGCGACGCCAATCCCTACGAGGTGATTGTAGACAACGATGGACAGTTGGCCCAATCGCCTTATCGCGAGACCAACGGCACGCAGGCTTGGAGCGGGGGCGACGGCGAGGGCTTTGCTTATACACATGCTGTTTATACCGGCTTTGAGAACCCTTTTAAGGACGGCACCTATCGTGTGGCCCGCACCGTGAAGCGGGCCAAGGAGGCCAGCATGGTGACCTGGACGCCCCGCATACCTGTGGAGCGGAGGTATGCCGTGTATGTCGCATACAAGACACTGCCCAACAGTACGGAGGAGGCCCTTTACACCGTCTATCACAAAGGCGGGAAAACCACCTTCGCCGTCAATCAGCGGATGGGTGGCGGCACCTGGATCTATCTGGGAACTTTTGCTTTTGCCCAAGGCACTGAGGGGCGTGTGGAACTGACCAACATCGGCAAGGACGCGCAGACGGTGGTCACGGCCGACGCCGTGAGGTTTGGGGGAGGCATGGGCAACATCGCCCGGGCGGCTGATCCTGACAGCATATCGGCCTACACCAAGGGGAAGGGCGACGCTCCGCTGTACGCGCGCAGTGAGTGGCAGCCGCGGCTCGACTTTCAGCCCGAGACCAGCGGCTATCCGCGTTATCTTGAGGGCGCACGTTATTATATGCAGTGGGCCGGTATTCCTGACAGCGTCTATTCGCCCAGCAGGGGCAAGAACGATTACACAGACGATTTCAAGAGTCGGGGCGTATGGGTCAACTATTTGGCAGGGGGCACCAGGGCCTGCCCCGATACGCGGGGCCTGAACATTCCCATCGACCTGTCGTTTGCGTTTCATACCGACGCAGGCACCGTTCGGGGCGACTCCATCATCGGCACCTTAGGCATCTACCAGACGAGCCAGTATGGCGGAAAGTATGCCGATGGCAGCTCTCGTGATGCCAACCGCGACCTGTGCGACCTGGTGGTCTCAAGCATTATCAACGACATCAGGCGTAGCGCAGAGCCTCGGTGGACGCGTCGTGGCATGTGGAACCAACGCTATTATGAGGCGTGGACGCCGCGTGTGCCCGCCATGCTGCTTGAGCTGATGTCGCACCATAACTTTGCTGACATGCGCTTCGGACTCGACCCTCGTTTCCGGTTCATGGTGAGCAGGGCCATATATAAAGGCATGCTCCGCTACCTCAGCGATGCTTACGGCTACGACTATGTGGTGCAACCGTTGCCCGTCGATGGCTTCTCTGTCTTGCTCGACAAGAAACATCGGGCCGTGCTCAGCTGGCGCGCGGTGACCGACACGATAGAGCCCACGGCAGTGCCCGAACGCTATGTGGTCTACAAGCGTATCGGCAGCGGCGACTTCGACAATGGTACGGTGGTGAAATCCACTTCATTTGTCTGCGCCATTCCCGCCGACTCCGTGGTCAGCTTCAAGGTCACGGCGGTGAACCGGGGCGGTGAGAGCTTCCCCTCGGAGACGCTTTCCGTGGGCATAAGGAACGGCTCGGCGCGACAGCCGGTGCTTATCATCAACGGGTTCGACCGTGTGAGTGCCCCCGACGACTTCCGCTCGTCCGACGATGAGCTTGCCGGCTTCTTGTCCGACAGCGATAATGGCGTGCCCGATGGGTCGATGATTTCCTATGTGGGCAAGATGAAGGAGTTTAGGCGTGCCATTCCTTGGACCGACGACGATGCCTCTGGTTTTGGCGACAGCTATGCCGACCAAGAGAAAATAGTTGTCGCGGGCAACACGTTCGACTATCCCGCGCTGCATGGCCGCTCGCTGCTGAAGGCAGGGTTCAGTTTTGTGTCGGTAAGCCGTTCGGCATTGTCTGCCGAGGGCGGCGTGCTTGCCGCGGCGGCGGAGCTGTCGGCCGTCACTCCCGAAGGCTACTCGGCCATCGACCTGATCCTTGGCAAGCAGAAGCAGAGCAAGTATGGCCGTCCGGGTATTCGGCCGTTGCAATTCAAGACTTTCGATGAGGTGACGCAGGCATTGCTCACCGGTTTCTGTAGGGCAGGCGGCCGGGTGTTTGTCTCCGGAGCCTATGTGGGCACCGACTTATGGCAGAATCCGCTGACACCAACGCTTGCCTCCGACCGGCAGTTTGCCGAGAATATCTTGAAATACAAGTGGAGGGCCGACCGCGCTTGCGCCACGGGAGAGGTGGCATACGTCGTTTCGCCGCTCGCATCGGAGCGCACGCACATCAGCTATTACCATCAGCCCAACGAGGACAGCTATGCGGTGGAGTCGCCTGACGCCATTGTCCCCACAGACTCGGCGGCCTATACAGCCTTCCGTTACCCCGACAGCAACATGAGCGCAGGCATCGTTTTCGGTGGTAACGCCACCGACCGATGGCGCACCGTGGTGCTGGCCATACCATTCGAATCGCTCAAGGGCGAGGCGGTGAGAGACAGGCTGATGGAGCAGATACTCCGGTTTCTCACGGAGTAGGGGAGGAGTTCCTTTTCTCTATTCTGTTGTCCGCGATTCGGGGGCAAATGGTAGAAGGAACGCAGTAGGAGAACTTGCGGTAGCTTAACAACAATATGACAGACATAACTTAACACGCAGAGATATGAACAGACTGATCGCAACGATAGCTTGCTGTTTGCTTGCAGGCAGCATGGCGGCTCAAAAAGTGGTCACAGGCATAGAGATGCTGAAACGTCAAGGCTTCAAGATGCTTGAGGGCAAGCGCGTAGGACTGGTGACCAACCCTACGGGCGTGGACAATAACCTGGTGTCAGACATCGACCTCTTGCACCGTGCCAAGAACGTGAACCTGGTGGCCCTCTTCGGTCCGGAGCATGGGGTCAGGGGTAGCGCGCATGCCGGCTCGGCCGTCGGCAACGACATTGACCCGACCACCGGGCTGAAGGTGTACTCGCTTTACGGTAAGAATCGCACGCCGTCTAAGGAGATGCTGCAAGGCATCGATGTGCTGGTGTACGACATCCAGGACATCGGCTGTCGCTCGTTTACCTATGTCAGCACCTTGGGCAATCTGCTCAAAGCCGCTGCCGAGAATCACATCAAGGTGGTGGTGCTCGACCGCCCCAATCCGCTGGGTGGAGAGAAAGTGGAAGGAAACCTGGTGGAAGACGACTGCGTGTCGTTTGTGAGCCAGTTCAAGATACCTTACATCTACGGACTGACGCCTGGCGAAGTGGCCTTGCTGCTCAACGGTGAGGGACTTCACGGCGGGGGCAAGTGCGACCTCACGGTGGTGAAGATGAAAGGTTGGAAGCGCCGTATGACCTATGAGGACACCGGACTGAAGTGGGTGCTCTCGTCGCCGCATATTCCACACGCCATCACCTCTGTGTATTATCCCATGACCGGCATTGTCGGTGAGCTCGACAGTCTGTCTGTCGGCGTGGGCTACACAATGCCTTTCCAGCTCATCGGCGCGCCTTGGATCAAGGCTCCTGAGTTGGCCGACGCCCTGAATGCGCTGCGTTTGCCGGGCGTGATGTTTCGTCCCATCTATTATTCGCCATATTATGCCTACGGCAAAGGCAGCGAGCTACAAGGTGTGCAGATTTATCTCACCGACTACCGCAAGGCCCGACTGTGCGACATACAGTTCTATGTTTTGCAGGAGCTTTACCGTCTCTATCCCGACCATCAGCTCCTGGAGCAGGCGTCAGACAACCGCAAGAGCATGATAGACAAGGTGTGCGGCTCAAAAGAGATACGCCGACTCTTTGGCAAGCGGCATCTCTGGTCAGATGTGAAACCCTACTGGGACAAGGATGTGGAAGCCTTTAAGCGACTCTCCAAGAAATATTATCTTTACAAATAACACGTCGTATGCTGCAACGAATACAGTCGGTAGACATCCTTCGGGGCATGACCATCGCGGGGATGATACTCGTCAACAATCCGGGTGGGGGCACCGTCTATGCCCCCTTAGAACATGCCGAGTGGTTTGGACTGACGCCCACCGACTTGGTGTTTCCCTTCTTCATGTTCATCATGGGCATCACCACGTATCTCTCGCTTCGTAAGTTCGATTTCCGTTGGTCGTGGCCCTGCGCCCGCAAGGTGCTTAAGCGTGCCGCTTTGCTATGGCTCATAGGCCTTGCCATCGCCTGGACTTTCGGTTTCGTGCGTGGCATGGTCAGTCAGGAGCATGCCCTGATGCCCATTGGTGAGCGGTTGTGGGTCTCGGTCAATACCTTTGACCATCTGCGGCTGTTAGGTGTCTTGCCACGACTTGGCATTTGCTACGGACTGGCCGCGGCCATCGCCCTGACGGTGAGACATCGGTACATACCCTGGCTCATCGCGTTGATATTCGTGGGCTATTACGCGCTGCTTGAGGCCACCAACGGCTATGCCCACGATGCCAGCAACATCTTGGCCGTGGTCGACGACCTCGTGCTGGGGCATGGCCACGTGTATCGGTGGGAGAGCCCCGACCCCGAGGGCTTGCTCAGCACCCTGCCCGCCCTGGCCCATGTGCTCATCGGATTTCACATCGGTAGGGTGGTGATGAACATTGACAATCTCAACGACAAGATCGAACGCTTTTTTGTTTATGGTGCCGTGTTGGTCATGGCGGGCTTCCTGCTCTCCTATGCCTGCCCCATCAGCAAGAAGCTCTGGACCCCTACCTTCTCCATGGTATGCTGCGGCTTTGCCTCGTTGCTGTTGGCACTCCTCACTTGGGGCATCGACAAGCATGGGCACCGTGATGCCTCGCTCCGCTTTTTTGAAGTGTTTGGCGTCAATCCGCTGGCCCTGTATGTGTTGGCAGACGTGATGCTTATCCCCCTGAGCATTCTTCCCCTTGTGGGGGGCACCACCATCCAGCACGTGGTATACGGCTTCATGGAGCCTTGGCTGGGTGCCAAGGCGGCCGCGCTGGCGTGGGCCGTAGCCTTTGTGGGCATCAACTGGTGCTTGGGATATTACCTTTATAAGAAGCATATATACATTAAACTATGATAGGATTGGGCTTTGATTTCTTGTCCATACCCTTACGGGTGGTGTGTCAAAATAGTCTCCTCTTCTTTTACTCTCTTCGTGTTATCAGGGATGGTATCGATCTATGACTACATCATCAAAAACATTCACCAATATTCAAAGAAACTTGAAATGACAACAACTGCTATGATAAAACGCGCATTGATATGCCTTCTATCTTTTTTAGGCTTATCTGCATACGCACAGCATACTGTAGTGGTCAATCCAGATGGGACTCACACCGTCGTTGTCAATAATGGCAATGTCTCCACTGTCGTCAATCCTGACGCTACGCACTCCACAGCAATAAGGAATGGAGACATCACAACGATAGTCAATCCAGATGGGACTCACACCGTCGTAGTCAATAATGGAAACGTCTCCACTGTCGTCAATCCTGACGCTACACACTCCACGGTAATAACGAATGGAGACCTCACAACGATAGTCAATCCGGACGGGACTCACTCTACAGCCATAACAAACGGGAATAACACTACAGTTGCCCATCATAAGGGATTATGGCAAGCTCTCAAATCTATATTCAAAAAGAAATCCTCCAAGAACCTTGACAGAAATCATACGGAAACTGATCATTAATACGCGAGTTCGGGATAAGATGAGCATGCAAGCAGTTCTCGGTTATCACTGTTATCAACATTTGCCTTGTAAAACAGAATGCTATCACCTCTCCTGTGTCGTTGCACAGCCAGTGCGGCTTGCCCCCGTGGCCTCAGCCCCATGTGTCAGTATCCACATACCCTCCGGGCCCTCATGCCCAAGCCACCTTCTTGGCCACAGTTACCACCCCGCACGTCGCCTCATCTCCATGCCTACGCCCAACCGTTCGCACCCTACAGCCCGATAATTCTATATAAAACCATTCGATGGTTCTATATGAAACCATCCGATGGTTCTATATAAAACCATATCATCATTCTATATAGAATCATCCAGTGACTTGGGGTTTCTCATTTAGCCTGCCCACCCTTGCCATAGGCGCGGAAGGCGGTTGAAACAACAGCTTTGGGGCTCATAACTGCACCGTTTATCATGACTAACCCCATGGTTTACGCCTGCTTACTGGGCGGTTTACGACAGATACCCATACTTTACTGGTAAAAAAATACCCTGGTACAAATTGGTGAACTTGCTCAATACGCGTTTGCATGTACGTGCCGCGATACCCCGACCGCTGGCTAATGCCACACATTCCATACCCACCGCGGCGCTGTTTGGCCGTGCCGTTGTCACCACCCGGCCACGCCCTGCCTGCTCACCCGATGGCGGCTGTTAGCCTACTCATTTTATCCCGACCTCGCGTAATTAATACGCAGAAGAGTATTTAGCGGTAAACTTAAATAATACACTGTCGATAACAGACACACCAATCCGGTAGTGTCTGTTTTTCTGCAAAAAGTGTCATTGTTGCCGTAATTATCGTAAAAGCGGGGCTTATATTTCGTGGTAACTTTGTCACCATAGAAGAAAAACGTTCTTTACAGTATTTGGGTTAAAAGCAATAGGTATTGAAGATGAATAAGTTATTATCCGTATTTTTATTATTAGCAACGACGTTTATGAGTATTAACGCACAACAGTATGGCGAGGAGGGGCCTACGCTCGTCCCCAACGCCTTAGGGCTCGTTTATGAAGACGCCATCGACCGCAACGTTGACGGCAAGGTGAATGTTCACAAAGTGAATTACACCGTGGAGGGAATCAAGGTGGTAGCCAACGTTTACACGCCGGCGGGATACGACGCACGGGCGTCATACCCTGCGGTGGTGGTGGCGCATCCCAACGGGGGCAGCAAAGACCAGGTGGCCGGACTGTATGCCCAGCGGCTGGCTGAGGCTGGTTTTGTGACACTTGCCTTCGACGCTCGCTTCCAGGGCGAGAGCGGTGGCGAGCCCCGTATGACAGACAAACCGTTTTACCGCATGGGCGACATCATGGGCGCCGTGGACTTTATCCAGAACTATCCCGGGGTAGACGCCGACAGGGTGGGAGCCTTGGGCATCTGCGGCGGAGGCGGTTACACCTTTGCCGCCGCGCAAGTAGACAAGCGTATAAAGGCGGTGGCTACCATCAGCCTGTTTAATACGGGCGACGTGCGACGCAATGGATATATGCGCACACAGATGAACAATATCTTTGAACGGCAAGCCGAGGTGAGTATGGCGCGGCAGGCCGAGGCCAAGGGGGCAATGCCGCAACCGGCAGGCTTTGCCAACATGACGCCCGAAGAGGCGCGCAAGATAAAGGTGGACCTTTATCGTGAAGGCTACTTTTATTATAGCGTCACCCACAAGACACCCCATGCCACAGGTGCCTATCTCAAAAGTTCGCTGATGGACATGATGGCGTGGGACGCTACCGACCATGCCGACCTCATTACCCAGCCCCTGCTGGTCATCGCCGGAGAGAAAGCCGACAGCCGATATATGTCGGAAGAAGCCTTTGCCAAGGCGAGCTCTACAGCCGACAAGGAACTCTTCATTGTGCCCGGCGCAACGCACATACGCACCTACTATGTTAAAGAGTATGTCGACCAAATCAGTGGCAAGATACAGCGTTTTTTCAATGAGAAACTTCTTGCTAACAAATAATTATAGACGAAAATATCAATCATCAACCGTAAAGAGTTATGAAGAAAAGAATATTAGGCCATAGCGGACTTGAGGTGTCGGCCATAGGCATGGGATGTATGGGGTTCTCGCAGTCGTTTCCTCCCTATCCCACGAAGGAAGAAAGTATCAATGCCATACGCCAGGCCTTCGATGAAGGCATCACGTTTTTTGATACGGCAGAGATCTACGGTAAGTTCAAGAATGAGGAACTCGTTGGTGAGGCGCTACAGCCCATCCGCGATAAGGTAGTGCTGGCCACGAAGTTTGGGTTTAACGTAGAAAGCACCAACTTTACCAACAAAGGCGTGCCATCGGACAAGGGCATCCTGAATAGCCGCCCTGAGCACATTCGCGAGGCGGTAGAGGGATCGTTGCGCCGTCTACGCACCGACCATATCGACATTTATTATCAACATCGTGTTGACCCTGAGGTGCCCATCGAGGATGTGGCCGGCACACTGGGAACGTTGGTCAAAGAAGGGAAGATACTCCACTACGGACTCTCCGAGGCATCGCCGATGACCATCCGCCGTGCCCACAACGAATATCCCGTAGCGGTGGTTCAAAGTGAGTATTCGATGTTCTGGCGCGAGCCGGAAACCAATGGGCTTCTCGATACACTCGGTGAGTTGGGCATTGCGCTCGTTCCGTTCTCACCCTTGGGCAAGGGAATACTCACCGGAACCATCAAGGCTACCGACACGTTTGCCCAAGACGACTTCCGCAGCACTGTGCCACGGTTCAAGGCCGAGAACCTGGAGCAAAACCTAAAGTTAGCCGAGGTAGTCAGGGCACTGGCCGCTCAAAAAGGACACACCCCTGCACAGATAGCCCTTGGATGGCTCCTTGCGCAAAGAGATTGGATTGTGCCCATACCCGGCATGCGCAAACTGCATCGTATACAAGAGAATATTGGCGCGACGGAACTGACGTTTACCGAAAGTGAGCTTGCGGACATTCGCCACCAGTTGGACAGCATCGTGCTTGTAGGCGACCGCTACAGTCAGGCTAATGAAACGCTCATTGACAAGTCATAAACGATCATAACAGACCATATATGAAAAGTCTTCAGGCATTATTCCTTATCACGGCGATGCTGGCGGCCTCGACATCGAGGGCGTTATCGCAAAACGAGAGTCAACCGATTGTGATTGCCAAGCAGGGTTCTTTCTCTGTGGGTGGCAACAAACTGCTGCGCCCCGGCACATTCGACAACCATAAGTTCGTGGGCTGGGCCACACAGGCCGAGGAAGGTCAGAGCTATAGTGGCGACCATGCCTATGTGGAGTACCAGATACCCTTGCACGCCAAACACCTGCCCCTGATCTTCGTACACGGCTATGGAGGTAGCGGCGCCTGCTGGCAGACCACCCCCGACGGAAGGGACGGCTTCCAGACGCTGATGCTTCGCAGGGGTTATGGCACCTACGTAATGGACCTGCCAGGACGTGGCAGGGCTTCACGCACTACGGCCACCGTCACTGCCAAGCCCGTGGCCGATGAGATGTTCTGGTTTGATGTATGGCGCATGGGGCAATGGCCACGATGGAACGACGGGGTACAGTTTCCCAAGGATTCGGCCTCGCTCTCACAGTTCTTCCGTCTCATGGTACCCAATTTGAGCGATGGCAAGGGCGATGTTTCTGCCATCAACAACGTCGTGGAGAAGGTGGGCGACAATATCCTCGTGACCCATTCTGCGGGAGGCGTGCTGGGTTGGTTTGCTGGTTTGAATCCGCATGTGAGGGCCATTGTGGCTTATGAGCCGGGTGCTTTTGTCTTTCCCGAGGGTGAGGTTCCGGCAAAGATCGACGGTCTCACTGGTGGAACAGAGGGCATCGCCTTGCCCAAGGCGCAGTTTGAGCAACTCACCAAGAAGCCCATGGTGCTCTACTTCGGTGATTATATTCCTGAGACCGTGACCAACAACCTTGGTGATGAGAATTGGCGTGTGCGCCTGCAGATGGCGCGTCTGTTTGTTGAGGCTGTAAACCGTCATGGTGGCAACGCCACCCTCGTGGAACTGCCCAAGGAGGGTATCAGGGGCAACACCCACTTCCTGATGCTCGACCTCAACAATGACGTGCTGGCCTCGCACCTGGAGAAGTGGCTCGAAAAGAACGGCCTCAGCGCGCCTGGTGACATCAGTTTCCCCGTAGGGCGCAAACTGCCCTCACCACCCTTCACCGGCAATGCCTACAACGCCAATCTCATCCAGATGGGACAGGCAGGGCGTTTCCCCGAAGCCAATAATATCGTCTTCCAGCCCGGCGCGCACAGTGGATGGCACGTACACGGTGGCATGGTCGTGCTTGTAACCGGGGGAGTGGGCATCTATCAGGAGGAAGGAAAACCTGCACAGGTCATTCGCAAAGGCGACGTGGTGGAGATACCCGCTGGTGTGCGCCACTGGCATGGTGCCACAAAAGACAGTTGGTTCTCACAGATGGTCATCTACGACAAACAGTGGAATGACAAGAAGGCTATGGCCAAAACTGCCAAACTCGACAACCGGGTGACAGACGAATACTACCAACAACTCGATTTGGTGGAATATGAGGGTAGAAAGCCTCATTCCGACAGTCTGATGTTTGCCAAGGGTGACAAGCCCCTGCAGCTGCCGACATTTAGTGGCACGGTGTATCTTTCTGAGGTGCTGCCTCACAACAATGCCGCCAACAGCCCAGCCCTCAACTATGTGGTTTTTGAACCGGGATGTGTCAACCAGTGGCACACGCACGAGGGCGGTCAGGTGCTGATTGCCACCGATGGCATTGGCTATCATCAAATTGAAGGGCAGCCCGTGCAGGTGATGCGGCCAGGCGATGTGGCATACTGTCCACCGGGAGTGCGCCATTGGCATGGAGCGGCCAAGGGAAGCCGGTTTGCGCACTTGGCAGCCCATGCGAATCCGGAAAAGCCTAAGGTGCAATGGTTCTCGTTTATAGACAAAAGGGAATACGATAAATTGCCGAACTGATGAAACCAATGATGAAGCAAGTGGGATGCGAGCAAGAGACAGCACTACTCATGGATACCGACCGTATAAAACGCTTGTTCCAGAAGCGCTTCGACGGATGCTGGTGCCACAAGGCTTTTCCCGACCAGATACATACTTTCGTAGGTCGTTGCGAGGGCAACGGCGCCATCGTGGCTTGCGTGCCAGAGGGTGATGTGCGCTTTCCCACGGCAAGTTACGAAGGCAGGTACATCATCGTCGCGGTTTGTGAGAATGTCTCAGCCGACTATCTTGAATACTTGGAAGACTGCAATATCAGCTATATCTTTGCCGGCAGGGAGACGCTCGACGTGAATGTCATCGTCGAAAGTCTTAGAAGAGATTTCGGCATCATCCACCTCATCATGCAGTCTTGACCAGTCTATAGACGAGGCACCCCGTATAGCTCCAAGCAAAACGGGGAGAGACCGGCCTACATATCTATTGATGGTAATGAAAAAACGTTGCGGCACCGACTGTCTGCAACGTTTTTTTCGATACAATTCTTTTTCTCTTAGTACTTTTTTTCTATATTTGCAGTGAATCAAGGAATCACAGCGTATGGTATTGGGGCCAACCGACATTATCATAGACCATCATCTCAATCGTATCCATTCTGACGAGATTGGAGAACACGTGGCGCACATCATTTGTGAGGAGGGACAGTATGAGTTTCTCTTCAATGGTAAGCCTTTCGTATTGCGCAAGGGCCAAGCCATGATTGTCACTTCCAATACCGAGATCAAGAAAATCAGTATGTCGGATGACTTCAAGACGCGCTGCATCTACGTGTCGCCTACATTCCTTGAGGTGGCCACGCCCAAAAGCAACTATGGTATCATCGGCACACTACTGCTCTTCGAGAATCCGGTCATGCAACCCGATGAGCATTTCTTCCTCCGGTTAGTCAAAGATTTCACCGACATAGAGGAACGGCTGAATGAGCCGCATGATTTTCTCGACGACATCATGACCTGCTATGTTCAGGCCATGTTCCTCGACTTCTTTCATATCCATGCCGTCGAAAATCAACTACACAGTTTCTCCGAGCAGAATGCGACTATCGTGGGGCGCTTCATCAGCCTGCTACAGGGTGGGGAATATATCAAACATCGAGAGTTGACTTATTATGCCGACAAGCTCTTCGTTACCTCAAAGCATCTTTCGGAGTTGTGCAAGCAGATCAGTGGCTATTCTGCCAACTATTGGATTACCCGCTTTACCACCATCCACATCCGTCGTTTGCTCGGCCAGCGCGACTTAAGTTTCACGGAGATAGCCGATATGTTCGAGTTCTCGTCACCATCTTATTTCAACCGGTTTGTGCAGCGCAACCTCGGTGCCACTCCCTCGGCCTTCAGGCAATAAATCGATTGTTGCTGCCGTGTCATGAGTGCCCGTTGACTGACTAAAGGGCGCGTCAGGTGGTCCTTCCACGCCCTTCTTGCGTGACCTCAAGGTGCATGAGAGTTAATATTTGACCACCTTCTCGGCCATGCGTCTGCCCGCTTCGCAGGCCTGCCGCAGTTCTTCGGCAAAATGCTCCTCATGCCATTGGTCATGCGCCATGGCCCAGTCGTCTGCAAATTCAAAGCGGTTGTAGTCTTTCACCTGTTTGGTGCTCATGGCGATGATGCGTTCGGGCTTTTCGTAGAATCGTCCGATCAGTTGCTCATGACTCTGATACATCAGCTCCATCTGGTCTTGGTAATCGGCCGTGGCATTCATAGTATAGAGGATGGCCGAAGGCACATCCTTCTTCGGAGGGTTGGCACTGAGAGTCTTGTAATTCAGCCAGGGAAAGATGAGACGTTCCAGAAAACATTTGGTCTGCGCCGTCATGTCTCCAAAATATACCGGTGATGCAACGACCATGCCGTCGGCATAGGCTGCCTCCTGAAGAACCTCGGTGATGCCGTCTTTGCGTCCGCAGTAGTCATGATACTTGCTGTCTTTGGTCTTGCAGAGCATGCACGAATAGCAACCGTGAAAGTCGTAGTCGTAGAGACGCACGTGCCTTACCTCAATATCGTTACTGATTTGCTTCACACCCTTGGCAAAGGCCTCAATCATTTGTGCGGTGTTCATATTCTTGCGAGGACCACCGTCGATAATAAATATTTTCTTCATCGTTATGATTTCTTTTCGGCTGCAAAGTTAGTTCCTTTTAGGATAAGCCCGAAGTCCGGAACAACACAAAATATGGTTAAAACGAAACAAATGGTGTGAGGGTGTGAAAACAATTCCGTATCTTTGCCGACAAAGAAATATACGCAATGAAGGATCGGCAAACGTACAACAGCCCATCAGAAGGCAACTGCTCGGGCCTGAAGACATGGCAGGGAAAGATAGGCATACAGCAGGTGTATGCCAAAGACATTGTTGCAGGTTGGCAGTCAGACGGCATGCCCGTCTATTCGCTGCTTCTGGTGATTGATGGTTCGCTGGCCGTAGAATATAACGGACAGTTTATGGAGGTCAATGCTGACGACTTGTACTTGTACGCGCCGGGCATGCCTACGCTTATGGTCAGTGCCTCCGACGATTACCAGGGCTACCTGCTCATCCTCGAAGAGCATACGGTCGTGAGCCATCCGCTGCTCTCACTCTTTCTGAAGGCGGCCTATCTTCCCGTGGCAGAGTTCAAATATCCCAAGATTACCCTGACGAAACAACAGGTGGAGCTGCTGTCTACGCTCTTTGTTTCAATGCTTCAGCATATCGACCTTACGATGACCTATCACGAGGAGACGCTCTTGCGGCTCTGCGAAATCATGGCCATGAACGTTACAGACATCCTTCAGCAGCAAATCGCATGCACGAAGGTGTCTTCCCGAAGCGAGGAACTCTTCGCCCGTTTTCTGCAACTTGTGCCCCAATATGCGGCCAAGCACCATGATTTGGCGTTCTATGCCGACCGGTTGAACATCACCACCACCTACCTGTCGCGCATCGTCCGCACCATCAGCGGCAGAACGGTGATGAGCTTTCTGGAGTATGCCTTGACGCAAGAGGCCGTCCGTCTGCTCAAGACCACCGACCGGAGTGTCACCGAGATAGCCTTTCAGCTCAACTTCTCCGACCAGAGTAGCTTCACCAAATTCTTTACCCGACAGAAAGGCATGTCGCCTTTGTCGTACCGAAAGCTACAATCGAAATGAGCACATCATTGCTTACCGGCGATGGTTTCCGTAAGCATGTGCGAGTGGAGACACAGGCAATAAAGAGTCAATATAATATAGGTGTAATGAAGAAAACAATCATTTTAATTTTCAGTTTGATTATGACAATGACATCTGTGGCAAACAACAAGCCGGACAGTCGGCAGGAAGGTGTTGGGGTGAGCTATCACTTCCAGCAAGTTGGCAACGTAAACGTGTTCTATCGTGAGGCGGGCGACCCCTCCAAGCCCACAATACTGCTCTTGCATGGCTTTCCGTCGAGCAGTGTGCAGTATCGTGAGCTCATGCCCGAGCTGATGGACGACTATCACCTGATAGCCCCCGACATGCCCGGCTTTGGACAGACCGACGCGCCCGTGAAGCCATTCTATACGTACACCTTCGACAATCTTGCCAAGACGATGGATGCGTTCATCGACAGCTTGGGACTGAAGCATTTCGTGATGTACATCTTCGACTATGGTGCCCCGGTGGGCATGCGCCTTGCCATGTGGCATCCCGAACGCATCGACGCCATCGTCTCGCAGAACGGCAACTGTTATCAGGAAGGCTTAGGCCCCAAATGGGCTGCCCGTGCCGAATACTGGGCACATCCCACGCCGGAGCTTCGCAAGCAATACGCCTCTGCCTACGCCTTGGAGACCATCAAGGGGCAATATGTCAACGGCACGCCCGAGGGTAGCGTTGGTCCCGATGGCTATACCATCGACTACGCTTACATGCAACTGCCCGGCCGTAAGGACCAGAACGATGACCTCATCTTCGACTATCAGACCAATGTAAGGCTGTATCCGGAGATGCAGAAATACTTCCGTGACCACCAGCCCCCATTGCTCGCCGTATGGGGAAAGAACGACCCGAGCTTCATTCCCGCCGGTGCCGAGGCTTTCAGGCGCGACCTCCCGAAGGCTGTGGTGAAATTCGTCGACAGTGGGCACTTCGCCCTCGAGAGTCACCATACCGAGATTGCCACGCTGATGAAGGCGTTCTTGAAAGACCACAACATCAAGTGACATTGGGTTGACAATCAGATAGTTCGGGGAAGGTACTCCCCCTCGCAAAGACATGACAATGCATGGTTTAGGGCTACCCTGGGCATTGTGCCTGATGGTGCCCCCATGCGTAGTGCTTGGATCGGTTGACTGCTGTTCTATCCTGCGTTCCTGAATTGCAATGGCGTCATTCCTGCTTTCCGCTTGAAGAGCCTACTGAAATACTGGGGGGAGTCGAACCCCAGGCGATAGGCTATCTCGTTGGCAGAAAGGCTGGTAGACTTGAGAAGGTTCTTGGCTTTGTCGATGAGGAGGCTGTGGATGAGCTGTTGGGTGTTTTGACCGACGGTCTTTCTAAGCAGGTCGCTCAGATAGTGCGTGGTCATGTTCATTTCTTCGGCAATGGCTTGTGGCGTTACCATCTGCATGGTGTGGGTCTCAAGATAACGGTCCACGAGTTGCTCTATCTGCACGATGCGGTCTTGCTCCACGCTGGCCCGCGACCTGAACTGGCGGGCATAATAACGGTCGGCATAGTTGAACAAGAGCGTCAGCTCGGTGACAATGATGGATTGTGTATAGTCATCCATATTGACCTGATGTTCGCGATAGATATTCTCGATGATGGTTTCTATATGCAGCTTTTCTTGGTCAGACAGATGGAGCGCCTCGCTCACATCGTAGGCGAAGAAACCGTATCTCTTGATTTGCTCGCCCAAAGGATATCGACGAATGAAGTCGGGATGGAAGAGCACCATCCATCCCTCGGCTCCTGTTGTGTCCACATTGTCATCCTCACCCCCGATGATTTGCCCTGGAGCATAGAAGTTGAGACAGCCGGTAGAGAAGTCATATTGGCGCCATCCATACCGCGCATTGCCGGCACATCCGGTCTTACAGGTGAAGGCATAGAGATTCAGCTGCAATGCCTGCTTCATCTCATATCGTTCACCTCCCCTCAGGCGGGCGACCCCGATGAGCGGATGCCCCTCCGTCTGATAGCCAAACAGGTGGAAGAACTGTTCCACGCTGTTGATTTGAATAATACTCTGCATCATGGATATAACCGTAAAACGACTGTTTTATTGCAGGTAGTCCTTACAAGCCGCCTCGCAGAAGTCCCATATTCTCTGCTGGACATCAGCATCTATCCATTTGGCCGCAATCTTCTTTTCCTTGCAATTACCGAAGAATCTGCCGGAGACCTTGTCCACTTTCTCACTCGTAGCCAGAAAGATGCTTGTGGCGGCAGCCTTCTCCACGCTCCACATCATTGGGCGCCACAGAATCGTCATGATTCTCATGAGCATGGTATTGCCCGAGACACGCTGAAGGTCTGTGACGGCGCTGCCAGGCTCACAGGTGTTTACCGTAACGTTATGAATATTGTCGTTTTGGAGTCTTCTGTCAAACTCCCGCATGAGATACCACACATACCGTTTAGAGAGTCCGTAGCTTCGGATGAGTGAATAGCGCTTCTCAAAGGCGATGTCGTTTAGGTCGATTTTACCTCCTTGTCGGTAGGACTCAGAGGCAACGGTGACCACCCGGCCCGACACACTCTCTTGCAAGAGCGGCATCAGCAGTCGGGTAAGCAGGAATGGTGCGAGCGTGTTGATGGCGAAGGTTTTTTCGTAACCCTCGGCAGTCACCTCTCGAGTGTTGCCAAACTGTCCTCCGGCATTATTGATGAGCACATCTAAATGTTCACACTTCGCCTTCACCTTGTCGGCAAATGCTTTAACCTCGACCATGAGCGAGAGGTCGGCGGTCATCGCCTCAATGTCTTGATTGCCCGTTGTGGCCATGATTTCATCCTTCACGGCAGTTGTCTTCTTTTCGTTTCTACCATGAATAATCAGTCTATGGCCTTGTTTGGCCAACTCTAATGCTGTCACACGGCCAATGCCGCTTGACGCTCCAGTAATCAAAATAATCTTCTTGTCCATAACTTTGATATTTTCTGGATGCAAAGTTATGAGTTTCATGGAAAGTGTAATTACACAAAACGGAGGAAAGATTGCACGGGCAGCTGTCGGCGTTCATGAGTAATGATACTCTTAAATAGGCGAATTCGGGATAAGATTAGTACGCAAACAGTCGCCTTTGGGTGAGCATGCAGGCTGTGGCTGGGCGGTGACAACGGCACGGCCGAACAGCGCGGCGGGGTGTATGGATTGTGTGGCTTTAGCCAGCGATCTGGGCATCGCGGCTCGTACATGCAAACGTATATTGGGCAAGTTAACCGATCCGCACCAGGATAGTTCACCTGTAAAGTATGGTGTCTGTCGTAAACCGCCCATTAAGCAGGCGTAAACCACGGGGTTAGTCATGATAAACGGTGCGGTTATAAGCCCCAAAGCTGCCGTTTCACGTGCCCTCCGCGCCTATGGCAAGGGCGGGCGGGCTAAATGAGACCCCCAAAGTCAACGGATAGTTTCATATAGAACCATCGGATAGTTTTATATAGAACCATCGGATGGTTTCATATAGAACCATCGAATGGTTTCATATAGAATTATCGGGCTGTTCGGTGCGAACGGTTGGGCGTAGGCATGGAGATGGGGCGACGTGCGGGGTGGTAACAGTGGCAAAGATGGTGGCTTGGGCAAGACGCCACGGAGGGTGTGTGGATACTGATACATGGGGTTGGTGCCACGGGGGGACAAGCTGCACTGGCTGTGCAACGACACAGGAGAGATGACAGCTTTCTGTTTTACAAAGGGGCAAACGTTGCTGGCAGAGACAGTCGGGAACTGTTTGCATGCTAATCTTATCCCGAACTCGCGTATTAAATAAACATAAAGTCTGTTTTGGTAACTTGTTGGTAATCAATAATTGTAACTTTTAGATGGTGACGTACGTCCATGTGCCCTCTTGTTTGGCGTGAAGATTCTTGCTATCTTTGCGGTGCGTTCCGTCGAAAATGCTTGCATGGAGCCCACCGACGGAGCTAAGTTTAATACATTATACATTCAAATTATGCCACATATCAATATCAAGTGTTATCCGAAGCATCTTTCGGAGCAACAGATGAAGAGTTTTGTAGATGACCTCACCCGTCTGGCCGAGAAACATCTTAAGGCCAGTGAGGCGTCGTTGTCCATCGACTTTACAGAAATACCCGCCGAGCGATGGAAAGAGGATGTCTATGATAAGGACATACGTCCTAATATGAACCATTTGGCCAAGAAGCCGGGGTACAAACTATAGTCTTAGCCGAGAACCACACGCGCCAGAACGTAGGCGACGAGTTTATGGCGTTGCTTAATAACGCCCACGTGGAGGGATATATGCCCGGTTTATATTGGCAAGAGGTGGTTGTAAAATACTGAAGATGGATAGTTGAACTCTTACAGAGTTCTTCTGTATGGTGTCATTTGCGACACGGTAGGCACTGCAGGTCTCCCGTCGGTCGTCCTTTGTGCCAACCGTGCCCTGTCAAGGGTTGAACTCTTACAGAGTTCTTCCATGCGGTGTCATTTGCGACACGGTAGGCACTGCAGGTCTCCCTTCGGTCGTCCTTTGTGCCAACCGTGCCCTGTCAAGCGTGAACTCTTACAGAGTTCTCTCTAATGAATTGGTTAGGGTATCCAAGACAAAACGAATCTCCTGATTTTACATTCTCATTACCTATACCAATTGCGCATTGGTGGTACAACGAACTCCATCGGAGTTCAACTTTTTATAGGGCAGGGTTGACGAGCGCAGCGAAGTCTACCCTGTCTTGATGTCAGACGTGGTATTGTCGAACTCTGTAAGAGTTCAACTTTTGATAGGGCAGGGTTGGCTTCTACTTCGTTCGCTGATTTTCAATTGACTAATGCGATGAAATCCACCCTGCCTTGTTGAATAACACCTAAAGGAACTGAAAATAAACTATTTCAAATCCTTACCCGCCTTAAACGCCTTGCCAACGGTCTGGCCCAACTGAATATATCCCATGTGTACGGGATCGAAGACGATGAGGTTCATCTTCTCCACATCGGGCTTTCCGTCGTCTGCAAGAAAAGACTCATCACAAAGCACGTTGACCACTTCGGCAATGATATAGTAGCCTGTGGCCGACTCGTCCAGCTTCTCCTTGATGCGACATTCCAAGGACATGGGGAAGACCGTGAACACGGGCGCGTCTACGTTGGGTGCCTTCTCTGTAGCCCAGCCTGTCTTCCGTATCTTGTCGGGGTCGTTTTTCTGGCTCACGATCCCCACAAAATCGGATGCCGTCATGGTCTCTGTGGTCGCAAAGGCCACCGTAAACTCACCCTTCTCGTTCAGGTTGAGCGTTGTCTGATGGTTGCCCATAGAGATCATGATCTCGTGGTTGTCCCATTGACCACCCCACGCCGCATTCATCGCATTGGGATTTCCGTTCGTGTCATAGGTACCGATGATCAGTACCGGTTGTGGCAGCAGCCACGGTTTTTGTCCAAAACTCTTCATAATGCTATTTTGATAACAGATAACTGCATAGAGATGATGGCCTTTCCTTGGATGAATATGACAGGAAGGCTATATTCAATGCCATGATGCAAATATACACAATTAAGCCCATTCCGCTCACCACTTTATCGCTTAATCTGATGTTTTTTCTTTTATGTCGGGTACTGCGATTGGACATACCCCGCATATCCTGCAAAATAATCTCTACATGGCGGCCATGGCAATAAATGTGTACGATTCATTGCGAGTTCTGTTTTAATTGACTACTTTTGTAGCCTACGATGCTTGCTACGCACATAGAGGTGTTTATCAAGCATCGCCGAAAGATAGTGTTCATCTAACCCCTCAATGATAGCCCCCGATTATGGACATCATCATTATTATACTTCTGATACTGGTCAATGGCATATTCTCCATGTCAGAAATCGCGTTGATCTCTGTGCGCAAAAGTTTTCTTGCCGGCGAGTCACAGAAAGGCAGTCTCATGGCACGCACTGCGTTGAAACTTGCCAACGACCCCGATAAGTTTCTCTCCACCGTACAGATTGGTATTACCCTGATCGGTATTCTTACCGGTATTTATTCCGGTGACGCTTTGGCAGATGACTTCGCCAAAGTGTTGACCCACTGGGGCTGCCCGCTGTCATGGGCGCATACCGCCGCTCAGGGTATCATCGTGTTCTTCGTTACATATTTTTCAATCCTTTTTGGCGAACTCCTCCCGAAACGCATTGGCATGAGCGCGTCATCGCGATTAGCCAAGCTGTTGGCACGTCCGATGTACTGGCTGTCGATTGTTGCTTCACCATTTGTATGGCTTCTGTCTGAAAGTACCGGTGTGATGCTGCGTCTTTTGCATATCAACATGGGTGAAGAGAAAATCACGGAAGCAGAGATCAAGTCGATGATAGAAGAGGGTGTCGTGAGTGGAGAGGTGCAGGAGGTGGAGCATCATATCATGAACCGTGTGCTCTCCTTGGGCGACAGGAGCGTGAGCAGCATCATGACTTATCGGAGTGACATCACTACACTGGATGAAAGCATGTCGGCCAATGAGATCTTTCGGGTGGTATCAGAAAATCTGTTTCAGGTTTATCCCGTCACACGCGACAGGAAACTTGATGATATCGTGGGTGTGGTCTACCTGAAGGATCTTTACGGTAATGTGCGAAACAGTTCTTTCAGATTAACCGATGCCATTCGTCCGGCACAGTTCTTTCCAGAGCACATGGATGTGTACAGGGTACTTGAGAAAATTCGTGAGACTCACGTGAAATATGGATTGATATGTGACGAGTATGGCAATCTGCAAGGCATTATTACCCTGAAAGACATCATGGAGGCCTTGGTGGGTGATCTTCCTGGTGAAGAGCACGAAGAGCCGGACATTATCACACGCGAGGACGGCAGCTGGCTCATAGATGGCCAATGCTCCATGTACGATTTCCTCAGGCATGTAGACAAGGATGTGCTATATGACGATGAAGATTTCAAAACCTTGGGCGGCCTGATACTGCATCAACTCGGATATATCCCCCATATCGGCGAGAGGCTGCAATGGGATGATTTCCTGTTGGAAGTTGTTGATATGGATGGCGTAAGGATTGATAAGGTGTTGGTTACACGGCGACAAATCGAGTAAACATTATACTGCCCTTCGGTATAGTATATTACGATCGGACATTTGGCCGAACCATGCTTTTACCATTCACTAATTCCTCCCTCCTTTCTGTTTTCAGACAATAGTTGTTTATTTAATAGGCTCAAGGCAAGTGGGGCATCGAATGCGTATTTATGGATAGGTGGCTACGACGTGAGCGCTTTGAGTATTGCATCATAATATGCCATTGCTCTATGCTGAGAAAAATAGTCGACGATGAGACCGGAAATCCCAAAGAGGGTCAAGCCAATGGCCGCTCCTTGCCAGGCAGCACTCTTGGTGAACCAGAAGATGAGCAGCGTGGCGATGAACGTCACGGTAGCAACGACTTTTGAAATGGTGTACATATACTGAAACCCCTCCACGCGCTCTTTTTCTTTAACGACAAAAGCTTGTGGGTTTGTTTGGTATTCCTTATGGAATTGCTCCGTGAGGTGACGGTCGTTGATGCGCAGAGAAAGGCCGATCCCCGTGTAAACCATTCCGCAAAGTATTATGGGAATGATGAGCGCGCGGGGAGCCGGTGTCTTGCCATAATGCCAGATTGCCACACCGATGAGAATGGCGAAGATGCCAAATATTGCGATAATCATACCCTCGAGCATTTCGCCGTTCACCCATTCCTGGGTGTAGTTGAAGAAATTTGATGCCATAACAACACTTTTTACCTATTTTATTTGATGATGAAAAAGCAATTTTATCATTTACTTATTCCTGCTCCAATGTCTCTATGAGAGTCATTTTTCATTGTTTCCGGTTTCAGAATAGACCATAGTTTTTATAGGAGCTTCAGTTCTTGCGATCTTCTTCATCATAAGGCTCCCAGGAAAAGTCAGGACGATTCTGCGTCTCTCTCTCGCATTCATACATGATCCAAGAGCAACTCGTCATGGTAAGTGCCGAAAATATCAGAAAACTCAATATCATAGAAATATTCATAGTTTAGCTGACATGCATCATGATGGCATCGAACCAGCGGGCGGGAAGCCAGCCATGCATCCATACAATGGGTTTTGCCATGAAGCCCACGGTATATCTTGTTTTGGGGCGACGGCTGTTTACCGCACGCGCGATGGCCTTGGCAATGACAATGGGGTCTGATATCATGTTGCCCTCATACTGCTTGCGCATTCCTGCCGCTGTCTTTGCAGCCTGCTTTTCGTATGCGCCTCCCTTGGCACTCTCTGCAAGGTGATCGGCGGCGATAAAGCCCCAGGGCGTCTTGATGCCGCCCGGTTCGATGATGCTTACTTGGATGCCAAAGGGCTTGGTCTCCATGCGCAGGGCATCGCTCAGGGCTTCAAGTGCGTACTTGGTGGCATGGTACCATGCACCGAAATAGGTGGTGACGCGTCCGCCGATAGAGGCAACGTTGATGATGGTACCGCTGTTCCGGGCACGCATGTAGGGCAAAACCTTCTTGATGAGCATGGCCACACCGAAGATGTTGACATCAAACTGTTTCCGTGCCTCCTCAAGGGTCACGTCTTCAATCGCCCCATAAGAACCGTAGCCCGCATTGTTGACCAGTACGTCAATCTTGCCCTCTGCCTTTATGATCAGTTCGATGGCCTCGTCCACACTCTGTTGGTCGGTCACGTCGAGCAAAATGGACTTCACCCCGAAGGTCTTCAAAGGTTCCATTTTTTCTACCCGACGAGCGGCTCCATAGACAGTGTGTCCTTGCTTGGCTAAATATTCTGCTGTTTGGTAACCTATCCCGCTGCTTGCTCCTGTGAGGAGAATTACTTTCTTTTCCATATTCATTTTATCTTTTGTTGTCATTAATTGTTGATGGTGCAAAAGTAGCTGTTCGATTTCAAACTTTAGTCATCTGAAATATAACAATAGTGGTCTTTTTTCGTTTGAACAAGAAATATACCACTATTCAACGTTTATAGAACATAATAAACTCTGTGATTATGACGAACTTTGCGGGCATGGAACAAACCTTATTTAATTACGAGGACGAGAATATCAAGTTTGTGACCACCTTTGAGGATTTGGCTCATCTTGATACTACCTCTCTGGAGGGATATATGATTCTGGCTTGCGACAATGGCAAACTTCAGGTGGATGTCAATGGTACCCAACATCACTTGGATACCTTTGAGGCACTGATTCTGCCCCCTCACAGTAGGCTGACCAACCACATGGGCAGCCCCGGGGTGAGGTGCGACCTTGCCATTATCGCCACAGACGTAGTGAAGCGCCTGCTTGGCGCCCATATCGAGGAGTGGGACCGCTGCCTCTATGTCTATAAGACCAATCATGTGGTTGCCGATGAGGAGGAGCGCGGGCAGTTTGATGGTTATTTCCACACGCTGTCGTTCAAGCTTCGTCAGCAGCAGCGTCGTTACCACAAAGAAGTCATCGAGTCGCTATTGCGCAGCATTCTCTTCGACTATCTCGAGATGATGATGGCGGCACTGCCCCAAATGGAAGAGGCAACGACGACTGAAGGACAGCACAAGGTGCTCTTCCGCCGTTTTCTGGAGTTGCTTACCACCCGGCATGTCAAGCACCAACTGGTAGATACATACGCTCAGGAACTTTGTGTGTCACCCAATTATCTCACCAAGGTGTGTCGAGAGGTGACCGGTAAGACTGCCTTGCGGTGGGTGCGCGAATATACGGAGGCCGACATTCGCTATTATCTGATGAATACCGACAAGAGCATCAAGGAAATCTGTGACGACCTAGGGTTCCCCAACCTCTCATTCTTTGGCAAGTATTGCCGTCGTGCCTTTGGCATGTCGCCCACAGATTTTAGAAAGAAGATGCGGGGATAAATTGTCGAATTAACGCGAATACCTGTGCGGAACATCTTACCGGCTTGGGGAGCTTCAACCGTCAGACAGTGGATAAGAGGCCTGATACGATATGCTTTCTTATAATGGCCATCCGTCCAACTCTGTCTTTGCTATTGCCTTATATTCCTTCGGACTCATGCCGGTGAGCTTCTTGAAGACGCGGTTGAAATAGGGCACATCGCGGAAACCACATTCGAAGCATACCTGCGCGATGGTCTTGTCGCCATGCTTGAGCAACGATTTCACCATGTCTATCCGGAATTTCATCACATATTGCATGATGGTCTGCTGGGTCTTCTGCTTGAATAGTGTGCAGAGACTCGTGCCGTTGATGCCCGTATATGCTGCCAGTTGCTTGATGGTAATCTCTCGGTTGTAGTTGCAATGGATGTAGTTGACCACGCGTTTCACCGCCTCATCCTCCCTTTCTTCCTCAAAGTGGCCGGAGGCTCTTTTGCCCTCATTCTTCCATATCTCCATCAGCATCTGCAGAAGCGACAACAGGCGCTCGCCCTCATCCTCACCGGTCATCCTCCAAAAGATGCCCTTGAGTTTCTGGTTTTTTACGTTGGGTATCTGTACTGAATGGTCCAGGCTGTTCAGCCAGTTGACTAACGCACTCATCTCAGGAAATGTGGTGCCAATGCGTGCAACCAATTCCGTGGGAAATGAAATGGAGATATTCTCTATCATACCATCGTCGTCTATCGAAGGATTAAACTTCCATTGGTGGGGCATGTCGGGCACCACCAATACGATTTCTCCACGCCCGAAGGGCTCGGTCTTGTTGCCCATGGTTCGCAGGCCCTCTCCTCGAATGATATAAGAGAGTTCCCATGTGCTCTGCCGATGAAGACCAATCTGGTCACGGGGAGCGATGACAATATGATCAAACGACAACGAATTCATATTGGTTGCAAAGATAAGACAATAAATATAAATGATAGAACAAAGATAAGACAAAATATTGTTGTTCTTTTGCAACCTGAAGAAACTTAGAAAACAGAAATGAAACAAAACGATGTTTATTTGGCGTCCAAGCCTCGCTACGAGATTCTCGACGGGCTGCGTGGGGTGGCTGCCCTGTTGGTGGTGGGCTACCACCTTTTTGAGACCTATTTCAGCGGTTCGCCCGCCCAACCCATCAATCATGGTTATCTGGCCGTCGACTTCTTCTTCGTGCTCTCGGGATTTGTCATTGGCTATGCCTACGATGACCGATGGGACAGAATGTCGACTTGGAACTTCTTCAAGCGGCGACTCGTCCGACTGCATCCCATGGTTATTTTCGGTACGTTGGTGGGTGCCCTGCTGTTTTATTTTGGTGAGTGTTCCGATTTTCCATTGATAAAGGACGCATCTCCTTGGATGGTGCTGCTCGTGATGCTCTTGGGATTTACCATGCTGCCCATTGGCACGGGCATGGATATCAGAGGATGGGGCGAAACCAATCCGCTCAACGGTCCTGCTTGGTCGCTGCAATGGGAGTATCTGGCCAACATCCTCTATGCCCTGTTCATCCGCCGTCTCGGCAGGGTGGCACTCGGCATCTGCGTCGTGCTCTTTGCGGCCTTGACCGTCGTCCTCACCTTAAACATCGATATCTTGGGCGTCCTCTCCGTTCGCGATTATGCCAGCTATACCGTCATTGGCGGTTGGAGCCTTACGCCCGACCAACTGCAGATTGGGGTCACGCGCCTGCTTTATCCCTTCTTCTGCGGACTGCTGCTGTCGCGCATGGGGTGGCTCATCAAGGTGAGGGGAGGCTTTTGGTGGTGCTCGTTGATGGTGGTCGTTCTGCTTTGTATGCCATGGATGGGCCTGACCGTCGAGGGCGAGGGTCGCTGGACCAACGGACTCTATGAAATGCTGTGCATCCTTCTCGGCTTCCCACTCATCGTGAGCATCGGGGCGGGCAGTTCGGTCGTAGGTGGCAAATCGGCAGCCATCAACAAGTTTCTGGGCGACATTTCCTATCCCATCTATATCACCCATTACCCACTGATTTATATGCACATCGCGTGGGTACGCAACCATCCCGAGGCTACGCTCGGCCAAAACATCCTGATTTCCCTTAGCGTGTTTGTGGCAAGCATCCTCTTGGCTTATGGTGCCTATCGTCTGTATGACCTCCCCGTGCGAGAGTGGCTCAAGAACAAATTGTTTACCCATTAACCATCCATCATGATGCGTATCAATCACATTGCTTTATACTGTGAGGATTTAGAGGCCATGCGCAGTTTTTTCCTCCAGTACTTCGATGCGTTCAGCAATGAGAGGTACCATAATCCTCGCACCGGCTTGTCCTCTTACATCTTGTCGTTCAATGAGGGCAGCACCCGGTTAGAGTTGATGTCACGTCCCGATGTCATCCCATCGGAGACGGCCCACCCTCCGGTGGGATACCACCATCTCTCCTTTAGTCTGGGTTCCAAGGAACAGGTAGACAAGAAAACGGCGCAGCTCTCCAATGATGGCTATCGTGTGTTGAGTGGTCCGCGCACCACCGGCGATGGCTATTACGAAAGCAGCATCCTTGGTCCGGAGAACATCCATATTGAGATAACAGTATAAGAAAAAGCATTATTAGAACTCTTTCACGCACGCCCTTGGGCATCCGGTGTGTGGCAGCCTCCCATCGGAGTATTCCCCCCCCTCCAATCATAGTAAGAGAGGGGGAGATAGGACAAGGTAAAGCATTGAATCTCTTTGGAGTATTCTCCCTTTTCTATTCAATGCTATCTCCCCCATGATAATGACTTTGCCGTATAAGGCCGAAACATCAACTATACCATTTCTTCATCACATCTACCTACATTTTTTATCGTTATCAATCTCTTTCTTAGTCCTGATGAGCAAGAAATATCAATTGATTTGCTTTTTGGCACATGAAAAACATGATGGTGTCAAAATAATATTGTAATTTTGAGATTCGATTTCTGATCACGTTAAGACTAATATAACCTGCCGTAGTCAAGGTTTGTATAATGCCTACGATGCCAATGTTAAAACTCTCTATATGAATATATGAAACTGCAAGAAGGCGCATATGAAAATTTGATAACAAGTGCGCTGAAACAAGACATTCAGCACGCCACCGAAGAGGGACTTGTCTGCAAAGAAGATGCCATAGACGATGCAGAGTCGCCTTCACTATTGGCTGCACATGTCCATAAGATGATTATCAACCGTCTGTCTGATGAAAACCTCTCTACTGATGAACGCGTGGGATTCGTCAACCGCTTGATAGATTTCTTGGGCGAAGATTCTGAGAATAAAGTGGTAGAAAACAAACAGATGTTGGCAGCAGTGGTATCACAGACAGAAGAAGCGCGGTTAAAGGCAACCCATCAATCATTGGTGAGGCCCATGACAGGTTTCCGAATCAGTAGTCTTTTTACCGGCGGACAAAGCAAGGTGCCTTTGAATGCAGAGATTGAGCGTGACATCGAAAGTGCCGACCGCATCAGTCTGATTGTGTCATTCCTCAAGCTCTCCGGTCTTAACCTCATCTATGACAAACTGAAAGCGTTTTGCGACCATCCACAACATCGCTTGCGGGTGATCACAACCACCTATTGTGGCGTGACCGAGGCAAAGGCTGTAGAGCGCTTGGCTCAGTTGCCGCATACCGAGATACGCATATCCTATAACACCAGCATCGAGCGCCTGCACGCCAAATCATATATTTTTGAACGTCATTCCGGTTTCAACACCGCTTACATCGGATCTTCAAACCTTTCTAAGTCGGCCCAGACAGATGGGCTGGAGTGGAACATCAGGGTGACCAACGTGGAGAATCCGCACATCATCAAGACAGCATTGGCCACGTTTGACCTATACTGGAACAGTCCTAACTTCGAGGATTTTAAAGCCGGAGGGGTGGAACGCCTCTATGACGCATTGATGAAAGAACGACATCCCGAACGAGAGTCTGCCCACGGATTACAGAAATACAACCTGCTGCCTCATCAGAAACAGATCCTCGACAGACTGATGGTGGTGCGTGAGAATGGCATTCACCGTAACCTCATCGTGGCAGCCACGGGAACGGGCAAGACTGTTATCTCGGCCTTTGACTACAAACTCTTCACCGAAGCGCATGCCCAACACCACCGACTGCTCTTTGTGGCTCATCGCCAAGAGATCTTGGTGCAGGCCAGCCATACTTACAAGAGCGTGTTGCAAGATGCCAACTTCGGAGATGTGTGGGTGGGACAGTATCAGCCCGCGCGAGGCATAGACCATCTGTTTGTCTCGGTGCAGACATTCAACTCCCGGTTTGACGATGTGTTCAGCAAACTCCCGTCAGACCACTATGATTATATCGTTATCGACGAAGCCCACCACCTTGTGGCAAACAGCTACCGCACCATCCTCACTCATTTCACGCCAACAATTCTGATGGGACTGACGGCCACACCCGAACGAATGGATGGTGTGAGCTTGTTACCCGACTTCGACCAGCAGATCAGTGCTGAGATTAGACTTCCCAAGGCACTCGACGAGGGACTGCTCACGCCGTTTCAATATCTCTGCATCAGCGATAATACAGACCTAAAGGATGACGACCTGATGCAAGGAAGCAAGTATGTGGCCACCAAACTCACCGAAAGGCTTTGTAACAAAGAGCGTGTAGGACTCATCATCGACAAGCTACGTTATTACCTCCCCGACGAGACCCATTGTAAAGCGCTTGGATTCTGTGCCACCAAGGAGCACGCACGCTTCATGGCTGACCATTTCAACGCTTACGGTCTGCGGGCCGATTACCTGACTGCCGACAGAGATAGCGAGCGAGAACGGCTGAACAGAAAACTCTCGAAGGGCGAAATCAACTATCTTTTTGTAGTAGACATCTTCAACGAAGGCGTAGATATTCCTGCCGTCGACACGGTTTTGTTTCTCCGACCTACCGAGTCGCTCACGGTATTCCTGCAACAGCTGGGCCGTGGCCTGCGGCTCTATCCGGGCAAACAGCTGCTCACAGTCTTCGACTTCGTGGCCCAGCTCAACCAGAAATACGACTTTACCAGCAGGTTCCGCAGTCTCATGGTCAGAAACGACAAGAGCGTGGTCGATCAGGTCAGAGAGGGCTTCACCCTGCTTCCGCATGGTTGTACCATCCACATGGAAGAGATGGCCCAGCAATACATCCTTGAAAACATCAAAGCGGCGGTGTACAACAAGCGGCGGCTCGTGGATGAGCTGCGCGGCTATGACCATGTACCTACCCTCAAAGAATTTGTTGAGAACAACGGACAGGATATACGCATTGTCTACAAAAGCAACAATTGCTGGACGAGTTTGAAGCGCGAAGCCGGACTATGTACTTATGCCGATGACGATTTCACCCGTAGATACGAGCGCGGACTCTCTAATCTTGTGCATGCCAACAGCGTGGCTTATCTCAACTTTGTCAAAAAGCTGTTGACAGCCTCAGAGTCCATTTCCCTTCAAACGGAGCAGGAAAAGGCCTTTGGGATCATGTTCTATTATACCCTCTATCTCGACAAAATCGACCGCTTGCCCTTTGGGACGATCGAGGAAGGCTTCTCACTGTTCCAGCATTATCCCCCGTTTGTAGAGGAAGCCAAGGAACTCGTCGACTATCTGTTGAGCACGTTGGAAACAAAGACATACGCTGTGGGCGAAGGTATGCCGATGGCCCTTGAGCAGTATGGCTGTTACACCCGCGAAGAGGTGTTCGCTATCTTCGGTCGGCAGACAGCCGACAGGAAGATGCAGGGCAGCGTGGCCGGGGTGTTCAGCATTGAGGAACTCAACACCGAACTATTTTTTGTGACCCTCAACAAGTCAGACAAAGACTTCTCCGCCACCACCATGTATGACGATTATGTGGTGAGTGAGCATCAGTTTCATTGGAAATCACAGAATACCGACACCCATCAGGGCAGGGGGAGACGGTTTGTGGAGCAAGCACAGAACAAGAAGAAGTTCGTGCTCTTTGTACGCGAAAACAAGAAAGACGGCTTTGGCAACACCTGCCCGTTCTATTGTTTCGGACTGGTAGATTACATCTTCTCGCGCGACGATAAGCCCATGAGCATCGACTGGCGCATGCACCATCCCATCTTGCCGCAATTCATCAAAGCGGTGTAAAGTTTTTTGGGGTAGGGGAAATAGTCTTTGCGCTCTGAGGAGAATTGGTTGACAAAAGACGATAGGAGGAATAAAGTATGTAGCAGTGAGAACCGGAAGGAATTTCTCAAAGACCTCACATTGGTCTATGCCGCTAGAGGCGACAATGACGGTGGGGCTTCTCAGGGCTGGCAACTATGGTGCGCATTGTACTTACGGAATACCTCAACATGAATATTTTCTTCAACATGCCGGATGCCGACATGAAACTCATGCTTGAAGCTGTGTCTGAATCGCCACCGGAGACAACCTAAAATGGCTAAGGGGACCCCTTGACGCGTGCGTTCTGGCTAAATGATACTCCTCAGGTCACTGGATGATTCTATATAGAATGATATTATGGTTTCATATAGAATTATCGGATGGTTTCATATAGAACCATCGGATGGTTTCATATAGAATTATCCGGCTGTTCGATGAGAATGGTTGGGTGTAGGGATGGAGATGAGGTGAGGGGATGGATGGTGGTTGACGCTAAGCAGGGGGCGGAGGCAAGACGCCACGGACGGTATCTGGATACTGATACATGGGGCAGGGGCTGGCGGCGGATTGTGATACATGAGACAGAGGCAGGGACAGACGGAATGGTGCGCGGCGTGTATTTTCATAATTTTTAGGTATTGTGTTAATTATGACATATTCTTAACTTTGCATTCGGAATAACAATAACGACAATACACGATGACTCAAAAGTTCAACCTCCTTATTCTTTCTATGTTGGCCAGCCTGTTTGCCTGGCAGAGCGTGAAGGCGCAAACCATTCCTACCGACGACTCGCTTGCCGTGTTGCTGAACCCTACACTCGAAAATATATTGACACGCCGCAGCGTGCGTGAGTTCCAACCGCGCCCCGTGGAGGCGGCCAAGGTGAACCTGATGTTGAGGGCGGCGATGGCAGCCCCAACGTTGCGCGATATGCAGCCCTGGCACTTTGTGGTGCTCAACCAGCGGAAAGATATTGAGGCCTACGCCGGCAACAATCATCACAGCGACATGATACGTGGTGCGCAGGTGGTCATCGTGGTATGTGGCGACACCGCCCGCATGGCGCAGGGACAGAGCCGCGAGGTGTGGGTGCAGGATGTGTCGGCCGCCACGGAGAATCTGCTGCTGGCCGCCCATTCGATGGGACTCGGCGCGGTGTGGACCACCGGTTATCCTGTAGAGCGCAAGGTGGGATACATTCGTCAACAGCTGAGACTGCCCGGTAATCTCATCCCGTTGGCCTCGGTGCTGGTGGGTTATCCAGCTGACAACAAGCAGCCGAAGGACAAATGGGACCCCGAGAAGATCACTTGGGGCATCAAGGCTGAAGGAACACTCAGGTAAAAATACACCACGATGCTGTCGCCAAGGCGCATGCCCTAACTCTGCGTGTCAGACAGCGCGTACCTATTTCTCATCATCTTTTTATGAAATATTACTTATCATTGTTGGCTTGTGCGTTTGCCATGAGCCTAAGTGCCCAACGTCCTCATCGGTCGGCATCGAGGATAGACACCACGGCTTATTACAAGCTCAGCGAGGTGCAGGTGACGGCCCCTACCGGCGTGGGCCGGATCAAGCAGACGGGATACAACGCCTTGACGATAGACACCAAGTCGATGCAGAACACCACCAAGACCCTTGCCGACGCCCTGCGCATGGCCCCAGGCCTGAAATTGCGTGAGGCCGGCGGCGTGGGTGGCGAGACCAACATCATGCTCGACGGCATGGATGCCAAGTACGTGAAGGTGTTCATCGACGGAATACCGCAAGAAGGCGTGGGGAGTGCCTACCGACTGAGCAACATTCCGGCAGGCATGGCCGACCGCATCGAAGTATACAAGGGCGTGGTGCCCGTGGAGTTTGGCACCGACGCGATGGGTGGCGTCATCAACATTGTCACCCGTCGGCGGCCGTTCCAGTGGTATGCCGACGCGTCATACTCCTTTGGTTCGTTCAACACCCACCGGTCTACCGTAAGGGCCGGGCAGCGGCTCAAGAACGGATGGAGCTATGACCTGAGTTTCTACCAGAACTATTCAGACAACGACTATAAGGTGAAGACGTTTGTCACCCAGTTTCTCGACAACGGCTTTGAGCAGACCGACCGCAACAAGATAGAGACGGTGCGCCGATTCCACGGGCAGTATCACAATGAGGCGGTGACGGGTGCCGTAGGGCTCACGGGGCGCAGTTGGGCAGACCGACTGCTGTTCAACATGACCTATTCGCATGAGTATCAGCAGATACAGAACGGCGTGAGACAGGAGATAGTCTATGGACAGAAGCACCGCAAGGGATATGTGCTCACGCCACGGTTGTCTTACTCGAAGCGTCATTTCCTGCTTCGCGGACTGCAGATGGATGCCGACCTGTCGTACAGCCATAACATCAGCTACAACGTAGATACCGCAGCCTACAAGTACAACTGGTATGGAGAGCGCCGCCCCACGGGCAGTCCGGGCGAGCAGGGCTACCAAAACACCGAGAGCGCCACAGACATCTGGACGGCACGTATAGCGGCCAAATACCACTGGGCCCGCCGCCACCTGCTGACGCTCAACTACTCGTGGAACCATTTCAACCGCAAGAACCGCAGTTATTTGGCAAACACGAGCCGCATCACCGACTATACCATACCCAAGAAGACCGCCAAAAACATCGTGGGACTCTCTTATCACTACACGCCCTCACGGCTATGGAACGTCGTGGTGTTCGGCAAATACTATGGTGAGAGGGTAGAGGGGCCGGTATCGCTCAACGAGGACGGCATCGGCGGATATGTGAGCCAGCGCATGTCGTCGGACGCCCTCGGCTATGGCACGGCGCTGAGCATCTTCCCGCTGCGTGGACTGCAAACCAAGCTGTCGTATGAGAAAGCCTACCGACTGCCCACCATCACCGAGCTGTTCGGCGACGACGACCTGGAGTCGGGTAGGGCAACGCTGAAGCCTGAGTCGAGCCACAACTATAACATCAGTCTCAGCTACGACCTCTCGCTCGGCCGTCAGGCCATCCATGCCGAGGCAACGGGCATTCTGCGCGACACCCGCAATTTCATTCGCCGCACGATAGAAAGCGTGAGCGGCACCTACTATGGGGCCTACGAGAACCACGGACGCGTGCGCACCATGGGCTATACGCTCACGCTGCGCTACACTCCGGCACAATGGCTCACCCTCGGCGGCACTTACAACGACATCTCTGCCAAGGACCGCGAGCGCAGTCTGTCGGCCACGAGCGGCCAGAGCAGTCTGCACTATAATGTCAGGATGCCCAACATGCCCTACCGTTACGGCACGGCCGACGTGACGGTGAGATGGGTGGGGCTGGGCGCAGCCGCCAACACGCTGACGCTGACCTATAACCTGAACTATCAGCACGAGTTCCCCCTGTACTGGGAGAACATTGGCAGCGCCGACTCCAAAAAGCGGGTGCCCACGCAGACGGCCCACGACGTGGCGCTGACCTATAATATTGGGGCACGCTACAATTTCTCGCTTGAATGCAACAACATCACCAACGAAGACCTCTACGACAACTTCTCCATACAGAAGCCCGGAAGGGCATTCTATGCCAAGGTTAGGGTCTTCGTGGGCAAATAACAAACCATATTCATAACACTTATAACACTTCATTCGCAATGAAACGACCAAAAGCTTTTTCTCTTTACGCCGTGATGCTCACGGCCTTGACAGTCTCGATGACGGCATGCAGCAGTGACGATGGCCTTACAGGCAATACCGACGATACCTCAACACCCGATATCAAGACGGCCGACGAAGGCTCGATCATCGTGGCAGCCACGGTAGACGGGGTGAACTACCTGGTGACGACCAACAGCCTCGACGAGGGCGTCATCAGCGTCAAGGGTCAGGGCAAGGAGACCGAGACCGGCACTTACTGGATTTTCAAGGATGACAAATACCTCTTCCGTCTGGTGTACAACCAAGGCAGCAACGGCACGGGCGCGTCGTACCAGCTGAACGCGGCAAACAGCATCATCGACGGTCTGACCTACAACTTCAACCGTGTGACTACCTACGGCTCGTGGGGCGACAATGTCATCACGGTGTCGGCAGGCAACACCACCGTGACAGACAACGCGGGCAACATTGCCCAAGGACTGCTGGCCAACTATCTCAGCGCCACCAACGGCACCGTAAGGACACAGACCTATCTCGCCGAGAACTTCCTCGGCAACGGCGAGTATGTGAGTTTTTCGGGATTTGTGGAGGCCAATGGCAAGCTCTATACCTCGGTGGTGCCGATGGGCATGAGCGTTTACGGCGTGAACAGCTATCCTGAGATGGTCACCTCGACCGACCTCATCGCACAGGCCGACGGCGGACTGCGCAGTTCGGCATACGTCAAGGGCAGCATTCCCTCTACACAGTATCCCGACTCGGCATTCGTGGCCATCTATTCGGGTTCTGACTTCAGCGAGCGACCGGTCATTGCCCGCACGGGCAAGATAGGCTATGCCTCCGGCCGATTCAAGTCGCAATATTACCAAACCATCTGGGCCAACGACAATGGCGACCTGTATGTGTTCTCTCCCGGCTACGGCCGTTACAGTGTCTACGACACCGAGGCACCCAACCTGAAGAAGGTGAAGGGACAGCTGCCATCGGGCGTGGTGCGCATCAAGAAGGGCGAGACCCAGTTTGACCCCACTTATTATGTCAACCTCGAAGCCATCGGCCCCAAGCTCCCCATGTATCGCTGCTGGCATGCCACGGGCAACTATTTCCTGCTGCAGCTCTACACCCAGGGCATCTCACGACTGGCAACGGGTGCCACCCGCCTCGCCATCTTCGATGCCACCACCGGCCAGCTCAACGTGGTGACCGGACTGCCCGAAGAGAGCACCATCAGCAGTTTCGGCACATCGCCCTATACCCACAACGGATATATCTATATGCCTGTGACCACGACGGCTGAGGGTTCTTATCCCGCCTTCTATCGCATAGACCCCAAGACGGCTGTCGCCACGAAGGGCGCCACCGTAGAGGCCGAGTCGGTGACCATAGCAGGCTGGCTCAACAAGCAATAAGAGCCTGCTGGTAATCCTCGGTGGGGCATGGAGCCTCAAACACAATAAGGGATGCAGTTCAACAGTTGAATTGCATCCCTTTTTGCGTCATCATAAATCCCCAATCTACAATCCAAGGAGACTTTACGATGAATGAATTTCAGTATCGAGGAAGCCCGTGTTATGCCGGCGGGTTTCCGTTGACAGCCTGAGGAGTCCACGCCTTAAAAAAGCGCAGCACCTTTTCCTTGTCGTAGCCCTTGCCCTCCTCAAGGAAGCTGGAGTCTTGAATGTGCAGTACCTTGCCGTTGGTGTCGAGGAGCACGAACACCGGGAAACCAAAGCGCTGAGGGTTGCCCAGACGCTGCATCAGGGCAGCCGCGGCCTTCACCTGCTGTTCGCCGCCCGACTTGCGTGGGTTGTAGTTGACGTGGAGGTAGATGAAGTTGTCGGCCACCACCTTGGCAATGTCGCTGTCGGTGCTGATGAAGTCGGCAAAGCGCAGGCACCAAGGACACCAGTTGCCGCCCACCTGGCACATCACGTATTTCTTGCCCTGCAAGGCTTGGGCTTCGACAAGGGCTTTGTCTATCTGCTGCATCGGGTCGATGGTCTCATCGTAGACCTTCTTCAGCGCCGTCTGTGCATTGGCCATGAGCGTGCCAACCACAAGCATCATTACAAATAATACTCTCTTCATTGTGTTCAAAATTTGATGTTCAACTTAAATGGTCTGACAGTTAGAAAGGAACATTCGTCCTATCTACGTCACTGACGAGGCATCCCCTCTCCGGGTACTGCCCCGGTGCAAAGATAAATATTATATTCCACAATCTGTTGTATGATGAATATTTTGTGTGGTAATCGCCCGAAGTGGGAATGACAATAGGGAGGTTGCAGACCATTAGTTTGGAGTGAATGCGCTCATTACCTGCATGAGCGCAGGAATGTAAGCGTAATAATACGGAAGATTTGCGAAGATATGGAATCTTGAATTATGACGTGTTATTTCGGCTGAAGGCTCTGGCGGTACTCGCTGGGCGTCTGGCCAAGATGCTTGGTGCAGTAGCGGCTGAAATACGAGAGAGAGGTGAAGTTCATGTGTTCGGCTATCTGGGTGATCGATAGGCTGTCGTCATTCAGATACTCTTTCAGTATAGGTACGGTGTGGCGGTCAATGTAAGAAGTAACGCTGTGGCCCGTCACACGTTTGACGGTGGCAGAGAGATACTTGGGCGATACGTTCAGTCGTTCGGCATAATAGCTCACGTCGCGTTCTGTGCGGCTGATGCCGGTGGCGAGCAGCGCTATAAGCTGTTTCACGATATAGGCCGTGCGGTCGCTGTGAGTGTCGGTAGCGTCACGCTGGGCATGGGCTTCGAAGATGTCGTACATCATGGTCAGGCATAGGCTCCCCATCAATTCGTGGTAGAAGAGCAGATGGCGGTCGCCCATGCGTTCGCGGAGCCTGTGGAAGTCGGCAAGTATATGGTCAGCCTGTTTGTCTGTGAGTTTGATGATGGGATCTTGATTCAGCGAGATGCTTCCACCGATGCTATAGTTGTTTGATGGCAGCAGGTCTTGCAGAAACTTATAGTCGGCGGCAAACCACTCCACTTGCATATCTGCGTGAGCCGCAATGTTGCTGACCCGGTCGGGCATGGGTATCACCACCAAATCGTTTTTTACAATGTGATAGCACCGCTCATTGAACACAAGGCTGCCCTCGCCTGCCCTGCAGAGCAGGTGCATACAGGTGTGGCTCAACTCAGGCTCGTTCATCGCCTGGAAGTCATCGGAATACTGAAAATCTACCTCCATGAGCACTTCATTTACAGTTCTACTGCGCAAAATTATGCATTATCTTATAGATAAACGAACGATTTATGTAAGAAGTGAAAATTGTGACGCTTTTTGTGAAACAGCAGCATGGGAAAATCACCCTATCTTTGCACCGTAAATAAAAGCATACATATTATGGATTTCAGAATGCAAGACCGTATGGAGTTGAAGGCATTAGTAGACTTCTACGCCACAGAGAGTGATAAGAACAACCAGGACTGCTATGTTGAGATTTTCCGTCCCGACATCAAGTTGAACGTTTATTTTGGCGGAAAGTTGGGCATGACGGCGACCGACGTACAGGACATGATTCGCCAGTACAAGGCTTTCGGTGCTGCCAAGGTGTCGTTTCACATGAACGGCCAGCAGAGCGTGGACTTTGTGGATGATACTCACGCCACAGGAACCTGCTACGCGCTGGCAACATTGGTGACTGAGGAGGATGGCAAGGACAAGCTGACCGTTCATGCCGTGCGCTATTTCGACAAGTATGAGAAGATCGACGGTCGTTGGTGGATAGCCGAGCGCGAACAGTATTTCGAATGGTCAGCATTTCCACAAATGGCGTAAACAATAAGTATGATGGCAAAGGTGTTGATTGCGTACTACTCTCGTCGCGGAGAGAACTATGTGAACGGAAGTATCAAGAACCTGGCGCTGGGCAATACGGAGGTTGTGGCCGCGAAGATCAAGGCCCTGCTGCCTGAGGCCGACGTATTTGAGATTGACACGACCTACGAGTACTCGAAATCGTATATGACCTGCATCGATGAGGCCAAGCAGGAATTGCGCGACAAGGCACGTCCTGAGGTGAAGAACCCTCTGGCGAGCATCGAACAGTACGACACCATTATCCTCGGCTATCCCAACTGGTGGGGCACAATGCCGATGGTGTGTTACACATTTCTGGAAAGTTATGATTTCACGGGCAAGACCATCATCCCCTTCTGCACCAACGAGGGCAGCGGCATGGGCAGCAGTGTACGCTTCATCAAGAAACTCTGTCCTACGGCTAATGTCACCGACGGTACACCCATCCACGGTGCAGAGGCCGCTAACGCCGACCGTGAGGCAAGAGTAATAGCATCATTAGTAAAATAAAACAATACGCAGAGAACGAATGAGAGACTTTGTATTTCAGAATAAGACCAAAGTGTATTTTGGTAAGGAGCAGATGTGCCACCTGCATGAGGAAGTGGCACGATTTGGTAAGAAAGTGCTGTTGGTATATGGTGGCGGCAGCATCAAGCGGACAGGCTTGTACGACCGCGTGATGGCCGAACTCCAGAAAGGTGGAATGACCGTGTTTGAGTTGTCGGGCGTGGAGCCTAATCCCCGTCACACGACTGTAAACAAGGGTGCCGCCATCTGTAAGAAGGAGGGCATCGACGTGCTGTTGGCTGTTGGCGGTGGCTCTACGATAGACGCCACCAAGGGCATCGCGGCAGCGGCCATGTATGAGGGCGACGATGTGTGGGATTTGGTGTCGAAGAAGGCCGCTGTTACAGAGACGCTGCCCATCGTCACCGTTTTGACGCTGTCTGCAACGGGTTCTGAGATGGATGGCGGCTGCGTCATCAGCAATGCCGATACCAATGAGAAGTACGGATATTTTGCTCCCGACAACAATCCCGACGTGTCATTCCTCGATCCCACGAACACATTCACCGTGAGCGCCTACCAGACGGCCAGCGGCAGTGCCGACATCATGTCGCACGTGTTCGACGTGGCCTACTTCAGCCTTCATCCGTCGATGGATATGCTCCAGCGCATGCAAGAAGAGACGCTCAAGACCGTTGTCAAATATGCCCCCGTGGCCATTACCAAGCCCGACGACTACGAGGCTCGCGCCAACCTGATGTGGGCTTCGTCGTGGGCGCTGAACAATTTCCTGTACGAAGGATTCTTTCAGGCTACCGTTTGCCACGCCATGGAACACGAACTGTCGGCATTCTACGACATCACCCATGGTCACGGCCTTGCTATCCTCACTCCACGCTGGCTGCGCCATGTGCTCAACGAGAAGACAGCTCCCGTCATCCAGCGTTTCGGCATCAATGTGATGGGCTGCGACCCCAGTCTTGCTATGATAGAAGGTGCCAATGCTGCCATCGATGCTCTTGAAACGTTCTTCTTCGAGACGCTTGGCTTGAAGAGTCGTCTCTCAGACCTGGGGATCGACGACAAGAACTTTGCGCTGATGGCCAGAAAGGCTTGCGGACAAAACGGAGTGCTTCACGGTTTCACCGACCTCACTCCTGACGATGTGGAGAATATCTATAGAATGTGTCTGTAAACAATTGACTCGATATAAAACACCGTCGTGTAATGTATGGGGCTGCCAAAGACCAGACTAAGACGAAACGTTATCCGATAGAAGTGGCGTCTTGCAGGGCGCAATTTTCCCAACGAAAAATAATGGATGACAAGCGGCAGATAGAAACACGGCAACGGTCTTTGGCGGCGGTCGCCACACGTGGCGGCTCCAGCTCGCCTTCCACCTCATCAAACACGATGGTCGTTGGCTGTTTTCTGCCGCCAGGGCCTCCACGTATTGATAGTAAACAATAGCAATTGTAACGAATGGAAACCTATGGTTAATATCAAACGATTATCAATAATTGTAATAGCATTTTTGACAATGACAACAATGAAATCACAGACGCTGACGGAGCGTCAAAAAGGTTTGGCAGCGTGTGCCTGCCTCATGGCACAGGGAGATATGAAACGTCTGGAGCCTGCCGTGCGTATGGCACTCGACAATGGCGTAACCATCAACGAGTTGAAAGAGGCTTTCTCTCAGTTATATGCCTACACGGGATTCCCGCGTTCGCTGAATGCGTTGGGCGTATTGAGCAAGGTGTTGGAGAATGGTCAGGCAAACTGGCAGGAAGGTAAGCCTTGGACACGCCCCGCCGAATGGGATGACGCGCGTAAGGCCTACGACCTGGGTGTGAAGAACCAGACGGAACTCTCTGGGCGTCCGTTCGACTACGACTTTTGTCCGCAAGATGACTACTATCTGAAGGCTCACCTCTTTGGTGACATCTTCGCTGGCGACCAACTCTCGCCTGCTGACCGTGAGATAGTAACCGTAGCTGCATTGAGCGGACTCGAAGGTGTAGAGCCGCAGTTGGCTGCTCACAAGCGTGGAGCCGTGAATATGGGAAACTCGCAGGAAACGGTCGATGAACTCTGTGCCTGGTTGGATAATGAAGGATATACGCTTCGCAGCAACTGGCCCAAAGGTGAGCCTAATACCGCCTATGCCCGGTATTTCACAGGCAACAGCTATCTGGCCGATGTGGGCGGCGGTGTACACAACGTCACTTTCGAGCCTGGTTGCCGCAATAACTGGCATATCCACCATAAAGCCGTGCAGGTACTCATCTGCGTCAGTGGTCGTGGCTGGTATCAGGAGTGGGGCAAGGAGGCTGTAGAGATGACTCCCGGCACCGTCATCGCCATTCCTGCTGAAGTGAAACATTGGCATGGAGCCGCCAAAGACTCGTGGTTTCAACACCTTACTTACCATAAGGACGTGCAGGACGGTTCGAGCAACGAGTGGTTGGAGCCCGTGACAGATGATGTGTATGGCTCATTAAAGTAACTTGAGCCGATGAATTATAAGTGCTTGTAAATATATTGATTATAAAGGATGTTGTGTCTTTGTTGACAAACATTGGAAGCAACAATTGGTACAGGAACTTGTACAATGATTAAGCGAGTTCGGGATAAGATGAGTATGCAAACAGTTGAATTGGGGTGAGCTTGCAGGCGTGGCTGGCCGATGACAACGGCACGGCCGAACAGCGCAGCGGGGTGTATGGAATGTGTGGCATTAGCCATCGATCTGGGTATTGCGGCTCGTACATGCAAACGCGAATTGAGCAAGCTTACCAATCCGTACCAGGTTATTTCACCTGTAAAACATGGTGGCTGTCGTAAACCGCCCATTAAGCAGGCGTAAACCATGGGGTTAGTCATGATAAATGGGGTGGTTATGCGCCCTAAAGCTGTCGTTTCAACCGCCCTCTGCGCCTATGGCAAGGGCGGGCGGGCTAAATGAGATGCCCCAAGTCACTGGATGATTCTATATAGAATGATATGATGGTTTTATATAGAATTATCAGATGGTTTTATATAGAACCATCGAATGGTTTTATATATAACTATCGGGCTGTTCGGTGCGGAGGGTTGGGCGTAGACATGGAGATGGGGCGACGTGCAGGGTGGTCACCGTGGCCAAGCAGGTGGCTTGAACCATACTCCACGGCGGGTATGTGGATACTTGTACATGGGGCTGGTGCCACGGGGGGCAAGTTACACTGGTTGCGCAACGACACAGGAGAGGTGATAGCTTTCTGTCTTACAGGGGTGAACGCTGATGGCAGAGACCATCGGAAACTGTTTGCCTATTCATCTTATCCCGAACTCGCGTATGATTGGTTGTGACGAAAGTCAGAACCGTGTCAATTTCTTCGATAATACAAAAATATTCTATAACCTTGTCCTTGGTAATCATCACTCAATTTCTTTGTAATTTATTGATATTCAACTGTAAATGCGCAAAATATTAGTGAGATTACCAACTTTTATGAGGCTTTTCTTATCCCCGAACTCACGTAGGAAAATGACAACGTTTTCCTCCTACTCTTTTCTAAAACTATACTCACTTGATTGATACGCTATCACGCCCGCTTGGGATAATAGTTAAAGTATGTTATTGTTATACCCGAAAAGTATAACATGTAATAAATTTCATTTAATTTGCAAAAGTTAGTAGTTTGTGTTGACCTGAATTGCTTATGGGTCCAGCAAACAGGCGCCGGAACGATGGACCCCCAGAACCTATGTATTAACTATGGATAATAATCTAATTAAAAATCTACCTTGCCATTTATGGAAGTATAGTGATCTAATTAGGAAGTCACTTTGTATCCTGGCTTTAGGAATTCCGCTATCTGCTGTTGCATCCAGCGGCATGGGTACCTTGGCCAGTACTCACGAGACAAGTCCTATCGTGGCTCAGGACGAACGTAGTGTAAATGGCGTTGTTACCGACAGTAAAGGCGAACCACTCGTTGGCGTGAGTGTCAGCGAGGAGGGAGCGCAAAACGGTGTAGTAACAGACATGGACGGTCGGTTCTCGATAAAACTGACACGTCGCGGGGCCAATCTCATATTTTCGTATGTGGGTTTCAAGCGTGAAGTTGTACGCGCCACCAAGTCAATGAGTATTGTATTGCACGAAGACCAAAAGGTACTCAACGAAGTTGTGGTGGTGGGATACGGCACGCAGCGTAAGGCGAATCTTACTGGGGCCGTTGCATCGGTTGACATCAACAAAACCCTTTCGAGTCGTCCTGTAGCAGATGTGGGGCGTGACCTTCAGGGTGCGATTCCGGGTTTGAATATCCGTGTGGCATCGGGTGAGGTTGGATCCGACGCACTCATCAAAATCCGTGGACAGATTGGCTCCATCAACGGAAGCAGTTCACCTCTCATCCTCCTCGACAATGTTGAAATTCCGAGCCTACAGCTCGTTAACCCCAATGATATCGAGTCTATATCTATTCTGAAAGACGCAGCCTCGGCTTCTATCTATGGCGCCAAGGCCGCCTTCGGCGTAGTGCTCATCACCACGAAGAAGGGTTCTCACAGCGATAAGTTCGAAGTGAGTTATACCAACAACTTCGCCTGGCAGCATGTGGCAAAGAATATCGAGATGGGTGGTATTGACGGTCTGCGCTACACTGTAGACGCACAAATCAACCGTGGAGACCCTATGCCTGCCGGTGGTTTCTGGCGAGTGTCCGATGAGTCGCTTCTAAAAATTGAGGAGTGGCAGCAAAAGTGGGGTAGTACAGTGGATTATAACGACCCGGTAGTCTATGGCCGCGACTGGTTTTTTGATGGAGTGAACAAATATGGTTATCGCATTTATGATGGAGTGAAGGCCATGATACGAGACTGGTCGCCTTACCAAAGCCATAACTTGTCGGTCGATGGCCGCTCGGGCAAGACCTCATATAATGTTGGCTTGGGTCTGCTCAACCAATCTGGCATGATGAAGGCCGCCCGCCACGACGACTTCAAACGCTATAATGCCTCCCTAAGTTTAGTATCCGAGATTAACAAGTATCTATCTGTCCGCGGAAGCTCTCTCTACTCCAACCGTAACAAGCGTTATCCCGGTGTGGGCACCACCACAGCTGACCCCTGGCTCTATCTTTATCGATGGAGTGCCCTTATGCCTATGGGTGTCACCGAGAACGGGAATGTACTACGTGATCCAGTAGCAGAGGTGGCACAAGCGAATACCGACAACTTGGAGAACAAATATTATAATGTGAATTTGGGATTTACCCTGAACTTTACCAAGAACTGGGACCTGAAGTTCGATTACACCTACGACCGCCAAGAAAACACCACGAACTCGTCGGCCATCGCCTATACTGGTGGACAAACATGGTATTCGCCTACGGCGTGGACCAGAAACGGACTGCAGGTGTATGTCGATGAGCAGACTGGACAGATTGTAGACGAAGGTGGTATTCCCGCCTACATGTTCCCTGTTCAGAGCTATTATTCTAACGTGTCTACGAGCTATGTGCAGTATTATAATTATAATGCCGACCGCAATACGTTTAACGCTTATTCTACCTACAACTTGAAATTAGGCCCAAACAGTTCCAATGCATTCAAGTTCATGTTAGGTTTTAACCGTGTCACTCTGAAATGGCGGTCGCACACGGCCCAGAAGACCGGCCTCATTGATCTGGAGAATCCGCAGTTCTCGTTGGCATCGGGAGAACAATTCGCGTCGGGCAACCAGAACTGGGAAGCACAGTTGGGTTACTTCGGCCGAATCAATTACGCTTATATGGATAAGTACCTGGCTGAGGTAAACTTACGTCGTGATGGCTCATCTAAGTTTCCGTCCGATCTCAGATGGAAATGGTTCCCCTCGGCATCAGCCGGATGGATATTCACCAGCGAGAACTTTATGAAACCACTCGAGACTGTGCTTAGCTTCGGTAAGCTGAGGGTGTCATGGGGTAGTATAGGTGACCAAACCGTGTCGAATACGCTCTACAGCTCTATTCTGAGTGAGGGTCAGAGCACTTGGATTGATGGTAGTGGAACTAAGGGCACCTACTTCGGCACCCCATCCATCACCGACCATGACATCACCTGGCAGACCATTGAGACGCTGAATATTGGTGCTGATTTGCGCTTCTTCAACAACTCCCTGGGTGTTACATTCGACTGGTACAAACGCAAGACCAACAACATGATTATTCCTGGCGAGAGCCTGCCGGTAACATTGGGCGACGGAGCACCGAGTGGCAACTACGGCAACCTCTCTACTAAGGGCTGGGAAATCGCCATCGACTATAACCACCGTTTCGCCAATGGTCTGGGCATCAACGCTATGGTGTCTCTGTCTGACGCGACTACCACCATCGACAAGGGTGCCGACTGGGCTACTCCGTGGGAAAACCGTTCTATCGATAACTCCTATTCCACGGGACGACGTTATGGCGATATTTATGGATATGTTACCGACCGCCTATTCCAAAAGGACGACTTTGTATATGATACCAATGGCAATCTGGTAAAGACCACCGTTATCTATAAAGGCACCGCCCGCACAACCAATAAGCAGAATACCGCTTATCCCATTTACCAAGTGCAGTTTGAGGACAACAACAAACTGATGTTTGCTCCGGGTGACGTGAAGTTTGTCGACATCAACGGTGACGGCTTCATCGGTGACGGCTCGCGTACCAACGGAGACCACGGTGATCTTCAGGTCATAGGCAACTCAACGCCTCGCTACGAATACAGCTTCCGCATCGGTGCCGATTACAAGGGTTTCGACATCAGCGTCTTTGCCCAAGGTATTGGCAAACGTAAGATATGGGGCTCGGGACAGCTCGCCATACCAGGCTACTTTGCCAAAGAAGGCGCAATGCCCAAGGCAATAGCTACAGACTATTGGACAGAGGAGCGTACCGATGCCTTCTATCCCCGTGCTTGGGATTTGGGAGGTAGCAACACAGGATTCGGTATGCAGGTGCAGAGTCGCTATCTACTCAATATGGCATACCTTCGTATCAAGAATATCAACGTAGGTTACTCTTTCCCAGAGAAATGGCTCAGATATGCGTTCTTAACCAAAGCCCGCATATATGTGTCGCTCGAGAACTTCTTTACATTCGACCATCTGCGTGGACTGCCCATTGATCCAGAAGCCATTTCAGGCTACTCGATGTTCAGTTCCAGTTATAACCTTTCACGTACCGGCACAGGAACACCAACCTTCAAATCGGTGTCTTTTGGCGTACAAGTCACATTTTAATCGATGATATCCATATGAAAAAATATGTTTTCCTTTTAGCACTTTCAGGGACACTTCTCTGCACTGGTTGCAGTGATGTGCTTGACCGTCCGTCTCAGGCAACCGTAGAGGACGAATCTTATTGGACCAATGAAGACAAGGTAAGACTTTACTCCAATGCCTTCTATGTATATTTTTTCCCAGGCTATGGCACCGGCTGGACCACTGAGTATGCTCCTATGCAATACATCTTCAGCGACGATGTGGTGAACTTCTCTTCCCAGATACAATTCCAACGCTCTGTGCCCACCTCACTTGGCAGCAACTCGCTGAGTGCCAGTTGGCAGAGCCTGTATGCTGGCCCTACCTGGAATTTTGCTTGGGTGCGCAAGGCCAATGTCATGATTGACCGCATTGAGCAACGCATGCAGGGACTGCTCTCCACTGAGAGTTATAACCATTGGTTAGGCATTGGCCGTTTCTTCCGTGCCTTGGAGTATGCCCGACTTGTAAATGTCTTTGGCGATATTCCCTACTATAACCACGAGGTGCTTAACACAGACAAAGACGCTCTCTATAAAGATCGCACTCCGCGTAATGACGTGATGGACTCTGTGTACAACGACTTCAGCTTTGCCTTGCAGAATGTCCGCCTCAACGATGGTATACTACATGTAAACCGCTATGTCGTGGCCTCTTACGTATCACGCTGGGCACTCTTTGAGGGTAGCTGGCAAAAATACTACTATAAAGATGACTCTCGTGCCGCTAAATTTTTCCAGCTTGCCATCGATGCTGGAAACATGGTTATAGGCAGTGGTCATTATGACATTGTCACAGACTTCCGTACGCTCTTTGGGTCAAACGATCTCAGTGGCAACAAGGATGTAGTATTTTATCGTAAGTATGACGCAACCCAGAGTGTTACTCATAGCATTGCTTCGCTCTGCAACATGAACTCGCCAAGTACGGAAGGTCCCACACTTGACTTGATCAAGGCCTTTACCTGCATAGACGGGAAAGACTATAAGACGTCTACTGTGACCAATGCCGGTGATTTCACGTTGTCAAATCTTATCAAGACCCGAGACCCGCGTTTCGAGGCTTCGTTCTACAATCAGCCCACCTCCAATGGCAAGAGCACCTATCTATACATCACGAAGTTTATTCCTCGTGCCGGACTCAATTATCTCCAAACAGCCGGAGGAACGCCAGACCAGGAAATGTCGAGCGTCAATAACGTGACAGCCTATCCTGTCATGCGCTATGCTGAAGTATTGCTCAACTGGATCGAAGCCAAGGCAGAATATGCAACCCTCGGTGGGCCTGCTGTCACCCAAGCTGATATCGACCTCACTATCAACAAAATTCGCAACCGTCCTCTCGATGCCACTGCCGTGGCCTTAGGCGTGAAAAAGACTGCTGCCATGGATATCAATAACCTCGATAATGACCCCGACCGCGATGCTGACGTATCGCAGCTGTTGTGGGAGATTCGTCGTGAACGCCGCATGGAGTTCGCCTTCGAATATGCCCGCATTATCGACTTACGCCGATGGGGCAAGCTCAGCTACATGGATACCGACGCTAACCCTGACCTTCTTAAAGGTACTTGGGTGAATTTCCCTGTTGATGCGCCAAATGACTTGAAGTCTGCCAACGTGGGCAAGCTCCGTGTCGTTAATAGTAAAGGGACACTTGTTACCTACGACGGCAAAAATGGTGCGCAAATGGTAGGTTTCTTCTATCCTGCTGAGAATAAAGGGCGCCTGCCGTTCCTCAATATCCCCAATGTGAATCCATATCTTTGCCCCATTGGTTTTAATCAGATAACAGACTATGCCAATAAGGGTTATACACTGTCACAGACCGAGGGGTGGCCTTCCGCTAACAATTAATATTTATTGAAACCAATTAATTCGATTGCAATCATGAAATATATGATAAAGAACATAGGACGGCTCACCGCCATATTGGCGACAGGCCTTTTCTTGACGGGGTGCGCCGATGATTATCCATCAGCTGTCGTTTCTCCATACGACACTGACCTGCTTTCTATCAAAATCATTAATGCTGGTGCCAATGGAGATCAGACCGTCATTGGAACGATCGACGAAGACGCTAAGACCATCAAGTTTCCGCGCCTCGACTTGAGTACAAACTTCTCAAGTCTTCGCGTATCTGCCACCGTCTCGGATGGTGCCGCTCTAAAAGACAGTGTTTTCGACTTCAGCATGGACGAAGAAGACACCCACAAGACACTTCTTCTTAGGGTAATTAATCACAATCGTTATAAAGATTATTTTATGGACGTACGCAAGCGTATACCGGTGTACGGTGCTGATTACGAGGCCGCCACTATGGCCGACTTCTCGGTTAACACCGGAAATATGTACGCCGACTATGGCGGCTTAGCTACCCGTGGCGGCGACTTCGACGGGGAGTATGTACTTGTAGTGTCGCGTGCAGCTACCGGCCCTCATCTGTTAAAGGTTTCTGACCTGATGGCGGGCACCATCAAGCCCCTTTCTCTTGATCTCACTGGAGTATCGGGAGGAACCTTCGCTTACAATTTGGGTGCGCTCGTCAACGGCCATATCTATCTTACCAATCTTTCCGGTGCTCCCGCCTCTCCCTTGAAGGTATACTACTACGAAACACCTACATCGGTGCCTGAGAACATTGCTAATATCAACGTATCAACTATTCCCGGAGCTGGGGCACGTCATGGTGATAATATGTCGATTAACCTCGATGCTAATGGTAATGGCTATCTCTATTTTGCCGATAACGGCTCTACAGAAGTGACACGCTTTACGGTAACAGCATACAAGACCATCTCTGACCCAAAGGTTATTACATCCAATGCCAACGTAACAGCCTTCACGACCATCTACAAGGCTAAGGAATCTAACGACTACCTATGGTGCGGTGTACGCACTGGTTTGTGGCTCACAGATGAAGAGCTTAACCCCAAGTATAAACTCAGTCGCGACTATCTGCCCATAGAGGCTGAAGGAGCACGTGTGTTCACGTTCAACCAGTCACGCTACCTCATGGTGTGTCCTGCTGGACTGGGTGGAGCCAGCACAGCTGTGCCAGGAATATATCTCTTTGACATATCTAAGGGCAGCACCGTGCAGGAAGCACTTGAGAAGTTTGCCGAAGGTTCTGACCATAGCCCCGTATACACATTATACCTCAGTGGGTCAGGTAATGCTGCCCCAGCCGTTTCAACCAACTACTATATAGAAAAAGATGATAACGGAAACGACGCATACCTTTATCTCTACGCTTCGCGTGCCGGCTCCGGATTCAGTATTGCTAAGTTGCCGGTGAAGAAAGAGGTTGAAGACTGATACACTACCATTTCTATACCTTAAATAAATAGGGGTCTGGTCCCTGCCTATAGGCGGGGGCCAGAATTGACTTTCATACTGCATAACAAATAAAAGACTACACCTGAACATGAAAAAATGGAAAATATCCGCATCCATTCTCACGGTCATCCTTTTGCTGGCTGCCTGTGGGGGTGGCGACGATGATGATGTGACTACTGTCACACCACCGCCTACTAAAGACACTACGTCTGTAACTCCTCCCACCAACCCTACATCCATCACTCTACCTGCCAAGGAACTCAGGGGCGTATGGATGGCGACGGTATGGGGCATCGACTGGCCCCAGAGTACCGATGTCACCACGCAGAAACAGGAATACACAAGCTATCTCGACCTCTTTGTCAAGCATAACATTAATGCTGTGTTTGTACAGGTTCGTGGTATGGCCGATGCCTTCTACGATTCGCCTTATGAGCCGTGGGCTAAGGTACTCACGGGAACCACCAACGGCAATCCAGGCTACAATGTGCTGAAATTCATGATTGATGAAGCACATAAGCGAGGTCTGGCCTTTCATGCTTGGATCAATCCCTACCGCATTGCCACCCGCTCTGGTGCCACCGCATCTTTCCCCGCCCTTGATGCCCGAATCCCGGCGTCTATGGTAAAGGACTACAACAAAATCCGAATCTATAATCCTGCGCTTCCATCTGTCCAACAACGTATAATCGACATTGTGAAGGACATCGTATCGAAATACGAGGTCGATGGTATCCATATGGATGACTACTTTTATCCGGCACTCGACACTGGCGAGTCGATGAACGATGACGCGGAGTACAAGCTCTACGGCGGTGATTACAACAGTATCACAACCTTCCGTATCGGTAATGTGAATAAAGTGATCAAAGGCATTCACGAGGCAATCCAAAGCATCAGGCCACAAGTTGTGTTCTCCGTGTCGCCATCGGGCAATAACGAGTACAATCTTAATCAGCTGTATGCTGATGTGGCCAATTGGTCGCGAAGCTCATGGACAGAGATTATTATCCCACAACTATACTACAACGCCAGCACCTTCCAGAGTCGCTTGAGCTGGTGGACGCAGAACGCGGCCCAGAAGAATGCGCTCATGATAGGCTATGGTGTCTATCGATTCGGTGACAGCACACAAGGCGCTGATTTCGCTACGAATGCCCAGTTGTCTACAGAGATGAGTCTTGCGGCAACCAACAATACGGTGAGGGGTAGCGTACTTTACAGTGCCAACAGCCTAAAGAAGAACAGTGCCGACGTACTTAGCGTCATTGATCGCTTTTATGCCAAGCCAGCGGTCATCCCCTTCCTGGGCAAGTATCAGGCCACTCCACCATCTGCCCCCACCAACTTGACCATCTCGGGCTCCAGACTTTCATGGGGCGATGTGAATGGAGCTTACTATGCTGTCTATCTGGGCAATGGTACTGACAAAACAGCCACTCTCATGGCCGTTACTGCCAACACCTCATTTACCCTTCCACAGCGAGGCACATACTTCGTTACTGCTGTCAACAAGAGCGATAACGCCGAGAGCCAACTCTCTAAGGGTGTCACTTATTGATTCTCACTTCCTCTTGCCTGTTGACAAGAGGAAGTGATACTTTACTATTGCTGTGCGATAAAAGCAATAGATGGACAGTATGAGGGCAAGTAAATAATATAAATAGTGATGTTATCATCGGTGGCGTATCTTGGGTTACAAAGGCGGCAGCAATTGGAATTACATAAACATATTTAGATATGTTAAAGTGGGAGCCATTGGGCAGTAATTATAATGTTTATACGCAAACTAAATCATCAGAAGGCTATGCACTTGCAGAAACAACAGATGCAAACGGAAACATTGTTTCATAAATTAGTGCGAAGCGAGTAAACGAAATGTGCCGTATCATAGAGCATAAACTCAGATAAGGCTCTTTTTATTTTCCTAAGAATGCCATTCTTGTAAATTTGTTTTTCTCTAAATATTCATAAAGAAGCAGTGAGATAAACAAGAAACATGATGAAATGATAATAGGAATGACATAATTAAACTCAAAATTCAAGGACATAAACGACAATGCCTTTGTATAAAGGGCATTGAATACGACATTAAAGCCGTAGATGAATAATGATATTTGTCCAAATTTCAAAATGTGTTTAATTATTCGATTATCATATGTTACAAGCATACGAGCATATTGCATAAATGTATAAGATACGATAAAAGCAATAACCATTCTTTTGATGTCTATGAGTAGTTGGTTTATGTCTCCATTAATACAAAAACCAGAAACATAAATATAGGTGTTTTTATCAAACCACATTATAGCCAAAACTGAAAGGATGGTGAGAATACTCAATCTCTGTTTATTATATGAACAAGCATAGATATTCACATCATGCTGCTTTATAATATATCCAACACAGAAGAACGGAAACATAAATTTATGTACACCTAACACGATAGAGTCGGGAATAAAAAGACTTATAATAAACAAACTAATCATTCCAGCGTATTGAAATGTTGTATTTCTTACCAGTCTTGTGAGTATTGCAAAAATTGCGATATTAAGCAATAGAGATAACAAGTACCACATCGGTGTGCTTAAAAATATGGTTGCTAAGCAAAACTTACACATTTCAAGAATGTGTCCGTGACGTAATAAAGTCAGGCAATGATAGGAACAATAAAGAAGAACAAACGAAAGCATAGGAATACCTATGGCTTTCAATTTTAAAACAATCAGTGTCTTAAAGTTCTTTTTGTTGCTATTGTAAAATAAATACCCACTAATCATCATGAATAGTGGCATGTGAAAAGTGTATATAGTTTTGAACACTGCATTGTTAAAGAATTCACCTGAAGATGCCCAATCTTCACCCAGTGAAAACTGAATGCAATGTCCTAAGACAACAAGCATTATTAAAATACCCTTTGTTGTATCTAATGTCAAGTCTCGATTGTTCATCGTTTGCAAAAAATTTGCTTGCAAAATTAGTGTTTTTTCTTCATATATACGCGAGTTCGGGATAAGATTAGTATGCAAATAGGTCCAATTGCCTTGTCTTTTCCACATGCACAGGCAGTGCCTCTGGTTTGTTGTCAAAGAAGCAGTAGGCAGTGAGAGCCGAGCATAGGTTCA
>JAFABV010000010.1 GCA_023425865.1 Bacteroidota bacterium | reverse complement strand
CTCTTTCATAGGTATAAAGGTAAGAAAAATATCTCAAATACACAAGAAAAACAAGCGATTTGTGATAGCCTTTTATAAGATTTTTGAAGAGAAAGTATTGAATGGTCACTACCGCTGAATAGTTACGTTGGCGGGTGCCCAAGTGGGCGAACCCTATTTTCTGAGGTATTTCACCCAGGCATAGGGCTTACGAGTGGCCAAATAGTGAGGCTCGTCCATGTGGCTGTATGCCTCACGCTCCAAACTGATATGGCGATAGGCATTGCCTTTCATCAGCAGGCGTACCAGCCATTCGACAACATACCAAAGATAAAAGCCTATGAGGGCCATCTCTATCATCTGGCGCGTGTGTATCTGCTCATGGCGAACCATCTCGTCGCTGAGCAATGTGCCTTTACGACAGAAGAGCAATCCCAAGATGTTGATGGCGTCGAAACGCTTGGGAGGCAAGAGACGGTTGCGCACAATCTTCATAAGTGAACAATGAAAATGCTCGTGGACATCAATGCAGGCGGCCCCCTGAACAATCAGAGGGCCGCTATGTTTCTACAGGTTGTTCTTCTCAATATCCTTGAAGTAACGGTATGTGCCTACGCGCAACTCCTCGCAAGCGGGCTCGTCGGCCACGATGATGCCATGCTGGTGCATCTGCAGGGCCGATATGGTCCACAGTTGTGTCACCGGTCCCTCTACCGCTGCCTGCAGGGCGCGCGACTTGTGGTGGCCATTGCAAAGAATCATTACCTCGCGGGCCGACATCACTGTGCCCACACCCACGGTCAGTGCATAGTGAGGCACCTTGGCGGGGTCGTTGTCAAAGAATCGGCTGTTGGCAATGATGGTGTCGGTGGTAAGCGTCTTCTGACGGGTGCGGCTGGTGAGGCTCGAACCGGGCTCGTTGAAGGCAATATGCCCGTCGGGACCGATGCCACCGATAAACAGGTCGATGCCTCCGGCCTCTTCGATCAGCTGCTCATAGCGGGCGCACTCTGCGTCAAGGTCGGCAGCGTTGCCGTTGAGAATGTGAATGTTCTCAGGGGGAATGTCAATATGGTCGAACAGGTTGCGGGCCATGAAGCTGTGGTAGCTCTCAGGGTGATCCTCAGGCAGACCTACATACTCGTCCATATTAAACGTCTTGACAAACTTGAAGCTCACGCGGCCTTCACGGTTAGCTTTCACCAGTTCGGCATACATGCCCTCTGGCGAACTGCCGGTGGGCAGACCGAGCACAAAGGGACGCTCGGCGGTAGGCTTGAAAGCGTTGATTCGCTCTACCACATGGTTAGCTGCCCATTTCGACAGGGCATTGTAATCAGATTCAATGATTAATCTCATAGTAATATCGTGTGTTTGATAATGATTGGCCGTTATTGCTTGCAAAAGTAGTAAAAAAATGCTGAACCACGGCAAGTGTTTACCTATTTTAATTCTATTAAAGCATCGCTCATGGGGTGGCAAGCCCGTTGGCGCTCTTACCCCACTTGCCGCCGCGGGTAAGAAATGCTATGCCAGCACAGTTCTCGGAGCCACCCCCACCGTCCCTACAAGTGCGCTAAGCGGCGTGACGGCGACTCTGGTGTAATGCGTTCCATGCAGAGGCATGCGATGGTTTAATGTAAAATCATCCGATAGTTTCATATAGAACTATACAGTGGTTTCATATAAAATCATCCGATGGTTTAATATAGAACTATACGGTGGTTTAATATAGAATCATCACAGCCCAAACGCACGGGGGCAACGCGCGCAAGGGCTTGAGGCGACGGCCCGACCGCCGTCTCAGGCAGCACTCTCACCCCCATCCCACGATTGCGAGGCACTCTTTCGTGCCGCTTTCGTTGTTGGTGCAGAGTTTTTGTTGTAACTTTGCAACCAAGAAATCATGTTATGGGAAAAGGAAAATTAGCCAAATTTGCAGAGATGAAGACGATGAAGAACGTCTTCGAGTATCCATTCTCCGTGGTCGACAATGTGCCCTTCACCATGAAAGGACATTGGCGCGAGGAATATTTTCACAACGCTAACCCCATCATCTTGGAACTGGGTTGTGGCAAAGGCGAATATACCGTGGGACTGGCCAAGCTTTTTCCCGACATCAACTTCATCGGAGTAGACATCAAGGGGTCGCGTATGTGGACGGGTGCCAAGCTCGCCCTCGAACAGCAATTGCCCAACGTGGCCTTCCTGCGCACCAGCATTGAGATTATCGACCGTTTCTTTGACGAGGACGAGGTGCAGGAAATATGGCTCACTTTCTCTGACCCACAGATGAAAAACCCACACAAACGCCTCACCTCCACCTTCTTCATGGAACGCTATCGCAGATTTTTGGTTGATGGCGGACTGGTGCATCTCAAAACCGACTCCAATTTTCTCTTCACCTATACCAAGTATATGGTGGAGCGTAACCAGTTGCCCACCGACTTCTGCACCGAGGACCTCTACCACGACACCCCCGCGCCTCTTGTTGGCACGCCGCTATTGGGCATCCAGACCTACTACGAGTCGATGTGGATTGCACGGGGTCTCAACATTCGTTACCTGCGCTTCCACCTGCCCAAGACGGGCACGCTGACCGAGCCCGACGTGGAAATACCACTCGACGAATACCGCAGCTACAGCCGCAACAAACGAAGCAGCTTAGAGACGGCCAAGTAAAGGGCAGGAGGAAACGAGGCTCAGCGGAAAATCCATGGGGGCTATAGTCTTTTAATATCCGTGCATCACGGATTTTTTACGCCCTCTTGCGTGCCTTATGTTACCCAGTAGGAAAAAAGCGAGGTCTAAGGTCGCAAAGGTTCTCTGCCGTAGTATGCACCGCAACGGCATCATGTCCCAATGGTGTTGCATGGCGTAATGGCATGAAGAGGCATGGGGCTCTCTAACGAGGCTATCTTAGAATATCTTACAACCGGAAATGCTATTGAGTGGTGGGTAATAACGGCTGTTAGCACGATACTCCATGTGTTTCACGCGAATTGCATGACACACTATGGGAAAAGCAGTGCCCCCACCTTATTTCTACTGAGTCGCTATCGGGCACCTGCGTACGCAGGCTGTATCGGGAACATATAGAACAGGCGGTCGGTATCATAGTCTATCATCCACTGGTCGAGCAGTATGTGGTCATCGAGCGCGGTAATGGTGAGCGTATGGGCACCCTGTGACAGACGGATATTCTCGGAGCGGATAGACTGGCCTCGAAGCACGTTGACTTTCCAACGTTCAGACTGAGCGGCCTCGCTTAAGGAGTAGACTATCGGCTCGCCGCCGTCAACGCTGACGGCGTAACGCAGGTCGCCCCCATCGAGCGGATGCGTGGGAATGAGCGCGGTGCGCAATACCGCGTCGCCGCGGTCGGCAAAGAAACGATAGCTGACGCTGCCGCCTTTGGGCAGTGCCACGGCACGCATGGAGTGACCCAACATATCGATGACGGTGGTGCCCTCGGTGGCCGTGGTATAGTCGTAGGCGTTTTTGACGACGCAGCCGTCAAGTTCCATCCTGGTGGGCTCGGGCTGATACGTGTCGTATTGCTTCAGCTCGTCAGCCGTCAACTGGTCGGGCAGCAAGGGCGCCATGAACACCGGCAGGTTGCGGGGAGCCATATTCATCAGTCCCAGCCATTTACCATCGGCCATCTGCTTGTTGTATTGCTCGGTAAGAAGCGCGATCTCACGATAGGCTTTCCAGCTTCGCACGGCCGACTCCAAGGCGTCCTCGTCGCGGTGGAAATTCTCCTTACGGGCAATATGGCGTGCCTCTTGAGCCTGCAACTGCTTGACGGCCATGGCCGCCGCGGCGTAAACCGGATACTTGACGGCGGCAAAGAAGGCAGACTGAAGGTCGGACGGCAGGTTGTACTCGATGCGTTGCAGCTGCTGCTTGACGGCCTCATAACTTTGGATATAGCGCTCGAGTTCGTTGCCAAACTCATCGGCACTGAACTCGGTATCTTGTATCGGGGCGATGCCATCGGTAGAATGACCGGCAGCCGACGCCACCTGCCCCCAGCCCATAAACTCGGGTTTGCGGACTCCTACAAGGTGATAAAAGGCTGCCATGGGCTGGAGCAACTGCTTGCCCACCGACTCGCCAAACTGCGCGGACAGCCATTGTTCGAGGTGAGCCGATACGTTTTGAGAGGAGGCGCTGGTGATATTCCAAGCCATATCCATAAACAGGCTGAGCGGATAGGCCGCTACCTTGGGGTCGTGAATTTGCGCTATCCACGCCCGGCGGGCGTTGCGAGCATAGGCTAACTGCAGTTCGGAGCAGATGAGACCAGGCTGGGTGGTGGCCAACCAGAGGTAGTCGTGAGGCACCCCACCGTAGCTCAGGTGGTAATACACACCTCCCCCCGTGGCAGGGTCGGCGTCGGCGCCATGTGTGAGGTAGCCGTAATTGTCGTCGCGCCACGTGAGGGTGACCTTGGGGTCGACGTGGATGGCAAACGAATCGGCCACCTCACGGTTGCCCTTGACGGCATGAAACGCCGACTTGCCCTCCCCCTCAGCGGCCATCAGCGTGTTGGCCCGCAGCCGCAGCATCAGTTCAAAGAGCTTATGATAGTAGCCGGGACCCAGTTGTTGGCCTTTGACCCGGGGCTCGGTATGACTGCGGCTCCACACCTTAGTCGACCACTCGGTGTCAGCAAGCGACAGCCCACGGTATTCCACCGACGGACTTTGCAAGGTTTCAAAGCGGTCGTCAATGGTGAGCCGCTGCCGGCGCTCAGGCTTCGCGTCGCCCCACCAGATCCATGGTGACACGCCTGCCCGGCGCGAGAGTTCGAGTATGCCGTAAGCCGTGCCCCTGCCGTCGCTGCCCACAATGACCACCTTACCCCGACGCACACCCATCCAGAAAGCGTCTCTGCGGGTGATGAACTTCGTATAGGGCACGTCAAAAGTCTCAAGGCTCTTCATCTCCTTGTTGTTGAGTTTGTCCATCTGAAAGATGACAACAGAGCCATCGGCGCGTTTCTCGGCACGCTTGCCTGTCACGGCGAGCATATCCGACGAAAACAGGTCTAAGGCTTTCGACACCACGGGGTCGTAGACCTTCTGCACGGCGTAGCCCACATGCCCGCCACTATACCATGCCAGCTCTTTGGCAACAAGCCGTAGAGGCAGGATGAGTACTGCCGCCAACAATATCTTTTTCATATTCATGCCATGTATTCCTTCATTGGTTTTATTGTGGCCCAAAAATGGCCGCGGATAACCAAAACGTCATAGCTGCCTTGTCTCGGAGTTGCAAACACAGGCGTAACCCCAACTGAAATACCGTTTTGGTGCTTTTGCGCAAAGTTAGCAAAAACCCCAATGAATCTGAAATTATTTAGTTTTTATTTGTAATTTACATAGATAATGGGTATTTTTGCATACATACTCAACAAAGGATAAACAAAGATTAGATATGACACTCTATCCCAAATTGATTACCGATGCGCTTGCAACGGTAATCTATGCAGGTACCAAAAAGAACCTGATAGAAAGTGAAATGCTGGCCGACACGCCCAGCATCAACGGCAACAAGGTATCGTTTACGCTGATATTTCCGCGCGAGACCGACCCCTTCCTCAAGTCTACCGTCAAGGCAGCCGAGGCTGCCATACACTATCATGTAGGCAAGGATGTGGAGGTGACGATAGAGACCGAGTTCAAGACGGCGCCACGCCCGGAGGTGGGAAAGCTGCTGCCCCAGGTGAAAAACATTATTGCCGTGAGCTCGGGCAAGGGAGGCGTGGGCAAGAGTACGGTTTCGTCGAACCTCGCCATTGCCTTGGCCAAGTTAGGATACAAGGTGGGACTGCTCGACACCGATATTTTTGGCCCATCCATGCCCAAGATGTTTGGCGTGGAAGACGCCCGCCCCTACTCGGTGGAGGTAGACGGCCGCACCTTGATAGAACCGGTGGAGAAGTATGGCGTGAAGCTGCTGAGCATAGGTTTCTTCGTCAACGCTGACACGGCAACGCTGTGGCGAGGTGGCATCGCCACGTCGGCCCTCAAGCAGCTCATCAGTGATGCCAACTGGGGAGAGCTCGACTACTTCATTCTCGACACGCCACCGGGAACGTCGGACATACATCTTACGCTGCTGCAGACACTCTCCATCACCGGCGCGGTGATTGTCTCTACGCCGCAGAAAGTGGCGCTCGCCGATGCCCGCAAAGGCATCGACATGTACAGCAACGACAAGGTTAACGTGCCGATACTGGGCTTGGTGGAGAACATGGCATGGTTTACTCCCGCAGAACTTCCCGAGAACAGGTACTACATCTTCGGTAAAGACGGATGCAAAAACCTCGCCGAGGAGATGGGCGTGCCACTGCTCGCGCAGATTCCCATCGTGCAGAGCATCTGCGAGAATGGCGACAACGGCACGCCGGCAGCCACGCAGGTTGACACCATGACGGGCCAGGCGTTCATCAATCTGGCGCAGGCGGTGGTCACGGTGACCAACGTACGCAACAAGAACTTGCCCAAGACCAAGATTATACAGGTAAACAATCAATAACACGCGTAGACGCCGATGGCGTATGGCCATCGGTCGAAGACGCAGGTTGGCGGTGCCCTTCTACCCTAATTAGGCCTGGAATGATATAATATTCCAGGCTTCTTTGCGTTTAAGAAAGACATGGAGAAGCATCTCAGAAACAGTACGACAGCCGCGCTGCTGGTCATCATCGCTATGTGTGTGGGCGCCTGCGGGGCCGACCGCAATATGAAGCGAGGGGAGAAATATCTCGCCCTGGGCGAGTATTTTGACGCGGCCAACGAGTTTAAGACGGCCTACCAGAAGACTCCCGCCAAAGAGCGGGAAAAGCGGGGGCGTATCTCATCCAAGCTGGCACTATGCTACAACCGAAGCCTGCAGACGCAGAGGGGCATAGCGGCTTACCGCAACGTGATTAGATACAACCAAGCCGACAACGGTACCCACTTAGGTCTCGCGCAGCTGTTGATGAAGAACGGCAATTACAAAGAGGCTCAACAGGAGTTTCAGACGGTGCTCGACTCCTTCCCGGACAATAAGTTGGCCAAGTTGGGATTGGAGGCGGCGCGCACGGCCCCGCAAGTGAAGGAGATGGGAAGCCGCTATACGGTGAAGCGCATGGATGTGTTCAACTCGCGCAAGGCCGACTACTCGCCGATGCTGGCAGGCGACGACTACAGTCAGCTCTATTTCACTTCAACCCGCAATGAGGCCGAGGGCGATGAGCTCAGCGGCATCACGGGCACCAAGCCGGGCGACATCTTTCTTTCGGAGAAAGACGACAAAGGGAAATGGAGCCGTCCGGAGCCTGTGACGGGCGGACTCAACACGGCGGCCGACGAAGGCGCCTGCTGCTTCTCTGCCGATGGAAGGGAGATGTATCTCACCCAGTGTACCACCGACCCGTCGTATCCACGATATGCGCAAATCGTGATGTCTAACCGCTCGGACGCGGCCTGGGGCAAGACACAAGAGGTGAAGCTCACCGGAGATACACTATCGAGCTATGCCCATCCTGCCATCTCGCCCGACGGCGAATGGCTTTATTTCACGTCTGACATGCCCGGCGGAAAAGGAGGTCTCGACATCTGGCGCGTGCGCCTCACCGCGGCAGGCATGGGGGGCGTAGAAAACCTTGGGGAACCCATCAACACCGAGGGCGACGAGTCGTTCCCCACGTTCAGGCCCAATGGCGACCTTTATTTCTCAAGCAACGGGCATCCCGGCTTGGGCGGACTCGACATCTTCATCGCCAAAGTGGGCAATGACAAGCGTTATCATATCAGCCATCCGGGGTATCCGCTCAACTCTCAAGGCGACGACTTCGGCATGACCTTTGAAGGGCCATACAACAGGGGATTCTTTGCTTCAAACAGAGGCGATGCCCGCGGATGGGACCATATCTACTCGTTTGAGAACCCAGAGATTATCCAAACCGTAAAGGGATGGGTGTATGAAATGGAAGGTTACGAGCTTACCGCGGCACAGGTTTACGTGATTGGCGACGACGGTACCAACGAGAAACTGAGTGTTCGCAGCGACGGTTCGTTTACCAAAGTGCTCAACGAGGGCGTAAGCTATCTCTTCCTGGCCGCCTGCAAAGGATTTCTAAACCATACTGAACAGGTAACGGCCAAACTCAATCCCAAGGAGTCGACAGACACTACGCTGCAGTTTGCGCTTGCCAATATCTCTGCGCCAACGCTCATCGACAACATCTTCTACGACTTCGACAAGGCTACGCTGCGCGACAGTTCTAAGACCGCGCTCGACAAACTTGTGGCGTTGCTCAACGAGAATCCGCATGTTACCATTGAGTTAAGTGCCCACACCGACTACAAAGGGTCGGTGGAATACAACCGTGGCTTGTCGCAACGACGTGCCGAGTCAGTGGTCAACTATCTCATCGCGCACGGCATTGCCGCCGACCGCCTCACGCCAAAGGGCTACGGAGAGGAACGTCCCAAGACCATCCGACGGAAGCTCACGGAGAAGTACCCATGGCTACATGAAGGTGACGTGCTGACAGAAGCGTTTATCCGGGCCTTGAAGGACGAAAAGCAACAGGAGATTTGCAACCAACTAAACCGGCGCACGGAGTTTTCCGTGCTCCGCACAACCTACGGTATGTTTGACGAACAAGGCAAACTAAAAAGTCCTCCCAAACCCAAGGTCAAGGAGGACGACAAGCAGGGTGGTGATGGCGGAACGACCTTCATCTTCGATTAGCACGGCTCGTTATCGCGATGACAACTGGTTGCCCACCCCTATGACAAGCAGCACCAGTACCGCAAGAGCCATCATCACGGGCGACACGTTGCTAAGGTCGAAAGAGGCCATGTAGCCTGCGGCATCGCCCAAGAAGCGCCAAAACAACCCACGCAACTGGTCTACACCATCGAACACAAGGAAGATGGCGACGGCCATAGCGGCGCACAGGGTCGACCAAATCTGGTTCATGCGCCGCTTACGTTGTGGCAGACGGCGCATCACTCCGGCCGAGAAGCCTTTGTCGGCGGGCTGTGGCTTGTGGTCGGCAAAGAACTGTGTCAGCAGTTCGTCATCGTTGTGATTGATATTGTTTGGGGTCTCCATTGTCTTTTTACTATTGATTCATATTTCGTATGCCGTGCGGACAGGGTGTCACGGCGGAAGTTTGACCTACGCGCTACGGCCGATTACCTATAGCCGTTAGCCCTGAGAAAGTCGGCCATCTTCTTCTTACCGCGCATCAGATGGCTCTTCACCGTGTTGGGAGGGATGTCTGTAATTTCGGCAATCTTATCAATAGGCTGACCTTCCATCAATTGCAGAGTCACACAGGCGCGCTCGTTATCGTTGAGTAACTGTAGGGCATCGTAGAGGTCTAACTTCAGATGGCTGTCGGTGGTGGGCATCTTCGCGGCCCTTACAGCCGCCACGTCGATGTCCGCCGTTTGCCGATGGCTGCGGGTGTAGTCGTAATACACATTATATGCAATGCGGTATAACCAGGTGAGAAACGAAGACTTGCCCTGAAACTGCGCAAGATGGGTGTATGCTTTGACAAAGGTGTCTTGCGCAAGGTCATCGCTGAGCTGCGAGTCGCCGTAGGTCTGGCTGAGGAAGAAACGCCTGACAGGTGCCTGATATTCCTTGACCAACTTGTCGAAAGCCCGTCGATTATGGAATACAGCCACCTGTGTAACCAAGCTGATATCTTCGATCTTACCCACCTATTTCGCTTTCTTTGCAATGATAATCTGGCCTAAACCATAGCAAGCCACTACCGCGCCTATCCCCATCAGCAAGTCTGAGCCCCAGATGCCAAACATGATTACCAAGCCCACACCAATGGCGGCGTTCTTGATGCCACGCCGCAAATAATAGTTAGACGAATCCTGATTGACCGACTCAACCCCATAGGGCAACGGCGCGCCCGTCTCCATCGCCTTCTCTGCCAGGCTCACCTTGCTGTTGTGGCGGTTGATAAGATAGCGGAAAAGGAAGATGAGAACTATCCAAGGTGCCAGCAGGCAGAGTAAGATACCCAACACCACGGTAATGGCAATCAGGGCACCACCCACACCGATGGTACCGTCGAGGATACTCCTGACAATCTCACTTACCACAGAATTATCATCCATATTGAAACTGTAACTCTGCGAATCATACACCGAGTCAGCGCTTACCGGCATAGCCACCGACGAGGTATCAGAGTAAAGCTCAATACCGTTGCCATGGGCGGTATCGGCAGGAAGTGCCCCGTCGATGGGCTTGTTGGCAGGTGTAGTCAACTGTTCTGTCTGTGGATGATGTCGGTGACGAGGCTGAACGCCTGCGGCACCCGCATTGAGCGAAAGCATCAATGCCATTGCTATTAGAACTTGTTTCATGCTTCTTCGTTAATTGAATTTTCTGCCAGTTGGACGAAAGAGGCATTTTTTTAGTTGCAAAGAAAGGAAAAATATTCTACTTTTGCAATACCAAAACAGAAATATTCATGATACTTCCTCACGATTTTGAGAGTTACACCCGCCAGCTCATGGGCGACGACCTCTACCAAGCGCTCACCCGTGGACTTGCCGAAGAGGCACCGGTAAGCATCCGCGTGAATCCTTTCAAGGCGGCAAAGGCGCGTCCCAAACACAGTGAAGGCGTGGCGTGGTGCCCAGAGGGCCACTACCTCGAAGCGCGTCCCAACTTCACCTTCGACCCACTACTGCACGCCGGACTCTACTATGTGCAGGAAGCCTCATCCATGTTTATTACGCATGTATTGCGCCAACTTGTTCACGCACCCGTCTTGATGTTGGACCTTTGCGCCGCTCCCGGTGGCAAGACTACAGCTGCCCGCACGGCATTGCCCGAAGGCAGCCTGCTGTTTTCCAACGAAACGGTGAAGCTCCGGGCACATGTGCTCGCCGAGAATGTGGAGAAATTCGGGCACCCCGACACGGTAGTGACCAACAACTTCGCGGCCGACTACAGCAAGGCGGGCCTCACTTTCGACGTGATACTCACCGACGTACCCTGTTCGGGCGAGGGCATGTTTCGCAAAGACGAAGGCGCCGTGGCAGACTGGAGCAATGACAAAGTAGAGCAATGCAGCATGCTGCAGCGGTCTATCCTTACCGACATCTGGCCTGCCCTACGCCCGGGTGGCCTGCTCATCTACGCCACCTGCACCTACAATGCCCACGAGGATGAGGACAACGTAAATTGGATAGCCGAGCAGCTTGGGGCCGACTTCGTAGACATAGAAACGCGTCCCGAATGGCATATCACGGGCTCGCTCACCGACCAACATCCCGTATACCGGTTCATTCCGGGCAAGACACGCGGCGAAGGACTCTTTATGGCCGTCCTTCGCAAGCACGGTGACGGCACGCCAGCGCTGACCGCAGAGAGCGAAGCGGCACCTCAACACAAGAAGAAGAAAGCCCCCCGCGACAAGAAAGGGAAAGCCGTTTCCGACCGGCATGCACCGCTTCCCACCGACTGGCTGGACGGAGAGTATACTACCGTGAGCCACAACGGACAACACTTTGCCATCCCCACCTGGTGGCAAAGCCTGTACCACACGGCGGCCGCCCAGCTGCGAATACTACATGCCGGAGTGCCTTTGGCAACCGAAAAGGGTCGCGAGCTGATTCCCCACCCCGCCCTCGCCCTGTCGACAAGGCTGCGCCCTGAGGCCTTCCACCGCATAGAACTTGATGCTCAACAGGCCATCGCCTACCTGCGCAAAGAGGCGCTGCAGGTCGACGATGCCCACAAGGGCATGGTACTGCTTACCTACAGAAACCAAGCAATAGGCTTTGGCAAGAATGTGGGCAACCGTATCAACAACCTATACCCATCAGAGTGGAAAATCAGAACGACGTATCTGCCCGAGCAACCGGTAGAGATTCTCCCAATAGACTAACGCATGACACACGACACGACACCCCTACAGCGCACCACGCCCCGCCACCACAACGTCAGCATCATCGCCGCCGTTGCCGCCAACGGTGCCATAGGCCACCACAACCAACTGTTGTGGCACCTCCCCGAAGACCTGCAACGCTTCAAGCGACTCACCACAAACCATACCGTCATCATGGGGCGCAAGACCTTCGAGTCGCTGCCCACGGGGCCACTGCCCCATCGCGTCAATGTCGTCATCAGCCGTAACGCCACCGCCATCGACGGTTGCGAGGTCTACGACAGCTTGGAGAAAGCCATCGAAGCCCATCGCACGGAAGAAGAAATATTCGTCATCGGAGGAGCACAAGTCTACGCCGAAGCCATAAACATGGCCTCGCGACTATACCTCACACACGTGGAATGCAGTCCCGATAAGGCCGACGCGTTTTTCCCGCCCATAGCCCCCGATGAGTGGCAGACAATAAAAAAGGAAAAGCACCAAGGCTTTTCCTTCGTTGATTATCGTTTCAGGCAGCTACCGTAACCTGCCCTATCATATACTTTGAAAACGTAGAACGATTACCGCTACCGATTAATCCAAGCTGTCATCATCATCGTCGTCGTCGTCAACGGCAGCGCCTTCGTCCAGGATGGGGAGCTGACGCTCGAACACAACATTAAAGCTTACAATGGTCTCGCTGCGCGAAAGGCCAAGCGGCTGCAGCTTGTCGTGAATGATATTCAGCAGATGATGATTGTTCTTCGCGTAGATCTTGATGAACATATCATACCCTCCGGTGGTGTAATGACACTCGGTAACCTCAGGTATCTTGCGCAGGCGCTCAACCACAGAGTCGAAGCTCTCTGGATCTTTTAAGTACAATCCTACATAAGCGCAGGTTTCATAACCTATCTTCTCGGGATCGATGATAAACTCAGACCCCTTAAGAATACCCAAGGTGGTAAGTTTCTGGATACGTTGATGAATAGCCGCGCCGCTGACGTTGCAGGCACGAGCCACTTCCAAGAAAGGAATACGCGCATCTCCAGCGATTAGTTTCAGTATTTTTTTGTCAAGTGCATCTAATGTATGATGTGCCATAATTGATATGATTAAATTTACTGCAAAGTTAGCAATTACTCTTTGAAATAACAACGAAATTATCGTTTTTTTTGATAATTTGATACCGCGCTTATCGCTGATATGCTAACATTCGTGGCGTGGAAAGCTAAAAACAGCAAGTCCAAATGGTGTAAGCCATTTGGACTTGCCGTTAAGACAGTAGGGACAATCGGGCTCGAACCGATGACCTCTGCAATGTGACTGCAGCGCTCTAAACCAACTGGGCTATGCCCCTGTCTCAACCTAACGTTGTATTTGGGTAATGCAAAGTTAGGTATTTTCCTTATTCCTGCAAAACTTTTGCAAGACATTTTTCAGATTTATTTATCGTCGCTACCCTTGAGAAGTCCTACGATGTCATCGATCAACTTGCCGATACCCGACGACGTGGCGCTGTCGGTCGACTCGGCCAGCTCCCGCTTAACGGCAGCCCCCACATGGTCGATGATGGCATGCCCCACCTTCGTGCCCAGCGCAATGCTGTCCTTGCCGTCCTCGCCCACCGACGAGGGGTCCTCAGTGGCGTTATCCGGGTCGGCACCGGCATTACCGCCATCCCACAGCCCATGACCTGTAGAGCCTTCGCCCAACAGTCCTTTGCCCACGGCCGAAGATATGGCCGAGGCCACCGCCTGCTCGTCGGCGGTAAACACCTTGCCGAAGAAACCGTACGAGGTAGACTTTGATTGCCCTTCGCCGAAGTCTATCGTTGTGGTAGAGAACAATAGATAGTTGTGATAAACCAGCAGTTCATCGAGTATCCCGTCGACCAGCGGCCCTGCCAGCATCTGCCCAAACATGCCCATACCCTGTCCCAGCAGACTGTTGTCGCCACCGGAGATGGCACGCGAGATGCCCCCCGAAAGACGTTGCTCGATGACGGCGCGGTGCTCATTGCGCGAGGGATTGGTGATGGCCATGACTATCATCAGCACCACCAGCACACCCGCTGCCCACCACCATCCGCCGCGCGAACGCCTGCGTGAGGCCTGCGCCCCGACACTCTCGGGAGCTGCCTGCGCGGCCGACAAGTCCGCGGCGTCTACGGGTGGAGGCGGCGGAGGCGGAGTGCCCGCCTGTTGCCGCTGATAGATTATCGCCTTCAGTTCTTCCACCTGCCAGGCGGGAACCCACTGAGGCATGCCCTCAGCCCACACCAAGGTGTCGGAACTGAGCTGAAGGCCGCGTAACTGTTCAACGCTGTAAGGCCCTTGCTGGCCTCCGTTGATAATAACAAAATAGTTCATAACTGACGTATTGCGTTTACCATGACACAGACGGAAAAACCCTCGGCAATGTTACATCATCACCGCGTCAATCATGGTCTCGGCCCTCCTATTCCACGGTAACGCTCTTAGCCAAGTTACGGGGCATATCGACGTTGAGCCCCTTCTCCACGGCAATGTGGTAAGCCAGCAACTGCATGGGAATCACGGCCAGCAGCGGTGCCAACGGAGCCAAGGTGTGCGGTATGCTGATGCACTGGTCGGCCAACTTCTTCACCTCTTCATCGCCCTCGGTCACAATGGCGATGATTCGCCCGCCGCGCGCCTTCACCTCCTGCATATTCGAAAGCACCTTCTCGTATCCCTGATGATGGGTGGCCACGAACAACACCGGCATCATATTGTCAATCAGGGCTATAGGCCCGTGCTTCATCTCGGCGGCCGGATAGCCTTCGGCATGGATATAACTGATTTCCTTGAGTTTCAATGCCCCTTCGAGAGCCACCGGATAGTTCCACCCGCGACCCAGATAAATGAAGTTGGTGGCATAGGTATAAATACGCGACAACTGCGCTATCTCATCATTGAGCTTGAGCACCTGCTCTATCTTTCCGGGAATGGCGTTAAGCTCGTTTATCATCTCAGCGTAGTCGGTCTCGCTGATGGTGCCTTTGGCATGTGCCAAGGCCAGCGTAAAGAGCGTGAGACAGGTGAGCTGTCCGGTAAAGGCCTTGGTAGAGGCCACGCCGATCTCGGGTCCCACATGGGTGTAAACGCCCGTGTCGGTTTCGCGGGCAATGTTAGAGCCCACCGCATTGACAATGCCAAAGAGGAAAGCCCCATGGCTCTTGGCCAACTTGATGGCCGCCAGGGTGTCGGCAGTCTCACCGCTCTGTGAGATGGCGATGACCACATCCGTGGGATAGATGACCGGGTCACGATAGCGAAACTCGGAGGCATAGTCGATCTCCACGGGTAGCTTACAATAGGTCTCGACGAGCTGTTTGGCAATGAGTCCGGCATGCCAACTCGTGCCACAGGCCACTATCACCAGACGCTTGGCCGCAAGCAACCGTTCACGGTTATTGCGCACGGCACTCAGTATCACGTCGTTACGCACCTTGCCACCGGCGTGCCCCACCACCGCGTCATAGTCCTCCTGATTGTCCGCGTCACCCTCGGCGAACAAGCGGCCACGCATACAGTCGCGCAGGCACTGCGGCTGGTCGAAGATTTCCTTGAGCATATAGTGTGGAAAACCACCCTTGTCGAGCATATTGAGGTCCATCTCAATCTGCTTCACATCGACATCCACAGGCTGGTTCTTGAGGTCTATGATTCTCAGTGAGTCGCCCGGATGGCACACCACCACCTGCTCATCGTCTACATACACCACATTTTGGGTGTACTCCACGATAGGCGTAGCGTCAGAGGCGATAAAGAACTCTGAGTTGCCTTGTCCGATACCGATCACCATGGGCGAGCCCTTGCGTGCCGCTACCAATGTGAAGGGGTCGCGACGGTCGAGCACGGCAATGGCGTAGGCACCGATGCAACGCTTCAACGCACGGCGCACGGCCTCAGCCAATGAGCAGTTGGCCTGCTGCTGGGCATACTCTATGAGTTGCACCAACACCTCTGTGTCGGTGTCACTGTTAAAGGTAAATCCCTTCTCTTTAAGCTGGTCGCGCAGCACGGTGAAATTTTCGATGATACCGTTATGCACAATAACGAGGTCGCCCGAATTGGACACATGGGGATGCGCGTTGCGCACCGACGGTTCGCCATGGGTAGCCCATCGCGTATGGGCAATGCCCACCTCGCCCGTCACATCCTTACCCTGGGCCGCGGTCTCAAGGTCGCTCACCTTGCCTTTGGCCTTGTATACATTGAGTTCGTCGTTGTAGTTAATCAGAGCCACCCCTGCCGAGTCGTAGCCACGGTATTCCAGGCGGTGAAGTCCCTTTATCAATATTTCGTAAGCATCACGATTTCCAATGTATCCTACTATTCCACACATATAATAAAAGGTTTGTTAATTTGGCGCAAAGGTAACAAAAAGCATCCATAAAAACCAAATGAACGACTAAAAAAGTGTAAACCGAGGTAAATACTTATTAAGTGTTATGTGTTGGCTGAACAAAAGTCGAGCTTCGCTGAATAAATTTCTCCCGTTGCCCCAACTCCACTATCTTTGCGTCAGAAAACAAGAACAAGGACAGCGGTCCTGAGTTTCATATGAGGTAATTAGGTTAGTATTTTAGGTTTTACATGGATAAGATCAGTACTTTTTTTGCATAAAATTCTCTTAGTAATGACCCGCTCTGCCGTGAGGCAGGGCGGTTTTGTTTTATTGCCCCTCCAAGGTTACGAGGGGGCCAAACTGCCTTGAAGCCAACGCCTAACCTTGGCTTTCGTGCGGCGACAAGCACATGCACGCGCCATGACTGCGGCGTTATGGCTTTATGGTTTTATATTAAACCATCCGATGGTTCTATATGAAATCATCCGATGGTTTTATATTAAACCACAAAATGATTCTATATGAAATCATCCCATCGCTTGATAGCAATTATCTCACCGAAGCGAACGCGCCGACCGGCAAAACATTGCTTCGCGACGGGCGTAAGCGACGTTTTTTTTGCGCCCGATATAATATTTGGTCAAGAGAGACGTTAGGTAGGATAGACTAAAAACACCATTTGCACCATCACATTTCTATGAGAAAGCATTTACATATCACCGTATTGGCCAGTCTGCTCGGCCTCACTGCCTCGGGTCAGCAGCCCCTGATGCAAGTACGTTTTAACACCCCCACCACCCTTCAGGGTGCCCAACCATGGTATTATGGCAAGCCCGCCGGATACGACGGCAAGGTAAACATCGGCTTTAAGGCTGCCTCGCAGATAGACCCACAATGGGAAAACGCCTCGCTGCCCATTGGCAACGGCAACATCGGGGCATCGGTGTTTGGCGCCGTGGAGACCGAGCGCATCTCTCTCAACGAAAAGACGCTGTGGTTAGGTGGGCCCAACACCTCCAAGGGCACCGCCTACTACTGGAACGTGAACAAGCGGGGGGTTGACGCGCTGCCACAGATCAGGCAGGCCTTTAGCGATGGCAACAAGCAGTTGGCCGACCAGCTGACGAGGCGTAACATGAACGGCGTGGTGTCGTATGAGGCCAACGACGAAACGCCATGGCGCTTTGGCACGTTCACCACCATGGGCGAACTGCATATTGCCACAGGCGTCAAGCCCGAAGGCATCAGCGGCTACAGCCGTGTGTTGTCGCTCGACTCGGCTGTCGCCCGGGTATCGTTTGTCAAAGACGGCGTACGCTATCAGCGCGAGACCTTTTGCTCGTATCCCGACAACGTACTTGTCATGCGCTATACAGCCAGCAAGCGCGGGCAGCAGAACCTCACGCTGGCCTATAAGCCCAACCCCTTGGCCACGGGCAATGCGGTGGTGACCCAGGGCAAGAACCTGGTGTACGTGGCTACGATAGACAACAACGGCATGCGGTTTTGCGTGCGTGTCAAGATGGTGACCAAGGGAGGCAAGGTGGTGAAAGACCCTGCCAACCGACTGGCCGTGAAGGGTGCCGACGAGGTGATGTTCATACTGACGGCAGACACCGACTACAAGATGAACTTCGACCCCGACTTCAACGCCCCGAAGACCTACGTGGGCGTAGACCCCGTGAGCACCACCACCCAGTGGATGGGCGCCGCCGCAAAGCGCTCGTACGCCCAACTGCTCAAGCGCCATCTGGCTGACTATACGCCGCTGTTTGGCCGAATGCGGTTTGAACTGGGCAACACCCGGCCACAGCTCGCGAAGGAGACGGCACAGCGGCTGAAAGACTATAGGCACGGCATGCCCGACCCTTATCTCGAAACGCTCTATTTCCAATACGGACGTTACCTGCTCCTCGCTTCGTCGCGCGCAGGCAATCTGCCCGCCAACCTGCAGGGTATATGGTCGAACAACATCGACGCTCCCTGGCACAGCGACTACCACAACAACATCAATATCCAGATGAACTACTGGCCCGCCATGCAAGCCAACCTGCAAGAGTGTATGCAGCCCATGATCGACTACATCAAGACGCAGGTGAAGGCCGGTGCCGTTACCGCCAAAAGCTATTGGGGCGCACGGGGATGGACCACCTCGATATCGGCCAACCCCTTTGGTTTCACCGCCCCGCTGCGCGACACCGACATGTCGTGGAACCTGTGTCCGGTGGCCGGTCCGTGGTTGGCCACACACCTGTGGGAGTATTACGACTTTACGCGCGACCTCGACTGGCTGCGCCGTGAGGGCTATCCGCTCATCAAAGGCGCGGCGGAGTTCTGCCAGGATTTTCTCTGGAAGAAGCCCGACGGCACCTATACCGCCGCCCCAACGACCTCGCCCGAACACGGTTCGGTGGATGAGGGAACCACCTTCTCGCATGCCGTCGTTCGCGAACTGCTCACAGAGGCCATCAAGGCATCGCGCCTGCTGGGCGTAGACGCCGCCGAGGCCGCGCAATGGCAGGAAGTGCTCGACCACCTGGTGCCCTACCAGATAGGGCGTTACGGCCAGCTGCTGGAATGGAGCACCGACATCGACGACCCCAACGACCACCACCGCCACGTCAACCACCTCTTCGGCCTGCATCCGGGCAGCAGCATCAGTCCGCTGACCACGCCTGCCCTCGCTCAAGCGGCCAAGGTGGTGCTCGAACATCGTGGCGACGGCGCCACAGGCTGGAGCATGGGCTGGAAACTCAACCAGTGGGCTCGCCTGCACGACGGCAACCACGCCTACCTGCTCTATGGCAACCTGCTGAAAAACGGTACGGCCGACAACCTGTGGGATATGCATCCGCCCTTCCAGATCGACGGCAACTTCGGCGGCACGGCCGGCATCACCGAGATGATACTCCAGAGCCACACGGGAACCATCCACCTCTTGCCCGCCCTGCCCGACGCCTGGAAAGACGGTCGCATGACGGGCATACGTGCCCGTGGCAACTTCACCGTAGACCTCTCGTGGGCCAACGGCCAGCTCGCCGAAGCCACCATCCACTCGCTCTCGGGCGGACCCTGCACGCTGCGCTACGGCAACAGCACGCTGACCGTAGACACGAGTGTCAATTCTACGACGGTCGTACAATACGTCAACCAGGCTCTCACCGTAAAGCCATAGCCGGTCTACATACCTCGCGTGCCATACACCGTCACCCCCCATCAGAAGCCATGTGCCCAATAGCGTGCCATGATGGGGGCATCGCGCCAGGCTGACAGGCTGAGGGCACCGTGCCGGGGCAATGACGGCCTCGGTAATAATAAGGTGGCGCTCTGTCTTTTTTTCTGTTGCATGTATCTATGCATGCTCTCATCTCGCTTTTCCCACCCACTTCCCCTAAGGGCTCTGCGGTGAGGCATCACCAAGGCATGGTGCCTCACGGAGACAGAAAGCGGTGCCCCCCTCTCACGACCTTAGCTCCACGATGATTCTGCTGAGCCCAATGCTGACTGCTGAAGAATGATTTTAGAATTGTAAAGTTAAATATTACTTATATAGATAAGGTGTTCAATCTTTTTGCTAACTTTGCATATCGTATTAGAGAAAGATTGAGAGAATATGACTGAAGCTCAGCTCAGAAAGAACCCATTGATGGAGCCATACGGAACTCCACATGATACCGTACCCTTTGATCAACTGCGTTTTGAAGACTTCGAAGAAGCTTTCATGGAAGGCATTCGCCGTGATAATGAGCAGATTGACAAGATAGTCAACAACCCCGACACGCCCACATTCGACAATACCATATCGGTAGAAGACCTGTCTAAAGGCAAGCACTATTATGACTTGCTCGACCGCGTATCGACGGTGTTCTCGTGTCTGATGAGTGCCGACACCAACGACCGCATGGAAGAGTTGGCGCAGAAACTCAGCCCCATACTCACCAACCACAGCAACGACGTGATGCTCAATCCCCGCCTGTTTGAGCGGGTGAGATATGTGTATGAGCACCACGGCGCCCTCAGCCCCGAGGAGCAGACGCTGCTTGAGAAAATGTATGACAGCTTTGTGCGTAGCGGTGCCCTGCTCGACGAGGCCGGCAAGGAACGCCTGCGCCAGCTCACCGAGGAGAGCAGCCTGCTGGCGCTGCAATTCTCACAAAACCTGCTCAAGGAAAACAAGGCTTACACCCTGCACCTGACAGACCGAGCAGAGATTGACGGACTGCCTGAGACGGCCGTTGACGCCGCCGCCGAGGCTGCCCGCGAACGCAATCTCGACGGATGGGTGATAACGCTCGAATCGCCAAGCTTCATCCCCTTCATGACCTACGCCACACGCCGTGACCTGCGCGAGAAACTATACATGGCACGCAACACGGAGTGTACGCACGACAACGACGCCAACAACCTCGACATTTGCAAACGACTGGTAAACCTGCGCCGCGAGACCGCGCAGCTGCTGGGATACGACACCTATGCCGACTACGTGCTGAAGCACCGCATGGCAGCCACGGCAGCCAACGTGTACAAATTGCTCGACGACCTCATTGCCGCCTACAAGCCCACCGCCGAGCAAGAGGTGGAGGCCATGAAGGCCAAGGCCCGCGAGATGGAGGGCGAAGACTTTGAGCTGCGTCCCTGGGACCTCTCCTATTACGCGCACAAGTTGCAGATGGAGCAATACAACATCGACGCCGAGATGCTGCGCCCCTACTTTCAGCTGGACAAGGTCATCGACGGCGTGTTTGGCTTGGCCAACAAGCTCTACGGCATTACCTTCACGCCTAACGACAGCATCCCGGTGTACCACCCCGACGTCAAAGCCTATGAGGTGTTCGACCGCGACGGCAGTTACCTGGCGGTGTTTTATGCCGATTTCCACCCGCGCGCCGGAAAACAAGACGGCGCATGGATGACCGAGTTTCAGGGCCAATACATCACCAACGAGGGCGAGAACGTGCGTCCGCACGTGAGTGTGGTGATGAATTTCTCCAAACCCACGCCCACCAAGCCGGCATTGCTCACGCACAGTGAGGTGGAGACCTTCTTGCACGAGTTTGGCCATGCCCTGCACGGAATGCTCGCCAACGCACGCTTCGAGAGTCTCTCAGGCACCAATGTGTGGTGGGATTTTGTGGAGATGCCCTCACAGTTTATGGAAAACTACGCGGTGGAGAAAGACTTTCTCAGCACCTTCGCCTTCCACTACCAGACGGGCGAGCCCATTCCCGACGACCTCATCCAGCGCGTCATCGACAGCCGCAACTTCAATGTGGCATACGCTTGCATGAGACAGGTGAGCTTCGGACTGCTCGACATGGCCTATTACACCCAGCGTGAGGCCTTTGACCAAGACATCATCTCTTTTGAGAAACAGGCCTGGCAGAAGGCGCAGGTCTCTGAGCAGCTGACCGACACCTGCATGACCGTGCAGTTCTCACACATCATGGCCGGTGGGTACGCGGCCGGCTACTACAGCTACAAATGGGCAGAGGTGCTTGACGCCGACGCGTTCAGCGTGTTCAAGCAAAACGGCATCTTCGACGCGAAGACGGCACAACGTTTCCGCGATGAGATACTCTCGAAGGGGGGCACCGAACCTCCCCAGATACTCTACCGACGCTTCAGGGGGCAGGAGCCTACCATTGACGCCCTGCTCGAACGCAACGGTATCAAAAAGAAATAACCTTACACAACATCACCTCATGGAAAGACAAGAGGACACCATGCAAGACGCCAAGCACGACCTGCTCGACGCACGCTATCTGCGTATGGCAAACATCTGGGCCGAAAACTCCTACTGCAAGCGCCGTAAGGTAGGCGCATTAGTGGTGAAAGACAAGATGATCATCAGCGACGGGTACAACGGCACCCCCAGCGGGTTTGAGAATGTATGCGAAGATGACAACGATGTCACCAAGCCCTACGTGCTGCACGCCGAGGCCAACGCCATTACCAAACTGGCCCGCTCGAACAACAACAGCGAGGGGTCGACGCTCTATGTCACCGCGGCACCCTGTATAGAATGCGCGAAACTCATCATCCAGGCCGGCATCAAGCGCGTGGTGTACGGGGAGAGCTACCGATTGGACGAGGGGCTCAAACTGCTCGAACGCGCAGGCATTGAGGTGGTGTTCAGAGACATGAAGACACTCTGACCCGCCCCACGCACACTTCTAACCCCACATAGCGACACAACACCGTATCAAGGCGAAGCACGATAAAGCAATGAAAAGCGAAAACAAATATAGGTTTATGCCCCTGCTGATGGCCATCAGCGTGGTTATCGGCATTGTGATCGGCTCTTTCTATGCCAATCATTTCTCGGGCAACCGACTGACCATCATCAACAATGGAAGCAACCGGCTCAACAACCTGCTGCGCATCATCGATGACCAGTATGTAGACAAAGTGAACATCGACTCATTGGTGGAGAAAGCCATACCGCAGATTCTCCTCGAACTCGACCCGCACTCGGTGTACATCAGTGCCAAGGATGTGCAGGCCACCACAGACGACCTGAAGGGTTCGTTCTCGGGCGTGGGCATTGAGTTTACCATTCGCGAGGACACCATCCACGTGCAGAATGTCATCAAAAACGGACCGGCTGAGAAGGCGGGCGTGCTGGCTGGCGACAAGATTGTGGCCGTAGACGGCAAGAAGTTTGTGGGCAAGGAGGTGACCAACGAAGAGGCCATGCACCGACTGAAGGGGCCCAAGGGCTCGAAGGTGAAGGTAGGCGTGAAACGCTATGGCTCAAGCAAGGTACTCACGTTTGACATTACCCGCGGCGAGATACCCATGAAGACTGTCACCGCTGCGTATATGCTTGATAGCAACACCGGATATATCAAAGTGAAGAACTTTGGAGAGAAGACCTACCCGGAGTTGCTCATCGCCTTGGCCAACCTGCAGCAGCAAGGCTTCACCAACCTGGTGATCGACCTACGCGACAATACGGGCGGCTACCTGCAGAGCGCTGTACAGATGGCCAACGAGTTCTTGCCGGCCAAGAAACTCATCGTGTACACCCAAGGCCGTAAGTCGCCCCGACAGGAATACCGCTCAGACGGCCACGGCGCTTACCAGACCATGCCGCTGGTGGTGCTCATCAACGAAGGCTCGGCATCGGCATCAGAGATCTTCGCTGGCGCCATGCAGGATAACGACCGCGCTACCATCATCGGGCGCCGCTCGTTTGGCAAGGGATTGGTGCAGCAGCAGATACCCTTCCCCGACGGCAGCATGATTCGCCTCACCATCGCCCGCTACTATTCGCCCTCGGGCCGATGCATACAAAAACCATACTCAGACGGCGAGGATCCCAACTACGCGGCTGATATCATCTCGCGCTACCAGCACGGTGAGTTCTTCTCACGCGACAGCATCAAGCACACCGGCCCAGCCTACCATACCGGCATCGGAAGAGTGGTGTACGGCGGTGGGGGCATTACGCCCGACATCTTCGTACCCGAAGATACCACCGACGTGACTTCTTACTTCAAGCAGGCTGCCATGAGCGGACTTATCTTGCAGTACGCGTTTACTTATACGGACAACAACCGACAGAAGCTGAAGGAGTTCCAGGACGTGCTCAAACTGGCGGGCTACCTGAAGAAGCAGCACACGGTGGAACAGTTTGTGGATTATGCGGACCAACGTGGACTGCGGCGCCGCAACCTGCTCATCAAGAAGAGTCACTCGCTGCTTGAGCGTTCGATCAACAGCCGCATCATCTACAACATGCTCGACGAACAGGCATGGAACCAATATGTCAATATCGATGACCCCGTGATATTGACGACCCTGAGGGTGTTCAAGAACAATGCCGCCTTCCCCAAGGCACCTCAGAAGGTGGCCAAGAAGAAGGCAGGGAAGGTGGCCATGGCCACCACGCCCTACCAACACCTGCGACTCGGGCAAAACCTGATAGCCGGCGTGAGGAGCTGATGGCACTGAGCCCTGCTACCGAAAAACAACCTATAACATGGAGAAAAGCGCGTTAAGAAAGGCCATGCGCCAAGCCAAGCGACAATACGCTGACCAAGAATTGGAGGAGATGTCGAAAGAGGTTGCCGCCCGTGTGCTGCGGCACCCAAAGGTGACAGGCGCGCAAACGGTATTGCTCTACTATTCATTGCCCGACGAGGTAGACACGCACGCCTTGGCCGACCAGCTGGTAGCAACAGGCAAAACGGTGGTACTGCCGAAGATCATCGGGGAGGGATTGTTGGAACTGAGACGCTATACCGGGCGCCAAGACCTGGCCGAAGAGCCCTCTTTTCATATATTAGAGCCCATAGGCGAACGCTTTACCCACTACGCGACGATAGACGTGGCCATCATTCCGGGTATGGCCTTTGACGCCCAAGGACATCGGATGGGACGTGGGAAAGGCTATTACGACCGGTTGCTACCTCAACTGAAACATACATATAAGATAGGTGTATGCTTCGACTTCCAGAAGGTGCAAAAGGTTCCCACGGAGCCATGGGACATCAATATGGACGAGGTGCTGTAGTTTGTAGCCTGCCACGCTGGGGTGGGCAATGCTGTTAAATGTGTTAGATGAGGCCTAAGCCGTCGCAAACCTACCGACACGAAAACCTTGGCAACGGCAAGCCAACCCAACCGTCAGTACACCCTTACATCAGTAATCACAGATGCCCCCACGGCCTCATTGAGCCGCTTGACCAACTGGCCACGCATCATGCTCAGGTCCTGGCGCAAGGCAGGGTTGGTGATCTTGACAAACAGCATCTGGTTCTTGATATATTTTTCACCGGTATAACGTGCCACCATAGCCCCTGCCACCGTTTCCCAAGCACTGACAACACGCTGCTGAAGCAATGGCGTCTCCAACCCTTCCTCACGGAGGAAACGCTGCAATAACTCGTCTATCGACTTTACTTCTTTTCTAAACATAGGCGTAGCGTTATGGGGTGAGCGTCAAACGGCCCTTTCTTCGATGTTACCCTCATGCACATCATAGAGTTTGTAGTCCTGGTTGCTGTGACTGAGAATCTGGTCCAAGTGGTCGCGGTTGGTATCTGTAATGAAGATTTGCCCGAATCGGGAATCAGAAACAAGCTTCACGATCTGCTCCACACGACGGGCGTCGAGCTTGTCGAAAATGTCGTCGAGCAACAGCAAGGGCGTGGTGTTGGAGGTGGTGCGACGCAAGAAATCGAATTGGGCAAGCTTCAACGCCAGCACAAAAGTCTTGGTCTGCCCCTGACTGCCCTCCCGCTTCATGGGATAATCACCAATGAGCATCTCCAGATCGTCACGATGCACACCATGCAAACTGTAGCCTATGGCGCGGTCGCGAAAGCGGTCGCGCTGTATCACATCCAGCAGCGGGCCACGCTGGCAGTGAGACACGTAACGCAAAGACACGGTCTCCTTATCGCCGGAAATGGTACGGTAAATATCTTGAAACACCGGAACAAATTCCGTAACAAACCTGTTGCGCTTCTCATAGATCACCTCGCCCTGTGTCGCCATCTCCTGTTCCCAGATCTCCATCAACGAGGGGTCGGGGTCTGTCTCCATTTTCAACAGCGCGTTACGCTGCTGCACAGCCTTATTATAGCGCGCTAAAGCGTCAAGATAGAGATGGTCGAACTGAGAGATCACTACATCCATGAGATGCCGCCGCTCTTCTCCTCCACCATCCACAAGAATGGTATCAGAAGGCGAAACAAAGATGAGCGGGATGAGTCCTATATGTTGCGAAAACTTCTTATATTCTTTTCGGTTGCGCTTGAAATGCTTGTGCTTCCCACGCTTCATGCCAGCATAGATATTCTCTATGCCGTCATCCTCGGTCGCATAGTCACCCTCGATCACGAAGAAGTCTTGGTCATGTGTAATGACATGCCCGTCGATATTGGTAAAACAACTGTGACAGAACGAGAGATAATATATCGCGTCCAGGACGTTGGTCTTGCCCTCCCCGTTACTGCCGATGAGGCAATTGATCTTGGGAGAGAAGTCGAGACTCGCCGAACGGATATTCTTATAGTTGATGATGGAAATATGCTGAAGTATCATAGCTTTGCGCCGAATAATCTCAAGGGAGAACGTAATGATGCTTTCCCTTTCGTGCAAAGTTACTGGATTTAAGATGGAAAACGAAAAAAGAACGGAAGAAATTTCAATATATGGGATAAAAATGGTAATTTTGCGAAGATTTACCGACAATAACAAAAACAACAAAAATAATGGCAAACAAAAATGAAAAGGCAACATACGAGGTTGCCTCGAAGTCAGAAGCCTTCTTCGATAAAAACAAGAAGGCTATTTTAGTGGCAGTGGTTGCGCTGATCGTTATCGTGGCTGGTTTCTTCTGCTACAAGTCATTCATCGGTGAACCACGCGAAGAGAAGGCCAGCACAATGATTGCGCGCGGCCAGGAATACTTCAATGCTGAGCAGTTCGACAAAGCGCTCAATGGTGACGGCGCAGGATTTGTTGGATTCGCGAAGATCGCTTCTGACTATAGCAGCACTGACGCTGGCAACTTAGCCAACCTGTATGCCGGACTTAGCAATGCCTACTTGGGCAAATGGCAGGATGCCGTGAAGTATCTCGAAGCATACAGTCCTGCTGACGACGCTATGGTAAGTCCTGCCGCCATCGAGGCCTTGGGCAATGCCTATGCGCACGTAGGACAGATCGACAAGGCTGTGAGCAAACTGAAGGAAGCTGCCGCCAAAGCTGACAAGGCCGCAAAGGACGGCGTGAACTACAGCCTCTCTCCCTCGTTCTTACTCCAGGCCGGCCAGCTGTTAGAGTCACAAAACAAACCGGAAGACGCTTTGAAACTCTATCAGAGCATTAAAAACAAATATGTCAACTCAGCCCTCGCCCAGAGCGGTGAGATTGACAAATACATAGAAAGGGTAACCAAGTAAATGGCAACAGCACTTCACAACCTTTCCGATTACGATTTCAGCAAGATTCCTGACGCCAGCAACATGTGTTTCGGCATTGTTGTGGCCGAGTGGAATCCAGAGATCACCGGTGCCCTGCTCAACGGTGCCGTGACCACCCTGCAGAAGCATGGCACCCTGCCTGAGAACATACACGTGAAGACCGTGCCCGGAAGCTTCGAGCTGGTGTATGGCGCTCAGCAGATGTGCAAGAACGACGGCTTTGACGCCATCATCATCCTTGGCAGCGTCATTCGTGGTGAAACTCCTCACTTCGATTACATCTGCCAGGGCGTGACCTACGGCATTGCACGCCTCAACGCCTCGCAGAACATTCCCGTGATTTACGGATTGCTTACCACCAACGACCTGCAGCAAGCCAAGGATCGTAGCGGCGGACGGCTCGGCAACAAGGGCGACGAGTGTGCCATAGACGCCATCAAGATGGCAAAGTTCTAAAACGACAGGTAAGACAGACATTCGCCCTTCGGCGCAACACCTATTATTATAAAGTATAATTACACAAGCTATGAGACTATACGAACTCATTCAAGCCTACGACTTTGACGAGATCATGCCTGTTATCGCGGACATGTATCCAGGCACTGCCAAGTACAGAGACCCGCTGAAGCAGGCTTACGACATACTGCGTAGCATGAAACCCGTGCCGTCTAAACGCGGAATCAGGTATAAGATCATGCCGGGGTCTAAGGGCGACGAGCATTATGTAGGCGCCGAAGACCGAGACTTTGACGCCAACTGGGAGGTATGTCTCGGCAAAGATGTGTCGCGCGACAAAGGGGTTGACCTCAATGACGCAGAGCTCGTAGCCAACTGTTTGGTAAACATCTGCTTCTTGGCCAAGCACCCCAAGGCCTTCGATGAGGCATACGCCAAACTCCAAAAGTAGGCATAACAAGAATAGTAGACCGCCCTCTGGCTGATGCCAGAGGGCGGTTTGTTGTATATAAACCATGGGGTTACACATCATAAACCATGTTTTTTTTTATACCATACGCGAGTCCGGGATAAGATGAGCATGCAAACAGTTCCCGGCTGCCTCTGCCATCAACGTTCACCCCCTACAGAAAGCGATCGCCTCTCCTGTGTCGTTGCACAGCCAGTGTAGCTTGCCCCCGTGGCACCAGCCCCTTGTATCCGTATCCACATATCCTCCGTGGCGTCTTGCCCAAGCCACTTTCTTGGCCACGGTGACCACCCCGCACGTCGCCCCATCTCCATGCCTACGCCCTACCGTTCGCACGGGGCTGCCCGATGATTCTATATAAAACCATTCGATAATTCTATATAAAACCATCCGATGGTTCTATATGAAACCATCATATCGTTCTATATAGAATCATCCCGTGACTTGGGCTGTCTCATTTAGCCCGCCCGTCCTTGCCATAGGCGCGAAAGGCTGTTGAAACGGCAGCTTGGGGGCTCATAGCTGCCATCTATGCCAATGACCCGATTCAGTCTCTCAGCCGAGGGCGACTGTATACATACTCATCTTATCCCGACTCGCGTATACCATAAACCATGGGGTAAGCACTCATCAACAGCCCCATTGCGCCTGGCAACACAGCTGATACAGCACCCGGCCTCACTGAAAGAAGGTGAAGCGTTGCGGCTTTTTGTGTGTACGTTTTTTAACTTTTAACTTTCCCGTCCTATCGTTTTGTTTGAAAAATGTGTATCTTTGAAGCAGAATAAAATAAAACCCATAATGCATTTCAAATGGAAATATGACCCACCGACACCAGACGAAACCCTACAAGCCCAAGAATTAGGCGATAAGCTAAACATGAGCCCTATATTGGCGCAGCTTCTCATCAGGCGTGGCATTACCACGGAGAGTGCCGCCAAGCGATTTTTCAGGCCTCAACTCGCCGACCTCATCAATCCTTTCCTCATGAAGGACATGGACGTGGCGGTAGACCGACTGAACGATGCCATGGGGCGCAAAGAACGTATCTTGGTCTATGGCGACTACGACGTGGATGGCTGCACGGCGGTGGCGCTGGTGTATAAGTTTCTGCAACAGTTCTATTCCAACATCGACTATTATATCCCCGACCGCTACGACGAGGGATATGGAGTGAGCCAAAAAGGAATAAGCTATGCGAAAGAAACAGGTGTTAAACTGATTATTATTCTCGACTGCGGCATCAAGGCCATAGACGAGATCGCCTATGCCAAAAGCCTGGGCATAGACTTTATCATCTGCGACCATCACGTTCCAGACGAGGTGATGCCGCCTGCCGCGGCCATTCTCGACCCCAAACGCCCGGATGACACCTACCCCTTTAAGGAACTGTGTGGCTGTGGCGTAGGTTTTAAGTTTATGCAAGCCTTCGCCAAAAACAATGGCATCCCCTTTTCCCGACTCATTCCCCTACTCGACTTCTGTGCCGTGAGCATAGCCGCGGACATTGTGCATGTGGCCGATGAGAACCGCATCCTGGCCTATCACGGATTGAAACAACTCAACCAGAACCCCAATATCGGCCTGAAAGCCATCATCGATATATGCGGACTAAATGGGCGCGACATCTCGATGAGCGACATTGTCTTCAAGATCGGGCCACGCATCAATGCCTCGGGACGCATGGAAAACGGCAAGGAGAGCGTGGACCTACTGATAGAAAAAGACTTCAGCACAGCCCTAAACAAGGCCAAGCACATCGACCAGTACAACGAGCAACGCAAAGACATTGACAAGCAAATGACTGAGGAGGCGAACAATATCGTCTCAAAACTCGAGAGCCAAGGCCACCAGTCGAGCATCGTGCTCTACGACGAAAACTGGAAGAAAGGCGTTATCGGCATTGTGGCGTCAAGGCTCACCGAGATGTATTTCCGCCCTACCGTGGTGCTTACACGCGATGGAGAATTTGCCACAGGCTCCGCACGGTCGGTCATGGGATTTGATGTCTATAGTGCCATCAAGGCGTGTCGCGACCTGCTCATCAACTTCGGCGGGCATACGTACGCGGCAGGACTGACGCTCCGCTGGGACGACGTCAAGATATTCAGAGACAGATTCCATCAGTATGTGGAAGAGCATATACTGCCAGAACAGACCGAAGCCATGCTCAACATCGACGCGGAGGTAGACTTCAAGGACATCTCCAAGCGACTTCACAACGACCTCAAGCGGTTCTCACCCTTTGGGCCGGGCAACCAAAAGCCACTCTTCTGCACACGAAGCGTGTACGACTACGGCACAAGCAAGGTAGTGGGACGAGCGCAAGAGCATATCAAACTGGAACTGGTAGACTCCAAGTCGGGCACCGTGGTCAATGGCATTGCCTTCGGACAAAGTGCCTCGGCACGATATATCAAGTCGAAACGGTCGTTTGACATTGCCTATACCCTCGAAGACAATGTCTTCAAGCGCAACCAAGTACAGCTGCAGATAGAAGACATCCGTCCCGCTGAGGACGATTTGTTGGACCCCTAAGTCTCATCACACTTTGGACGCTGACATTTACCAACGGATTCTGAAACAATACTGGGGCTATGATGATTTCCGCGGCATTCAGCGCGAAATCATCAACAGCATCGGGGATGGCTACGATACGCTGGGGCTCATGCCCACCGGTGGCGGCAAGTCTGTCACCTTTCAGGTGCCGGCATTAGCCATGGAAGGCGTGTGTATTGTGGTTACCCCCCTCATCGCGCTGATGAAAGACCAGGTGCAGCACCTGCGCGACCGTGGCATCAAGGCGGCGGCCATCTACTCGGGCATGGCGCGCGCAGAGATTGTCAAGACGCTGGAAAACTGTATCTTCGGTGGCGTCAAGTTGCTCTACGTGTCGCCCGAACGCATAGGCTCTCCGCTTTTCCAAGTCAAGCTCAAGCACATCAACGTTAGCTTCATCACGGTCGACGAGGCACACTGCATCAGTCAGTGGGGGTACGACTTCCGTCCTTCGTACCTGAATATTGCCGCTATCAGGAAACTGAAGCCCGAGGCTCCGGTGCTGGCGCTTACCGCCACAGCCACTCCACAGGTCATCGACGACATCCAGCAGCAACTCAGCTTTCGCGAGAACAGGGTGTTCCGCATGAGTTTTGAGCGCAAAAACCTGGCATACGTCGTTCGTACCACAACCGACAAGGAGACCGAACTGGTGCATATTCTCAGCGCGGTATCTGGTTCAGCCATTGTCTATGTACGCAGCCGCAAACGCTGCAAAGACATCTCTGCCATGTTGGAGCAAAACGGGTTATCGTCGACCTTCTACCATGCCGGGCTCGAACCCTCGGTGAAAGACGAGCGGCAGAAACTGTGGCACAACAACGAAAAACGGGTAATCGTGGCCACCAACGCCTTCGGCATGGGTATCGACAAACCCGACGTGCGTGTGGTGGTGCATATCGACTGCCCCGACTCCATCGAGGCTTATTTCCAAGAGGCAGGGCGTGCGGGGCGCGACGGCAAGAAAGCCTACGCCGTCTTACTGTGGAACGACAGCGACCGGCGCAAACTCACCAAGCGCATAGACGACAATTTTCCGCCTAAGGAATACATCAGCGACGTGTATGAGCATCTGGCCTACTACTACCAAATTGGTGTAGGCAGCGGTGCCGGACATACCTTCGCGTTTGAGATCGACAAGTTCAGCATTACCTATCATTATTTCCCCACCGTCGTACATTCTGCCCTGCGTCTACTCGAAAACGCAGGCTACATCGTATATGAAGTAGACCCCGACGCCAGCGCACGAGTGATGTTCTTGCTCGGCCGCAACGAACTCTACCGGCTACGCGACACGCCTCCCCAGGAGGAGGCTGTCATCACCGCGCTGCTGCGCAACTATGGCGGACTATTCACCGACTATGTCTATATCGATGAGGCGCTCGTTGCCATGCAGGCAGGCACTGGTCGCCAGCAGACCTACCAGATACTCAAGACACTCAGCCAGCGCCGTATCCTGCATTTCATTCCCCAACGCAAGACACCCTTCATCACCTACCAGCGCGACCGCGTAGACGCTGCTGACGTGGTGCTGCCACGCGTGGTCTACGAAGACCGCAAGGAGCAATATATCAAGCGCATAGACGCCATGATAGAATATGCCACCAACGCGTCGGTTTGCCGCAGCCGACAACTGCTGCGCTATTTCGGTGAAACCAACTCCAACGACTGCGGAATATGCGACGTGTGTCTCGAAAACCGTCAGGATACCGACACCTCAGCAGCCGATGAGAAGGCACGTCAGCAAATACTCGACCTTCTCTCCGACCATGCTCCGCACAGCATATACGACCTTCGCCAGCTCACGCTTCCGCAAGACGCCATCGACCGAGCCCTTCGTTATCTCGCCGACGAAGAGATGATACACATCGATGGCTCTAACATCTATCTGTAAGCGTCTTGCCCAAAGCCTGCGCCAGACGATTGCACACCCCCGCATCCCCCAACAACCATCGGCCTTCCCCCTAAGGGGTACCGAAACTCTACTATCGATTAGATACCGCGGAGTATCTGCAAGGCTTTGTCTTTATTGGTGTCGAAACTCAAGGTCTCGGTCACCACGCTCACATTCTGGGGATCGACAATATGGGAAGCCATCAAGCGCAAAGCCTGCAATTTGGTGTCATCAAAGTTAAAAAGCTGCAGCAGACGGGCACACTGCCCACAGGTGTAGTACGCGGCCAAGCTCGCCACTTCGATGAGGTCAAGCCGATTATCCTCAAAACTTGCCGCCTTCACCTTTTGATAGAGCACGTTAAACTCACCGTCTGTCAGGCTATAGGGAATATACGCTCCATACTGACTTGGCGGCATCATTGGCACCATAGGTCCGGAGATACGGGCATCCGTGGTGCCGCCATCGTGTTCTACCAGCTGTTCAGAGTAATTCACAACCCTGCCCACGCCGCTGAATCCCACAAATATCATCTTGTCGTACGAGTCTAACGGCCGATACTTGAGGTAGGTCCACGTCTCGCCATACTGGTCGAAGGCCACCGTCTTAGGCTTTCCCAAGACAGCCTCTACCTCAACCTTGGTCATGCCCCGTCTCACCGTTTTGTCTTTTGCGCTGGCGTATGAACTGCCCATCAGCAGCAACACCATCATTCCCAGTGTAGTCATCAAGTGTGTTAATCTCGTTTCCATCGTCGTTTCATTTAGTTAGTGGCAAATATAAACATTTCTCCAAAGAACGCTTCGGGGAAATGCCTTTAGGCTGATAGGGGAATCCCTACCAGCCTTCACCTTATTATATATGCTGTTGGACATTATGTTTCTCCCCCTCTGTTCACCATAGGGGGGAGCGAAACGCTTACAGCTCTACGCCAAACTGACGCGCGTACTGCTCACTGACATACGCGTCAAACCAATCGTCGTAAGTCTTGACCGACGCTTCACTCAAATGCTTTCGCCAATCCTCTACCATGGCCTCGCCTCGCCTGAGCGTCTCGTCTTCTATGACACGCACCTTCTGCAGGATGCCCGTTTGACGCTTGTTGATCAGTTTCGACACGTCGATGTAATCGTGGCCATTGCCACGGTCATTGGGAAAGAGGCGATGCTTGAGGTCTAACCCGGCATGTACCAGTGGCGCATACCCTGCCGCGTTGCGCGTCACCGTGCGTGGCAGCAGGCCTGTTGGGGTGAGCACCAAAGGCAATGCCACCGTGGTAAGTGGCGATCCGGAAATGGTCCACGTCACGGTGGCCAATGCGTTCTCGCCCTTCTTCACGCCCTGAATCACCACAGCAGAGGCCGTGTAATAGCGCGGGATGAAGTCGCGCAGATTCGCAAAAACGGGCTTGCTGTCGTCGGCAGGCTCCAAGTCATGGAGATTCACCTGCGTGAGTCCGTGCGTGAGGTGGCGTGGCACCTCCCTGAGCAAGAACTCCCATGAGAGTCGGCCTTGGGCCGACGCCGCCGCGGTGAGGTCGGTAATGGCCTGAAAACGCTCCACACCCTGGTCGAGCGTATGCAACCCTGTGTACCCGAAATTGGTACGCACCAGGTAGCCGTTGGGGGCCACGGCGGGGTCATTGGCGTCAAACTTCACAAATCCCCGGTTGCCTACCTCATAATAAGCACAGCCGCCTTGGGCGTCGATGACGCCAAAATTGGAGTTACAGTTGAGCGCTCCGGCGTTCTTCAGACTATCTATATACAGCTCAAAGTCGGCCAACGTGGCACACGAGCCTAAGGCGTGCCGCATCACCTTGCCGTCCTGCCCATCGTCGTGGGCCATCTTGCCATCCACCACATTGAGGTTATAGGCCGCCGTATTGATGATGGCAAAGCCCTTCTCATTGTGCCCCGACCACGTGCTCTCGCCGGGCAGGTCGCTGGCAGCCACAATGGCAAGGTATCGGTATTTGCTGCCCCGCCCTATGATATTGAGGTTGTCGAGGTCGTCGGTATCACGGTTCTTCAGCAGCAGCGGCCGACCGTCGGCCGTAGCGCGTCCCGACACCAAGACCGACGTGCAGGCTTCGGCGCCCACGGCAAACCATGCCACCACCAGCAGCACGGCAAAACGTATCTTCTTCATCTCCATTACTTGTTTAACAGTTCATCTACTTTAGACGCTATAGGGGCAAACTCAGTCTACTTATTATAAGTCTATCCCCCCAGCTCATATATTATCTGCAAATGTAAGGCTTTTCGCCCGAACCACCTATCACTCGCGCGTGGTATTTCGCCTACCATTATTGTGGTAGACAATATACACCCTTTGTGGGATTGAACGGCCCTTAATTAATTTTTACCTTTGCACCCATTAATTAACGCAATTGTCATCAGACAAATTAATAGTATAGATATGGGTAAAAAGAGGTTAATATTAGGATTACTCTTTGTTTTGCTGACCGGCCTACAGACCATCGTGGCCCAAAGCCTCAGCATTACAGGAAAGGTAGAAGGCGACGGCGAGCCGCTCATCGGCGCGACCGTGGCCATAAAGGGCCAACCGCAGAATGGTGCCATTACCAATGCTGACGGAGAATACAGCCTTCAGGCTGCCGCAAGCGACGTGCTCGTGGTAAGCTACATCGGTTATCAAACCAAAGAAGTGAGCATCGGTGGAAAGAACCGTGTCGACATCAGTCTCACCTCAGACGCCGAGGCTCTTGACGAAGTGGTCATCACCATTCCTTACGGCACCACCAAGAAGTCTACCTTCACCGGCTCGGTGGGATATGTTGACAGCAAGGTCATCGACAAAGAGTTGGTGAGCAACGTGAGCAAGGCCCTGCAGGGCACCGTTCCCGGCCTGCAGTCGTTTTCGTCTACGGGCCAGCCGGGCAGCGACGCCTCTATCTACATCCGTGGCGTGGGCTCGGTCAATGCGTCGAGCACCCCACTCTACGTGGTCGATGGCGTGCCCTACGAGGGTAGCATATCGAGCATCTCACCCCAAGACATTGAGTCGATCACCGTACTGAAAGACGCCGCCAGTGCCGCCCTCTATGGCAGTCGCGCCGCCAACGGTGTCATCATGATCGTTACCCGTCAGGGCAAGCAAGACCAGCCGGCTACCGTGCAGCTCAGCGCCAAATACGGATGGTCGAGCCGTGCCCGTGACGATTACAAGCAACTCACCACCGACCAGTATTATCAACTCTACTGGGAGGCTATACGCAACCAGCGATTAGACAGTGGCAACAGCCTGGCCGACGCCAACAGTTTCGCCTCGGCCAATCTCACGGGGCAGTTGGGCATCAACCCCTATGGCACGGCCTACCCGCAGCCGGTGGGCACCGACGGCAAGCTCGTAGCCGGTGCCACGGCACTGTGGAACGACAACTGGGACGACGCCCTCACGCAGAACGCCCACTTCCAGCAGTACGACCTCAGCGTGACCGGTGGCGGCCGTACCTCGCAGTATTTTCTCTCGGCGGGTTATCTAGACGACCAGGGTGCCTACATCGAGTCGGGCTTCAAGCGTTATACCTTCCGCGCCAACATTGCCTCGCAGGTGAAGTCATGGCTGAAGGTGGGCATGAACATCAACGGCACTCACTCTAAGCAGCAGTATCCCAAGCAGGACGATTCGATGACAAGTAACATCATTGGCTTCGCGCGCAACCTGCAGCCGTTCTACCCCATCTACCAGCGCGACCTCACCACAGGCGCTTATCTGCTCGACGATGACGGCAACCGCATCTGGGACTTCGGCGACTACCGTCCCAACTCGTTTGCCAAGATGAACCTTCTGGCCACACAGGGGCTTGACAAGAACGACATCACGCGCAACGACCTCTCGGTGCGCTCGTTCGTCGAACTATCACCGCTGAAAGACTGGGCTTACAGGCTCACGGTCAACTACGATTACAGCAACCGCACCAACCACTACTATGTGAACCCCGCGCTGGGCGAAGGAGCCACCACTGGCGGTTCGGTTACAAAGGAGAACATTGAGGCCACTACCTTTACGGTGAACAACGTCATTCACTACAACCACACCTTTGGCCAGGTACACAACGTACACGCCATGGCCGGTCAGGAGTATTACGAATACCACACCAGCAACTTCGGCGGCTCACGCACCAACGTCATTGCCGATGGCTTCTACGAGCCCGACGCGGCCAGCACCTTAGCCAGTTTTTATGGCAACAGCGACGCTTACAAGATGCTGTCATTCTTTGGTTCCGGCGAGTACAACTACGACGGCCGTTATTATCTCTCGGCCAGCGTGCGCTCTGATGGCAGTTCGCGCTTCTCGCCCAATACGCGGTGGGGTACCTTCTGGAGCGTAGGCGGCTCGTGGAAGATTTCTGAAGAGAAATTCATGCAGCCCACCAAGAGCTGGCTCTACAATCTCGGTCTGCGCGTGAGCTACGGCGCACAGGGCAACGACAATGTTGGCTACTACGCTTACCAGGCGCTTTACTCCATTGCCAACAACCTGGGCGAGTCGGGAGTCGTGGCCTCTCGACTGGCTACCCCTGACCTCACTTGGGAGAAAAACCTCAACCTGAATATCGCGCTCGACTTCGGGCTCTGGAACAACCGTCTCAACGGTAGCATAGAGTTCTTCCATCGCCGGTCCAGCGACCTGCTCTTCAGCCTCGACCTTGTGCCCTCGTCAGGGTTCTCAAGCATCGACGCCAACATCGGCGCACTGAAGAACGTGGGATGGGAGATACAGCTCAACGGTCAACCCATCAAGACCAAGAACTGGGAATGGCGACTCTCAGCCAATGCCACCACCTACAAGAACACCATCACGTCGCTTCCCGCCGACGAAATGTGGAGTGGCAACAAGAAGTGGGTTAAGGGCGGAAGCCTCTACGACTGGTACCTCATCGAGTGGGCAGGCGTAAACCCCGACAACGGCAACCCACAGTGGTATGGCATCGACGACAACGGCAACAAGTACATCACCGACGACTACTCTTCGCTCACGGCACAAGACAAGGTGAAGGCTGGCAGCTCGCTGCCCGACGTCACCGGTGGATTCCAGAGCACGCTCACTTATCGCTCTTGGTCGCTGTCTACCTTCTTCAGCTACGCCATCGGCGGAAAGATCTACAACAGCGACCTGGTGTCGCTACTCTCACAAGGTCCATCGGGTACGGCCTGGAGCGCGGAGATGCTCAACCGCTGGACCGAAGACAACCGCTACACCGACGTGCCACGCCTGACCACCAGCCCGGCAAGTTCGTGGACCAACACCTCTACCCGGTTCCTCAACAACCGCAGCTATCTCAAACTCAAGAACGTGTCGCTGAGCTACGCCCTGCCCGCGCAGTGGGTAAGAACCATCGGACTGCAAGAGGCACTGCTCAACGTTACCGCTGAAAACCTCTTTACCCTGACCAAGCAGCAGGGACTCGACCCCGAGCAGACCGTTGACGGTACCACTTACTTCCGTTACCCGGCCATGAAGAGTATCACACTGGGCATCAACATTAAACTGTAAATCACTTGGCAAGAAAGGAATATCACATGAGACATTATATATATACACTCATTATCGGCCTCGTAGCCACCGGTACGCTGGTGTCGTGCGACTTAGAGACCGAACCCACCACGGCGCTATCGGCCGACGCTGTATTCAGTACCACGGCCGACGCTGAAAAGGTGATCGCCGGGGCATGGGAAAACCTGCAAGAGACCTATTACACCTACCGCGCCCCAGGATGGAGCGCCATGCAGCTCACCTCCGACGCCATGGGCAGCGATGTGGTGGTCAACACACGCTATGGCTACCGTGACATGTACGCCATGACGGCCATTTACGGCAAAACCAACTATGTGGGAAACCAAAGTTGGGAACTGGGTTATCAAACCATCAACAACGCCAACGGCATCATAGCCAATGTTGACAAGGCCGAAGGTTCGCAGGATGACATCAACCGCATCAAGGGACAGGCCTATGCCCTGCGCGGATATATCTACCTGCACTTCGCCTCACTCTACAGCTTTGCCATCGACAAAGACTCAAGTGCCGTCTGCGTACCTATTTACACGGAGCCCACCGATGAGAACACCGCCCTGACAGGAAAACCCGCCGCCAGTGTCAACGAGGTGTACCGACAGGCCTTGTCTGACTTGGAGACCGCGCTCAACCTCATCCCGGCCAACTACACACGGTCGGCCAAATGGAAGATAGACCGCCAGGTGGTGCTCGGACTGCTCTCACGCGCTGCCCTGTATTCGCGCAACTGGCAGAAGGCAAAAGACTACTCCGACCAGTTGCTGGCACTCAACAGCTATCTCATGAGCCAGAGCGAATGGGAAAGCGGATTTAACAGCGTGGACAACAAGGAGTGGATATGGGGCCACCCGCAGACCGTAGACCAGGCCAACAGCTCTTATCACTTCCACTTTCTCGACACCACTACCGACGGCATCTACTACTTCAGTTTCAACGTAGACCCCTATTTCTACGAGAAATACGACGACGGCGACTACCGCAAGGCACAGATTTACTGGGACCTGCCACCGGGAAGCGCCAAGAGCACCAGCACCGAGCTGTATATGCGCAACCGCAAGTTCCGCATTCGCAGCTTTGAGGGCGAAGACGGTGTGGGCGACCTTGTGCTGATGCGTGTGGCCGAAATCTACCTCATCAACGCTGAGGCCCGTGCCCGATTGGGCGACGTGAGCGGTGCCGTGGCGAAACTCAACGCCGTACGCTCGGCCCGTAGCGCACAGTTGGCCACGACCGGCGAGTCGCAGCAGCAGGTCATCGACGATGTATTGCTCGAACGACGCCGCGAACTGTGGGGCGAGGGCTTCAGTCTCATCGACATCATTCGCAACCAGCAGTCGGTGGTGCGCAAGGAATATCCTTACACCCCCATCGACTATACTTACAGCGACGCCAACGGCAACCTCGTTCACCGTAGCATTGTGCCACAGGGGCACCGCATCATCAAGCAGCCCGATGGCTCAAACTTCACGGCCAACAGCAAGTATTATCTCTTCCGCATTCCCAACAGCGAGGAACAGGCCAACCAGAATCTCTATTCGCGTCACGCCCGTCTCGCCATATACAACTAATACATCGAGCCATATACCCTATCGGGGCGACCATCCGGTCGCCCCGATGTCGTTGGTACGACATTGTTCACGGGCCGTTTACCTCAGCCTGATGGTCTTATGCATGCCCTGTAGTGACAAGAGGACGAAAGCACGGTCGTGTTCCGCCATGGCATGTTTCGAAGAGACGCGTACTCCGGCTTCTCCCCTTGCCCCAGCACGCACCGCCTCTACACCGTTGAGGAAATATGATTCTATATTAAACCATACGATAATTCTATATTAAACCATACAATAGTTCTATATTAAACCATACGATGATTTTATATAGAACCATCGGACGCGCTTACCTGAACGATTCCACCCGCACAGCCTCCAGGATGTGTGAGGAGGGGAAGAAAGCGATGGGAGAAGATAGGGTGGCACACACAAAAGTGCATGACTCGACTTAAAAAAAAACATATCATCGGCGCAAGGTTTAGACCGTTTCCGCGTTTAATAGGTATAATCTCTAAAAACTATTACGCGATGATGAAACTAAGATTGTATCCTATGCAGACAGTCGCTGTACTGCTGCTGGCCGCCGTTACCTCCTGCTCTACGCAAGAACAGGACAAAGATGAATGGGTGGTTTACATGATGCCCCAGGCTAAAACCATGCAGTTGACCGCACCGCAAAAGTCGCTCGTAGAAAACAACAACGATTTTTCGTTTCACCTCTTCCGTACTGTCAACCAGGTAAACGGTACCAAGAAGAGCTGCATACTCTCGCCCATCAGCGTGACCTATATGCTGGGTATGATCAACGATGCGGCGACAGACCAGACCCAAGAGGAGATTACCAATACATTGGGACTTAGCGGAAAGACGGCACGAGAAATCAATGAACTGTGCCAGACACTGATGACACAGGCACCCGAGCTTGACGGACAGGTGACGCTCAAAACCGCGAATGCCATATACACCAACCGAGGCTACACGCTCAAGAGCGACTTTAGCAAGGATATGGCGGCATATTACAAGGCTAATGCCAAAACGCTCGACTTCAGTTTACCGGACGCGGCGAAGGAAATGAACGGCTGGACCAACAAGCAGACCAACGGCATGATACCTGAAATCGTAGACACACTAAACCCCCACGCGGTAACCTATCTGCTCAACGCGGTGTATTTCCAAGCCAAATGGACCAAGCAGTTTGACGCCAAGAAAACCCGGCGCGAAGACTTTACCAACGCCAATGGGGCGAAGGTAAAGGTTGAAATGATGCATAACAAGGCCGAGGCACTATATGCTTATAACGACACTTACAGCACGCTGTGGCTTCCTTACGGCAGTGGCACGGCATGGAACATGATGGTGCTCTTGCCCCGGGAAGGAAAAACGGTAGACGACGTGATGGCCACTCTGACGACGGCCAACTGGAAAGAGACGCTCAACAATGCGCAAAGAACTGAACTCGACATCAAGATGCCGAAGTTTACGACCAATAACACCACCGAACTCAACGAGGTCTTGAAAGCCATGGGCATACAACGGGCCTTCAGCAGATATTACGCACAGATACCCAATATGTGTGAGAAGGTGAACCTATTTATCAGCAAAATGCTGCAAAAGGCGCGCATTGAGGTCGACGAGGAAGGTAGCAAGGCCACGGCTGTCACCGTGACAGGAACCATGGAGACGACGGCTCCGCCGATGATGTTGGAGAAGGGCGAGTTTCATGCCGACCGCCCCTTTGTGTATCTCATCAGCGAGAACAACAGCAACGCCATCTTCTTCGTAGGTACTTATATGGGTGACTGATAAAGTATAGACAAATATCTGTACCCTGCCGTCGGACGACGGCCGTATTTCTGACAACAATAACGGTGATCCCGGCATAAGTGTATGCCGGGATTTTTTATGACAACAGACCATCTTTTCGGAAAACTTTTGTACCTTTGCCAGCGCTTTATGAATACTATATTGTTTAACAAGCGCCAAGCTCTGATCTTCAAGCATTTCAGCCGCAAGGGCTACAGCCTCTTTGCCGCATTGGGCAAAGAGGTGCTCATCGGGGTGCTGAGCGTCTCGACCTTGACCTACGCCAAGGCCGATGGCATCGCTACCAAACCGATGGCCGCAGCCGACACGGTGAGCTTTGGAGAACAGCGCTTAGACGAGGTCCAGGTGACCGGGTCCAGGGCGCCGCTGACTGCGCTGCAGTCGGCCAAGATTGTTGAGGTCATCTCGCGTGATGACATTCATCGTGCCGAGGCACAGACCATCAACGACGTATTAAAATTAGCCACGGGCGTGGATGTCCGTCAACGCGGTGGCTTCGGTGTGCAGACGGACATCTCGATCAATGGCGGAACATTCGACCAGATTGCCATCCTATTGAATGGCATGCCGCTGTCGAGTCCTCAGACCGGACACAATGCCGCCGACTTCCCCGTTTCGCTGTACGACATTGAGCGTATCGAGGTGCTCGAAGGGGCCTCGGCACGTATCTTTGGGGCTACGGCCTTCAGTGGTGCCATCAACATCGTGACGCGTCCCGACTCGCGGAGCAGTGTGAGGGTAGATGGGCAGGGGGGCTCTTTCGGCACCTTCGGCGCTGACGCTGGAGTGACATGGGGCGGGCTGCACACCCGCAACCACAAGCTCACCACGAGCCATCAGCTGTCGGGAGGATATGTGCAGAGCGATGGCGGAACCGACAACGCCGACTTCAAAAAACGACGCGTATTCTACCAAGGCACGATGAGCGCGGAGGCATTGGACCTCGACTGGCAGGCAGGCATCAGCTCGCAAGACTATGGTGCCAACACGTTCTACTCGGCCAAGTTTCCCAACCAGTATGAGGAGACCCGCCGATACATGGCCTCGGTGAGCGCCCATGTGCGGCCGTTCAGCAACAGCGAAAGTCCGTTTCTCACACGACTTGTGCTGAAGCCCATGGTCTACGGTCATCGCGACCTGGACCACTACCAGCTCATCCGTGGAAGCGAAGGCGCCAACGCTGGCGAGAACTATCACCAGACCGATGTCTACGGCGCGTCGCTCAACATGGACCTCGACTGGATTGTGGGAAAAACCTCGGTGGGCGGTGAGATACGCAAGGAGCATATACGCTCTACCGCATACGGAGACGTGCTTGAGGAAAGCCGGTGGAAAGACATTGGCGGAACTGACAGGAAGTATTCGCGCGAGGGAAACCGCACCAATACGAGCCTCTTTGTGGAACACAATATCTTCTTGGGTGGGTTCACCCTGTCGGCCGGACTCTTGGCCAACAAGAACACTGGGCTCGACGAGGACTTCAGGCTCTACCCGGGCATAGACCTAAGCTACAGGCCCGACACCCACTGGAAATTTTATGCCAGCTGGAACAAAGCCCTGCGTGTGCCCACTTATACCGACCTCTATACGTCAAACGCAGCACAACAAGGCGACCTCAACCTCAAGCCTGAGCGCAACTCTACCTTCAAGATAGGTACCCGCTACCGCACCCATGGCATTGAGCTCGTGGCCAGCGCTTTCTACAGCAACGGCACCAACATGATTGACTGGGTGTATGAGACCGAAACATCGACCAAGTATCATGCCATGAACATCGGTAAACTCGACAACATGGGCTATAACCTCACGGCCGACTTCAACCTGTCGCGACTGCTGCTTAACACCAGCAACACTACCGCGCCGGTGCTGCTCAAGGTGGGCTACGCTTACATCCACCAAAAGCACGAAACCGAACAGCCCATCTACAAGTCGCTTTACGCCCTCGAGTATCTGCGCCACAAGGTGGTGGCTGAGCTCTCCCACCCCATTGTGGGCCACCTCACGGCCTCATGGGCCTTCAGATGGCAGCAGCGCATGAACGGCTACAAGCCGTATGGCAAACTCGACGGCAAACTCATGTGGACTGAACGCACATGGCAGCTCTATGTCAAGGCCGACAACCTCACCTGCCACCGGTACTACGACTTTGGTCCAGTGAAACAGCCCGGGCTATGGGTCATGGCAGGAGGTAACGTGAAAATTAATCTCTAACCGGGAAGGTATTATCCCACAGAAAATCAACAAATACCCGGCAGGCTGTCTGATCTCAGGCAGCCTGCTTGCATGGGTGGCTGCCCATAGGCTGCCGCTCAACTTATTTTGGGGCATTTGCCGCACGTGGCAAGGGGGGCATGATGTCGATGTTTGGCTGGCAGGTGAACATTGACACGCAAAATTGAACACCTGCTTTGGCTATTAATTGGGGTTAGGCTTACTCCCTTTTCGAGATTTGTTGTAAATTTGCAATCGTATGACAAACATCATTGAAACGCGCGTCCCCTCGCGCGGAGCAGGACAGAAATCGGTGGCCGGACTGGCTGTCGCGCCCATCGAAACAGTAAAGGTTGGATTCATCGGAGTGGGCAACAGAGGACAAGCTGCCCTGCAACGCTGGTGCCATATCCCTTTTGCGAAGATAACGGCCATCTGCGATGTATCGCGGGATTCTATCGAACAGGCAAAGCATGTGCTACAAGACCACGGTGTAGCTAACGTTAAGGTCTACAACTCCTTCGAGGCTGTTTGCAACAGCGACGTCAATTTAATCTATATTTGTACAGACTGGGAGAGCCATTACAGCGTGGCCCACTGTGCACTTACACACGGCAAACACGTGGCCATAGAGGTGCCGGCGGTGCTTACCCTTCACGACTGCTGGCAGCTGATAGACTTGGCAGAACGCGAACAGCTGCACTGCATGATGCTCGAAAACTGCTGCTACGACGCCTTTGAGCTGTCGACGCTGGCCATGGCCAAGGCCGGATTGTTTGGTGAAATCGTGCATGTGGAGGGAGCATATTTCCATCAGCTTGGTAAGAATTGGACGAACTGGCGCCTGACTTACAATGCCCACCATCGCGGTGACATCTATCCTACGCACGGATTCGGACCGATATGCCGAGTTCTCGACATTCACCGCAGTGACTGGTTAGACTTTCTTGTGTCTGTAGATACCAACTCTTTCAACGGTGTGGCCAAATGGCGGGAGATGATGCCGCAAGAACAGGGAGGCTTTGCCAACGGTGACCAGACCTCTACCTTGATACGTACGCGAAGAGGCAAAAGCATTTTGCTCCAACACGATGTCTTGTCGCCACGCCCCTATAGTCGGCAATATCGCATCGTTGGAACGAAAGGGTATGCCAGCAAGTACCCCATACATGAACTGTATTTCGACGACGGACCATGTTCGGACGAGGCGTGCGAGGCGCTCCTCGAAAAATATCTGCCGACTGAAATCAAGGATATTCGCGAGACAGCACTACGCGCAGACAACAACCGCGGGGGTATTGCCTATATGATGGACTACCGCTTGGCCCAACACCTGCACGAGGGAAAGCCTTTAGACATGGACGTTTACGACTTGGCAGAATGGTGTGCCATCGCCGAACTCACACGCTTATCCCTGGATAATGGCTCGGTACCAGTGAAGATTCCAGACTTTACACGCCAATAATTTACCAGCAGATACTTGCCGAAACATAACTTGCGGCAAGCAATAGAAGCGCGGTAAAAGCTCGCTTCGAACCTTGACTCATGCTCATGGCGAGCATATAAAAAGAAAGAGGATATGCATCGGCATATCCTCTTTATATATCTAAATCATGTAAAACTTATACTATGACTTCAACTTAAACGATGTTTCTATGCTTGAAATCTCGTCAGCGAAGAGCTTGTCGACCATCATACGCTTTTCGATCTGCGAGCAGCTGTGAATCACTGTAGAGTGGTCACGGTTGCCCACCAGTTTGCCTATCCGGCTGGCAGGCATCTTGGTGTACTTCTGCGCCAGATACATCGACACCTGTCGAGCCACCACATAGTCGTGCTTACGGCACTTGGAGTTGACCTGAGCAGCCGTAACATTAAAGTGGTTGCACACCTTATCAAGAATATCGTCCACCGTCAGCGGACGGTCATCAACCTTAACGGCACGCTTGATCACGCGCTCGGCCAACCGCATGTCGATATTACAATTATAGACAATGGAATAAGCCATCAGCGAATTGATGACGCCTTCGAGGTCGCGCACGCTGCCATTGGCGGTCTGGGCGATAAACTGAATGACGTCCGCCGGAATCTTCAGCCCGTCTCTCCTAATCTTGCTGTCGAGTATATCAACACACAACTGCAGGTTCGGACGCTCCAACTCAGCTATCAAACCGCAGGAGAAACGAGTCAACAAGCGGTCGGGCATACCCTTGAGGTCAACCGGAGGACGGTCGGAGGCAAGAATAATACGCTTGCCGTTACGGAAGAGATGATTGAAAATATGGAAGAAAGTCTCCTGCGTCTTCTCTGCGTTCACCCACTCCTGAATATCATCCACGATCAGCATATCAATGGTCTGATAGAAGGTAATGAACTCGTTGACGCTGTTTTGCAGCACGGCATTGGTGTACTGCACCTGGAAAAGACGGGCGCTGATATAGAGTACGCGCTTCTGCGGAAACAGCTGCTTCGTGCGCACACCAATGGCATTGATCAGGTGTGTCTTGCCACAACCCGACGGTCCGAAGATGAACATCGGGTTAAACTGCATCGTATTGGGATGTTCGGCAATAGACAATCCCACAGAACGTGGCAGCTTATTGCTGTCGCCCTCTACATAGTTGCTGAAAGTAAGATGTGGATTGAGCTGCGGATTGAGTTGCTGAGGCTGTGCCGCATCGAGTAACGTAGGACTCTGATTGGCACGCGACCGTCCCTGTGGCTTATCGATAGCGTCAGTCGGCTCAGCCTCTATATCCTGTGAGAGATTATGCTCCTTGTCTGTAACAACACGGTAAGACAGGCGGATACCCTTACCAAAGCAATTAAAAAGCACCCTGCCCAATAAGTCTACAAAGTTCTCCTCCAGGTACTCATACACAAAAGGGCTGGGCACCTGCACAAGTATCATCTTCTGAGCTTCGTCATATTGCTCGAAGACGATGGACTTGAACCATGTATTATATATCTGCTCGGTGACATTCCTGCGGATGAGCGCAAGGGCTTGATCCCAACGAGCATCAGGACTTACTTTCATTAGCAATGATGTTTTTGACTGGTGTGCCTTAGCGACGTTTCTTAGTCTTTTATTGCAAATGCAAATTTAGTAAACATTTCCCTCTTCTGCAAATCGGCAATCTGTCACCCTAAGCGGGCGTGCGCCGATAACTTACTCAAATAGGGAGAGTTATGCTCTTTATGTAGAAGGAAATGGCCAACAGCCTGTTGCGGATTCATAATACACTGATAATGAGCACCATGCCATCAACCATAAAATGATTACGGCGCAATGTGAAACATTACTGAAACATCATATATAAAGTGCTTTAGCATGATTATGCCCACTAATGCGTCTCGTGAAACATCAAATTTGGGATATTTAGACTATTTTTAAATTACCTATCTTTCTTACCGAATAATGAGAAGTGTACGTAGCGCTTGGGGTGCGCCTTGAGGTCGGTAAGCAAAGAGTCAGCACTATGCACAGTGTTGTGCAGGTCGAAATAGAGACGGTCATCGTTCATCAACAGGCCGAGAGTGCCGTCCTTACTGTTAAGTTTGGCGGTCAACTCCTGCACATTCGACAAAGTTTGGTTGACCTGTGCCATCGTTCCCTGCACATCAATCTGGGCCAGATTGGCGGTGAGTTTGGATGTATTGTCGAGTGTAGTGCCCACTTTGTCGAGTGCCAAGTCAGCCTTATTCATCATACCAGGCATACGAGTATTGAGGTCAGCCATCAGTGTATTGAGGTTTTTGGAAGTGGCATTGAGGTTGTCAGAAATCTCTTTCGCGTTGTGGAGCGACTGTGCCAAGGCGGGATCAGCCAAGAGTGCATTGACGTTAGAAAGTATGCTGTCAACCTTGGGCAACATCTGCTGCACGGTAGGCATCAGGCCTCCTACCATGGCCATCAGCCCTGCGCTCTGACTACCTACAATCGTATCGCCCACGGCAATATAGTCGTTCGTGTGTTTGGGCAGCAACAGATTCATCTTCACATTGCCCATCATATCACTCACTATCTCGGCCGAAGAGCCCTTGGGAATACGGAGATTGGTGTCAACGTCTATCTTTACCAAGATGCCGCCATTGCCCGAATAATCGTACGCTATATCCTTGACAACACCCACCTGATAGCCATCGGCAAAGATGGTGTTAGAGGCCGAGAGTCCCTCTACGTTATCAAACTTGATAAAATAGGTGTTATCATTCGAGAAAACAGACGCTCCTTTGAGGAAATTCAACCCAAAGAACAACACCACAATACCTAATATGGCAACAATGGCTATTTTGATTTCATTCGTAAAAAACTTCATTATACGTTCTCCTAAAATCTTATCTATTTGACTTAAATTCCCTGATGCCCTCGTTCACGTCAATCTTTGACCCGTTCTTAAAGGCTATGATAAAACAATCGGGGAACTGTTCGACGATCTGCTTACGCAACCGGTAAATCTCGTTATAATTGTTGCTGGCACCATAAGTGTATTTTTTGACGCCACCTTCTTCAAACATCTCACATCCAGAAAGCCCCTTGAACCGAGCGTCGTTGGTACTGAGCGTACGGCTGCTGGTAAGGACCTGTATCTTGAATACAGGCTTGGCAGCGTCTACCGACCTTGCCGCAACAGTATTGGCATGGGCGGCTGGCTGACTGTTACCGCGCTGAGCCGACCGCGTCCGCTCGCTCTCGTCTGTCTCTCCCTGCCTCGACGCCCTTGCCGGCTCCTGCCTCTCAGTGGGTGCCACCCGCGTGTCACTGTCGGGCGTTTGCGCCAACACCGGCTGAGTCACATCCACCAGTTGGCCCGACACGTCAGCGTTACTGTTGCGATAAGGCACCTCAATATTGGTGTCATACTTATTCTTATACTTGATAAAAGCATTATAAAACCCCTTGGTGTAAAGGTCTAACGCCACATCAGAGTTCATAAACTGTTCTTCCTCGGGCGTAGAGATAAATCCCAACTCAAGCAACGCCGCGGGCATGGACGTCAGTCGCAATACAGCCAGATTATCCTGATGCGGGCCTCCATCGGGCCTTCCGGTGGCACGACACACCTCTTGCTGCATCAGCCGCGAGAGCTCTACGCTGCGCTCACGGTTCTTGTCAGCGATAAACTCGAACATGATATCGGTCTCGGGTGAATTGACATCCAGTCCCTTGTACACCTTCTTATAATCTTTCTCAAGAAATATTACCGAGTTCTCACGCTTGGCCACCTCAAGGTTCTCGCGCAGTCCCCTGTCGCCCGACCGTGCCCCACGCCCCAAGGTATAGCTCTGGAATCCACGTGCGGTGTGATTTTTCTCCAAGGCATTGATATGGAATGAGAGGAAGAGATCGGCCTTTTCGTTGTTGGCAAGCTCGGCCCGCCGGTGCAACGGAATGAAGACATCGGTCTTGCGGGTATACACTACACGCACATCAGGACAATTACGTTCTACCATCTTGCCAAATGCCAACGCATATCTCAAGGTAAGTATTTTTTCGTATGTCACAGCTCCCGGCGCGCCAAAATCATGGCCTCCGTGCCCTGCATCCACGACAAGTGTAAATTTGCCGGCAGCCTTAGCCACAGCAAAGGGTAGCATTGTCAATAAGAAGAAAAGGATAAGACTTCTTTTACGCATGTCGGTGTACAATAATGTTGCAAAAGTAATGATTTTAGGCGGAAAACCTATACAAGTCAACGCGTTTTATCATTTATTAAGTGTAACTCCACACCTGCACCGAGGCTGTCGGCGCCCATGGGTGGATTGAGCTTGGTGAGGCTGACGTCCACTGCCCTGATCTGAGGCCACTGCCGCATGAGCCGGTCGCCTATGCGGTATGCCACTCGCTCGACGAGCTTGCTGGGCACCGCCATTTCTTGCGCCACCAACTGATACGCCTCACCATAGTTCACCGTATCAGCCACATCATCACTGAGCATGGCCTTGTCGAGCGCCACGTCAATCCGCAGGCTCACCTCATAATCGTTACCCGTCAAACGTTCCTGCGCCTCCACGCCATGGAAGGCATGAAAGCGCAGGCTACGCAGATGAATATAACTTTCTTTCAGCATATAGTCGTGTTTTGGCCGACGCCAGCCCGCGTTATCCGCAGCGGCTGGCACCACAATTCGTGCAGATGAGGCATCCCTCCTGGTAGACCAAGGTTTCCTGGCCACACACCGGACAAGTCTGGCCGGTAGCCTTCGTACCATCGGTGATATACTTCTTCAGCGCCCGTTCCACACCGTTCTTCCAAGTGTTGATGCTCTCATCCTTGAGCGACAGCGAACCCACAAGCTTGATAACATTGTCGATGGGCATACGATAACGCAACACGCCCGAGATGAGCTTGGCGTAGTTCCAGTACTCAGGATTGAACTTAGAGCTTAGTCCCTCGACGGTGGTCTTGTAGCCGCGCTTGTTCTCAAACTGGAAATCATAGCGATGGCTTCCGTCCTCGTTGGTCTGTTTGATAATCTTACCCTTGGTCACTGTCTTGGGAAGCACAATGCCCTCGTCATCGTCTTGCAGACCCGTGAAGATTTCGTAGGGATAGCCATCGAGCAATCCGACGAATGCCACCCACTTGTCTTTGTTGTTCTGGAACCGCACCACGTCGCAGTCGAGTTCGGTGGGACGCACCTCCTGCACCACGGGATGGTTGATCGACGGCGCGGTGATAGGCTCTGGCACCTCCTGTCCCTTGTCTTTCTTCTTGTCTTTCTTCGACACCGACAGCATCACGCCCGAGCGACTTCCGTCGCGATATATGGTGCATCCCTTGCACCCTGTGCGCCAAGCTTCGACGTAGAGCTTGTTGACCAGCTCCTCGTCCACATTATTAGGCAGGTTTACGGTCACTGAAATGCTGTGGTCTACCCACTTCTGTATGGCACCCTGCATGCGCACCTTCATCAGCCAGTCTACATCGTTGGCCGTAGCCTTGTAGTACGGCGACTGCGCCACCAGCTGGTCTATTTCTTCCTGGGTATATTTCTTGGTGGTATCCAGTCCGTTGGCCTGCATCCAGGTCAAGAACTTGTGATGATAAACAATGTACTCCTCAAACGAGTCGCCCACCTCGTCTACATAGTCCACATGCACGTCCTTGTCGTTGGGATTGACCTTGCGGCGGCGCTTGTATACAGGCATGAACACAGGTTCGATGCCACTGGTGGTCTGCGTCATGAGCGACGTTGTGCCCGTGGGGGCAATGGTCAGACAGGCAATATTGCGACGGCCATACTTCACCATATCCTCATAGAGCTGCGGGTCGGCCTCTTTCAGTCTGAGCACGAAGGGGTTGGCTTGCTCGCGCTGGGCATCGTACACCTCGAAGGCGCCACGCTCCTTGGCCATCGTCACCGACGAGCGGTAAGCGTTGAGTGCCAAGGTCTTATGCACATTTACAGAGAACGCTGTGGCCTCCTCGCTACCGTAGCGCAGCCCCAGGGCTGCCAGCATATCGCCCTCGGCAGTGATGCCCACACCCGTGCGACGTCCCTGACCGCTCTTGCGCTTGATCTTCTCCCACAGGTGGTACTCGGTGTTTTTCACCTCCATGGTCTGCGGGTCTCGGCCTATCTTCTCCATGATCAGGTCTATCTTCTCCATCTCCAAGTCGACGATGTCGTCCATCAGGCGCTGTGCCAACTGCACGTGCTCCTTAAATTTCTCCATGTCGAAGGTAGCCTGCGGCGTGAAGGGATTATTCACGTAGCTGTAAAGGTTGACACACAACAGTCGGCAGCTGTCGTAGGGGCACAACGGTATCTCACCACAAGGATTGGTGCTCACCGTGGCAAAGCCTAAGTCGGCATAGCAGTCGGGAATGCTCTCGCGGATGATGGTGTCCCAAAACAGCACGCCCGGCTCCGCGCTCTTCCATGCGTTGTGTACGATTTTCTCCCAAAGCTTCGAGGCCGAAATCTCATGCTTCACCATCGGGTCGTCGCCCGTGATGGGAAACTGCTGTATGTAGGGCTTGTCTTCGATGGCCGCCTGCATGAAGGCGTCGTCTATCTTTACGCTGACATTGGCGCCGGTCACCTTGCCCTCGGTCATCTTTGCGTCGATAAAAGCCTCAGCGTCGGGATGCTTGATGCTCACCGAGAGCATCAGCGCGCCGCGTCGACCGTCTTGTGCCACCTCACGCGTAGAGTTGCTGAAACGCTCCATAAAAGGAACAAGACCCGTAGAGGTAAGCGCCGAATTGTTTACCGGACTGCCCTTCGGGCGTATGTGGCTCAAGTCATGCCCCACGCCACCGCGGCGCTTCATGAGCTGCACCTGCTCCTCGTCTATCTTCATGATGGCACCGTAGCTGTCGGCATCACCCTCAAGGCCTATCACGAAGCAGTTGCTCAGAGAAGCCACCTGGTTGCTGTTGCCGATACCCGTCATCGGACTGCCTGCCGGAACGATGTACCTGAAATGGTCGAGCAAATCGAACACCTGCTGTGCCGAGAGCGGGTTGTCATAACGCTGCTCTATACGCGCAATCTCGTTGGCAATACGCCAATGCATGTCTTCGGGCGACCGCTCAAATATCTGCCCGAAGCTATCCTTCATGGCATACTTGTTCACCCACACCCTGGCAGCCAGTTCGTCGCCACCAAAATACTTCAACGAGGCCTCAAAGGCTTCATCGTAGGAGTATATCTTCTGATTTTCCATTGTTCACTAAGCTTTCTCTGAATTAAGATTTGATAGCTGCAAAGCTAATAAAAAAAAAGAGAAGTAGAAAACTTCGAGTATTAAAAAACGATGTAAAATTTTCCATTTTAGAAATTATCTCTACCTTTGCAACGAACAAAATTTACCAAAATGAGCAATTTATCACAGAGGAGAACCATCCGAAAATACACAAACAGAGAACTTTCGGCCGATTTGCTAAACCATTTACTCGAAGAGGCCGGACACACACCCACCATGGGCAACCTGCAACTCTACAGCGTGGTGATTACCCGCGCCCCTGACATGAAGCGCCAGCTGGCACCGTCACACTTCAACCAACCCATGGTCGAAGGCGCCCCCGTGGTGCTCACCTTCTGTGCCGATTTCCGTCGTACCACCTGTTGGGCCGAAAACCGAAAGGCCACCCCGGGATACGACAACTTCCTGAGCTTCCTCAACGCAGCCACCGACACCTTATTATATTGTCAGACCTTCTGCAACCTCGCCGAAGAGCAGGGACTGGGCACGTGCTTCCTCGGCACCACCATTTACCAGCCCCAGCCCATCATCGACACGCTGCGCCTGCCGCGATTGGTGTTTCCGGTGGCCACCATCACCATAGGATGGCCCGACGAGACGCCAGCCCTAAGCGACCGCCTGCCCGTGGAAGCCATCATTCACGAGGAGACCTACACCGACTATACCCCCGAGCGCATAGACCAATTCTACTCACCCAAGGAAAACCTACCCGAGAACCTGCACTTTGTAGAGATCAACCACAAGGAGACCTTAGCCCAGATTTTCACCGACATACGCTACACCCGCAAAGACAACGAGGCCATGTCAGCCACACTTCTTGAGGCCCTTCGTCACCAAGGATTCCTCTAATCACGCCGGCTCTCCGGCCAAATCGCACGGCCACATCACCCTCATGGCACGACGATTCCAATAGAATGGTGGGATAGTTCTATATTAAACCATCCAATGTTTCTATATTAAACCATCCAATGATTCTATATAGAAGCATCCGATGGTTTTATATTAAAGTATAAACCACCCCCGGCAACCAAGGCTCACGTCCAAGGCTTGCCGGGGGTGTCGCATGGCGGTCAAGCATTGTGTTCGTAGCATGCCTCGGCATACGACAGCAGTACATCGGCATAGCGAATAAACTTTTTGTCGGCGGTTTCCCTACCGTAAAGCGCCATCGGCGTGGTTAAACGGTAGTTGAAGTTGAGATACCAAAGCCACAATGACATCGCTTCATTCCATTCGGACTTGCCACCGTTTACGAAGCATCCTTCGTTGACCACACGCCACCCGACCCATACGGGCAACCCATGAAGGTGTAACGCCTCATCCTATCTGTTGGGCAAAGAAAGTGGGAATCAATACCAAGCGCATATCATGCAGACAACGGTGCGAGTAGAAGGAACAAGTCTTGACATCGTTCCCGCCACCTGGGGCTTGCCCCCTACCCTGTCTGCCATACAAATACGGCGGGTGCAGTAAACTGGCTTACCCTGCGCACGAGGGGCTAAAAGCAAACAAAAAAGAGCATTCTCCCAAGTCATCGTGCTTTACGGAGAATGCTCTTTGGTCTTACCTATCGGTTAATCTACCACGATGGGCTTGTACTTCGGTACCAACAATTTCATGATGCACCAGCCCACGAGATAGGCTACGGCGCAGATGCAGAAGATAATCATGTAGCCTGCAGGCTTACCGTCGAAACCCATGAACTGGAAGGCGGCACCCTGCCCTTCAGCATAAGTGAAGAGGGCGCCCGAACCCTTGTTGATCAAGAAAGAGCCTACACCGCCTGCCATGGCACCAATACCGGTGATCGTGGCCACCGTAGACTTGGGAAACATGTCACCAATGGTGGAATACAGGTTGGCAGACCATGCCTGATGCCCGGCACCCAGCAGACCGATGATGATGGCAGGCCACCAGGGGCTGTACGTTCCCATGGGCTGTGCAAGCAGGCCAAGTACGGGGAAACAGGCAAAGATCAACATGGCACGCATACGACCGATGTATGGATGCATGCCCTTCTTATCCACAAAATAAGTGGGCAGGTAGCCACCAAAGATACTCAGTACAGTGGTAATGGCATAGAGCGTGAAAATCAGCATGATGGCCATTGTCGAGTCAGAGGTAAAGCCATACTGGTCGGAGAAATAGGCTGGAGCCCAGAACAAGAAGAACCACCACACACCGTCGGTAAGAAACTTACCCGTGATAAACGACCAAGTCTGTCGGAAGGTGAAGCACTTCATGAAGCCAATGGTCTTCTCTTCCTCCTCGGCCGTACCGCTGATTTCCTTCTCCACGTCGGTAGCCTCCACATCCTGATTGATGTACAACAGCTCAGCCTGGTTCACCCGTTTGCTGCGGGCGGGTTTGTCATAGAGCCATATCCACAGCCCCATCCATACATAACCCAGCACACCGATGATGATGAAAGCCCACTCCCATCCCAAGGCGCGCGCCATGATTGGAATGGTGGCAGGCGCAGCCAGGGCACCGATAGAAGCGCCACTGTTGAAGATCGAGGTAGAGAACGCACGGTCTTTCTTCGGGAAATACTCGGCGGTCACCTTGATGGCGGCCGGAAAGTTGCCTGCCTCTCCAACGGCGAGTATGAGTCGGCACGACAGGAAAAGCCATACGCTCACCGTAGCGATAGCCACGGCCGCGTCGCTTCCGGCCTGCACCAGTCGCAATGCCTCGATGCTGTCGTAGCCTTCTACCTGCATGGCTACCCAGCCACAACCGGCATGCATCACGGCACCCGTAGACCATACGAAAATGGCTACGAGGTAACCTTTCTTCGTGCCCATCCAGTCGATAAACTTACCGGCAAACAGATTGGCGATGGCATAGAAGATGGAGAACAGACCGGTGATGGTGCCGTAGTCATCGTCACTCCAATGAAACTCAGGTGAGATAAAATCTTTCCACGTCAGAGACAGCACCTGCCTGTCCATGTAGTTCACAGTTGTCGCCAAGAAGAGCAGACAACAGATTACCCAGCGGAAATTTGACATTTTGTTTGTTTTGATTGTAGACATCGTTTGTTGGTTTGTTGGTTTGGTGGTTTGTTGGTTTGGTGGTTTGTTGGTTGTTGATGGGTTGGTTTGGTGGCTTGCCAGTTACTGGTGAGTGGGCTGGAGACGAGCATATCAAATATCCACCCCACAAACAGACCAACAAACCAACCCTCCAACAAACCAACCCACCATCCAACATTATTTCAAGTCAGGAATTGGCACCACCTGCATATCGGTGTATACCAGATTCTCGCCTGCCATACCCCAGATGAAGGTGTAGTTGCTGGTGCCGGCGGCGCAATGAATGCTCCACTGCGGCGATATCACCGCCTGCTCATTGTTGAGCCAGATGGGGCGCGTCTCCTGCGGTTCACCCATCACATGGAGAATCTTTTGCCCCTTGGGTACCTTATAATATAAATAGGTCTCCATGCGGCGGCAATGGGTATGCGCAGGCATGGTGTTCCAGACAGAGCCCTCGCTCAGTTCGGTAACGCCCATCTGCAACTGACATGTGCGCACATTGGCCACCCCGTCAATCAGCAACTGATGAATGACGCGGTCGTTGCTCTCCTTCAAGCTGCCGGCCTTGATATTTTTAGCCTCTTTGAGCGTCACCTTCTTGGTGGGGTAAGACACATGCGCAGTGGCCGAGTTCATATAAAACTTAGCAGGTTCAGCGGCATTCTTGCTCGCCACCTCTATGTCTTTGGCGCCACGCCCAATATAGAGCGCCTCCTGAAAACCCAAGTCGTACTTTTTGCCATCGACGGTCACCGTTCCCTCGCCACCAATATTGATGATACCCAGCTCGCGGTTGTCGAGCAGGTTACGCCCGTTGTCGCCCTTGCTTGCATCCACATAAAGCGGAGCTATGGAGACCAGTTTCAGCGGCGTGGCGGTAGGCTCCGCGCCACCCATCAGGAAGCGGTCGTACAAGCTGTAGGTCCAGTTTACCTCTCCCGGGGCAAACACCTTTTCTATGAGATACTCTTTGCGCAGCCGCTCAGTGGTGTAGTGTTTGGCGTCTTCGGGTCCTGTTGCCCATCGCAAGTTATAGAAGGTATACGCATTTTCAGCCGTCACCTCATACGCTTTGATACCTGCATTCTGTGCCCAGCCCGCTGTGGCAAGCAGGCAAAGGGCAATGCTCAATACTATTTTCTTCATATACCGTGTTTGTTAAGCATATTCATTTTTGTGACTTTACTGAGCCTCGCCCGCCTACTGCTTGAGCGCAGCGGCGGCCTCACGCTCCTCTCTCAGGATGTGTCTGCGGTTCAGCAACATCAACCCCAAGGTTATCACTCCCAGCACACCAGCACCGATAAAGGTGGCATACTTGGTGGCCGCGTAAATCACGAAACTGTATAGAGCCGAGGCAAAGTCCATGCTGCCGGCCTCGAAGCCTGTAGGCACATGAGCCGCCTGGTCACCCGTGGCGGCATACACCGAGGCGGCAGCCTTGGTGAAGTCGGGCGCCATGTCTGTCACAAACCACAACCCCACTGCCAGCACCACGACGCCGACGAGGTACGAGCGCACCACGTTACCGTTGGTGTAAGGCAGCATCAGCGGGAAAAGGTAGAACAGGCCTGCCAGCGATGCCAAGGGCAAGAACTGGTTGCCGGGCAGCACCACCGCCAATATCAGATAGGTGGGAATGAGCAACAACGTACATACCAATGCCGACGGATGGCCAATCACCAATGCCGGTGACATGCCGATATATACTTTCTTTCCCTTGAACCGCTTGTTCACCAGCTCCTTGGTCTTCTCCGAGATCGGCATCAGGCCTTCGATAAACAAGCGAGTGATGCGCGGAATCAGTTCCATCACGGCACCCATGGTCACGCCAAGAAAGAGTATCTTCTTCACGTCGAGCTGGGCCACCAAACCAATGAGGGCACCTACGATGACACCCAATACCAGCGGTTCGCCCAACACCCCGAACTTCGCCTTCAGTCCCTCGGCGTCGACGTCGAGCTTCTTAAAGCCGGGTATCTTGGCCAACACCCAGTCGATGGCCAGGGTAAAGGGTACCATACTCTGTGAGAAGGGCTGCGGAACAGAGATGCCCTCCAAGCCCGGATAGTAGCTTTGAAACTTCTCCGCCGTGAAATCGGCCACCACCAGCGTCACCATGTAGCAGATAATGGCCGCAAAGTAGCCCCAAATAAGACTCTCGTCAAACACAAAATAGACCACGGCACCGATAAACGCGAAGTGCCAATAGTTCCACAAGTCGATATTTACCGTGCGGGTAGTCTTCGTAATCAGCATCAACAGGTTGACTCCCAAGCAGATGGGAATGATGAGCGCCCCCACGGCCGTATTGTAGGCCACGGCGGCGGCGGCAGGCCACCCCATGTCAAAGACATTGAGTTGAAGATGATATATCTGCGAGATAAGCGTCAACGGGTCACTGAAATTGGTGGTGAGCAGTGCCGTGACAATACCCAAGCCCACGAAGCCCACACCCACATAGAGTCCAGATTTCAGCGCTTTACCGAAACTCATGCCAATACACAAACCGATAATGGTAAAGATGACTGGCATCATCACGCTCGCACCCAAGCTGATGATATAGCTAAATACATTTTCCATTTTGTTTTGATAGATCGTTTTTAGAACAACTGAGCGCAAATTTACTAAATAATTCCGTAATTCACTAATACTACGCCCATTATTTTAGCGCTTTTTGAACAAGATTGGAAGTAAAAGCCTAAAATATCTAAACGCAACCGTCTGCCGACCTGCCCACAACAGGCAGCCCGGCAGACGGCATACATCCGGTTGCGTCAATCAGCCGTCAACCTTAATCCTGGAAGTATACACGCTTCACCCTATTGCTGATTCCGGTCAGCACCTCGTAGGGGATGGTGTCGAGGGCATCGCTCAGCACGGTCACGGGCAAATGGTCGCCAAAGATCTCTACGCTGTCACCTTCCTTGCAGTCGATGCCCGTCACGTCTATCATTGCCACGTCCATGCAGATATTGCCCACATAGGGTGCCTGCTGCCCGTTTACCAAACAATAGCCGTGGCGGTTGCCCAAATGCCTGTTCAGGCCGTCGGCATAGCCTATGGGAATGGCGGCTATGACGCTGTCGCGCTCTATCTTACCCTTGCGGCTGTAGCCCACCGTGTCGCCCGCGGCCACCCGACGCAGTTGCAGGATGGTGGTCTTCAGCGTCGACACATTGTTGATGATGCTGTTGTCGCGGCTGTCTATGCCATACAGTCCGAGCCCCAACCGGCACATGTCGAGTTGCCGCTCCGGGAAATGCGTGATGCCCGCCGAATTGTCTATGTGCCTCAGTATCTTATGGTCGAAGGCAGCCTGCAGCTTGCGACTGCCGGCGTCGAAGAGGTCAAACTGATGCTTGGAGTAGTCGTCGAAGGCATCGCTGTCTGCCCCCGCGAAGTGCGAGAATACCGACCGCGGTATCAACGCGTCCTGGTGCTTGAGTTTGTCGATGAGCTCATCCATGTCGCGCTCGGGGTCGAAGCCCAGCCGGCGCATGCCGGTGTCGAGCTTGATGTGCACCGGGTACCCCGTAATGCCCTCCTTCTCTGCCGCCTTGACCAGCGCGTCGAGCAGTCGGAAGGAGTACACCTCGGGCTCAAGGTCGTAGTCAAACATGGTCTTGAAGGCCGACATCTCGGGATTCATGATCATGATGTTGCTCGTGATGCCCTTGCCGCGCAGCATTGCCCCCTCGTCGGCCACGGCCACGGCCAGATAGTCTACCCGATGGTCTTGCAACGTCTTGGCTATCTCTATGCTGCCGGCGCCATAGGCATCGGCCTTGATCATGCACACCAACTTGGTGTCGGGCTTGAGGAACGAGCGGTAATGGTTCAGGTTTTTCACCACGGCGTTGAGGTTTACCTCAAGCACGGTCTCGTGTACCTTCTGTACCAGCAGCTCGGTAATCTGGTCGAAACCAAACTGCCTTGCCCCCTTGAGCAGTATCACCTCGTCGCGCAGCCGCTTGAAGACCTCGCTGCGCAGCAGTTCGTCTACCGAGGCGAAGAAGTATTTCTCGGCTATCTCTATCTCATCGGCATAGCGCGAAATGACAGGCCCCACACCTATAAACTTCACCACCCCACGCTTGCGCGACAGGTCACTGACCTCATGATAGAGCTGCGCAGGATTCTCGCCACTCTGGAATATGTCGCTCAATATCAGCGTACGCCTGCGACCACTATGGTCGGGGCGCCGGTTCATGAAGTCGAGAGCAATGTCCAATGAGTTGATGTCTGAGTTGTACGAGTCGTTGACGAGGGTGCAGCCATGGCGTCCCTCCTTCACCTCCAAGCGCATGGCCACAGGCTCAAGCTGCAACATCCGCTCGTCGAGGCTGTCGGCCTGCACGCCCAGGTGCAAGGCCACCACGGCACAGACGATAGAGTTGGTGATCGAGGCGTCGTCGATAAAAGGTATGCTGTACCAGTTTTCTTCGCCACCTTTATATATATAGTTCACCGTCGTAGCGCTGTCTTTCTTTTCCACCGACTTGATGAACATCGGCGCCTTGCGGTCTTTAGTCGACCAGCAGAGCCGCTGTCCCTGGCAGTGGCTCTCGTCTACCACCCGTGCCACGGTTTCGTCGTCGGCGTCATACACCAAGGTGTCTGCGTCGTGAAAGAGCACCAGCTTTTCCTTGCCCTTGGCTTCCATCGACGCGAAATTTTCCTGATGGGCAGCGCCCAGATTGGTGAGCACGGCAATGGTGGGCTGGATGATATCGCGCAGTGCCAGCATCTCGCCCGGCTCGCTGATGCCGGCCTCAAAGATACCCACCTGGGTCTGCTCGTCCATGAGCCACACCGACAGCGGCACGCCTATCTGCGAGTTGTAGCTGCGCGGGCTGCGGGTGACGTTGAACTGGGGAGAAAGCAACTGGTAGAGCCACTCCTTAACCATGGTCTTGCCATTAGAGCCCGTGATGCCCACTATGGGAATGTTGAACTCGTCACGGTGGCGCTCGGCCAAGCGCTGCAGTGCCTCAAGCGTGTTGACCACCCGCAGGAAGTTGGCATCGGCGTAGTCTTCAGCATAGCCGGCAGGCAGGTCGGTCACCACGAAGTTGCGCACTCCGCGTCGATATAGTTCGGGAATGTAATGATGGCCGTCGTTGCGGTTCGACTTCAAGGCAAAAAACAAGGTTTCCTCGGGAAAACACAGCGACCGGCTGTCGGTAAGCAAGAATCCCACATGGGCATCAACATCGCCGTAGCGGCGTGCCCCTATGAGAGTGGTAACTTTCTCAATCGTGTATGTCATGATGATATTGTTTTGTAGTGTCAGGCGCCACGCTCGGCAGTGCCTGTATGACGTTGCAAAAGTAGCAAAATCCTTTCAATGGTAGAACAATAATCCAGAAAAACATCCCGCCGGTCGTAAAAACGCAAAAATTGCGTCGTGCCAAAGCAAGATTTTCGCTTGGGGTACGTTATAACAACAAAACCCTTATCGCATGAAACGTTTTTCCACCATCATTGCCATGCTGCTCACGGTGACCCTTGCCAACGCACAGAGCCGCCAGGGCACCTTCTCTGTTATTCCCCGCTTGGGCGTAACACTGTCTAACATATCTCATGAGACCCTGACCGTGGCCGACGCGCCCTCGCTGCCGTCGGTGGCCGACAAGGGCAAGACCAAGGCAGGCATGTTGGCAGGGGCCGACCTGCAATACCAGGCCACTCCCACCGTGGCGGTGTCAGTGGGTGCCTTCTACGCCAAGATGGGGTGCAGATATGACGAGACCGACCTCTCTGAAGCCGTGGCAGGCAACCACCAGGTGTACTACCACAACCGCTACAACCTGCACTACCTCAGCGTGCCGCTCATGGGGCATGTCTATGTGGCCAAGGGACTGGCCATCAACGCGGGCGTGCAGGCGTCGTGGTTGCTCGACGACAAGTTTCTTGCCGACGTCACCGAAGTGACCATCGGCAAGGATGGCAGCTACACCTACACCGGACAGACGGAGAAATACGACGAGAAGAACCCCTACACCAAGAAGTTTGAGGTGGCCATACCGGTGGGTCTCTCATACGAATACATGAACGTGGTGCTCGACGTGCGTTATCATCTCGGACTGACCAACATCTACAAGTCGCCCATTGACAATGGCAACAAAAACCGCGGACTGGTGCTGTCAGCCGGTTATAAGTTCGACCTATAATATCTTCTTCTCTACCTGCCGCCCTTCTGCCCCGGCAGTTCTCAGCCCACTATGGAACATCCACGACTGGTCGAACGAAGGTACGCCGTTATCTTCGTCCTGCTCACCTCGCTCTTTGCCCTATGGGGCTTTGCCAACGACATCACCAACCCCATGGTGGCGGCCTTTCAGACCGTCATGGAGATTTCGGCCGCCAAGGCCTCACTGGTGCAGTTTGCCTTCTACGGCGGCTACGCCACCATGGCTGTTCCGGCGGCCCTCTTCATCAGGCGATACAGCTACAAAAGCGGCATCGTGCTCGGGCTGAGCCTCTACGCCCTCGGCGCATTCATGTTCATCCCCGCCGCGGCCCAGCAGCAGTTTGCGCTGTTCTGCATGGCGCTCTACGTGCTTACCTTTGGCTTGGCCTTTCTTGAGACCACGGCCAACCCCTACGTGCTGTCGTTGGGCAGCAAGGCCACAGCCACCCGGCGACTCAATCTCTCACAAGCTTTCAACCCCATGGGCTCGCTCGTGGGCATGAGCGTGGCGTCGGCGTTGGTGCTGCCCCAGCTGCTGTCCGACCGGCGCAATGCCGCGGGAGAAATCATATTCCCCACCCTCACCGCGGCTGAGAAGGCTACGATACGCCTGCACGACCTCGACGCCATACGCGACCCCTACGTGGCGATAGGCCTGGTGGTGAGCTTGGTGCTCGTCGTTTTTCTCTTGACCAAGGTGCCGCACGTGGCCATACAGCATGGAGAAAGACGACGCAACGCTGAGACACTGCGCAACCTGTGGCACAACAAGTCGTATGTCGAAGGCGTCATGGCCCAGATGTTCTACATCGCCGCGCAAATCATGGTGTGGACCTTCATCATTCAGTATGCCGACTATCTGCGCATCGACAAGGCCACGGCGCAGGCCTACAACATTGTCGCCATGGTGCTGTTTCTCTGTGGACGCTTCATAGCCACCGCCCTCATGAAATATATCAACGCCAAACTGCTGCTCACCGCCTTTGCCACCGGCGCGGCCATCTGCTCGCTCGGGGCCGTGGTCTTCGTGGGCATGACGGGGCTCTACAGCCTCATCGGCATCAGCCTGTTCATGTCGCTCATGTTTCCCACCATCTACGGCATTGCCCTGGAACACGTCGACAGTGAGGACACCAGTCTGGGTGCGGCCTTTCTGGTCATGGCCATCGTGGGCGGAGCCATCATGCCACCCCTGCAGGGATGGGTCATCGACCAACAGATGATTGCCGGCCATCCTGCCGTCAACGTGTCTTATCTCCTCCCCTTCGTCTGCTTCTGCGTGGTTTTTGCTTACGGCTACAGGCAGTTCAGGCACGACGGCAAGGCGGTGGAATAGCCCTGCCCACGCCTTTTTGGCATGATGCTTCGGTAAGAAACGACGAATGTTTTTATATTAAACCATCGAATGATTCTATATAAAACCATCGAATGATTCTATATTAAAGCATCGAATGATTCTATATAAAACCATCTTGTAATTTTATATAGAACCATCTTGCCCCTACTACCTGCAGGGGCGTCCGTAAGGCCGTAATGAATGATGTATCAGGGGCTTTTGGCTTAGTAGTATAATCGTGGGGGCAAGGTCACGAGTGGGGATTCTATTGCGTCATGCCGCCTTGGCGCATGATATTCTCACATCAGACCCGCTGGCGGGCTAACGAGATATGCCGCGCCGCCACAGCGGCGGGCACGGCCCTATGGCCCCATCTGCCCGTAGGGTGACTCTTGTAAGAGCCCATGCAGACTGACGACAGCCCCCACGTTGACATATAAAAGGCATGACGCACCCTATCCTGCCACCAACTGTGAAGGCGGAAATCCGTATTCTTTCTTGAACGCCGTGGAGAAATGGCTGAGGTTTTTGAACCCCACCGAGAGGTAAACATCGCTGGCCCCCTTGCCGCTCACCTCCATCATGGCCTTTGCCTCGGCCAGACGGCGACGCGTGAGCCAGCGCTGGGGCGTGAGGTGAAATACCTCGTCGAAGTCGTGCTTGAAACTGGTGAGGCTACGACCCGTGTAGTGCGCAAACTGCTCCACGGTGAGGTCGCTGCGGAAGTTTTCTTCCATAAAATCCTCTACATCGACCTTCCACTGCGGCACAAAGTCGAACAGTACGGGGGTAAGTTCGGGTCGCAACTGCAGCAGCACATAAACCGCCTCGCGCAACTTACTCTCTATCAACTCCTTTGAAGGGTTGATGTCGGTGGCGTAATAAGCCACGAGACTCTGGAACACGTTGTCGAGAAAAGGATGCTCGGGCAACGCGAAAACATTCTCACGGGTGATTTTCTGGTTCGGGTTTTGAGGCATCACCATATTCTGCTCCTTCTTCACCCGCTTGAGCAGCTCGGTGTCGAGTTGCAGGAACAAACCAACGAAGGGCTCGCCGGTGGCACTGGGACGCTTCTCCTTGCTCACCCTGTGGTTGCGTCTCAAGAAGGCGGTCACCCCTTTTTTCAGGTGGATGGTCTTGCCGTTGGGTTGGATGACGGTCATGTCGCCACTCATTACATAGGCCAAGGTGTGCCTGGTCACCATATTGTCGCACTGACTCTCCTTGTCTATGCGACAGCAACTGAACGGGTAAGTGCAACGCCCATCGCTGAGACGCGCGACGGCGGCAAGCGTTTGCTGAAGATCTAATGCCATATCGTGTCATGATTGGGAGCCATCCGGCCCTTGCATAGGCGGACGCACCAGTATGTTCACGCGCAAAGGTAATGATTCCCGCCGGTTTGCAGGTTTGGACAACCAACATATTAAGCTTTGTTCAAACGGCATTAATATTTTTAACGATAAGACGTTTGAGAAAAGCAAAAATTGACGTTTGACATAAGTGAATGTATGAAAAAATCGCTTAAATTTGCAAGTGTGACAACAACAACTCAATTCTTAAAGACAAATATAAAGATGAATTACGTTAAACTGAACAATGGCATTGAGATGCCGCAGTTGGGCTACGGCTTGTTTCTCGTTGCGCCCGAGGAGGCCGCACGTTGTACAGCCGACGCGCTGAAAGTGGGCTACCGCCTGTTAGACACCGCACAGTTTTATGGCAACGAGGCAGGTGTGGGCGAAGGTATCAAGCAGAGCGGCGTTGACCGCAAAGACATCTTCCTGGTATCTAAGATATGGCCTTCTGATTACGGCTACGAGAAAGCCATGGCCCGCATAGACGAGAGCCTGCGGCTGCTGCAGACCGATTATCTTGACCTGATGCTGCTGCACCAGCCCTATGGCGACATCTACGGGGCCTACCGGGCGCTTGAAGACGCCTACAAGGCTGGCAAAATACGGGCCACGGGACTAAGCAACTTCTATGCTGACCGTTTTCTCGACCTCGCGTCAAACTTTGAGGTGAAGCCTGCCGTCAACCAGGTGGAGACCCATGTGTTTAACTAGGAGACTGAGATTAGGCAGGTGGCCGATGAGTTTGGCACCAAGGTCATGGCGTGGGCACCCTTGGCACAGGGCAAGCTCGACATCTTCGACAACGCGGTGCTGAAGGCGGTGGGCGAGCGTCATGGCAAGACGGTGTCGCAGGTGGCACTGCGCTATCTCATGCAGGCCGGACTGGTGGTGATACCGAAGTCGACCCATGTGGAACGCATGCAGGAGAATATCAACATCTTCGACTTTGAGCTCACTGCCGACGACATGGCGCAAATCAAGGCCCTCGACAGGAACGAGCGCCTCAACAACCACCGCGACCTGAAGCTGGTGCGCTGGTTTATGACTACGATGAAGTAGACGACAGATGGTGGGACGACAGGTGACAGTGCCGCGACGACAGCGCATTGAAGCCAATGCCCCACCTGCTTTATATCACATTTCTTTAACAAAAACATGATCATGCAGAACTTTGATTACATGACACCTACCCGCCTTATCTTTGGCGAGAACGTGATTGAGAAACTGCCGGAGACCATGGCCGCTCTCGGTAAGCGCGTGTTGCTTACTTATGGTGGCGGAAGCATCAAGAAGCTCGGTCTCTATGACAAGGTAAAAGAACTCTTGAAAGACTTTGAGATTACCGAACTATCGGGCATACAGCCCAACCCCAAGTACGACCCGAGCGTGCTCGACGGCGTGCGTCTTTGCAAGGAAAATCATGTCGACGTGATTCTCTCCGTTGGTGGCGGCAGCGTGCTCGACTGCTCGAAGGCCATTGCCGCCGGCGCCAAATACGACGGCGAGCCTTGGGACCTCATCACCTATAAAGCCAAGGTAGAAAGCGCGCTGCCCATCGTAGATATTCTCACGCTGGCCGCTACCGGCAGCGAGTACGACTGCGGCGGTGTCATCTCACGCACTGAAACCAACGACAAGACGGCCATCATGGACCCGCATCTGTTCCCCGTGGCTTCGTTCCTCGACCCGCGCTATACCTTCACCGTATCAAAGAAGCAGACTGCCGCCGGCTGCGCCGACGCCATGAACCATACCATGGAGCAGTATTTCTGCGAAGACAACACCCTGCTCAACGACGGCATATGCGAGGCTGCCCTGCGCAGCCTGATGGCCAATGCCAAGGCCGCGCTGGCCAACCCCGAGGATTATCGTGCCCGGGCTGAGATGATGTTTGTCTGCACCCTGGCTTGCAACGGTATCTTCTCGCTGGGCAACAGTCCGAGCGGATGGCCGCTGCACGGCATGGAGCACGCCCTGAGCGCCTACTACGACATCACCCACGGCGAGGGATTGGCCATCATCACACCGCGGTGGATGCGCCATATACTGAGCGAGCGCACTTTGCCCCGATTCGTGAAATATGGCGTCAACGTCTTCGGCATCGACGCTAACCTTGAGCCGATGGAGATTGCCAACAAGGCCATCGACGCCACCTACGCCTTCTTCGAGGAGATAGGCATACCCATGCACCTGCGCGAGGTGGGCATCGACGAGCAGCGTCTCGGTGAGATGGCGCAACACGTGGCTGAGAATGAGGGGCTCGACAAGGCTTGGGTGCCGCTCAACGAAAAGGACATCGAGGCTATTTTCACGGCTTCACTATAGCAGGGCACCAGCCATGACCAAGGCGGACAACCCACGGACGCGGCGCAGACAGCGTAGCGGTTGAACGCCGGCAATGGCCTACCCTCTACCATATACCCGGCCCCACCCCGTCCCGTTGCGGAACGGGGCGGGGGCTTTTATGTTTCACTCAAATCTTTTATATTGGTGTCCGCTAAAAAATCAAGCCCTGTTTACAAATGATTGTTTTGTCGGACAGCCGACATTTGGGATGTGTAGACAGACCATTTCAGGCTTAAAGCCTCGGAAAATGGATGAAAAGTACAA
>JAFABV010000083.1 GCA_023425865.1 Bacteroidota bacterium | reverse complement strand
AGGGGCGAACGTTGATGATCGAGACAGTCGGGTGTGGGAGGTGTTCACCAAGGAACTCTATGGGAAGGTGTTCGCCGACAGAGGCTATATCAAGCAGGAACTCTTCGAGCGTCTTTTCGACCAGGGGATCCATCTTGTGCATGGGCTCAAAGCCAATATGAAGAATAAACTCATGCCCATGCGGGACAAGATTCTACTCAGAAAGAGGTACATCATTGAATGCATTAACGAACTACTCAAGAACAAAGCAAACCTCGTGCATTCACGCCACCGCTCCATACATAATTTCATCATGAACCTGTGCTCGGCTCTCACTGCCTACTGCTTCTTTGACAACAAACCAGAGGCACTGCCTGTGCATGTGGAAAAGACAAGGCAATTGGAGCTGTTTGCATACTAATCTTATCCCGAACTTGCGTAGAACTCTGTAAGAGTTCAACAGGCGTCCGCAACCAACAACACATGACGCCAACTGCAGTTCTTGAAAATGTTGAACTCCTACAGAGTTCTTCCATCCGGCGCAAGCGTAGACACGGTAGGCACGTCATGTCTCCCTGCGGTCGCCATGCGTGCCAACCGTGCCCTATCAAGAGTTTATCCCCTTCGGGGAAAACAAGCAGGAGGTAGGGGTGGCAGCTTCCGTCCCATCCGCCCATCGCAAAGCGATGTTCCGTAGTATCAAAATGTGCCGGATGGCAATTCCGAAATTTCCGTGCCATCCGTGTTAAAAATAACCATGCGAGAGGTAGTGGTTTCACGCAGGTGTTTTTGTTGCACGCAGAGCCGCAGAGAGTTGGGAGTTGCGCATCTTCGATGCGGAGAGAGAGGGATTGTCAGCAGAGGGCCGATGGCCCGAGGAGTAATAGAGAAAGGAAATGAACGCATGCAGGTTTCCGTGGCATCCGCCCATCGCGTCGCGATGATCCGTAGTATCAAGGTGTGCCGGATGGCAATTCCGAGATTTCCGTGTTATCCGTGTTAAAAAAAACATGCGAGGTGGTGGGTAGTTCACGCGGAATTTTTTGGCACGCAGAGCCGCAGAGTTATAGTAGAAAGAGATGGGCACGCAGAGCCGCAGAAATTAGCGAGTTGCGCATCTGCGACCCAGAGGAGGCGCATAGCAACAAAGAGTTGGCAGCGCGGCGAGGCTAAGGTATCACACGTCCATTACCTTGATTTCATCCAGCGCATCCACACCGGTCTTCAGGATTGCGGCCACATGCTGGCGCACGTGATCGTTGATGTGCCACCGCTCCTCGCGCGACGACTCACGCCGCGGATGGATGGCGAGTGCCGTGACCACCGTTCCCACCGTGAGGCGCACCGTGTCGCGGCTCGGCGTGTAGGCAGGGTCGCCCCCTTTGACATGTACGCCCAAGATAAAGCGTGCGTCTTCGAGCCGATGCAGACAGTCGATGATGTGTGAGGTGGCATACCCCGTCACACGCTGCAGATCGCTCAGTCGGCACGGCCGCGTCTCGTCACGCTGCCGACGGCAAATGAGATGCAGGATGAGCAGGCAGTGTTCCATCAGGTCGACCACACTGATTGCTTCGCCCTCGCCCGCTATACCCGAGCTGAGGTTCTGGTTGGCATGACCGAACTCCGCAAAACCAATGGTAATAAACCACGATGCCTGCAGCCATACCATAAACAGGGGAAGAGCCGCCAACGAACCATAAATGACGCTATAGCTGGTGAGGATGACCTGCACATGCACATAGAACGTCTGCAAACCTATGAAGCACAGGCTGGCCAACAGCGCCGGAATCCATACATGCTGAAGCCGTACCTTGGTATTGGGTATACCCATGTAGAGCAGGAGGAATGAGAGCCACAGCAGCACCAACGGCGTGGCAAACTTCAACAACAGTTTCATGGCCGGGGTGAGCACCTGAAACTCGGGGAGGTAGTTGAGCACCGAATAGAAAAACACCGTGAGACCTGAGTAAAACACGATGACAAGAGGCACAAGAAACACTATGGCGGTATAGTCGATGACCTTCCGGCCGAAGTTGCGCTCTAAGGTCACGCCCCAGATATGGTTGAACACCCCTTCCACATTGTCGAAGAGCGACACCACGCTCCAAACCATAAACAGCAGTCCTATGCCGATGACCACGCCTGTATGGGTGTAATGGATATACGATGTAGAGAGTTCTACTATGGCACTGGCGACCTGTGGCTGACTGGCAAACACTTCCCGGCACCACGCCACGATATTCTCTTCAAACCCAAAGCCACGCCCCACGGCGAAGATGATGGCAAACACAGGGATGATGGCCATCATGGTATTAAACGTGAGTTGGGCAGCAAAGCCCCAATGGTTGCGCACAAAGAGGTTGTGGTACACCATATAGCACCGCTGCAAGAGGTAGGCACGGGGACGCTCCGAGAAATTGACACGCCGAGTGTCGTGCATCTCTTGGCAACAGCGGTCGATAAACCGCTTCAGGCGAAGTTGACGTGAGGCCATAGGCTGAGAAGTGATGGGATGGCGGTTACTGTACCGGCGCAAACTTGACGCACACCGGCTTGGGCAGGGAAATGGTGTGTCGAAGGGTGAGCAATCCCGTTACGGTATCACGCTCAAACACCTGTATCACATTGCTGTCGCGACAGGCACAGAGCAAATAACGGTCGTTGGGCGTGATGATGAAGTTGCGGGGATGGATGCCCGTGAGCTGATAGCCCACCTTATGGAGAAGTCCGGTGCGCTGGTCAACGCGAAAGACCGAGATGCCGTCGGCCTTGAGACGGTTGGAGGCGTAGAGATAACGACCGTCGGCCGAGAGATGGATATCGGCTCCACCTCTGCCTCCAACGCTGTCAGAAACCACCGTCTGCAACCTACGGAGCTTGCCCTTGCGATGGGCAAACACTGTCACCGTGCCACCCAGCTCGCTCATCACATAGACCCGCTTCTCATCGTTGGAGAGGGCGATGTGGCGAGGCGCGGATCCCGCCAACAGCGTGCCGGCCACGCCGAGGGGCGTCACCTGCTGACCCTTCACCCTGAAGCGCAGCAACTGGTCGGCACTGAAATCAGTGGCAAGAATATAGCCGTCGCGCGTAAAACGCGTCATATGCACGTGCGGCAAGTGCTGGGGCGCGGCCGCCGCGGCACGTGCATGCCCTTCAAACAAGTTGACACGTTGTCCCAACACCCCGTCGGGCATAAGGGGAAACACGCTCATCGACCCACGGGTGTAGTTGGCGGTGAGCGCTATCTGTCCGTTGGTCTCCACATAGCACGGGTCACCGCCCCCTGTAAGCTGCTTGTTGACAAAGGTGAGATGCCCCGACGTAGGGTCGAAGCGGAACGACGACAAGGCGGCTTGGTCGGCGTCAGAATATTCGTTGACGGCGTACACCATACGTCCGTCAGCCGAAATAGCGAGATACGAGGGGTTGCCCGCCTCTACAGAATCGAGCAACAGGGCCTCACCCGTGGCTTGGTTGAAGCGGAAACTATATATGCCCTTGCTCCCCGAGCCGGTATAAGTACCCACCAACATACGGAGTTCATCGGCCGCGCTTACGCTCAAGGCTGTCAGTAGAGTAGTTGCCATCATCAATATTTGTTTTTTCATCGTGCATTATGATTAATGTATATAATAACGCCCAAAAGCGTGTTTAAGTATATGATTGGGCAAAAACAATGAGACAAACGGAGAAAAAAATCCCGCGTCTGCGGGTTCAAAAGGCTGTGTCGCTCTCGTGACTTATATAAAAGCGCGCAAAAAAAATCTCTCCCGCGGTATCATGGTGATACGGCGGGAGAGATGGGTATTGGGTCTATAAAAGAACTTGTCAGATGGCTGCCAACGTAGCGGCATTGATCCAGTTGTACACATAACTCAACACGCCAAAGGCCACGATGCCCAAGGTGCAGATGGCCAAGGCCAGCTTGGTGCTGGTGTGGCTGGCGAAAGTGGGCAGCGGATTGTCGTTGTGCTTGATATACATGGCCTTAACGATGAGCAGGTAATAGTACAAGCTGACGACCGTGTTGACCAGGGCTACGAACACCACAGCATAGATGGCGATGCCCATGGGATTGGTAAGCTCGGCCCCGTTGACGGCTGACATGAAAGCGAAAAACTTCGAGAACATACCAGCGAAGGGAGGAATACCACCCAGTGAGAACAGGGCGATGGTCATGATGAACGACAGGCGGGGGTTGGTCTGGTAGAGCCCATCATAAGCATCGAGCTTCACCAAGCCACCGTTGTGTTCCTCTACCGCAGCTATGATGCCAAAGACGGCCAAGTTGGCCACCACATAGATGAGCACATAGTAGGTCAGTGCCGTTACGCCCACGGCGTTGTTTCCCAGCACGGCGAGCATGATGTATCCAGCCTGCGAGATAGAACTGAACGCCATGAAGCGCTTGAGGTCTTTCTGGTGAATGGCGAAGAGATTGGCCACGGTGATAGACAGTACGGTGACGATCATCAGCATGGTCTGCCAATAGGTGACCATGGGGGCAAATACCTTCATGAGGATGGTACACAGCGCGAAGGCGGCAGCGCCCTTAGACACTACGCTGAGATAGCCCGTCACCGCGGTGGGCGCGCCCTGATAGGTGTCGGCCGTCCAGAAGTGGAATGGCACGAGCGAGATTTTGAAGGCCAGACCGCTGAAGAAGAACACCATACCTACGATGCTCATTGGCGTGCCCGTGAGGGTAGACACCATGTCGTCGAAGTAGAGTGTGCCTGCCGCGCCATAGAGGAAACTGATGCCATAGAGCATCACGCCGCTTGAGAAGGTGGCGGTGAGGATGAACTTGGCACCGGCCTCGGCCGACTGATGGCGATACTTGTCGAATGCCACGAGACAGGCCATGGGCACAGAGGCCATTTCCAGTCCGAGGAAGAACAACAGCATGTGGTTGGCGCTCACCATCATGTTCATACCCATGAGGGTAGCAATCACGAGCAGATAGAACTCACCTTCCTTGAAACTCGTGTCGTCGCGCTGCAGCCACTCGCGTGACTGAATGAACACGATGAGCGTGCCGAAGGCCAGAATGGTCTTGATGACACCCACGCTGGCATTGGTCATATACATGCCGCCGAAGGTGGTGGCCGCCTCGGTGGGGAAGATATTGATGAGGATATGCGCCAGCGTCAGCACGCACACCAGCGGATTGAACCACTGGCGCTGTGCCACCTCACCCTCTTTGGGAGCGGTAAACAGGTCGACCAGAAAGACAATCACCAACAAGGCCATCAGTGTGACCTCGGGAATCATATTGAGAAATTGACTGTAATCGATATTCATAATACGTTTCTACTTTATAATCCTGCTACTACTCCAGTAGACATAATGTGATGGATCATGGGACCCACGGCATCGTTGATGATGTCTTGAATCCAAAGCGGTGCCATACCCAAACCAGCCACACAGAAGATGAGGCTGGCCACGGCGAGACGCTCGTCCCATGAGGCGTCATGGAGTTTGTAGAACTCCTGGTTGGGCACCTTCTGATACAGAATCTTACCCACCACGCGGAGAATATACACAGCCGTGATGACAATAGAGGTACATGCGATGATGGTGCAGGTACGATGGAAGGTGTCGTTGACCTCGAAAGCACCGACGAAGATGTTCATCTCAGCCACGAAACCTGAGAAGCCCGGCAGACCGAGATTGGCCAGACCAGCCACCACGTAAGCCACTGAGAGGAAAGGCACCACCTTCATCAAGCCACCAAGGTAGCGTACGTCACGCGTACCGGTGCGATGGTAGATCATACCGATGACGGCGAAGAACAGGGCTGTCATCAAACCGTGCGACAGCATCTGCATGATGGCACCGGTGCTGGCGGTCTGTGTCATCATACACAGGGCAAAGAGCACCATGCCACAGTGTGACACGGATGAATAGGCGTTGATGTATTTCAGGTCGGTCTGTACGCAAGCCGAGAGGGCACCGTATACCACGGAGATGGTGGTAAGGATGAGGAATATCCAAGACAGTTCACGGGCAGCGTCGGGCAACAGGAACATGGCGATGCGGAAGCAGCCATAGCCACCGAGCTTCATGAGCACACCAGCGTGAAGCATAGACACTGCCGTGGGGGCAGAGGCATGACCGTCGGGCGACCATGTGTGGAACGGGAACAGGGCACCAAGGATACCGAAGCCGATGAAGATGAACGGGAAGAATATCTTCTGGATGAATACCGGGATGGCATGGTTGTTGGCGATAGCCACCAAGTCCATGGAGTTGGCACCGTTGAAGAAGTAGATGCCGAGGATACCGATGATGAGCAGCGCCGAGCCACCCATGAGCATCAGGGTGAGCTTCATGGCGGAATACTCCTTAGGACCGGTACCCCATACGCCGATGAGCAGGTACATAGGAATGAGGGCCACCTCGTAGAACATGAACATGGTGAACAGGTCTATCGAGATAAAGAAGCCGAACACGCCCGACGACAGCAAGGTGAACCACAGGAAGTATTCCTTCTGCATGGGGTGCTGCTGCCAAGAGGCGAAGGTACCTGTGAGCACGATGATGGCCGAAAGGAGGATCATCACCACAGAGATACCGTCTACACCGGTACGATAATAGATGTGTAAAGACTCGAACCAAGGGATGGCGTCGCCGAAAAGGAAAGGATACTGGGCGGCGGGCATCGTCTGGCGTGCTCCGAGGAAGGCGAGGACTAAGTAGATAGACAGGGCAAGCAAAGCCACCGAGCCCACCACCATCACGCCACGCACCTGACTGTCGTTGCGGGCAATCCACAGTCCCAGCAACATCACCACAGGTATGACAACGAATAATGTGAGAAAAGTCATTATCTAATGTTATGCTTATATTGTTACTCAGTTAGCTTAGATGCACAGCAATATCAGGGTCAGCGCCACGCTACCCGTAAGGAACCACACGGCATACTGGCGCACGTCGCCGCTCTGCCAGGGACGGATGGTCTCACCGGCCTCTTGTGTGGCCCATGCCGAGAAGTTGAACGTGCCGTCGATGACGTGGCGGTCGAACCAGGCGATGGGGATGGAGAAGCAGCGGAAGATGACCTTGTGGGTGACAAACTGCCAGGCGTCGTCGATGTAGAAGCGGTTGAGGGCGGCCTTGTGCAAACGCGGGAGCTTACGCTCGAGCATATCGGCCACAGGCTGTGTCTTACCGGCATACATCCAGGTGGCGAGGGCGAAACCAATGGTAGCGGCCAAGAGGCTGAACCATGCCACGCTGCTGAAGTGGAAATGCTGCAGGTGTATCTCCTCAGAGAGACCGCTCGCCGTCACGAAGTGACCAAAGGGAATCCAACCTGCCAAGCAAGAGATGATGGCAAGGAATACCAGCGGGCCCCACATGATGAAGGGTACCTCGGCCGGACGGCGACGATGCTCTGGATCGGCCTCATAATAAGAGCTACCCCAGAAAATGACGTAGTAGAGGCGGAACATATAAAATGAAGTCATGCCCGACACCAACGTCATAAACCATCCCAAAGCGGGAGAGAAGTGGAAGCAGGCGGCCACGATTTCATCCTTCGAGAAGAAACCGGCCAAGGGCCAGAAACCACTGATGGCAATGGTACCGATGAGGAAGCAGATATTGGTGATGGGCATGTACTTACGCAGTCCACCCATATACTCCTTGAAGTTGCTGCCGATGATGACAATGATGGCACCCGAGCAGAGGAACAACAGTGCCTTGAACATGGCGTGGGTGAAGAGGTGGAACATGGAAGCCATGTATCCCACGCTGCCCTCGCCTTCGACGGCGGTACACACACCGAGTGCCACGAGCATGTAGGCAATCTGAGAAATCGTAGAGAAGGCCAGACCACGCTTGATGTCGCTCTGGGCACAAGCCACGGCAGCGGCATAGAAGGCGGTGAAAGCACCGATATAAGCGATGTAATGGAGTGTCTCGGGAGCATACTGTATCCAGATGGGGAACAGCGAGGCTACCTGGAACACACCGGCCACCACCATGGTAGCGGCGTGAATCAGGGCCGACACGGGCGTGGGACCCTCCATGGCATCGGGTAACCAGATGTGCAGGGGGAACATGGCCGACTTACCGGCACCACCGATAAACATCATGAACAGGGCCATGGGCAGCACCCAGGCTGCGCCGGGGAGCTTGGCTGTCAGAGTGGGGTCGGCATGTAAATCGTAGTTGAACGTGCCCACATAGAAACTGTAGAACAGAATGCCCAACAGGAAGAACAAGTCGGCGAAGCGTGTCACGATGAACGCCTTCTTCGAGGCGTGTACGGCTGAATGCTTGGGATAATAGAATCCGATCAGCATGTACGAGCACACACCCACCAGCTCCCAGAAGAGGTACATCTGGAAAATGTTGGTGGCTACCACCAGGCCGAGCATCGACATGGTGAAGAGCGACAGGTAAGCGTAGAAACGCTGGAAGCCGTGCTCATACTCCTCGAACTTGTACTTCTCGTCGCGCTCAGCCATATAGCCGAAGCTGTAAATATGCACCATCGAGCTGACGGTGGTAATCACGACGAGCATCATCACGCTGATGGGCGTGAGACGGAAGCCAATGTTGAAAGTGAGCAGCTCGGTGAATCGCAACCACGTAAAGTTGAACACGGTGACAGTGGGATAAACGCCGTCGGCACCCCTACCCTGCACGAAGAAATACTCGTAAGCAGTATAGAGGCTCATGCCCCAGAGGGTGAGCAGCATCGCCGTACCGATGATACCGGCCACGGGCCTTTTCATCTTCATGCCGAAAAGACCGAGCACCAAGAAGCTCAGCAGCGGCAGAAGAAGTATTAGGAATGAATAACTGTAGTCCATTTCTCGTTATTAGTATTTCATGTTTTCAATACTGTTCACCTGGTCACTGTGGTAGTTACGGTAAACATTAATGATGATGGCCAAGGCCACAGCCGTCTCGGCAGCGCTCACGCCGATAGAGAACAGCGTGAAGAAGAAACCCTCAAGCTGTCCGGGGAACAGGTAACGGTTGAGCACCGCGAAGTTGAGGTCCACGGCATTGAGGATCAGCTCCACCGAGATGAGCATGGTGATAAGGTTGTGACGAAGCACAAAACCAAAGACACCAATGAAAAACAGCACGGCTGCCAGTGCCAGGAAGCATTCTACAGGAATCATTTCTTGTCCTCCTTTCTTGCGATTAAGATGCCGCCAATGATACAAGCCAGCAAGAATACTGAGATGAGCTCGAAAGGCAATACATACTGATATTTGCCGCTGCCCACGAGAGCCGTACCCACCTGTTGCATGGGTACTTCCACGTCGGCCAGCGAGGTGAAGTTGTTGATAAACTGTGTCTTGAGGTACACGGCTACGATGGTGCCCAAGCCCACAAGAGAGAGCAGGGCCGCCTGAAAGACTCGTGAAGCCTTGTAGCGCGCCACGAATCCCTGCAGCACATTCTTCGACACCAAGTTGATGGCGAAGATGTACATGATGGTGATACCGCCAGCGTAGATGCTGATTTGGGCGGCACCAAGGTACGTGTAGTCGAGCAGGAAGTAGAGACCTCCTACGCTGAAAAGCACAAACAGCAGGAAGGTGGCCGCACGCATGATGCTGCGTGTCATCACCGACATAATAGCTGAGCCAAGAATGACTACAGCCAAAATACAAAATACTACGATATTTGCCATAATCTATTACTTGGTCTTGGTGTTGAACTTACCGATCACGAGGGGCGCGCCACCGTCGATGAGGTTGGGCAGGCTACCACCTGTATACACTTCCTTGTCGAGGTGCAGCACCAGCTTCGAGCGGTCGAAGACAGCGTTCTCGAAGTCGTTGGTGAACTCGATGGCGTCGAAGTTGCAGGCGTTGACGCAGAGCTGACAAAACATGCAGTCGCCCAGGTCGTACTGGTAGTCGTCGAGCACCTTCTTCTTACGCCCTGTCTCCTCGTTGGTCTCCATATGGTCGAGGATGCGGATGGTGTCGTTGGGACAAGCCTTCTCGCACATGGTGCAGGCGGTGCACTTGTGGGCACCGTTCTCGTCGCGCTTGAACACCAAGCGGCCACGGAAACGCTTGGCCACGTGCAGCGTGGTCTTGCGGTTCTCAGGATACTGCTCGGTAGACTTGGGGGTGAAGTACTCCTTGAGCGTGGTCTTCATACCCACGGCGAGGGTCTTCACGCCGGCAGCAATCTCCTGGAAATATGTTTTTTCGTTATTTGCCATTGCTATACCTTATTTATTTAATATACCAACCCATTGCCACACATACGGTCATGATGACCAAGTTGAGCAGTGAGAGGGGCATGAGATACTTCCACTCAAGTTTCAGAATCTGGTCGATACGCAGACGGGGGAAGGTCCAGCGTATCCACATCAGCAGCCACACCACGGCGAAAGCCTTGCCAAAGAACCACACGATGCCGGGGATATAGTTCATGACGGTGTCAAATCCGGCAACGCCGATATTGAATGGTGCCCAACCGCCGAGGAACACTGTGGCGGCAAGTCCGGCGATAACAAAGAGGTTGAGGTACTCAGCCAAGTAATAGAAGCCGAAGCCCATACCCGAGTATTCGGTGTGATAACCGGCCGTAAGCTCACTCTCGGCCTCAGCCATATCGAACGGGCCACGGTTGGCCTCAGCGTTACCAGCCACAAGGAAGGCAAGGAAGGCGATGATAGCCGGGATATGCCCCTTGATGATGAGCCAGTTCCACGGACCTGTCTGCTCCTGCACGATACCGCTGATCTGCATGGTGCCTGTGAGGGCCACGGCAGTAACGAGGCACAGGCCAAGCGACATCTCGTAAGAGATCATCTGCACGGCGCCACGCATAGCCGACACAACTGAATACTTATTGTTACTACCCCAACCGGCAAGGAATATTCCTAATACGCCGATTGATGATATGGCGGTAACGAGGAATACACCCACATTGAAGTCGAGGATATGGGCGCCCTTGTTCCAAGGCAGGAACGAGAAGGTGCCCACAGAGGCAACGATAACCAGGAGCGGCGCTAAGTAGTAGAGGAACTTGTCGGCCTTGTCAACCGTGAAGATCTCTTTGATAAGCATCTTCACCACGTCGGCAAAAACCTGGAAGATACCCCAGGGGCCTACACGCATCGGGCCGATACGGCACTGGAAGTAGGCACACACCTTGCGCTCCATGAAAATGAGGGCAATGGCGATGAGGGCGTAGGCGGTGAGGATAAGCACACCCACTACCACACACTCGATCAGGATGGTCCAGAAGTCGCCCAAGCCTAAGGTCTGGCGCAGCAGCGAATCGAACCATGTCGTTATGATACCAAAGTCAAACATCTAACGAATGTTTTAATATTTTAATGTTTTAGTTCTTTTATCTCAATTGGCTTATCGGTCAAGGTCGGGGATTACGAAGTCGACGGCGGCACCGGTGGCCACGAGGTCGGCAATCTTCTGTCCACGAAGCATCTTGTCGAAGGCTCCGGCGATGGTGAGACCCATGGGGCGCATCTTCACGCGATAGGGACTCTTGTCGCCACGGCTGTCGAGATAGACACCGAACTCACCGGCACCACCCTCAACGGAGAAGTACCACTGACCCTCGGGAACCTTGATGATGGCTTTCTGCTTGATGTAGAACTCACCCTCAGGGATATTGTCGATAAGCTGCTCGATGATGTCGAGGCTCTGGTAAATTTCATAAATATGGATCATGTAGCGGTCCATGGAGTCACCATGGGTGCCCACAATCTCATCAAACTTCACCTTATTATATAGTGCGTAGGGATGGTTCTTGCGCACGTCGTTGTGCCATCCGGCAGCACGACCGGCAGGCCCCGTCACACCATAGTTGATGCTGTCTTCGAGGTTGAGCGGTCCCACACCCTCCAGGCGCTGGTGGGTGATGACGTTGTCACCAAAGACGTCGAGATACTCCTGCACCATGGGGCGGAGGTACTTGCACAGCGCCTTGGTGTTGACCACGAAGTTGGGGTCGATGTCCTCCTGCAGACCACCGATGCGGTAGTAGTTCTGTATGAGTCGGCCACCGGTGGTCTCCTCCATCACGTTGAGCACATGCTCGCGGTCGCGCATACAGTAAAGGAAGGCTGTCAGGGCCGAGAGGTCCTGGGCGCAGGTACCGAGGAAGAGCAGGTGGTTGTCTATGCGCTGCAGCTCATCCATGATGGTACGGATGTACTGTATGCGGTCGCTGAGCTCGATGCCCATAGCCTCCTCGATGACGCCGACGAGGGCGTGACGATGGTGCATGGCACAGAGGTAGTTCAGACGGTCGGTCATGGCGAGGGTCTGGGGATAGGTCATATCCTCCATCATCTTCTCCATACCACGGTGAATGTATCCCAAGTGGGGATAGATGCGCTTCACGGTCTCACCGTCGACAACGGTCTGCAGGCGCAGCACGCCGTGGGTAGAGGGGTGGTTGGGACCGAAGTTCATCACGAAGTCGTCCTCGCCGAAGAGGCGGTGACGGGTCTCCACGAGGTTGCCCTGATGGTCGAGGTTCCACTCCGAGGTCCAGTCGCTCTCAGGCTCGTCGGTCGTAGGGAAACGGTTGGCCTCGGGACTCATATCGTAGTCCTTGCGCAGGGGCCATCCCACGTGGTCGTTACGCAGGAACAGGCGGCGCAGGTCGGGGTGACCCAGGAACTTGATGCCCAGGAAGTCGTACACCTCGCGCTCGAGCAGGTCACTGTCGGCCCATACATGGTACATCGAGGGAATGACGTATTCGTCGCCCACCTGCTTGGCAATCTGCTTCACCGACATGCGCTCATGGGTGAGCGTATTCTCGAGGATGTAGATGCAGCCTAATCCCTCTTCGGGACCAAAGTCTTCGCCAATGATGGTCACGAGGTAGTCGAAATGCTTCTCACTCTTGAGCTTGCCCATCTCTTGGGCAAAATTGTCGAAGCCGTATTCTTTGTTTTCGAGTTTCATCTTATTTCGCTTACCTTATTGATTATCTGTTGTGGGTTCTTGAGCCGGCTGCTGCGCGAGGTTGTCAAGCTCCTGACCGAGCTGCTCCATCTCCTCGGCTGAGGGAGGACAAGCCACCATGATAGGGGTCTTGTTGCCAATCTTGGCATTGGCAAACACGCCATTGCTCAGTCCATGCAAGCCACCCTGCGCCATGCTCTGCTCACGCTCCTCGGCAGTCATCTTGTGGTTGGCACCGCCAAAGAATTTCTCTACCTTGATCTTGCGCTGCAGCTGCATCATACCGTAGAGGATGGCCTCGGGACGGGGAGGGCAGCCGGGGATGTAGACATCCACTGGCACCAACTCGTCGATGCCGCGCACCACGCTGTAGCTCTTCTTGAACGGACCGCCACTGATGGTGCATCCGCCCACAGCCACCACATACTTGGGCTCGGCCATCTCGTCGTACAGACGCTTGAACACGGGCGCCATCTTGTTGGTGATGGTGCCGGCACACATGATCAGGTCGGCCTGTCGGGGTGAGTTGCGTGTCACCTCGAAACCGAAGCGTGAGAAGTCGTAACGGGCACAGCCCACTGACATGAACTCGATACCGCAACATGAGGTACCGAAGGTAAGCGACCAAGGTGAATTGGAGCGCCCCCAGTTGATGGCAGCGTCGAGCGAGCCCAACACTACGCTGGTACCGCCTTCATTGAGTTCCTGCGCGATCTTCTCAAGTGTATCGTTGTCCTTGAACTCCCCATAAGGGATGCTCTTGATAGACGCTCTCTTGTTTACTTCCATTCCAGCGCTCCTTTCCGCCAGGCATAGGCCAGGCCAAATACCAATACTACCAAGAAGAACCCAATGCTCACTAAAGCAAGGGGACCGAACTGCTTCACCACGACTGCCCAGGGATAGAGCAGCACAGTCTCGATGTCGAACATCAGGAAGAGGATGGCAAACAGATAGTAACCCACGTTCATGGGTAGCCACGAGCTACCGCGGGTAGGAATACCACATTCAAACGGCTCACCCTTTACCGGATTGTACGAGCGCGGGCCGATGAGCTTGGCAATGACGAAAGCCGCCAAAACCAAGGTAATAGCCGTCAGCAGAACGGTAATGAATAAAGTGAAATTCATAAAATATGATAACGTTATAAAAAAATTTGCTTAGCGGTTGCAAAGGTACTAAATCTTTTCTTAACTCGCTCACGAATAGGAATAAAAATTTAGAACGCAAGCAAGCTACGAAAACAGATGTCGCCAAGCCATGAGCACCGGCAGCACAAATCACCATCCATACTGAATATCAACCGATTACACCCCACAAGCCAACCGTTTCCGCTCCCATCCCACCCCACCGGCCCACCCACGCACACCCAATCGCTAAAGACTGACACAGAGACAGAAAGGCGGCAACCCAAAACGAGCCGCCGATGGCAAACAGCATGGGCAACGCGATTTTTTTGTTAGCCCCCGTGGTGTCTGGCCCAAGCCGCCTGCTTGGCCACGGTGACAACCCTGCACGTCGCCCCATCTCCATGCCTGCGCCCAACTCTCCGCACCCTACAGCCCGATAGTTCTATATAAAACCATCCGATGGTTCTATATAAAACCATTTTATAATTCTATATAAAACCAGCATATCATTCTATATAGAATCATCCGATGGCGTGGGGCTTCTCATTGAGCCCGAACCCGCGCATCTATCCTCGCCCACGTCCCGCAGAGGATGACAGGCAACCCACAGGAGGACGCGCTGCGCTGGAGGCGAAGAAAAAAGGCAAATCAGTATGCCATACAGCAAAGTTTTTTATACCTTTGCAAGTAAATACGAAATTCTTATGGGTAAGAAAATCATGCTCTTTGCCATGATGCTCATCATGGTGGCCTCGCAGGCCCATGCCGTGCTCAAGGAGCGCGACATCACTCGCACCTTGGCCATACTCAGGCAAGAGCTCACCAACTCGTACACCGACTTGGAGATGCAGTCGGGCTTCATGAAGGAGCAACAGGCCACCGTCAGGGCGCATGTCATGTCGGTGCTCAACCAGAGCCAGCAAAATGCGCTGATGCTCTATTCACAGCGCAGCGGCAACATCTTCGACCTTACCTACGCCTGTCATGAGGCCACCGAGCAGTATCGTAAGTTTAAGGCAGACGCGGGTCCGTTCAAGACTTATATCGACGAGGCCAACATAGAGGTAAACCGCTACGACAGTCTCATCACCGACCTGGGCAACATGTATGTAGCCTCCCTCTCGCCCAAGGCACAGATCGACCGCAACGTATGTCTTACCTTGGCGGTGAATATCAGGCGTACGCTCAACGAAAACCGCACGCAAATGGAGCAGTATGTCAAAATGTACGACTATGCGGAAAACCAGCTCAAAAGCCTTAACGACTATGCCAACAAGCGCTATGCCGGCATACAACATACCATTTTCGGCAATGGCGGCGAAGACTATCTGAGCATTCTCACCAGTCTGCCCCGACAGTTCAACGAAACGTCTAAGACGGTCAGGGAGAAATACCGTCCGTTGAAGCACGCTAACTCCGACTGGGACAGCCGCGTGATCTTAGGCCTTTTCATCGTGCTCTTTGTGGGGGGTGCCATTGCCACGGTGCTCAACTGGTTTTTCATCGGCTTTCTGTTCACTTGGCTGACCCATCACCATCGGCTCGACGCCTTCTTTGCCTGGATTTCCAAGAAACGCGAGGGCATTGATGCCAAGGAGTCGTTTGAGGCCAAGCGGGTGTACATCATCATGATGACCTCGGTGTTGACCTTTGCCATCATTTTAGGTGTGGTGCGAATGCTGTGGCAACAAAACTTCATCATCATGGCCAGCGGCCTGTTGGTGGAATATGCCTGGTTGATTGGTGTCATCCTGCTGTCGTTGCTCATTCGCCTCGATGGCGTGCAGATCATGAGAGGCTTTCGCATCTACGCCCCCATCATGGCCATCTGCCTCATTGTGATCACCTTCCGTATCATCCTCATTCCCAGTGACCTGGTCAACCTGATTTTCCCGCCCATCCTGTTAGTATGCGCCCTGTGGCAGTGGCAGGCCATTGCCAGACACAACAAACACGTGCCGCGCAGCGACAAACTCTACACCTACGTGTCGTTGGCCATCTTCGTCACCAGCGTCATCGCCTCGATGGTGGGTTATACGCTCCTCGCCGTGGAAATGCTCATCTGGTGGACCATGCAGATGGCATGTATCCTCACCATCACATGCATCTCGTCGATGCTGCGCAGGTATGGCAACAACCCCGCACGCCGGTATTTCGACACGAAGACGCCCATCACCCAGACGTGGCTCTTCCGCTTGGTATACAGCATGGTGCTGCCCACCCTGGGAGCCATGTCGGTGATCTTCTCCATCTATTGGGCGGCCGACGTATTCAACCTGAGCGACACCTCCATACACTATTTCACGGTAAGGCTGGTAGACTCCAAGAACTTCACTTTCAGCCTCTTCGCCGCCGTGCAGGTGGTCATTCTCTACTTCTTCTTTGCCTACCTCAACCAAACGTCGGTGGCCTTGCTCTATCACCAGTTTACACTGAGCGAGCAGGAGGCGGCCGAACGCGACAACCGCAAGGCCGACCAGCAGAATGTGGTCAGCCGCGCGTCGATGTGGAAAAATGTGCTTCAGGTCATCGTCTGGGGCACGTGGGTGCTCATATCGATGAATATCTTCAACATCAACAACACTTGGCTCGTGGCCATCTCCGCCGGTCTGTCGACGGGTATCGGTTTTGCCATGAAGGATATCATCGAGAACATCTACTATGGCATCTCTCTCATGGCCGGGCGCATCCGCGTGGGCGACTTCATCGCCATCGACGGCACAAGGGGCACGGTGCGCAACATCTCCTATACCTCGACCATGATCGAGGCAGGCGACGGGTCGGTCATCGCTTATCAAAACTCGCAGCTCTTCACGCTCAACTACAAGAACCTCACCAAGAACCACGGCAATGAGCTGGCGTCTATCCCGGTGGGAGTGGCTTACGGCACCAAGGTACCCGAGGTGAAACAACTCATCGCTGACGCCATCACAGCCATCGAGCGCAAAGACTATATCAGATACCTGAATACCGTCTTCGACGGACTGGGCGACAACTCCATCAATTTCAAGGTGTTTGTCTGGGTAGACTCCCGACGGATGAGCTATGCCAAGAGCGAAATTCTTGAGGCCATCTACAATGTGCTCAACGAACATCACATCGAGATACCTTACTCGCAGCACGACCTGCACATCGTGAGCGACACTACACGACAAGTGAAATTCTACAGCTCTGAAGAAGAGGCTTTTAACGATCACAACAATGGAAAATCATAAACAACCCGTACTCATTGCCGGCCCGTGCGTCATCGAGTCGGCAGAACTGCTGCACACCGTGGCACGAGAGTTGGTGAACATCAACCACACGCTTGGCGTGGATTTCATATTCAAGGCGTCATTCGACAAGGCCAACCGCACATCGCTGCACGCCTTTCGCGGACCCGGCATCGACAAGGGCCTGGAGATGCTGGCCGAGATCAAAAGCACCTATGGCCTGCGTGTCACCACCGACATCCATGAGGCATGGCAGGCGCAACCCGTGGGGCAGGTGTGCGACGTCATACAGATACCGGCTTTCCTCTGTCGCCAGACCGACCTGCTGGTGGCAGCCGCCAAGACCGGCCGCATCGTCAATATCAAGAAAGCCCAGTTTCTCTCGGGGCGCGACATGGTGTACCCTGTGCAGAAGGCCCGCGAGAGCGGGGCCGGCGACGTGTGGCTCACCGAGCGCGGCAACAGCTTTGGCTACAACAACCTGGTGGTCGACTTCCGTAACATTGCCGACATGCTCGACATCGTGCCCACGGTCATCATGGACTGCACCCACAGCGTGCAACGCCCCTCAGCCGGCGATGGCAAAACGGTGGGCGACCGCAAGTTCGTGCCTTCCATGGCAATGGCCGCCAAGGCCTTCGGCGCCACAGGCTACTTCTTAGAGGTACACCCCGACCCCGACCGCGGCCTCTCTGATGCCGCCAACATGCTGGCACTGGCTCATCTCTCCCCGCTCATCGCCCGCCTGCTGGCATAGCGCCGGCCCGGCCCGCCTCAGCCCTGGCCTGCCCACGGCTCTGGCTTCGTTCTGGCTTGGCGCTGTTCAGGCGCTCTCCTGTCTCTGGCTTGGCGCTGGCTTGCTCCTGTCCAGGTCCTGTGGGTGGCCGTCCCCATCCCCCTCATCCCCTTTACAAACACCACCATCTATGCACACACCCTCTACCCCCAATGAGCGCTTGGCGCTCTCCCTCCAATATGCCGAACGCTGCCTGCGCGATGAAGCTCAGGCCGTGCTCGACCTCATCCCCCAGCTCGACGAAAACTTCACCCGTGCCGTTGACATGATGTACCACTGCCGCGGCAAGGTCATTGTCACGGGCGTGGGCAAAAGCGGCAACATCGGCGCGAAGATTGCCGCCACCCTCGCCTCTACCGGCACACCGGCCTTCTTCATCAACCCCCTCGACGCCTACCACGGCGACCTCGGCGTGATGACCCCCGACGATGTGGTGCTGGCCATCAGCAACTCAGGACAGACCGACGAGCTGCTCCGCTTTGTGCCCATCCTGCTGCACATGAACGTGCCCATCATCGGCATGAGCCGAAATCCAGAGTCTTTGCTCGCCAAATATTCTGCCGTACACATCAAGGTATGGGTGCAGACCGAAGCCTGTCCGCTGAACCTCGCCCCCACCTCTTCTACCACGGCAACGCTCGCCATGGGCGATGCCTTGGCGGTGGCGCTGATGCAGGTACGCAACTTCAGGCCCAACGACTTCGCGCAGTTCCACCCGGGCGGCGAATTGGGCAAACGACTGCTCACCACCGCCGAAGACGTGATGCGCACCACCGACCTGCCAATCATTCCGCGTGACATGAACCTTGGCGAGGCCATCATACATGTGTCGAAAGGCAAACTCGGACTGGGCGTCTCACTCGACGATGAGGGACGCGTGGCCGGACTCATCACCGACGGCGACATACGCCGCGCCATGGAACGCTGGCAGGCGCAGTTCTTCAACCGCACCGTGGCCGACATCATGACACAACACCCCAAAATCGTAACACCCAACACAAAAATCTCCGACATTCAGCGTATCATGCACCGACACAAGATTCACTCGGTGCTGGTGTGCGACGACGACCGCCACCTCGTGGGTATCGTCGACAGCTATGCCACCACGCTGCTAAATGGATAACAATGAACAGTATCGCTCGACAACTCTTCTTATTTGTTCTCACCCTATTTCCCTTCCTTGCCACTGGCGCACAGACAAGCGACTCGCTCATCGTGAACCGGCTGCGCGACTGTGGCATCAGCTTCTCACACGACAACAGCGTGACGCTGCTCATGAGCGGACAAGAGAAATTTGATGACCTCTTTGCCGCCATACGCCAAGCGCGATCGTCGGTGCATCTCGAATATTTCAACTTCCGCAACGACTCCATCGCGTCGCTGCTCTTCGACCTGCTGGCAGTGAAGGCGGCAGAGGGCGTGGAGGTGCGTGCCCTGTACGATGCCTTTGGCAATACCAGCAACAACCGACCCTTAAAAAAAAGGCACATCAAGGCCATCAGGGCAAAAGGCATCGAGATTTATGAGTTCGACCCGCTGCGCTTCCCCTGGATCAACCATGTGTGGTCGCGCGACCACCGTAAGATTGTGGTCATCGATGGCAAGATAGGCTACACGGGGGGCATGAACGTGGCAGACTATTACATCAAAGGCACAGAGAAAGTGGGCGAATGGCACGACATGCACTGCCGCATTCAGGGCACGGAGGTCAACACGCTACAGGCCATCTTCCTGCGCACATGGAACAAGGTGACCGGACAGAATGTACACGGACCGCAGTACTACCGTGGTCTGGGCGATGACCGTTACTTCACCGAACTCAAACCCGACACGACGGCTACGGCCGGACAGAAGATGGTGGGAATCATCAACCGGGAGCCGCGCACCACCAACAAGATTATCCGCGAGTTTTATACCAATGCCATCCGCTTTGCCCAAGACAGCATCAAAATTATCAATCCGTATTTCACGCTGAACCGAACCATCAAGAAAGAGTTGAAGAAAGCCGCTCAGCGCGGCGTGAAAGTAGAAATCATGCTATCGGTAAAAAGCGATATTCCCCTCACGCCCGACTGCGGTTTCTATAATGCCCACAAACTGATGAAGAAAGGATGCACCATCTGGATGTTTGAGCCCGGGTTCCATCATACCAAGATCATCATGGTAGACGGCAAATTCTGCACCGTGGGCTCTGCCAACCTCAATGCGCGAAGTTTGTCATGGGACTATGAAGAGAACGCGGTCATCATTGACC
>JAFABV010000037.1 GCA_023425865.1 Bacteroidota bacterium | reverse complement strand
GCAGAGCCGCAGAGAAAGAGGAGGTCTTTGAGGGCTTTGTGGCTCTTTGAGCCACGGAGAGATGGGAGATAATGCTGGTGGTATGCGGGCAGAATGAAACAAGATAATGAGATGGAACGGAAGGAATCAATTTCGCCGGAATATACGCATAGTATATTGGCCTGTGCGTATGCGGTACATACAGAATTGGGACCAGGATTACTGGAGAACATCTATGAGAAGGCTTTGGCATATGAACTGCGCCTCAATGGCTTTCAGGTGGAGTGTCAGATTCCTGTCAAGGTGATGTACAAAGGACAGGACCTTGAGCATGAGATGAGGCTCGACATGGTGGTAGACCGTCGGGTAATCATCGAAATCAAGTCGGTGCAGGAAGTAAAGCCGGTCCATTACAAACAGTTGCTCACCTACATGCGGTTGATGAATATCAAACTGGGTTACCTCATTAACTTTGACGAGGCTTTCCTTAAGGATGGCATACACCGCATGGCGAACGAAAAATGATAAGAGAAAAGGGTGGCAGCCGCATGACGATAGGCATAAGAGGGCGCTCACCTCTCGGTTAGCTCTCCCTCGCCAACGGCGACTCCTGGTTTCTAAAGCCTCCCTCCACTCTGCGGCTCTGCGTGCCAAAAAGTATCGGCTGCAATACGGCGTGACCGCATGGCGACCAAACAATGGTAAGAGTAAAGGATGGCAGCCGTATGACGATAGGCATAAGAGGGCGCTCACCACTCGGTTAGCTCTCCCTCGCCAACGGCGACTCGCCTCCTCCTCATCCTCCCTCCACTCTGCGGCACTGCGTGCCAAAAAGCATCGGCTGCAATAGGGCGCGACCGCATGGCGACCAAACAATGGTAAGAGAAAAGGGTGGCAGCCGCATGACGATAGGCATAAGAGGGCGCGCAGCGCTCGGTTAGCTCTCCCTCGCCAACGGCGACTCCCGGTCTTCTCATAGTCGCTGCCGCCGCCCCTCCACGTGAACAAGGAATATCCTCTAATCATCATAAACGACAATAAACAATATGAAGAAATTACTTATCGCATCCATGGCATGTCTGCTGTTGCCGTGCATCGCTCACGCGCAGTTGAGGTTAAACATGGGTGCCGACTCCCCATTGCGAAAACTCCAAGTGGCAGAGATGGCCATTACCAATATGTATGTGGACTCTGTCGATGAGCAGAACCTCGTGGAGGATGCCATCCGCGGCATGCTGAAGAATATGGACCCCCATTCCACCTATTCCACGGCCAAGGAGACCCAAGCCATGACCGAGTCGCTCAACGGCTCGTTCGAGGGCATCGGCGTGCAGTTTAACATGCAGGCCGACACGCTGCTGGTCATCCAGCCCGTGGTCAACGGACCGTCTGAAAAGGTGGGCATCCAGGCCGGCGACCGCATCATCAGCGTCAACGACACGGCCATTGCCGGGGTGAAGATGGCGCGCGAGGAAATCATGAAGCGTCTGCGCGGACCCAAGGGTACCCGTGTAAAGCTGGGTGTGGTGCGCCGTGGCATCAAGGATGTACTCACCTTCAACGTGGTGCGCGACAAGATTCCGGTGAAGACCCTCGACGGCTATTATATGATTCGTCCCACCATCGGCTATGTGCGCATCGGCAGTTTCGGTGCCACCACCTACGATGAGTTTATGGCTGCCGTGAAGGAGTTGCAGGCCAAGGGCATGCGCGACCTCATCCTCGACCTCTCCGACAACGGCGGCGGATACCTTCAGGCCGCCGTGCAGATCTCCAATGAGTTCTTGCAGAAAAACGACCTCATTGTCTATACCGAAGGCCGCCGCTTCTCACGCCAGGAGTATCGCGCCCAGGGCAATGGCAAGCTGCTCGACGGGCGCGTGGTGGTGCTCATTAACGAGTTTACGGCTTCGGCAGCCGAGATTGTCACCGGAGCCATCCAAGACCAGGACCGCGGCACCGTGGTGGGTCGCCGCAGCTTTGGCAAGGGACTGGTGCAGCGCCCCGTGGAGTTCTCTGACGGCAGCATGATGCGCCTCACCATTGCCCACTACTACACGCCCTCGGGCCGTTGCATCCAGAAGCCTTACACCAAGGGCGACAAGCAGGAGTATGAGCTCGAACTCGACGACCGCTACAAGCACGGCGAGCTCTACTCGGCCGACAGCATCCACTTTGCCGACTCGCTGAAGTTCCAGACCCTGCGCAAGCAGCGCACCGTCTACGGCGGTGGTGGCGTCATGCCCGATGTCTTCGTGCCCCTCGACACCCTGCAGTACACCCGTCTGCATCGCCAGCTTGTGGCCAAGAGCATTGTGCTCAACGCCAACCTGTCGTATGTGGACAGCCATCGCAAGGAACTCAAGAAGCGTTACCCCACCTTCGACACCTTCTTCAAGAACTTTGAGGTGCCCCAGCGTCTGCTCGACGATATACTGGCCGAAGGCAAGAAACAGAAGATCGAGCCTAAAGACGATGACGAACTGCAGCGTACCCTGCCGCAGTTGCGCAACCAGATCAAGGCCCTCATCGCACGCGACCTCTGGGATATGAGCGAGTATTTTCAGATCATCAACACCGAAAACAACATCGTAAAACGTGCCCTCGACGTGCTCGAGGCCACACGATAGGCCCCGATGCTGTCGGCGCGCAAGGCGTGCCGGCCACCCTTCGAGCGCGTGCAGCGGGTGGCGTCAGCCACTGCACGTTCTACGATTCTATATAGAACCATCTCATAGTTCTATATAAAACCATCTAATGATTCTATATGAAACCATCTTATGGTTCTATATAAAACCATTGGACGATGCTGCGCGAAGCGCGTTACGGTACCGTGCGGAAGTATTGGCGATAACTCCGTCGTGGGCGCTCGATACCGTTCGTTTTACCCTTAGACAAGCAAGGCCTGTCGCTGTCATCTCAATGTTGACAGCGTCAGGCCTTTACCATTTTTAGGGTGCCAGAGGTAGAGTTTCATGAATTTTTTCCTTATTTTTGCATCAGTTCTAAATCTTTGCGACTTTCATGAAACACAGTTATCTTCATTCGTTGGCGTTGCGCGTGTTCTCCGCCATTTTCTTTTTCTGTTTGCCTTTCACCACCCATGCCCAAAGCGCCTACCACCCCTCTGCGGCCAATCTCGCCGCCCGTGAGCGCTTCGCCCACCATCGGCTGGGCATATTCCTGCACTGGGGCATCTACAGCCTCTACGGGCAGGGAGAATGGTATCTCAACAGCGGCAAGCTGCGCCACGACGAATATGCCAAGGCGGCCGCGGCCTTTTACCCCTCGCGCTTCGATGCCGAGGCATGGGTTGAGGCCATCAAGGCCTCCGGCGCGGGCTACCTCACCTTCACCACGCGCCACCACGACAGTTTCTCGATGTACAAGACGGCCGAGAGCCGGTACAATATCGTCGATGCCACACCCTTCGGCCGCGACGTGCTGCGCGAATTGGCCGACGCCTGCCACCGCCAGGGCGTAGACCTGCATCTCTATTACTCCATACTCGACTGGGCGCGCCCCGACTATCCCTTAGGGCGCACGGGGCACCACACGGGCCGCACGCTGCGCCCCGACTACAACAGCTACATGCAGTTTATGAAAAACCAGCTGCGTGAGCTCCTCACCGACTATGGCGACGTCAAGGCTATATGGCTCGACGGATACTGGGATCACGACAGCGACTCCATACCCTTCGATTGGCGCATGCCCGAGCTCTACAGCTACGTGCACAGTCTGCGCCCCGCCTGCCTCATCGGCAACAACCACCACCTCTACCCGCTGCCGGGTGAAGACTTCCAGATGTTTGAGCGCGACCAGCCGGGTGAGAACCACGCCGGCCTCTCAGGGCAAGACGTGAGTGCGCTGCCGTTAGAGATGTGCCAGACCATGAACGGCATGTGGGGTTACAAGGTGTCTGACACCAATTATAAGTCGGTGACCGAGCTCGTACAGATGCTCGTGCGGGCAGCGTCCAAGAGCTGCAACCTGCTGCTCAACATCGGTCCGCAGCCCTCTGGCGAACTGCCGGCCCTGGCCCTCGACCGTCTTCGCGGCCTTGGCACATGGATGCGGCAATATGGCAGCACCGTCGACGGCACCGTGGGCGGACCGGTGGCCGAGCAGCCGTGGGGCGTGTCGACCATGCGTGGAGACACCGTCTACCTGCATGTGTTGCGGTCGGGTCTCACCGCCATCACGGTGCCCCTCGCCCGCAAGCCCCGCAGGGTGACAGCCTTCGACGGCAGGAAAAAACTGAAGTGGACATTCGACCGGCACCGCTCTGAGGCTTGCATACAACTGGATGGCAAGTCGGCGGAGCCTGATCATATCATAGTAGTAGAACGATGAAAAGATTGCTTGAAGTATGTGCGGGCAGCCTGCAGAGCGCGCTGGCTGCCGCCGAGGGAGGCGCCGAGCGCTTGGAACTATGCGCGGCACTGCCGTTAGACGGTCTCACGCCCTCTGTGGGCCTGTTGCAAACCGTGCGGCAGTATTGTCCAAGCCAGCGCATCCACGTGCTCATACGGCCCCGTGAGGGCCATTTCGTGTACAGTGAGGCCGAGACCGAGGCCATGCTTGCCGACATCGCGGCCCTGCGGCCCTGGGCCGATGGTTTTGTGGGCGGTGCCCTCACGGCCGCTGGCGACCTCGATGTAGCGGTCACGCGGCGCCTTGTTGAGGCCTGCCAGGGAAAGCCCTTCACCTTTCATCGCGCCTTCGACGTGTGCCGTGAGCCCTTGCGCGTGCTCCACCAGCTCATCGACTTGGGGTGCGCCCGTCTGCTCACCTCGGGGCAGCAGCCGTCGGCCCTGCAAGGCGCGGCGCTCATCAGCCAGCTGGTAAACGAAGCCGCCGGGCATCTGGTGGTGATGCCCGGCGGTGGTGTCAGCGCGGCCAATGCCGCCCAGGTGCTGCGGCTCACGGGTGCCACCGAGATCCACGGCTCGGCGCGTGGCGGTGGCGGCGACACCTCGGCCGCCGAGGTGGAAGCCATCCGGCAAGCCATCAACTTCTAAAGCTTGCCGATGATCTTGAGTATCTGCTCGCCGATACCGATGGTATAACCCTGCCAAACGCGCACCACGCGGTTGAAGGAGTCGGCAATGACAAATATGGGCAATGACGTCGAGGCATCGAGGTGCAGCTGCTGGCGCAGTTCGTCTTGTATCTTTCCGTCGGCGTCGGTGCCCCATACCACCGTCGAGGGCAGGTTGGCAAACTCGCCGCGGTTGAACCTCCGCTGCTCGTCGCCGTTGCGGAAGAGCAGTATGACCTTGCGTCCCCATTGCTCAAACTGTGTCTTGTATTGCCCGATGTCGCGCAGGGCGTGGTTGGTGGGCTCGTGGTTGGGAGCCACTATTCCTACGATGTAGTAGCCCCGTCCGGCTGCGGCCAGCAGGCTGCGTGTCGTGGCCGTGGCCTCGTCGGCATAGGTGTTCTCGGCGTTGAGGCTGCCGATGACCTGCACCTGGTCGTTACTTTCGCGCATGGCGAGCGCCACAGTGGTGGTCTTGCCCGCCTCGATGGTGAAGGTGGTGATGTGGGCCAGCACGCTGCCATTGGCCATTCGTGTGCCGGTGGTGAGTTGGTAGCGGCCAGGCTCAAGCCCCACCCCTTGGGCGAAGTCGCTGCCGTATGTGGCCTCCTCGGGATAGGTGAGCAGGCGCGGCACGCCATATTGCAGTTTGCTGAGCGTGAAGTGGGTGTAATACCTTGGGTTGTCGAGGTGGGGTATGGCCTGCCAGGTCAGTTGCAGGGTGCCCGTTGGCTGTTGGCCTACGGTTTTATGAGCCGTCTCCTGCGCCAATTGCACGTCTGTCCATCCTCCTTTTTCGTGATATTGCAGTCGCCCGTCCACCTCGTTGATGCGGGCGGCGAATCCCTTGCTGCGGGCGGCCGACACAAAGAAGATCTTGTACGACAGTCGGTCGGCCCTGCGCTCCCGGTAGACGCCGAGGGGCGTCATGCGCAGTTGCTGTGGGTTGGCGGCGTCGTCAATGCTGATGTTGCGGCTACACCAGTCGGCCAACTGGCGCGGCGTGGCGATGTCTTTGAGCTCGCGGCGCAGCACCTGCTTGTAGGGCACCAGCCACTCGTTCTCCACCCTGGGCGAGAGCACGTAGCGCAGGTAGAGGTCTGTGGTGTCGGTCACGGCCGTCTCATTGTCGCGCAGCACGTCGAGGGTGATGTCGCGCAGGTCTTTGGCCGACACCACCTTGAGCAGCCGCTCGGCCATCACCCTGTTGCGTGCCGTGGCCAGAAACTCCTGTATCACGGCGTGGTTGCCGCGCGACTCATCAGGCAGCGTGGCCTCGTAGGCATGGCGTATCGAGTCTTCCTGTGCCAGTCGGCGGTCGTTCTCGGCGCGCTGAGCCGGCGTTACTTCGGGCATCCGCGCCGCCGACACGGGCGGCACGATGTCGAGGTCGAGATTGTCGGCCGGTAGCTTGTCACCATCCAGCACCACCGTGGCGGGTGCGTCGTCCCTGAAGTCGACCTTGGTCACGGCATAGTGGCCGTCTTTCCACACCCATGCCAGCAGGTCGCCAAGACCCGCGGTAAGCGTTACGGTGCCGTTGGCATCGGTGGTCTTGCGCGCCACGGTGTAAAACTCAGCGTAATTGTATATCTTGAAGTCGACGGCGGCCCCGGCCACGGGGCGTCCCTGGCCGTCGGTCACGCGCACCGTCTTCTGTTGTGCGGGGGCGTAGTTGCCCACCACGTTGATCTCGGTGTAGGCCGGCGTGCGACTGATGACCTCCTCCGGTCCGCGGTAGTCGCCAAAGACCTTGGTGTGCATCAGCATGCCGCGCGAGGCGCTCTCGTTAAACCATCCCAGGTTGAGCACCGGCTCGGGCTCGCAGGCTCCCAGAAACCACCAGCGGCCGTCGGCCCAGGCCTCCACCCAGGCGTGGTTGTCGTCGGTGTGTGCCCACCGCGGCGTGTACACCTGTCGGGCGGGGATGCCCACGGCCCTCAGGGCGGCCACCAGCAGGGTGCTCTCTTCGCCGCAGCGGCCGTAGGCCGTGCGCACGGTGGCCAGCGGACTGCTCGTGCGGGCGTCAGAGGGGCGGTAGGTCACGCGCTCATGGCACCAGTGGTTCACCTCGAGGATGGCCTGCTGCATGGGCAGGTGTTCGACACGGCCCTTGATTTGGTGGTAGAACACCTCGCGGCTGTTGTCTAAATTTTCGTTGTTGACCCTGACGGGGAGTACAAAATGGCGGAAGATATCGTCAGGAATGGTCTTCCCCCATGGCATGGCTTGGCGTGCTTCGAGCGACAGGCGCACATTCTTGAGGTAGTACGCCGTATCGTAGTCGGCCTTGTCGGGCAGCGAAAGGTAACGGTACATCCAGTTCAGTGCCTCACGCTCGTCGCCCGTAGGCTGTGCCGTGGCTACGGGACCGTGCATCATGAGCAGGGCCACGACGGCGGTTTTCATCAGTAAAGTCTTTTTCATACGTATGTGGTTTGTCAGATTTCAGGTAGCCGCCAGCCGGTGTGTCGTGCGGCGGTGAGCCGGCTTCTGCCCGCTTCGGGGCTTTATGACTGGCTTTTGAGCATCGCCAGTGCCTCGTTCTCATGGGCTTCCATGATCTCGCGCTCGCCCGGCCCCTTGTCGTTGATGCCGCAGAGGTGCAGTATGCCGTGGATGATGACGCGGTGGAGCTCGTCCTCGTAGGTCTTGCCAAACTGCTCGGCGTTGCTGCGCACGGTGTCGAGCGAGATGACGATGTCGCCGCTGATGACGTCGCCCTCGTCGTAGTCGAAGGTGATGATGTCGGTGTAATAGTCGTGTCCGAGGTACTGGTTGTTGACCTCGAGGATCTTCTCGTCGCTCACGAACATATAGCCGATGTCGCCCACGCGGCGGTTGAACGACGCTGCCACGGCCTTGATCCAGGCTGTGGTCTCGCGGTGCTTGATGTCGGGCATGTCGATGCCGTCAGACTGATAGGTAATCATAATGGTGATGCTTTGACGTTGTGTTGGTATTTTCCTGCCCGTCTGTGGTCTGTTGTAGGGCAGGCGGGGTGGCCTGTGGGGGGCGTGGCTCAGCGGTCGCCCTGGCGGGTGGGGAGCATCCACGCGATGTCCTTGCCGAAGCTGCGCAGCTCTCTGGCGGCACTCGACGACACGGCGGCCAGCTCGGGCCGTGCGGGCAGCAGCAAGGTCTCTACGTGTCCCACGCGGCGGTTGAGGTCGGCCATGTCGCGCTCATATTCGAAGTCTTTCACGGTGCGCACGCCCCGCACGAGGCAGGTGGCGCCCACACGGTGGGCCAGGTCTACGGTCAGGTCGTCGTAGGTCACCACCGTGACGCGGTCGTCGCCGGCATAGAGGTCGGCGATGGTTGCTGCGCGCCGCTCGGCGTCGTCACGGTTGTCTTTGGCGCGGTTCACGCCCACGCCGATGACCAGGCGGTCGAACAGCGGCAGTGCGCGCCGCACGATGTCGTCGTGGCCGATGGTGAATGGGTCGAACGACCCGGCGAATAATCCTGTTTTCTGCATATCTCTCAGACTTTAGAACAGTTCGGCTTGCATGATATTGCCATTGTAGGGGTTGCGCCCTAAGTGCTCGTAGGCCAGTGGGGTGGCCATGCGGCCGCGCGGCGTGCGCTTGATGAAGCCCTCCATGATGAGGAAAGGCTCGTAGACTTCCTCCACGGTGCCGCTGTCCTCGCCGATGGCCGTGGCGATGGTCGACACGCCCACGGGGCCGCCGCGAAACTTGTCGATGATGGTCAGCAGTATCTTGTTGTCGATTTCGTCGAGGCCGTAGCGGTCGATATTGAGCGCGCCGAGTGAGAGTTGCGCGATGTCGGGAGTGATGGTGCCGTTGCCCTTCACTTGCGCGAAGTCGCGCACGCGGCGCAGAAGTCCGTTGGCGATACGCGGCGTGCCGCGGCTACGGCGAGCGATCTCGGTGGCGGCCTCGTCGTCGATGGGCACCCTGAGCAGGGCGGCCGAGCGGCGAATGATGCGCTTGAGCGTCTCGGGGTCGTAGTATTCGAGGTGCATGTTGATGCCGAAGCGCGCCCGTAGCGGAGCCGTGAGCATGCCGCTGCGCGTGGTGGCCCCGATGAGGGTGAAGGGGTTGAGGTCTATCTGTATGCTGCGCGCCGAGGGCCCTTTGTCGATCATGATATCGATGCGGTAATCCTCCATGGCCGAGTAGAGATACTCTTCCACCACGGGTTGCAGGCGGTGTATCTCGTCGATGAAGAGCACATCGTTGGGTTCCAATGACGTGAGGATGCCGGCCAGGTCGCCCGGCTTGTCGAGCACGGGGCCCGAGGTAATCTTGAATCCCACGCCCAGCTCGTTGGCGATGATGTTGCTCAGCGTCGTCTTGCCCAGTCCCGGCGGTCCGTAGAGCAGCGTGTGGTCGAGCGGCTCGCCCCGGTATTTGGCTGCCTCGACAAATATCTCGAGGTTCTCCACCACCTTCTGCTGGCCGTTGAAGTCGCGGAAGCGCAGCGGTCGCAGCGCGTTCTCAAACTCCTTCTCGTTAGACGACAGCTGTTCGTCTCTGATATCAAAGTCTTCTGACATGCATTTTATTTTTGTGCAAAGATAGTGAAAAGATTGCATACCGTTGTCCGAAAGTCTGTTTTTTGTCGGCGTGAAACTACGTGTCAGTATGCGTTTTGCCATGATTTTTTGCATAAAAAAGCGGTCGATATATTTTGCTTTCCTTATCTTTGCAACCATCATTCGTTGGATGTGTCCGGCACCTTTGGCACTGGCGGAAGATTTGTCGGGTGTGCAGGCGTATCGGTAAGGATAAACCTTTTGAAACTGAGGGATATGAAGAATATGTTTTTTGCAGCATTGCTGTTGCTTGGCATGGGCGTTGTGGTCGGCGCTTGCAATGAGAATCAGAAGAACAATGGGGCTTCGACAATTCACCCAACGGAGGTGAAGCGTGGCGCTACAGCCACTGCCGCCGCGCCATAAAAAGAACTGAAGAGCAAGGTGAAAGCTCGGGTGGAGGAAATCTATGGCAAGATCTGTGAATCGTACAATGCGGCCCAATATGACACGAATAAGCTGTTACCCGTGGAGGAGACCTTCTGTTCGGAGGCGTGGAAGGCGCAGAGCGCGGAGGTGAGGCGCATAGACGAGAGCCGTCCGGGCGAGCTGGGGCTATGGGACTACGACTACTGGATTCAGGGACAGGACTGGCAACGCCTCTCGTTTAAGGATGTCAAGGTCGTGGACGTGGCCAAAGGGCGCACGGCGCAAGCCGAACTGACATTGCACAACGGCAGGGACAACAACGTCAGGTTGACGCTGGTGTGGGAGCGGGGGAATTGGTACATCGACGATCTGTTTGACGACAGCAACCCGCTGGGCATACGTAAGGCACAGACGGAGTATATCAGGGAAAGCAGGTGACAGTGCTTACATGCACGCCTTGAATAGCTGGAGTCTTCTCTTTTCGTCCCATCGTTAACGCGTCAACTTACTCTGCGCGATACAATCCCAATAAGGTTAGAGCTATCTGATGGCTGTTGTTTTCGCGCGCTCTTCCCTTAATATCTTTTGAAAGTCAAAAACTTCAGTCGCATGCTCATCTGCAACGTTGATCCGTTCAAAGTTGTCAGACCGCAGGTCATATAATTGAGGAGTAGGAGAGTTGCCGGTCTCAACATCGGGTCCCCAAGGTATTTTAGCAGGCCCGTCGTTTGCCTCGATAAACTTCCAGCGTGCAGTGCGCACCGATAGGACATGTGCGCTGGATTGTTCAATGACATAAGGTCTCCCAATCGAATCGTTACCCATTAAGGTGTTGAGATAGTTTGTTCCATCAAGATTGTTGCCTTTGGGGATGGTGATGTTCATGAGGCTACTTAATGTAGACAATAAATCCACTTGACTAAGTAAGGCGTTTGATGTCTGCTTATCCTTAATCTTATTTGGCCAACTCACGATAAATGGTACGGAAGTGCCCCCTTCGAATGCGCTATATTTGTTGCCACGAAACGGTCCGGCAGGCTTGTGTCCATTTAATAATTGGGCAGCCTTGTCATCATAGCCGTCATCAACCACAGGACCGTTGTCACTCGTTAGGATAATGAGCGTATTCTTTTCGATGCCCAGCTTCCTTAGTTCCTCGGTGATTTGCCCAACCGTCCAGTCAAATTGCGCGATGGCGTCTCCCCGAAGACCCATGATGTTCTTACCTCTAAAACGCTGGTGGGGAAACCGGGGAACGTGTATGTCGTTAGTGGCTAAATACATGAAGAAGGGTTGGCTTTTGTTTTTTTGCATAAAACCTACCGCGTGCGCGACGATGGAGTCGGCGATGTTCTCGTCTTTCCACAAGGCAGTGCCACCTCCTTTCATATATCCAATTCGACTGATGCCATTCACAATCGACATGTTATGGCCGTGGCTGGGATGCTGATTGTATAACAACTCAGGGTTAGAAGCTCCAGTGGGTTCATCCTTGAAGTTCTCTTTATAACTGACTTGGATAGGAGCCAACTTGTCATAATTGGCCACCCGTCCGTTCTCGATAAACACACATGGCACTCTGTCTGCCGTGGCAGCCATGATATAGTGATATTCAAATCCTAAATCTCCGAGGCTTTGAGGCAATGGGGCATTCCAATCTTGCTCCCCCGTCTTATCTCCCAAGCCTAAATGCCATTTGCCGATAGCTGCCGTTGAATAGCCGGCAGCCTTGAAGGCGTCTGCCAATGTAAACTGACTTGGGCGAATAATCATTGCCGCATCTCCTGCCGCAACGTCAGTGTCTTTTCTTCGCCAGGCATACTCCCCCGTCAGCAATGAATATCTGGATGGTGTGCTGGTAGATGCCACCGCATGGCCGTTTGTGAATCGAATACCACTGTCGGCCAACCGGTCTACATGGGGTGTAACAATATTCTTAGCTCCATAGCAACTTAGGTCACCATATCCAAGATCGTCAGCCAAAATGATAATCACGTTTGGCCGCTCATCATTGCCTGTGTTGTTTGTTTTCTTTGCCCCTGCTATCATCGGATGTATCATAGCAGGAATCAAAAAGATAGAATTCAAAACCCTGTTTCCCATAATCATCAAGTTAATTCGTGTTCAAAGATAAAGTTGCTTCCAATCTCTATGGAGTTGGCAATTTTGTGGTGTGCCAAAGGATGTTGGCGTCCCTGTTGGGGGAGGTAGACAGAGGATGGAACGTACGTTCTGCCTCTATAAAAGGGTATGGCAAGCATCAAGTCCCTATGCTTTTCATGGATTGAGACACCTGCTGCCTGCACTTGTCATACTGATTATGGTGCAAAGATAGTGAAAAGATGGCACATCGTTACCCGAAAGTTCTTTTTTTGTCGGCATGGGCGGCTGGTTGTCAGTGGCGGTAGCTGCCTTTTCGCTGAGGATGTCTCAACGCATAATGAGGATGCGTCTATTTTGACACATCCTCATTTTCAGGCCTCTCGCCCATTCCGGCGAGTGGTCAGGACGCTAAACCTACTTGAAGATTTTCTGCGCGAAGTCGGTGAGATAGATGCGCCAATTGCGCCAGATGTGGCCGCCATCGGTTTCCATATACTCGTAAGGGTAGCGGTTTTCGTCGAGGAAACGGCGCAGGTCGACATTCTGCTGGAAGAGGAAGTCGGTGCGGCCGATGGCAATCCAGTAGAGTTTAGGGTGGCTGCCGAAGAGCGCCTTCATCTGTGTTTGGAAGGTTTTGTCGGCCTTCATCTGGTCGTAGAGGCTCGGTCCCTGCAGATTGATACCCTTGCCTAAGTGCAGTCCGGCCGAGAATAGGCCGTAGTAGTCGAAGGTGGTGGGGTAGAGACGTGCGATGCCAAAGGTGTGGCCGCCACCCATCGACAGTCCGCACACGGCACGTCCCTCGCGTTGCTTGATGGTGTTGTAGTGGCTGTCGATGTAAGTTACGATGTCCATGAAGCTCTCCTCCATGCTCGCTGCCGGAGCCTGCTGTGGTCCCGTGGTGCCTCGGAACGAGGGCGTGTACATGCCGAACGACCATTCGCCGGGTGCGGCCTGGCAGTTGGGGTTACCGTTGGGCATCACCACAATCATTGGCTTGGCCTTGCCCATAGCAATGAGGTTGTCCATGATCTGTGCCGCGCGTCCCAGTTCGCTCCATGCGTTCTCGTCGCCTCCGGCGCCGTGCAGCAGGTAGAGCACGGGGTAGGCCTTGCTGCCGTCATAGCCGGCCGGCGTGTAGACCGTCATGCGGCGGTTCATCTTCAGCGTGGGACTCTCATACCACACCTTGGCTACATTGCCGTGGGGCACCTCGTTCACGCTGTATAGGTCTCCCTTGTCGCCTTTGGCGGCTGTGGTGATAAAGATGCTGCTGTAAGTAGAAATGTCGCGGTTCATGTACACATTTGAGGGGTCGGTAATGGTCAGCCCGTCAACGTCGAAGGCGTAGGAGTAGAGCTCCGGTGCCAGCGGCGAGCTGGTATAGCTCCACAGGCCCTTGCCGTCGTTGGTGAGCTGTGCCTTGCCCGGCGCGTCGTAGTCGCCTGCCGGGGTGGTGACCTTGGTGGTGGGCAGGAAGTCGCCGCTCACGCTCACCTGTCGTGCCTGAGGTGCGAAGAGCTGTAAGGTCACGGTGCCATCGGCATTCTTCACCGGCGACTGCACGTTGACGCCATTGAATAGTTTTTCCTGTGCTGTTGTGCCCGTGAAGGTCATCAGGACGAGGGCAGTCGAAAATAATAGTTTCTTGTTCATTGCTGGATGATATTTGTATGTTTTTTATATGGCGGCAGCCCCTTGCCTGCTGTGGAAAGGGGTGCCGCATAGGGATGGTGCGGGCAAATCAGCGGTGCAGCAGGTTGAGCTTGGTCTTGGGAGCAAGCACGTTGTTGGCTTTGGTCTGCCCTGCCTTTACCTTGGCAGAGAGCGTGGCTCGGATGTCGCGCGAGGAGGCGCCAACGAGGAACTTGTAGTTGCCAGCGTCAACCTTCCATGACGACGAGGCCTCGTCGAACGAAGCCAAATCGGCCGCCTTTACCTTCAGTTCCACCTGCTCGCTCTCTCCTGGTTTCAGCGAGCGGGTCTTGGCAAAAGCCTTGAGTTCTTTTGCGGGCTTGTTGAGCTGACGGCTGTCGGGGGCTGCCACATAGAGTTCCACCACCTCCTTGCCTTCTGACTTTCCTGTATTCTTCACATTTACTATAACTTTGTATTCATCGCCTTTATTGTCTATCCGGGCATCTGAATAGAGAAAGGAGGTGTAACTCAGTCCATAACCAAAGGGGTAAGACACTTGTTTGTCGAAACTGTCAAAGTAACGATAACCAACGTACACATCCTCTTCATAATTCGTATAGTCTACGTTTTTCTCATTGTTGCTGGCCTTGCCCTGATTGGTGAGGTCAAGATCGGGCGTCTTGTCAATGGGAAAATTGGTTGATGAGTAGGCGTCGGCGTAATCGTTGGGCCATGTCATGGTGAGTTTTCCCGATGGCGAAGCCTTGCCGCTGATGACATCGGCTACCGAGTTGCCGCCTTCCTGTCCGGCCTGCCATGCGCAGAGGATGGCGTCGGGCAGGTGTTTCCATGTGGCAGTCTCGATGACTCCACCTATGTTGAGCAGCACCACTACCTTCTTGCCCACCTTGTGATAGGTCTCACATACTTGACTGATGAGCGTTTGCTCCTCCTTGGATAGGTTGAAGTCAGACTTTTTACGGTCAAGAAATTCGCCACTGATACGACCAATGGTAATGACTGCCATGTCGGCTTCTTGTGCCTGCTGAGCCATTTGTTGTGGGGCAATGGTCATCTCCGCCAGTCGGTCTTTGGGCAAGAACATGGCCAGCATTGCCGCTTTCTTGTCTTTTTTCATGGCCTCTTCGATGCGTGCCTTCTCTGCAGCCTTGTAGGTGTCGAGATAGTGGGTGTAGGCTTTCGCCAGATTTTCGTCAATCTGGAATCCGGCATTCTTCAGTCCGTCGGGCAGCGACACCACGTAGGCGTGGTTTACATTGCCCGATCCGGTGCCTCCGGCGATGAAGTCGTAGCTTGTATAGCCATAGAGGGCGAGGCGTGTGGCTCCCGCCTTGGCATCAATGGGCAGTGCGCCTTCGTTCTTGAGGAGTACCATGCCCTCGGCGGCACTCTGTCGGGTAACGGCAGCGTGAGCCTTGAGGTCGGGCTTGTTGGAGAACTGATAACCTTGGTAGCGTGGTGTTTTCTCGATGAGTTCGAGAATACGCTCCACATTTCGGTCGAGGTCCTCAGCCTTGAGTTTTCCGCTCTTCACTCCTTCCACAATTGATGTAAACTGCTCGGGTTTACCCGGCTGCAGCATGTCGTTGCCTGCCCAGGTCTGTGTCGCGCCATCTTTTCCACCAAACCAATCGGTCATTACCGTGCCCTTATATCCCCATTCGTCGCGTAGAATGGTAGTGAGCAGTTCTCGGCTTTCTGAGGTGTAGGTACCGTTAATCTTGTTGTATGACGACATCACTGTCCATGGCTCTGCCTCTTTCACGGCAATCTCGAAGGGTTTGAGATAAATCTCCCGGATAGCCCTTTGCGAGATGCGTGCGTCGTTGTTCATACGATTGGTTTCCTGATTGTTGAAGGCAAAGTGCTTGATGCTTGTACCTACTCCGTTGCTCTGTATGCCCCGAATGTATGCCGCTGCCGTCTTTCCGGCCACGAGTGGGTCTTCGCTATAGTATTCAAAGTTGCGTCCGTTGAGCGGGTTACGGTGTATGTTGACGGCTGGGGCAAGCAATACATCCACGCCATATTCTTTCACTTCGCTGCCCATGGCCTTTCCCACTTGCTCTACGAGTGCTTGGTTCCAGGTGGAAGCCAGCAGCGTGCCGATGGGAAAGTGGGTGCAAAAATAGGTGGCACTGTCGCCTTGACGGTGGGCATCGATGCGCAGTCCGGCCGGTCCGTCAGCCAAGACAATAGCTGGTATTCCGAGCGAATCGAGGGGATAGGTGGTGCCAGCGGCACCGGGCACGAGAGCCTTGGTGGCGCCGATGACAGCATTGTTTCCGCTCATGCCGGCCATGCCGGTGCCGATGACGAAATGAGCCTTGTCTTCGAGCGACAGTCGGTGTATGATACTCTGTTTGTCGATGGTCTTTTCTTGTGGTGTGCAAGCTGCAATAAGCGATGCGGCCATCGCGAGAGGAAAGAGGTTTTTGGGATTCATAATCGATTAATGGTTTGTAGAGTTGATGTGTTCAGATGTGAGGTTGTGGGGACGGCTTCACTTGAAGAGTTTGGGTACAAACTCAGTGAGGTAGATGCGCCAGTTGCGCCAGATGTGTCCTCCCTCAGTTTCGAGATACTCGTAAGGAAAGTGCCTGCTGTCGAGATAAGACCTCAGGTCGGCATTGTTCTTATAGAGGAAATCGGTCTTGCCGATGCCTATCCAGAACAGTCGAGGGTGCCGTGCAAAGAGCTGGTCTATTTTCTTCTCACGGTCGGCATAGATGTTTTGTAGTCCCCCCTTTTGCTGTTGGTCTACGGCAGCAGAGAAGAGCCCGATGTACCCGAAGGTGTCGGGATGGTTGATCGAGATGAAGAGCGAGTGGAAACCACCCATAGAGAGTCCGGCGATGGCGCGGTGTTCCTTGTCTTTCTTCACCCTATAGGTCTTTTCTACAAAGCTGATGACATCGGGGAAGGCCTGTTCGAAGTAGCCGTCCATGGTCTTTGGCAGAGCCATGGTGGGCACTGTAAATCCTTCGGAGGTTTCTCCCGGAGCGCCTTCCTGAGAGATATTGCCGTTGGTCATCACCACAATCATGGGTTGGGCTTTGCCCTGTGCAATAAGATTGTCGAGTATCTGTGCCGCACGTCCAAGCTCGGTCCATGCCTGTTCGTCACCGCCGATGCCGTGGAGCAGATAGAGCACAGGGTATTTCTGTTTGCCCGACTCGTAGCCTGCTGGCGTGTATACGGTCATGCGTCGGGTGAGACCGGCCGTGGGGCTGTGATACCACACCTTGGAGACGGTGCCGTGCGGCACCTTATTGACCTTGTAGAGGTCGGCGCGGTCGCCTCCGATGAGAAATACGCTTGTGGTATTGGCGATGTCGCGTATGGCGTACACGTTGGCAGGGTCGGTTACCCTCACGCCATCGACAATCATATTATACAAATATAGTTCGGGCTGAAGGGCAGTGGTGGTGGTGAAGGTCCACAGGCCCTTGTCGTCTTTCGTCATCGTTGCCGTTCCCGGAGCGTCGTACTCTCCGTATGGGGTGGTCACTTTCTGGGTTGGGAGAAAGTCGCCCGTGAGTTGCACCTGCTGTGCATCGGGAGCCATAAGACGAAAGGTGACACTGCGGTCAGCATGGATTTCGGGCGATTTTGGAGCTTGTGCGCCAAAGAGATTCTGCTGGGCATGGCCGCAAAGGGCCATGCCTGACAGACAGAGGGTCATCATTAGATGTTTCATGATGTGCTATATTAAAATATGGTAATACAATGTGAGAGTACAATGGTTTACTTCCATCCTTCGTTTTGCGAGATGTTCGGATTGAGCTCTATTTCCTTCAGTGGTATGGGCAGCAGCTTGTTTCGGTCCTGGTAGCCATAGGTAGAGTTTTTGTAGATCCATTGCACACCAGTGGCTGTAAGCGATGGTATTTGTGCGCCTTGGTTTCCGAGTGTGGCCTTGGCGTCGCCCCAGCGCACGAGATCCTGATAGCGCACGCTCTCAAGGCAAAGTTCCAAACGCTTCTCGTTTTTAATATCCTGCAGCGTGACAGTGGCCAGCGGAGACAGGTGGGCGCGTGTGCGAATCATGTTGACATATTCCAGGGCCTTGTTCTGATTGCCCGCTTGCAACTGTGCTTCGGCAGCCATAAGCAACACCTCGGCATAGCGCATGATTCTCATGTCTGAGTATTGAAGAGCCTGAAAATAGGGTGCGTCCATGATACAGTCGGCCTTGAGTGGTCGTGTCTTCCACATGAAGTAGCCTTCGTTGCCGTAGAGATAGGCGCCGGGTTGCAGGGATATGCCGTAGTCTTGCATCTGTTGGTAAGTACGAATGGTGCTCTTAAGCCGATAGCCGTCTGTGCCCTCAGTGGCCACGAAGGCATCGTAGAGACTCTTGCGAGGATTGAGAAATCCGTAGGTGCCGGTGGCGATGTCGGCGGCAGCCTGCCCTTGGTAGAGCAGTTTGTCGGTGCGCCAGCCTTGCATGAGATAGAGCATGGTCATCTGGTTCCATGCCTGCTCGGAGTCGTTGCGCAGCTGTGCCTCAAACATACTCTCGCATCCGTTGTTGTTGACAGCATGTAGTAGCTGGTCGTAGTCACCGGTGTAGAGCGCGTACTTGCCCGATTGAATGACCTGTTCGAGTATTTGTGCCGCCTCGGCATACTTGCCCTGGAAGAGATAAGCCTTGCCCAAGTAGGCTTCAGCGGTCTCTCGGGTGACGCGGATGCCGGTTTCACGGTCGTTCACATCAGTCTTCGATGGGAGAGCATCGGCGTCGATGGCTGCCTTGAGGTCGGCCTCGATAGCTGCCCATAAAGTCTCGGGGCTGCTGTTTGAGGGTCGGTACTCAGCGGGCGAGAGCAGATGGTCTACCACTGGAGCGGTGCCCCAGAGGGTTACAAGCTCGAAGTGTGACCATGCGCGGAAGAAGCGTGCCTCGGCAATGCAGCGCTTCATCTCCTGGGTTTCTGGCGCCACTTGGTCAATAATGAGGTTGGCCTTGTAGATGATGGCGTAAAGACTTGAATACTCGTTGCGTACGATGCTGTGGTCGGTATCGAAGGTAAACTCGTTGAGTTTCTCCATTTCGGCATTGTCGCCGCGTGAGCCTCCACCGCACCATACATCGTCGGAGAGGAGGTTTTTGAGGAAGAACCAGTTGAAATAGTTACTCCTGAATGTGACGTAGAGGGAGGCAAGGGCCTGTTGTGCCTCAGTGTCGTTCTTGTAGAACGTTTCCTGGCTGCCCATATTTCCTTGTTTGGCGATGTCTAAACGGTCTTCGCAACTGGTAAGCCCCAGTGCGAGCGACGCTGCCACTACCATTGATATATATAGTCTTTTCATAGGTCTGATGTTTGTAAGCGTGGATTAAAATTCGATGTTGAAGCCTATCACAAACTTCTTGGACATGGGGTAGGCGCCCTTGTCAATACCCATTCCTGATGTAGCATTGGCCGAAGCCTCTGGGTCGAAGCCCTTATAGCTTGTGAATGTGAAGTAGTCGTCGAGCGAAAGATAGAGACGAGCACTGCTCAGGGCAGCCTTGCTGACTAATCGTTTGGGCAAGGTGTAGCCGAGCTGTATCTGCTTGATTTTGAAATAAGAGCCGTCGAACACCATGGCGCTTGAGCATGCGTACTTGTCCATGTTGGTGGCTCCTGCTGCTGGCTGGGTGCCAGTGGTGTTTGTTGTCGTCCATCTGTCGGTGTAAAAGAGTTCTTTCTGCTTGTTGCTGGCGGCGTAGTCTGGCCGGTTAATGCAGTTGAAGATGTCGTTACCCTGCGACCCGGTGCCGAAGATTGTCAGGTCGAAACCCTTGTAGGCAGCCGTGAGGGTGAGTCCGTAAGTAAAGTCGGGGATGGCATCACCGATGTTGGTGAGGTCGTTGTCGCTCACATCACCGCTATTGTCGATGTCTTCAAAGGTAGGATTTCCCGTTGCTGGGTCTATGCCCGCAAACTTATAGCCACGGAAATAGTAAACGGGGTAACCTTGTTCAAAGTAGGTCACGGTGTAGGTATGGAAGGTTGAGCCGGACAGGCGGGTGATTGACGGGTCGATATAGGTAACTTTGTTGTTGATGGTTGCCAGGTTTGCACGGATGCCATAGCTGAAATCCTTGATGTGGTCACGCCATCCGAGTTCAAATTCAAGTCCTTTGTTGCTCACGTTGCCGGCATTGATGGGTGACGTGCTGCCTCCAATCTCTAACGAAGGAGTGGTGTTCCATATCAGCAGGTCTTTGGTTTTCTTGTTGAAATAATCCATGCTGAAGGTAAGCCTACTGTCGAGAGCGATGAGGTCGAGGCCGATGTTAGTCTGCTCAGAGGTTTCCCACTTCAAATCGTCATTGCCCATTGTCGACGGACTAACTCCACGCACATAGTTGATGCCGCTGGTGAAGGGGTAGAGACCAGCCTGCGTCATATCAGTGCTGTAGGAGTAACCGCTCAGCGCGGAGAGACTTCCGTTCTGTCCCCAACTGGCGCGTAACTTCAGGCTGTTGATGGTTTGGTGCAGCGGTTCGAAGAAATTCTCCTCAGACACCGTCCATCCGATAGAGGCCGCAGGGAAGTAACCCCACCGCGTGTTCTGTGGAAGCAGGGCCAGGTCGGCAGCGTCCGCGCGTAGAGAGAACTGGGCAAAATACTTGTTGGCGTAGTCGTAACTTAGACGTCCGAAGTACGACAACTTGGCTGTACGGGTTTTCTCGCCGCCTACACTCTTGGTTGCCGAAGCGGCGCCATAGTTGAGGTAGTAGAACAAGGGATCGTTCTTCAGTAGCGCGTCTTCACCGTTGGCGTCGAGAGCGGCATTGACATAGTCGTAGGTCGACTCTTGATACGACATGCCAATCATGGCGTTGATGTTGTGTTTGCCAAATGATTTCAAATAATTGGCAAAGTTTTCCCATTGATAGTAGATCGACGTGGAGCTCTGTCCGCTCTGGCTCACAAAGTCGCGGCTTTGCACTCCGTTACCATAGAAGGGCAGCGAGGTGGTGCTGCTGCGGGTTCCTCCTAACCTGTATCCGAAGCGAGAAGTGAGGGTAAAGCCCTTGAACGGTGTCAAGTCAGCATATATTGAGCCATTGATGTTAAACCCACTGTTGCGTGTGAGATTATTGTCGCGCATAATCATAGGGTGATACTGCTCTCCGGCATAAAAGTTGGAGATGCCGTAATAGTTACCATTAGCATCGGTCAGGAGATGCTTGCCGATGTTGATAGCGTTTTGTACGTGGAATGGTAGTTCGCCACCGGTGTAGGTGTCAGGGGTGAGCGGGTCGAGCATCATGACCGAAGTGAGCAGCGAGCCATACTCGTTGTTCGACGACACCTGCCTTACGTTGTATTTTTCCACTTGGTTGGTGGTACCCACCTTCAGCCAATTCTTTATCTTGTACTCAGAGTTGATGGTGGCGGTAAGTCGCCGATAGACATCGGCGTTGCCTTTTACAATACCGTCGTTGTTAAGATAGGTCAAGGAGAGATAGTAGTTACCGCGGTCGTTTCCGCCTGTAAAGGCGAGGTTGTGCTTTTGCATCTTGCTGCCCTCAAAGGCCACGTCAGTTCACTTCGTATTGGTTTTGCCATCCCAGTTGGCCTTCAGGTACTCGTTGGTGAAGGTTTTACCCTCTGTCATATACTGGATATACTCTTCCGAATTGAGCATTTGAGGCACATGGGCCAGGTTTTGTCCGGTGTATTGGAAACTATAACTGATGCGTCCTTCGCCTGCTTTTCCCTTTTTTGTCGTGATGAGCACCACTCCATTTCCAGCTTCGGCACCATAGATGGCGGCACTGGCGGCATCTTTCAGAATTTCCATCGATGCGATGTCTTCGGGGTCTATGCCACTGATATCCGACATGCGCACACCATCTACCACATATAGCGGCTCAGAGCTGACGTTAGATGAGAATCCACGAATGCGCACCGTGGGGCTTGAGCCCGGTGCTGCCGATGATGATACGATCTGCACGCCGGCTGTCTTTCCCTGCAATGCCTGCTTGGCATCAGTAATGGTGCGGTGCTGCATATCCTCGGCTTTCACTTGCGAGATGGCACCGGTGACAGAGCTTTTCTTCTGGATGCCATATCCCACCACCACCACGTCATCGAGTATTCGTGAGTCTTCGCGCATTACGATATTGAGTTTTGGTGCGGCTTTCACCTCCTGGGTGGCGTAGCCTATATATGAGATGACAAGCGTGGCACCTGCTTTGGTTTTGAGTTTGAATGCGCCGTCCAAGTCAGAGACGGTACCGTTCGAGCTACCTTTCTCTACGATACTGACACCAATCATAGGCTGTTGCGTGTCATCAACAACCTGTCCTGACACATTCACAAGCTCTTGCGCAATCGCATGAGAGCCAATCAATGTAAAAAGAATGAAGGTTAATAACCTGATGGAATTTAATTGTTTCATGTATGCGGTTTTATAGATTTTACATTTGCAAAGATAGCACACAGGTCGGTGTCGGGCTTGCTGAATTGTACTTTAATGTTTCCGATGGGTTCAAAGTGACTATCAGTTATGTTCAAATGATTGCGAATTTGTTTAAAAGATACGGCAATACATGGGTTGTCAGGATTATAATGCTTATTTTTGTGCTAAACTTCTAACCTCACTTGCATGATTAAGATACGAGAAACCATGGTGTTGCTCTTCGGCTTACTGGTGGCCTGTGCCATCGTCTCCTGTCAACAGGCTAAGGAAAAGCCTGCCCTGACAGATGAAGACCATGCCATGGTCGTGGCCGACGAGATTTCTAACCATCATGTCAAAGCTTTTGCGGAAGACTCTTACGGCCATGTCTGGATAGCCACCTTTAGGGGATTAAATAAGTACGACGGCAACAAGTATTATCAGTTTTACTGTGTTGACGACTCGCTCGGATTGCCCGACAATAATGTGACAGGTGTTGCCCGCGACTCTTCCGGGCAGATGTGGGTGTCTACCGTCAACGGCGTGTGCCGCTATACCCGCAGGAATACTTTCGAGCGGATAGCCATGGACGACGACAACCGCAACATCGTGCAACTGCTCGTACTCCCCAAGAATCGTATCTTGATCTACACGGTTAGCAGTCTCTTGGAGTACGACGCCACGGCCAACCGCTTTGTAAAACGGGCGGAAAACCTTGATTCGCATCGCCAGTTCATGGGCCGACTGCTCACCGATGGCGACGATGGTGTATGGGTTCAGACGCCAGGAAGCCTCCGCCATTATGCCGGACCCAAGCTTCATCGTGTAGATTCGGTTGCCATGCCCAAAGATTTCTTTCCTTTCTATTCTTATAGAAGTGGTCAGAAGATATGGCTCTGCAGCGGCAGCGGTATGCTCGTGTACGACACCCGGCACCGCACCTTCGAGGCTCCGCCTGCCGCCATTGCCAAGAATCAGGTGCTCAGCCACGACCAGGTCAATTGTATCCAGTCTTACGGCAATAGCGGACTATTGCTGAGCACATCGAAAAATGGCGTGTTCTTCTACTCCTTGCGCACGGGTGCCGTGGTGCAGCAGGGGGGCGCAGGGTTTCCCTTCGAGGTGCCCGACTTTAAGGTGACTGAAATGTTCACCGATTCGCACGGCAATCTCTGGATGGGGTCGGCCGACCAAGGTTATAAGGTGAATTATCAATACAACAAGGTCTTCAATGCCAACAGCTTCCTTGTGCAGGCTGTAGGCCATCAGTCGGTGCTTGCATTGGCTGCCGACAGTATCGGTAACCTGTTTATCTCTACCAAGATGAAGGGCCTGATGGTCTATAACCTCCATTCGAAGACACTTACCCCACTCACCATCACGGGTGGGTACATCGACGACCACAAGAGCGAGACAACCAGTATGCTGGTTGACACAAAGGGGTATCTGTGGCTGAGTCGTGGCATGGAGATGCTCAAGGCACGCTATGATGGTCGTCATCTCACGGTAATGCGTCGCTATCAGGTGTTCTACACGATGTCGCTCACGCAGGGCTACCACGATATCGTATGGGCAACCTCGGCTTCCAACCGGCTGTATGCGTTCATGCCCGACGGTGAGATGAAAGAGTGCCCCATCTATCCTGCCACTTTTGTCTTTATGCCGTGCGCCCTCCAACTGCGGGGTGGCGGTGTGCTCACAGCGGCCTTCGGCCAGGAGATGGTGGAGGTTGACCCCTTGAAGATGGGCGGACGTAAGTGGGACGTGGACAAGGCCGACTGGAAGCGATGCCTGCCGCGGTCGGTCTTCATCCCTACTGCCCTGTATGAAGATGCGGCGGGGCAGGTGTTTGTCGGTACGGTGACCAACGGACTCATGCGCATCTCGCCCGACCACCGTTCGGCCGCACGGGTAGAGGGACTGTCGTGTAAAGACATCTCTGCCATCGAACCCGACAGCAAGGGCAACATCTGGGTGAGCACAATGTATGGGCTCAATCGGATTGATGCCGATAAGGGAACCATCACGTCTTACTATGCCACCGATGGCATTGGCGGCAATCAGTTCAACGACCGGGCTTCCTGCCTGCTGTCTAATGGGCAGATGGTGTTTGGCGGCACACACGGACTCACCATCTTCGACCCTGTCAGGCCATATGCCAAGCAAGACATACGGCTGGTTTTCGAGACGCTGAAGGTACACAATAAGATTATCTCACCCGATGAGAGCGACTGTATAGACAGTAACTTGGAGAGCAATCCCGTTATTCGCTTGGCCCACGACCAAAACAGCTTCAGCATTTCCTTTGCGGCCTTGGCTTACAGCGATTATGAGCGGGCTACCTATTCTTACCGACTTGAGGGCTTCGACAGTTATTGGGTCGACGCGGGCAGCAGCCATGAGGTGTTCTATGCCAATGTTCCTGCCGGACATTACACATTAAAGGTACGGGCAAAAAGCAAGGGCAACAGCGAGTTTTCGACCGAAAACGAGATTACTATCGTGGTAAAACCGGCCCCATGGAACACCTGGTGGGCATGGATGGCTTACATCGCGGTGGCCGCTATGGCCCTGTGGCAACTCTACCTGTTGCGGCAACGCATGCTGCAAGAGAAGGCTGCCGTGAGGCAGGCTGAGCTGGAGAAGGCGCAAGAGCAGCGTGTGAACCAGATGAATATGAGTTTCTTTGCCAACATCTCTCATGAGTTCCGTACACCCTTGACCATGATCTCGGGACCCGTAAGCATGCTCTGTGACGACCGCAGCCTTTCTGAACAAAACCGCCGCTTACTCCTTATCATCCAACGCAGCGTGGTGCGGATGCTGAAATTGGTGAACCAACTGATGGACTTTAACAAACTGGAGAACGACACCCTGAAGCTCCGTGTGCGACGGGCTGATGTCATTGGTGAGATTCTCCGCATCTGCGACATCTTCAAGATCAATGCTGAGGAAAAGGGAATAGAGCTCCGCCTGCTGGGCTTGGAAGACTCCTATCTGATGTGGATAGATACCGACAAACTGGAGAAAATCATGAGCAATCTACTCTCCAACGCCATGAAGTTCACCCCCAAAGGTGGGCGAATAGAGGTGGCTCTTGACGCTGGCGATGGACAAATGACCATCACGGTGGCCGACAGCGGCAGGGGAATACCTGAAAATCAGCTCGACAATATATTCCGCAGATACTATCAGTTAGAAAACCAGAGCGGCGGCAAACTCAACTGGGGTACGGGCATTGGGCTCTATTACGCCCGACGGTTGGCGCAGATGCACCATGGCACTCTCACGGCCGCTAACCGAAAGGGCGAGCCAGGAGCCATCTTCACGCTGACACTGCCGCTGGGCGACGCCGAGTACGCAACCGATGAACGAGCCATGCCCAACGACAGTCAGACTGAGCTCTATCCCATAGCGCGGTGTAATGATGACGTGCCGCCACAGAGCGTCGGCAGCGGAGACGGCCGACCGACGGTGATGGTTGTAGACGATGATACAGAGGTGGTGAACTATCTACAGACGCTACTCATGCCTTATTATCATGTAGTCTATCGGTTTGATGCCGACAGTGCGCTCAAAGCCATGAGCGAAGACGAGCCTAACGTGATACTGAGCGATGTGGTAATGCCAGGTAAGACGGGCTATGAACTGTGCCACGAGATTAAGGCCAACCTGCAGTTGTGTCATATTCCCGTGATTCTGGTCACTGCCAAGGCGGCGGTAGAGAATCAGGTGGAAGGACTCAATACGGGTGCCGACGCTTATATCACTAAACCGTTCGACCCCAAGCTGTTAATGGCCATGATCCACTCTTTGTTAGACAATAGGGAGAAGGTGCGCCAACTGCTCATCAATTCTACCCAGACCGACGCTTTCGATGACAAGGAACTGTCGCCTCAGGATAAACATTTTATGGACCAGCTGTATCAGATTATGGAGCACGAACTGTCTAATCAGGAACTCGACGTTGCGCGATTGACCGAAATGATGCATATCTCGCGCACCAAGCTGTACTATAAGATGAAAGGTCTGACAGGCACTAACCCGAGTATTTTCTTCAAAACCTATAAGCTTAATCGCGCCGCAGAACTCATACGCGAGGGTAAATATACCATGAGTGAGATTGCTGATCTCACCGGATTTAGTACGCCAAGCCATTTCTCTACAAGTTTCAAGAAGCAGTTTGGCGTGGCACCGAGTGAGTATAAGTAAGGTCATTGTGTCCTTTCAGCCCCAGTGGGCTGTCAGTGGGGCAAGGCGTGGTTAATGGTGCGTATAGCTTCATCCACCCTCTACGAACAGGGCAGACCCCGGCTGATGCCTTTGGGTCTGCCCTGTAGTATTTCTTCCAAGCGCCATCTTGTATATGGTCTCGTTCGCCTTGTTCCTGTCTGTTCCCGTTACATGGTTTGGTCCTTGAGTCGGGTGCGGCAGTCTTCGAGTATGGCCAAGAGGTCGGCAGTGGTCTCGGCACGCAGCATGGCGATGCGGGTCTGCTTGAAGTCGGGCACGCCCTTGAAGATAGGCGATGCGGCCAGATGGCGGCGGGTGTGGAGAATGCCGCGGTACTCGTCTATGCGCTCCACATTGATGCGCAGCTGCTCTTCCAGGATGTCGATTTTGTCGTCGAGGGTGAGAGGGTGGGTTGGTGGGTTGGTGGGTTGGTGGGTTGGTGGGTTGGTTTGTTGGTGGGTGAGTTGCAGTTCGTCCTTGATCTCCTTGAAGATCCAGGGGCGGCCGAAGGTAGCCCTGCCTATCATCACCGCGTCTACGCCGTAGCGGTCGAACGCCTGCCGGGCCTCTTCGGGGGTGGTGATGTCGCCGTTGCCAATGATGGGGATGTGCATGCGGGGGTTGTTCTTCACCTCACCGATGAGTGTCCAGTCGGCCTCACCGGTATACATCTGCGCACGGGTGCGCCCATGGATGGTGAGGGCCTGTATGCCGCAGTCTTGCAGCTGCTCGGCCAGTTCGGTGATGATGAGGTTGTCGTGGTCCCATCCCAACCGGGTCTTGGCGGTGACGGGCGTGCTGACGGCATTCACTACGGCGCGGGTAATGTCGAGCATCAGTGGCACGTTGCGCAGCAGTCCCGCTCCGGCGCCTTTGCCTGCCACCCGTTTCACGGGGCATCCGAAGTTGATGTCGATGATGTCGGGGTGCGCCTGCTCCACAATCTTGGCCGCCTCTACCATCGAGTCTACGTCGCGGCCATAGATCTGTATGCCCACAGGGCGTTCGTCGTCGTCAATCTTGATTTTCTCCATCGTCGACTTGATGTTGCGTATCACCGCCTCCGCGGCCACAAACTCGGTGTACATCATGTCGGCGCCATATTTCTTGCACAGCTTGCGGAACCCGATATCGGTGACATCTTCCATGGGCGCAAGAAATAAGGGGTGTGTACCATATTCTATGTTTCCTATTTTCATATTTCCTTTGTACTGATGTGTTGTTATTTCAGCAGGTGGTAAGTGCCACCGGCGTATGCTTTCACCATGCCCTTCATCTCTAAGCTGAAAAGCAGAGAGGTAACCGTGCCCACTGGCAGTCCGGTTCTCACGGTGATGATATTGAGCTGCAGGTCATTGGTCTGCTGCAGCATGCCGACAATCTTCTGCTCGTCTGCCGACAAGTCGGGGAACAGTTGTCGGTTGATGCCTTGTTTTCGTGCCTGCGTCAACAGGGCCTCGTTTTCCCATCCCATGGCCCTGACGAGGTCTTCTGCCGAAGTGATGAGCGCGGCTCCGTTGTCGCGTATGAGGTTGTTGCACCCTTCGCTGTAGCGTGCCCCCACCGGTCCCGGGAAGGCAAACACGTCGCGGTTGTAGTCCTTAGATATGCGTGTGGTGATGAGGCCTCCGCCCTTGGCCGCGCTCTCCACCAAGATACAGGCGTCGCTGATGCCTGCCGTGATGCGGTTGCGCCGCACGAAGTTGAGCTTGTCGGCCTTGGTGTGGGTCATAAACTCGGTGAGCAGTCCGCCTTGGCTCACCATGCTGTTGGCGGTGTCGCGGTGGGCCTGCGGATATAGGTCGTCGAGTCCATGGGCCAGTACCCCCACGGTGTTAAAGCCCTGCCCCAGTGCCTCGCGGTGTGCACAGATGTCTATGCCATAAGCCAGTCCGCTTACGATGAGCGTGTCGGGACACAGGTGTCGCAGGTCTGCGATGAGGCGTCGCACAAGGTCTTGCCCGTACGTGGTGCTGTGGCGCGTGCCCACAATGTTGATGATGTGGCTCTGGTTGAGGTTGGCCGTGCCCTTGTAAAAGAGCATCAGCGGCGCGTCAGGACATTCCTCCAGCCTGCGCGGGTAGCGTGGGTCTTGGGGGGTGAGCACCTGAATGCCGTTCTGCTCGGCATACGCCAATTCTTCTTCGGCCCGCCGCCGCATGGTATCTATATCCGACAGACCCTCGACAATGCGCTGGGGCAAGGCTGGCATCAGCGCGCGCAACTCCTTGCGCTGCTCGATGATGGCCGTGGCCGAGCCCATGGCACGATACAGCTCTACCATGGCGTTGAGGTGGTAGTAACTGAGCCGTGTGAGTATGGCGGTGTTGAGAAGCTCGGAAGACACAGGGGTAAGGGTGAAGAATGAAAGGTGAAGGGTATGGCTGACGGGCCTTTACTGTTCGTAAAAGCGCTTAAAGGCGTTGTCGTAGTCTTCGCTCAGCGCCAACTTGCCGTTGACGAGCGTCACCAATTCGGCCTCACAATGAAAGCAGAGCTTCTCGTCTGCAGCCCGGTAAATGTCGTGGATGAAGACGAAGCGTATGCCCTCCTTGCGCAGTCCCATGCGCGAGATCATCTCGTCGTCAGAGCGCAGGGGTACCTTGAACGCCAAATTCATGCGGGCCACCACGGCGTCAACACCTTTCTCATGTAACTGGGCAAAGCTCAGCCCCACGGAGTGGAGGAAACGGTGGCGGGTGTGTTCGGCATAATGCAGATAGTTGGCATTGTTTACAATGCCTTCGATGTCGCATTCATAGTCGCGCACATCCATACGGGTCTCAAAGATATAATGGGTCTTTTTCATTATGACAAAAATACATAAAAAGCATGGACGAAGGCCGAATCATTTTTCATTTTTAAGAGATTTTAGCCTATGGCCCGGCGCCGCCTTTATACCCACACACGGCGGTAAGGTTATCGAAAATACCGATAACTGCGTTCATCACTATTCATAATACCCCTATTGAGGCTTGCGGAGTAATGCTTAACTTTGCATCAGAATAAGGTAAAAGATTATGGATACAGCATCACTCTACATGGTATTAGAAGTCTGCGTCTGCATTTTGCTGACTGTAGGCATTGTTACATGGAACGAGAAGCACTAAGTGCTTCTCGTTTCTGCTTTTCTATGGGTAAGCGTTTTGAGGCATGTCACCTTGGTGTATCCTCACGGCGCTGTGCCTATCCGGGGCGTCATACGTTAGGGGCATACATTATATGCCGCGGTTTTACACATCCTCCACATCTTGTTGGCCGTGCGCTTAGCGGCGTGTGTTCTGAGTTTACAAGCAGATGTGTAGCAACGATATACGTGGCAACACGTCTCTTTTTTTAACACGGATGGCACGGAATTTTCGGAATTACCATCCGGCACATTTGGATGGGGGGCGGAGCATCGCTTTGCGATGGGCGGATGGAACGGAAGCAGCTGCAGTTTTCTCCATTTCTCCTCAGGCCAATGGCCCTCAGATTCTACCCTCCGCTCTGCATCGCAGATGTACAACTCCAATCTCTCTGCGGCTCTGCGTGCAAGGGGGGGGGGGGGGGGGGGGGGGGGGGGGGGGGGGGGGGGGGGGGGGGGGGGGGGGGGGGGGGGGGGGGGGGGGGGGGGGGGGGGGG
>JAFABV010000018.1 GCA_023425865.1 Bacteroidota bacterium | reverse complement strand
GCATCCTCCTATCACATTTTTTTAAGCGTACTGATCGAATTGACTTTATTTGGGTTTCTTTTTCTTCAATGATATATGTTATCCAGGCAAAACCGCTCAACAAACTAGTAATCATTATTTTAAAGATATTCTCACTTTGGAAGATGGGTATTATCAGTAGCAAAAATGATAATGTACTTCCTATCGCTAAATAGAGTTTTAATGTTAATTTAATTTTTCTGAATGGTACTGTTAGATTGACTATGTGATAAGAAAACCAAGCTATTGTGAACATAGCCGAAATAACACAAAAAGCTTCAAAAAAATAAGTTATATTCTTGAAAATCATTACATATAAAATCGCAGTTGATAATAAAGAAAACGGTAACATTCCATACAAAAAAGCCTTATGAGTAAATGGTTGTAAATAAATTTTATATTGAGTCAAAGATCCCAAAAATATTATTAGCGGAATTAAGAGCCCCATAATAAATCCAAAAATAACGTTTATAATCTTTATATCTATATATTTAATCATTAATCCATAAAATATAGTCAAACACAAAAGGCTAAAATATCCCTGACTGATAGTGCTCACCATGCTCGGCTTTTTAATCCATATAATTACTCTTTCAAAAAAATCAAATAAATCGTTTATAAAGTTAAGCAAAACTAAGCACCTCTTCCTAATAACTTCGACTATAGCTCTATGCTCTTATTTTATTACATCAATTCCTGAATTAATAAATGTTCAATCTCGTACTTTCTGATATACTTCATCTATTGTTAAGAACGTAACATCCGGGAATCGACTTGCTATATACTGTGTTGGATTCGGTTTACTGAAGCAAACAATATTTTTAATATAAATATTGCAATCACCCATACCGAGAGTTTTGGCAACCCGTTGAGCCTTTTCATTTAAAAATGCACAACGATCCAAGTGTTTCCTCAATTCATCCCGCTTCCCGTTCGGCAATATCTGACCACTAAAATGATTCAACTGTTCAGCAATTTCATTTGGGGTTTTAGTAAGTTTTAGATCCTTGCATTCGATGGCTAAAATGTCATGTTGTCCTGGTTCCCATGCAAGAACATCAACATCACCATAATCTCTATCAGGAGTCTTTTCATTCAGCAATTCAGTTACTGGTATTTCAATACGAATTTCATATCCTGCCTCTTTCATAACACCTGCAACTTCAGTAACAAATGCATGACTCTGCCGAGCCTTCTCATCATCTATCCAACGTTTCATTGCTAATGATTTACATTTTGAGGTAGCAATTTCAGCCTCATAGTATTGGGAAATTGTATGTGTAGTTCCATCTGATATCAAACCAGGCGAGATGATGTATCGGGGATTATCGTTATTTTCTAATTGAATGACAGGTCGCGCAACCAAAGACAATGCTCGCCCAAATAACCAAGGATACCAATCCCTACTCGTAAAACCTTTCGGTGTCTTATCCCAAGCTTCACGGGGCCAGAGAGAGAAACGTTCCAAGAATATCTGAGCATCTTCTTGCGTTGTAAATTCACTATTGCCGCAATAAGCAAGAAGCTCATCCTTATATGCGATAAAAACACAACGTTCTTTTTCAATTGCTAAGTTTTCTAACGCATCCCGTGTCCCGCGCATTGAATCAATTGATAAGCCAAATTCAGCCTTGAATGCGGCTAAAAAATCAGCAGGAAATATCCCTTGTACAGTAGGCACAGGCTGAGAAGATTCAAAATGTTTCTCATATCGAGCATTCTCATGATCGAGTCGTATCGACTCAAACTCTTGACCAAATGGATCAACCACTTCATCGCGAAAACCGGTATGGGACAAAATATCCCCATTAGGTGCGATTTTAATTTCCGGCTTCATTACCCCTTTTATAATGGCATCTGATAGCCCGCCAAAATTGAATATAAAAAGCATATCACTCATCAGAGGCGTCAGATCAAGTATACCAACATGTTCTCCACCATCTAAAGGACATTCTGAAATAGCCATTTCTACCAGTAACCGTAAAGCTATCGTTGAGGCGTTACAACGTGCAAGCTGTTCAACCGCTACTGCCTTGCTAGATTCCGGGTTATCTCGCAATGCGATTACCGCTCTAATGGTACGTTGCCACAGTAATCTTTGATTTTCAACGCCTTCTATATATCGAAGTGCTTGTTCAATGAACTGTACACGATTCAAAGTATGAAGTTTTGTTTGCATCCGCTCCCAAATTTTTGCTATAACTTTATTTAAAAAATAAGTACTTGCTTCTGCTGTACTAAATCGATCTCCGTTACTCCGATCCTGTACTAACCAACCTAAGCCCAATTTACTCATTGCTTCATCCGCACCATCAATAAATAGCTTACTTGGCCGATCATAGTAATTAATGTTATCACGAAAACGCATTGCGTCAAACATATGAAAATATCGAGCGTCATCGTTAGGAACTATTTCGTTCTCAAATATATCTAATAACTCCTCGCGGGGTATTTCACTTGTAAGCTGAAGCGCTCCGTTTGCCACGGCTCGCATAAGCATACGCTCAGCAATATTTTGGGGATTGTGAAAGTTTGCAAAAAATGAATCTTGGAAATTAATACGTATAGTATCTTCTGCTTGTTCTATTAAAATTGCATTGCGCGAGTGAAGCACTTGTTTGGCAAAACCGTCTGTATACTCTTG
>JAFABV010000023.1 GCA_023425865.1 Bacteroidota bacterium | reverse complement strand
CGAGTGTCATCGAGCTTGCTCGTTTGACCGAGCGCAGCCGAACTTCAGCCGCAGGATAACTGGCAATTTGAGCCGAAGAGAGTCCGAAAGATGGCAAAACGTAACCCATGATTTAATATCTTTGTTTCGGTGGTAATTAATAGAACCCACCTATATATAATAAGGTTATTGTCAGATACCATCGTAACGCCACCAGACAGGCGCCTCACGCAGGGCGCGCGCGCGTCGCCCCGTGGGCTCGGCTTCCTACTCCTCCCCCACAAGCGAGCACACCAGTGCCGTCTTGTCATGGTTGAAGCATTCGAGACGCACGCGAACAATCTGGTTGTCGTAGGCCTCGTCAGCCAGGCGGGCAGGCAACTGCACCCGGATATAGTTGCTGGTGAACCCGTTCATGACCTTGCCACGGGTGACCTTCTCGAAGAGCACCTCCGCCTCCTGCCCGATATACCGCGCATAAAATGCCTCCGTCTTCTTGTCCGAAAGGTCGAGCAGTCGCTTCGACCGCGCTTTTTTGTCGCGCTCGTCCACCACATACGAAATCTTCAGTGCCTGCGTACCCGGGCGCTCTGAGTAGGGGAACACATGAAGCTGTGTCACCGGCAGCTCTTCCAAGAACGAATAGCAGTCCTCGAAATACTCCGGGCGCTCTCCTCTGCTCCCCACCATCACGTCCACCCCGATAAAGGCATCGGGCATCACCTCCTTGATACGTCTCACTTTGTGCGCGAAGAGGGCACGGTCGTAATGGCGGTGCATCAGTTTCAGCACCTCGTCACTGCCGCTCTGCAACGGTATGTGGAAATGCGGCATAAAGGCACGCGAATGGGCACAATAGTCTATGAGCTCATCGTCGAGCAGGTCGGGCTCCAACGAACTGATGCGGTAACGGGCAATGCCCTCCACCTGGTCGAGCGCCTTCACCAAGTCGATGAAACGCTCTCCCGTGGTACGCCCGAAGTCACCGATATTCACGCCCGTGAGCACAATCTCCTTTCCTCCCTCGGCAGCTGCCTCACGGGCCTGCTCCACTAACGAGGCAATGGTGGGATTGCGCGAAAAGCCACGGGCGAAGGGTATGGTGCAATAGGTGCACATATAATTGCAACCGTCCTGCACCTTCAGGAAATAGCGTGTACGGTTACCGCGCGAACACGATGGCTGAAACGTAGTGATATCCTTGGTTTTCACCTGGTGGAAGGCGTGCAGGTGTCCGTCCCGCGGTTGGTTCCATGCGTCAGAGAGATATTGTACGAGGTCTGCCTTCTCGTTCGACCCCAACACCAAGTCTACACCATCTATCTTACTCACCTTCTCGCTCTCAAGTTGCGCATAGCATCCTGTCACCACCACAAAGGCACCGGGATTCTCACGCACCATGCGGTGAATGGCCTGTCGGCACTTATGGTCGGCCACCTCTGTCACCGAACAGGTGTTGATCAGGCATATATCCGCCTGCTCACCGCGCGTCACGGTCGTCACGCCCATTTGTTCGAGCATCTTGCCAAAGGTGGATGTTTCCGAGAAATTGAGTTTGCAACCCAACGTATAGTAGGCCGCCTTTTTGCCCTGAAAAGCACTTGTATCTATCATTGAAATCCTTTCACGTATGATTAAAGTGCAAAGGTACAGCATTCTGCTGAAAGACGCAACACCCCCATGAGAAAGTTGACAACACGGCTGGGCCCAGTAGAAGAAAAAAAGGGGGATGGTAGACCGCAAGTCTTCCGGCATGGCATGGATGAGCCGCCCCCTCCTTACCGTTGCGGCACAAAAAAACCGCCTGGAATATGATTCCAGGCGGCGTTCTCATTTTTTTCAGTCGTAAATCGACCAGCTATTACTGAGCAACTACGCTGTCAGCAGCAACAGAGTCAGCAGCAGCACTGTCAACGGCAGTAGTGTCAACAGTTGTTGTGTCTGTCTCAGCAGCAGGAGCTGCGTTCTTCTGACCACAAGATGCGAAAGAGATAGCTGCGATAGCTACGAACATAAAAACTAATTTCTTCATTTTCTTTGCTTTTTAAATCTGTAAAACAATCATTTGTTTATTAAAACGTTGCAAAGGTATATATTTTTTTAATACGTTGTTCTTTTTTTAAGTTATTTTTTTGGCCGCGCCTGTAACTTTTTTATAACACGCTTAATAACAGGAAGATACAAACTGCTAATAAAGGTTAAGATTACAAGACGGACGACTACAAAGGGCCTCAAAGCGCAAAACCACGCCGGTAAATCATGGGCGGTCATGGCGTTTTCGGCGTCTCAATCACCGTTTATCGCCCTTCAAGCGCCGCCATCAGCCATCACACGCCCCCCGTTTTCTACATATCATGACGCAGAGTCGGCAGACCGACCGACCCTTCTACCTCTTTTTATATGCGAGTTCGAGGCTTCCCCACGACGGGCAGCGCGCACGGCGAGGGCTATGCTTAAAACACCAGTAAGCTATTGCTCTTCTATCTTCAACGGTTGCTTTCACGATGTGCTTGCCCCTTGATGCGTGCGTTCTGGCTGAATGAAAAACCCCATGTCGTCGGATGACCGATATAGAATGGCATGATGGTTTTATATAGAATCATCGAATGGTTTTATATAGAATCATCCGATGGTTTTATATAGAACTATCGGATGGTTTTATATAGAACTATCGAACTGTAGGGTGCGAACGGGCGGGCATAGGCATGGAGATGGGGTGACGTGCGGGGTGGTCACCGTGGCCAAGAAGGTGGCTTGGGCACGAGGCCACCGAGGGGGTATGTGGATACTTGTACATGGGGCTGGCGCCACGGTGGCCGGGAGCGCGTGACGCGCTATTGTCCGCCCCCTGAGGGCGCCATCGCACTCAGGTCGGTGACCCGATAAGGATGCCGCACGGCCTGATGGGCGGCCTCTTGAGCCACCCTCACCACGTCTGCCCGCAACCCCGCGGGCGCATAGGCATTGCCCCGCACCGACTTCTTGAAAATGGCCTCATACCACGTGCAGGCTGCCGTATAACGGCCATAGATGAGGTCAAGATGATAGCCGTCACGGTTCATGTGGTCGCCAATAAACGAGGTACGCGCGTTCTGCACCGCTGTCCCCGAGGGCACGATGATGGAGAAGCGATAGTCGCGCACAGCCTGTCGTGAGGCCTTCATGATGGCATGGTACATGGTCATCTGGTTGTTGCCATAATATTTGAAGTGGCCATGGTCAGAATCTTTGGCGTACGCCCAGGTCTGGTGCCAGATAAACTTGCAGCCCTTGGGGGCCAGCTTCTTGACATAAGCCAGCAATGCGGGCAGGTAGGGCGTATAGGTGGCGTAGTCGCCCGAAAAGCCACTGGCCTGCTGAAAGGAGATATAATCCCACTGTTCGTCACCGATGGCCTTGGCCAGCGTCACCTGGTCTTCCTGCCGCATCACACCATCCACGCCTATCTTGCGGTAGCGGTACGCCGCCGCGTCGGCACGGGCATTGGCCAGATGCAGCTCAAGCGGACACCCGCCAATATACATATTGCCGATCACCGTCTTCCGGCCATCGGCAGCCGCCAGTTCATAAAGGTTTTGTTCCACGGCATCCTCAGAGAAACTGTTGCCAATGGCGAGGATGCGTATGACGCCATCTTTGGCATAAGCGAAGACCGTAAAGCCGAGCAATAGGGTCAAGAGCAGGGTTCGTACTTTAATCATGAATTGATGGTTGATGTTTGATAAGTATAACGCGAAAGTTGGAAAATATTGTCAGACGGAGCCGTTAAATAACCATCGCCCCGACCGCGGCATGGCGCATCAGCGCACCGCATGCCCCTACCCACTCCATGCCACGTCACGCAGGGGGGGGCGCGTATTTACAAATTCTCACTTTTTGCCCCCAAACCAATCCAACTCGTAACCATGGAAGGCGGTATTCTAACGATTCAGTCAAACAGGCCGTATTCTCTTTATTTTTGTTCATTCTGCCCCGCCAAAAAGCCCCGTTAATATAGCTTAAATAATCATTCCACAATGGTCAATCTTATACTTTCTTTTTTATCTTTGGATATAGTTTATGTAAACAACAAGTCATCCTATGGAATCATCACAGGCCGTCAACCCTCCCAAGAGTTCAGAAGAATACTACCAAGAAGGTAACGCGTGGAGACAGCAGGGAAACCTCACTGCCGCCATGAACTGCTATATGGAAGCCATACACCTGGACCCCGACAGTCCGGCTGTAGAAGCCATGAAGATGATGGAGCAGATTATGAACTTTTATTGTAAGGACCTCTACAATCCTTGAGCAATAATCCCAAATTTAAGAACTATGAGTAAGATGAAAGGTGCCATTGTGGTAGACACAGAGAGATGCAAGGGCTGCCAGCTTTGCCTGACGGCTTGTCCCTCAAAGGTGATCGCACTGGTAGAACGTAAAGTCAACGCACACGGCTACCCCTTTGTGTATGCCGTTCATCCTGACGACTGTGTGGGATGTGCCATCTGCGGCCAAGTGTGTCCAGACGGATGTATTACAGTATATCGTAAAAAAATGGAGGCGTAAGTTTATGGACAAGAATGATATCAAACTGATGAAAGGCAATGAGGCCATTGCCCATGCCGCCATCCGTTGCGGCACTGATGCCTACTTCGGATACCCCATCACGCCACAGAGTGAAATCATTGAGACCCTGGCCGCGCTCAAGCCCTGGGAGACCACCGGCATGGTGGTGCTGCAGGCCGAGAGCGAGGTGGCTTCGATCAATATGGTCTACGGCGGTGCCGGTGCCGGCAAGCGTGTGCTCACCACCTCGTCGAGCCCGGGCATCGCGCTCATGCAAGAAGGCATCTCATACATGGCTGGCGCAGAGCTGCCCGGCGTGTTTGTCAATGTGCAGCGCGGCGGCCCCGGATTAGGCACCATACAGCCCAGCCAGAGCGACTACTTCCAGGCTACCCGCGGCGGTGGCAACGGCGACTATAACGTCATCGTGCTGGCACCCAACTCGGTACAGGAGATGGCCGACTTCGTGGACTTGGCCTTCACCTTGGCCTTCCGTTATCGCAACCCCGCCATGATACTCAGCGACGGTATCATCGGACAGATGATGGAGAAGGTGGTGCTGCCACCCTTGAAGCCCAGACGCACGGAGGAGGAGGTCATCGCCGAATGCCCGTGGGCCACCTCCGGACGTACCAAAGGCCGAAAACTGAACATCATCACCTCTCTCGACCTCAACCCCGAGGGCATGGAGAAGCACAACATTCACCTGCAGAAGAAATACAAAACCATACAGGAGAATGAGGTGCGCTACGAGACACAGCAATGTGACGATGCCGACTATCTCATCGTGGCCTTCGGCAGCGCAGCGCGCATTGCCGAGAAGAGCATGGAACTGTGCCGAGAAGAAGGCATCAAGGTGGGGCTCTTCCGTCCCATCACCCTCTGGCCCTATCCCTATGAGGCCCTGGCCCAACTGGCTAAAGGCAAGAAGGGGATTCTTGTGGCCGAAATCAATGCCGGACAGATGGTACAAGACGTAAGGCTGGCCATCAACGGCACAGAACCTGTAGAGCACTTTGGACGTTTGGGTGGTATCGTACCCGACCCCACAGAGATTGTTGAAGCACTCAAAAACAAACTTGTGAAGCTATGACAAACCAAGATATTATTTCACCGGAGAATCTGGTGTATAGCAAACCTAAGCTGATGAACGACAGTCCGATGCACTATTGCCCGGGCTGCTCTCACGGCGTGGTACACAAACTGGTGGCTGAGGTCATCGAAGACATGGGTATGGCAGACAAGACCATCGGCGTTAGTCCGGTGGGATGCGCTGTCTTCGCCTATAACTATTTAGACATCGACTGGCAGGAGGCTGCCCACGGCCGCGCGCCTGCCGTAGCCACCGGCATCAAGCGTGTGTGGCCCGACCGACTGGTGTTCACCTATCAGGGCGACGGCGACTTGGCGTGCATCGGCACGGCAGAGACCATACATGCCCTCAACCGCGGAGAGAACATCACCATCATTTTCATCAACAATGCCATCTACGGCATGACGGGTGGACAGATGGCGCCCACCACCCTGCTCGGACAGGTCACAGCCACATGCCCCGACGGTCGCGTCGCCGACCTGCACGGCTACCCACTGAACATCACCGACCTGGCCTCACGGCTGCAGGGCACCTGCTACGTGACACGCCAGAGCGTAGACACCGCACCATCGATACAAAAAGCGAAGAAAGCCATCAGAAAGGCTTTCGAGTCATCGATGAAGGGGTTAGGCTCAAGCTTGGTAGAGATTGTGGCCACCTGCAACAGCGGATGGAAGCTCACGCCGGTGCAGGCCAACGAATGGATGAGAGAGAATATGTTTGAGGTTTACCAGAAGGGCGACCTCAAAGACACCACCAATCTTTAGAATAGAACGACAATGAAGACAGAAATCATTATTTCAGGTTTTGGTGGACAGGGCGTGCTCTCCATGGGAAAAATACTGGCCTACTCAGGACTCATGGAAGACAAGGAGGTGACTTGGATGCCTGCCTACGGACCAGAACAGCGCGGCGGCACGGCCAATGTGACGGTGATCGTGAGCGACAAACGTATATCATCACCCATCCTTGGCCACTACGATGTGGCCATCGTGCTCAATCACCCCTCACTCGAAAAGTTCCTGCCCAAGGTGAAACCCGGCGGCATACTCATCTACGACGGCTACAGCATACCCGAAAAACCGCAACGCGACGACATCCAAATCTATCGCATTGACGCCATGGACAAGGCGGCGGAAATGAAAAACGCCAAGGTGTTCAACATGATTGTGCTGGGCGGACTGCTGAAGGTGTGTCCGGTGGTGAGCACCGACGGTCTGCAGAAGGCGCTCTTCAAGACGCTGCCCGAACGTCACCACGGCCTCATCCCGCTCAATATGCAGGCGGTGGAGGAAGGAATGAAAATCATACGCAACTCATAATGCAGCATTGACAACGTCAATCTTTGTGTTGAAGACATAGTAACAAAATCAACAAGGGCCACGCGCCCGCTGCCTGATTTGTTACTATGTTTTTTATTTCACATCCACCCAAGTTCGCCCAATAAGTACCCGCTATGCCTTTATCAACAGACTCCGTGCGCCCCACCTCGTCCCATAACCCTGCTTTACAGACGGGAGACGGCATCGCCCCCAACACCCCCTTCGTACGGCTCGCCACCTTGGCTGACGAGGAGGCGTGCTGGCACATCGTTCACCAGGCGGCATTAGACATGGTTGCTAAGGGGCGACGCCAATGGGACAGCCGTTATCCCTCGCGCGACGTGATTCACCATGACCTCATCACGCAGGTGGGATACGTCGTCGAAGACCAAACGCAGGTGGTGGCCTACTGTGCCATCACCTTCGATGGCGAACCGGCCTACAACCACCTGCAAGGCAACTGGCTGACTACGGGCGACTACGCCACCCTGCACCGCACGGCCGTGGCGCGTGACCACCAAGGGCGCGGACTCGCGCGTCTGTTCTTCCAGCACACCGAGCACCTCTGTCGCCAGCGCCACGTTGGTGCCATACGCCTCGACACCAATTACGACAATGTAGAAATGCTACACCGCCTGCAGGAGTTGGGGTTCACACGTTGCGGCATCTGCCACTACACGCGCGACGGTGCCCTGACAGAGCGCATCGCCTTTGAAAAACCACTGCCCGCAGGTCACGAATAACGGTTTACCACCGGCCTTTGTTCGTCATATCAGCGGCCGGTCATCCCTCCTCTCACGCAAGGCGGTGGGTATATTGGCACGCAGAGCCACAGTTACTCCGCATGAGCGCAGTGGGTGAATGCCGACCATCGTGCCCACGCAGGCATGCTATGGCACGCCATTGACACACGCCACTTCCTACTGAGCCCCCTGAAAAAGCGAGAAACATAAAGCCGAGGCCTCTTCACATACTGGCATAAAAAAAGGTAGGTTGCAATCACTGCGACCTACCCCCCCCAAAAATTAGAGAGTTATTAAAAACAAGTTATTACGTTCTATTTTTGGTAATATTCATGCTTACCTGCAGCCAATGTATTCTTCATCAGCGAGCAGATGGTCATAGGACCCACCCCACCCGGAACAGGTGTGATGTATGAACACTTTTGAGCCACCTCATCAAACTTTACATCGCCGTTGAGTCGGAATCCGCTCTTGCGGGTCGCGTCGGGCACACGTGTGGTACCCACGTCGATGATGACAGCTCCATCTTTCACCATATCGGCAGTCACGAAATCGGGGCGGCCGATGGCAGCAATGATAATGTCGGCCTCGCGACACTCCTCCTTCAGGTTGGCTGAATGAGAGTGACACACCGTGACAGTAGCATCGCCGTATTCTTTCTGCATCATGAGCTGCGCCATAGGCTTGCCCACGATATTGCTGCGCCCGAGCACCACACACTTCTTGCCCGAAGTGGAAATGCCATAGTGCTGCAGCAGTGTGATAATGCCGAGCGGCGTGGCAGAGATGAAACAGGGCAGCCCGATGGCCATACGTCCCACGTTGACGGGGTGGAACCCATCGACATCCTTACGATAGTCGATGGCCATGATGATCTTCTGTTCGTCGATGTGCTTCGGCAGCGGCAGCTGCACGATAAACCCATCTACGTCAGCGTCATCGTTCAGGCGGGCCACACAAGCCAGAAGCTCCTCCTCGGTAACGTCATCCTCATAGCGGATGAGCGTCGACTTGAAGCCACACTGCTCACAAGCTATCACCTTGTTCTTGACGTAAGTCTCCGAGCCTCCGTCGTGCCCCACAAGCACTGCCGCCAAATGGGGCTGCTTGCCTCCCTGAGCCATGATTTGTCTCACTTCCTCAGCGATTTGCTGCTTAATGGCTGCCGCGGTAGCCTTTCCGTCTATCAAGGTCATATCTGCTTTATCTCTTGCGTTGCGGTTTACATTTTCGGCATGCCAGGCATACCCGGCATTCCAGGCATATCCTTCATACGCGCCATCATCGATTTCATCTGGTTGCCTGTCACCATCTTCATCATCTTGCGCGTCTGGTCAAACTGCTTTATCAGTCGGTTCACCTCCTGAATGCTGGTACCCGACCCTTTGGCGATGCGCAGGCGGCGGCTCTGGTTGAGCACCTCCGGATTGGTGCGCTCAAGCGGCGTCATGCTTCGGATGATGGCCTCGATGCCGTTGAAGGCATTGTCGTTGATATCCACATCCTTGATGGCCTTACCCACCCCCGGTATCATGGATGCCAAGTCCTTGAGGTTACCCATCTTTTTAATCTGCTCTATCTGCCCCAAGAAGTCGTTGAAGTCGAACTTATTCTTCTGTATCTTCTTCTGCAGTCGTCGTGCCTCTTCCTCGTCAAACTGCTCCTGGGCACGCTCCACGAGAGAAACGACGTCACCCATGCCGAGGATTCGGTCGGCCATACGGTCGGGATGGAACACGTCGAGCGCCTCCATCTTTTCACCCGTACCGATAAACATAATCGGCTTGGTCACCACGGTGCGAATAGACAAGGCCGCACCGCCACGGGTATCACCGTCGAGCTTGGTCAGCACCACGCCATCGAAGTCGAGGCGGTCGTTGAACTCCTTGGCCGTATTCACCGCGTCCTGACCCGTCATCGAGTCGACCACGAAGAGCGTGCCGTCAGGATGCACCGTCTCTTTCAGCGAGGTGATTTCCTGCATCATATCCTCATCCACCGCCAAACGGCCCGCGGTATCGATGATCACCACGTCGTGACCTTTGGCCTTGGCCTCGTGAATGGCATGGAGAGCTATGTCGTTGACGTTCTTGTTACCTTCTTCGGTATACACGGGCACACCCACTTGCTCGCCCACCACCTTGAGCTGGTCGATGGCCGCGGGACGATACACGTCGCAGGCCACGAGCAACGGGTTCTTGCGCTGCTTGGTCTTCAGCAGGTTGGCCAACTTTCCGCTGAACGTAGTCTTACCCGAACCTTGCAGACCCGACATCAGTATCACGGCCGGCTTACCCGTGAGCTTCAGCTCAGCGGTCTCGCCACCCATGAGCTTGGCCAGCTCGTCGTGTACGATCTTCACCATCAGCTGTCCGGGCTTCACGGCGGTGAGCACGTTCATACCCATAGCCTTCTGCTTCACCGTATCGGTGAAACCTTTGGCCACCTTGTAGTTGACATCGGCGTCCAACAGCGCACGGCGAACGTCCTTCAAAGTTTCAGCGACGTTTATCTCGGTAATCTTACCTTCGCCCTTGAGTATCTTGAAGGACCGTTCAAGTCGATCAGACAGGTTTTCGAACATCTTATATTATCTTCTTTTTCGCTTTTTCAAAATGACAAAAAACATCAGGAAACAGCCCTGATGCCTTTGCAAACTCCCAATTTTGGATACAAAGTTATACAATAAAAAGATGAAACAAGAAAAAAAGATAGGCTTTTTATAAAAAATTAATCCCTTTGGTTACATAGTACGCACACTTTAGGCAAAATGTGCAACGCAAATGGCGCCACCATGCGCCCATGTACGCCATCGTCGTGACACACCGACATGAGCTTTTTAGGCCGCTGGCCAGCCCACCACAAAAGCCCCTCCTCCGCATCAAAGATGTACAACTCCACAATCTCTTCGCCTCAAAAAACACCTACCCCACTTACCTCCTCCTACTCTCACTTACCTACTCCTACTCTCACCTACCCCACCTACCCTCACCTGCCCCACCTACCCTCACCTACCCTTACTCCCCCCCCACAAAAAAGAGGAGTCAAGAAGTGGAGGCACCCCTCCACTTCTCGACTCCTCGCCATTCAGGATGACAATAGCCCGGTTACTGACTCACCTTCTCCAGTTTCTTCATCACGGCGAAGATAAAGACAAACGAGGCCAGACAGAGTGCCACGAGCACACCCCATACGAGGGTGAGGGGCAGGGCTTTCCACAAGTAAGCGGGAATCTGCACCAGGAAGTTGCCGATAGCCGTGGCACCAAACCAGCATCCCATCATCAAACCTTGATATTTCGCGGGAGCTACCTTCGACACAAAGCTGATACCCATGGGCGACAACAGCAACTCAGCGAAGGTGAGGATGAGATAAGTAGACACCAGCCACATGGGCGACACGCGCTGCTCGTCGGTCAACGTATAGCTGAGTCCCACTGAAGCGAAAATCATCACCACATAACCCAGACCAGCCACGAGCATACCATAACCGATCTTACGGGGTGCGCTGGGCTCTTTGCCACGCGAGGCCAACCAGCCGAAGAGCGCCATGCTCAGCGGCGTGAGCCCCACCACGAAGGCGGGATTGAACTGCTGGAAGATGGGAGCCGACACTTCTACGGTGCCACCCTCTGACATGAGCACGCCATACTTATAGCTGATGAAGGCCAAGGCCGCGATGATGACCAATGCCGCAATGCCCTTACCCTTAGCCGTCTTGCTCTGGAAGGCTGCCACCAAGGCATAGATAATGACGATGACGGCAACAATATTGGTCACGTCGAAGATCATACCCGTCCAGTTAGAGGCAGAGGTCTGCGTGAAGTCGCGCGCGAAGTACGTCAGTGTGAGACCATTCTGGTGGAAAGCCATCCAGAAGAAGATCACCACAGCGAAGACCAGGAACAAGGCCACGAGGCGGCTGCGGGTGTCTTCCTTGTCTTCTACCGTCTCGGGGGCGGCAGCCTGCTGGGCGGCGGCGGCCACCTTCTTGGCAGAATTGTCTACATGTGAGAAGGTGCTGCGGAAGCCATAGTAGATGGCGATAGACACCAGCAGCGACACACAGGCCACGCCGAAGGCATAGTGATAGGCCGTCTGCTCAGAGGCGCCTAATGAGTGCTGCGCCCACTCCATGAGTTTCAGCGCGGCAGTGGGAGCGAAGAGCGCGCCAATATTGATGGCCATATAGAAAATGGAGAAACCGGAGTCGCGCTGGTCTTTATACCGCGCCTCATCGTAGAGCTTGCCCACCATCACCTGGAGGTTACCCTTGAAGAGACTTGTTCCGATACTGATCATCAGCAGCGCGCCACACATGATGGCCACGGCCATGGAACCCGAACCGGCAGGAAACGCCATGAGCAGGTAGCCCAAGAACATAACGATGATACCTATGGTTACGCATCGTCCGAAACCAATCTTGTCGGCCACGGCACCACCCACGATGGGCAGGAAGTAGACGAGCATCAGGAAGGTGGAATACACCGTACCTGCCAGGCCCTCGCCCCAGCCGAAGTTAGACTGTAGAAACAGCACGAAGATGGCCAACATGGTGTAATAGCCGAAACGCTCGCCGGTGTTGGCCAGTGCCAGCGCGTAGAGGCCTTTAGGTTGATTCTCAAACATAGTGTATTTAATTTAATAGGTTGTTGATTGTTTTCTGGCGGGGGATATGCCGACATGGCGTGCCCACGGCACCCGGCTTACTTCACCAGGTCGAACAGATAGGTCATCTTCACGGTGATGGTACCGAAGTTGCTGGAGCCAAAGTAGTCGCGCTTGGAGTCGCCGTAGATATTTCCTAATCCATAATAATAACGCGCCTCTATGAGGAAGTGCCCCGCCTTCGGATGGCTGTACTCTATTCCGGCACCGAGCGTGATGCCATAGTCGAGCTTATTCTCCACCTTCATGGTGTCTTGCGCCACAATGGTGTTGGCGCGGTCGGTCATATTACGCTGCGCCCAGTCGAAGTTGGTCTTGGTGCTCTCACTGAGATAATACCCAAACTGCGGTCCGCCACTGACGAAGAAGTTGACGCCCTTGGTCTCGCGCCCCCAGGCCAGATGCGCCAGGAAGGGCACCTGGATGTAATTGATGGTACGGCTGTATTCCTCGCCCAACCCGGTGACACTGTTGATCACCGGCTGGTTGCTGATGTCGCGTATCTTCTCCGTCCAGCCCATCTGCCCGTAGTTTACCTCGGCCACCACCGATGCCAACATGGTGAAATATTTCTCCACCGTGTAGCGCATGGCAAGACCGCCTACGATGCCCCCATGCTGGCTTTGCACCACTTTGGGCGTGAAGCGCACGGTGGTCATATTGTATCCGCCATTGACACCGATGGAGAAGGTGTTGCGGTGTTCGCCTATCTGCGCGTGCGCGACAAGAGGCAGGAGAAGCGCGAGCACTCCCGCCACCACCCTCAGGCGCGAGGGGGAGACTGCGGCGCTCATGCGCGAAACGAGCAGCGTAAGGCGTGTCGTGGTATCTTTATACATATTGGGCATTGTCGTCGTATTCAGCATTTGACGCGATTCGAGTAATGGGACTGTCATCCGAGCCTGTCGTTTCCGGTGGCCATCCTCCCTGCACGCAGGGGAGCGGCAGCGGGAGCGCTAATAGGCGATAGACTCGATGCGCCCGTCATTGGTATAGTGTATCAGGTGGAAAAACTCGTTTTGCATACCGGCGCCCCCCACCTGTTTGAAGTAGAGCGGCGACTGCAGGGCCTTGTATGCGCTCTGCTTCTTGGTGCCCGCGAAAGACTTGCCATACTGATGGAAGCCCCTAAGGAAATACTGTCCGTGGTCATAGCCCGTGAGCGCGAAGCGCGGCAACGCCTGCTGCATGTCCTGACGAAACCACTTGCGATAGCTGTTCTCTAACTGCTGCGTCTTGACATCTGCGGCGTTGTAATAGAAGTTGGTGGGTATATAAGTATCAAAACGGAAGAATTTCTCCATGTTGTAGTCTGCGTACATCAGCCATTCGTTGTATCCGAAAAGCGAGATAGACAACGAAGGAGTGTTGTTTTTGAGCGAGGCTAACTTCGACAAGGCCACGGTGAGCTCGGGCGAGCGTCCGGTATTGAGTATCACGACATTGCGGCGCCCCTTGACAAAAGACTTGGCAAACATCTCCTCGCTGCTGTTCAGGTTGGTGATGTTATACGCTATATTTTTGTTCGACAACCGGTTGCGCAAGGCAAAAGTGAAGACGCCCTTCTTCGACTCCTTGTCGTTACAGTCGATGAACACGGGGTGCGCGTCGCCAAAACGCTGCATGAAAGCGTCGATGGCGCTGTTGTTGAGCATATCGGGCGACTCCCACACCTGATAGATCTGACGGTAACGCGACACGTCGTCGCCATTGATCGAAAACGGTATCACCAGCTTGATGTCACGCGCCTTGCAGAACTCAGCCAGCACGCGCACCTGACTGCTGTAGAGCGGCCCGAAGATAATCTGGCACTGCGCCGCGGCAGGCTCCTTGATAAACTGCGCGATGTCGGCGTCAGCGCTGACGTTCCAAGCGTGAACATCAGTGGAGATACCCTCCTTACGCAGGCTGTCGCAGGCCATGAGCAGGCCGCGATAATACTCCACCATGCGACGCCCGTCGCCATCAACATCGTGCAGGGGGAGCATCACGCCAATGCGTATGGTGTGGTCAGCTGCCGGCGTAGCCGCCTTCGTTATGTGTGTGGACGGGGCCGGGGCCGACTTGGCAAAGGGAATGAACACAAAATCGCCCTTCTTGAGTTCATAGCCTTCTTTCTTCATGTCAGGGTTGGCGTCCATCAACTCGGGGACGGTGAGACCGTACTGCTTGGCTATGCCAAAGATGGTATCCTTTTTCTTCACCTTGTACATCTCGCGCCACTTGCCCACCTGGGCTGTGACACTTGCCACCAGACAAAGCAGGAAGGCCATGAGCAGATATCTTGATTTGAGGTTCATTTCGTCGTTGAAGTTCATTGTTTATGTTCTTGCAAAAATACAAAAAAATATCACAAAGGCTGTCATTATCGTCTAAAAAACTTGTAACAGCTATCTTTTAACGCCCGCGGCGTCACTTTTCAGCCGAAAAGCAGTACCTTTGCATAATTAAGTTTACACCAAGATGAAGACCAGACCAATTCTCACATTCATCATCGCTATACTCGCACCTCTGCTGGCACATGCCCAGACCTCGTTGCCCACCATTTCTCCCACGGCACTCTATACCGACAGCGAAGGCAACGAAATCTCCGAAACACATATTTCTGAGTCGGCACCACTTGCCGTTACCTTTAAGGCCGGCGCCGACAACACCACTGGTTGGACGGCGCACTACGAATGGCATTTCTACAAGGAGGGACTGCGCGACCAGCCGTATTTGGTGCGCTATGACGAGGAGACATCGTACACCTTCGCCGAGGCGGGCACCCACTACATTGAGCTATGGGCCATCTTTACCCAAGGCAACGACACGGTGGCCTACACCAACGACTACTGGACGACAGAAGGAACACCCATCAACATCAGCATCTCGGAGAGCAAACTCGAGTTTCCCAATGCCTTCTCACCCAATGGCGACGGCATCAACGACATTTACAAGGCCAAGGAGGGCTACCAAAGCATCGTGGCGTTTGAGGCCACCATCTTCAACCGCTGGGGCCAGAAGCTCTACTCATGGAATGACCCGGCGGGCGGCTGGGACGGCCGCTACAATGGCAAGGACGTGAAACAAGGCGTGTACTTCGTGCTGGTGAAGGCGCAAGGCGCCGACGGACGGAAGTTCAACATCAAAAAGGATGTAAACCTACTGAGGGGCTACACGGAGACAACCACCGGCAACAACTGAGCCACAGCCCCTGCCCCCCCGCGTCTCCGGGCTTCCCGGTCTCCCTCCCGGCCCTGTTGACCACCATTGCATGGCAGTCCACTCAACCCTCTGCCATCGCCTCTCCTCCCCTCATAAACACCTACGCACATGCAACCCACACATACCCTTCAAGATAACAACGAGCCGCAGGAATGGATCGACGTCCTGGGCGCACGCGTACACAACCTCAAGAACGTCGACGTGTCTATTCCCCGCAACTCTCTCACCGTCATCACCGGACTCTCGGGGTCGGGCAAGTCGTCGTTGGCCTTCGACACCATCTTTGCGGAGGGACAACGCCGATACATCGAGACGTTTTCGGCCTATGCCCGCAATTTCTTGGGCAACATGGAGCGCCCCGACGTCGATAAAATCACCGGACTGAGTCCGGTCATCAGCATCGAGCAGAAGACCACCAACAAAAACCCACGCTCTACCGTGGGCACCACCACCGAGATATACGACTACCTGCGACTGCTCTACGCCCGCGCAGGCACGGCCTACAGCTATCTCAGCGGCGAAAAAATGGTGAAATACACCGAGGAGCAGGTCATCAACATGATTGTCACCGACTATGCCGACCGCCCCATCTACATCCTCGCGCCATTGGTGCGCCAGCGCAAGGGGCACTATCGCGAGCTGTTCGACAGCATGCGCCGCAAGGGCTATCTCTATATCCGTGTAGACGGCGAGGTGCTCGAGATTACCCGTGGCATGAAGGTTGACCGCTACAAAAACCACAACATTGAGGTCATCATCGACAAGATGAAGGTGCAGCAGGGCGACGAGGAGCGTCTGCGCCGCAGCGTGCAAACCGCCATGAAGCAGGGCGAAGGGGTGATCATGATCATGGACAAGGACACCGGCCAGGCCCGCAACTTCTCCAAACGGCTGATGGACCCCGTCTCCGGACTGTCGTATGGCGAGCCCGCGCCCAACATCTTCTCGTTCAACTCGCCCGAAGGGGCCTGCCCGCACTGCAAGGGACTGGGCTATGTGAGTGAGATCGACATGAAGAAGGTGGTGCCCGACGACAAGTTGAGCATACGCGAGGGAGCCATCGCACCGTTGGGCAAGTACAAAAACCAGATGATATTCTGGCAACTCGAAGCCATACTCAAAAACTACGACTGCGACCTGAAGACGCCGTTTGCCGACATTCCGCAGGAGGCGGTAGACGAGATGATGAACGGCACGGTGGAGAATGTGCGCATCGACAAGGAGGTGGTACATACGTCGAGCGACTACTTTGTGGCATTCGACGGGGTGGTGAAATACCTGCGCACAGTGATGGAGACCGACGACACCGCCGCCAGCCAGAAGTGGGCGGCACAGTTTCTGGCCGACGTGGAGTGCCCCGAGTGCCACGGACAGCGGCTCAAGCGCGAGTCGTTGGCTTACCGCGTATGGGACCATAACATCTCGGAGGTGGCCTCGTTCGACATGACCGACCTGAAAGCGTGGCTCGACCATGTGGAGGAGCACCTGGAGCCGCAGCAGCAAACCATCGCCCACGAAATCGTGAAGGAACTCCAGACTCGTGTGTCGTTCCTCCTCGAAGTGGGCCTCGACTACCTTGCCCTCAACCGGCAGTCGGCTACGCTGTCGGGCGGCGAGAGCCAGCGCATACGCCTCGCCACGCAGATCGGCTCGCAGCTGGTCAACGTGCTCTACATCCTCGACGAGCCGAGCATCGGACTGCACCAGCGCGACAACCAGCGACTCATCAACTCGCTCAAAGAGCTGCGCGACTTAGGCAACACGGTCATCGTGGTGGAACACGACGAAGACATGATGCGGGCGGCCGACTGGATTGTCGACATCGGGCCGCGGGCCGGCCGCAAGGGCGGCGAGGTGGTGTTCCAAGGCACGCCCGAGGAGATGCTGCGCACGCAGACCGTCACGGCACAATACCTCAACGGCGAGCGTACCATCGCCATCCCCGACCACCGGCGCGAAGGCAACGGCAAGGCCATCACCATACATGGTGCCACGGGCAACAACCTCAAGCATGTGGATGTGTCGTTCCCCTTGGGCAAGCTCATCGTCGTGACAGGGGTGTCGGGGTCGGGCAAGTCGACGCTCATCAACGAGACGCTGCAGCCCATCCTCTCGCGGCATTTCTACCGCTCGCTCAAGAAACCCATGCCCTATGAGAGCATCGAGGGCGTCGACCACATCGACAAGGTGGTGAACGTAGACCAGAGTCCCATCGGCCGCACGCCACGCTCCAACCCCGCCACCTACACCGGCGTGTTCAGCGATATTCGTACGCTGTTCGTCGGACTTCCCGAGGCGAAGATCCGGGGCTACAAGCCCGGACGCTTCTCATTCAACGTGAAGGGCGGACGCTGTGAGGCCTGCGGCGGCAACGGATACAAAAGCATCGAGATGAACTTCCTGCCCAACGTGATGGTGCCGTGCGAGGTATGCCACGGCAAACGCTACAACCGCGAGACCTTAGAGGTGAGATTTAAGGGGAAGTCGATTGCCGACGTGCTCGACATGACCATCAACCAGGCGGTGGAGTTCTTCGAGAATGTGCCCACCATCCTGCCCAAAATCAAGACCCTGCAAGAGGTGGGACTGGGGTATATCAAGCTCGGACAGAGTTCCACGACACTGTCGGGGGGGGAGAGCCAGCGCGTGAAACTGGCCACCGAACTGGCCAAGCACGACACGGGCAAGACGCTCTATATCCTCGACGAGCCCACCACAGGACTGCATTTCGAGGACATCCGCATCCTGATGGGGGTACTGCAGACGCTGGTCGACAGAGGCAACACGGTGATTATCATCGAGCACAACCTCGATGTCATCAAGCTCGCCGACCATGTCATCGACATCGGACCCGAGGGCGGACGCGGCGGTGGCACCGTATTGGCAGCAGGCACGCCCGAGGAAGTGGCAGAGAGCAAGAAAGGATATACGCCGAAATATATCAAGTCGGCCATTCAACATTGATCATTGGTCATCAGTACCGCTACACGCTTTTCATCTTTTAGTATTTTGGTCAGTATCTTCCAACGCCCGTTATGGGTTTCTATCTTTGCCCTCACGGCAGCCGTGCTATGGGGCTTTGCCTATCCGCTCATCAAGTTGGGCTTTGGCGAGTTTGCCATCACGCCCGACATGACGGGCTCGAAAATGCTCTTCGCGGGCATCCGGTTCACCGTCTCCGGACTCATCATCCTGGCTGTGGCACGCGCCACACACCGCCCGTTCCACATCCGGAGCACGGCCGACGTGCCGTTTCTGGTGCTATTCTCCTTGGCCAACACCACGCTCCATTACGCGTTTTTCTATTTCGGACTGTCGCATAGCGCTGGGTCGCGTGCCGCCATCCTCAATTCTCTCGGCGTATTTCTTGTCGTTATCTTGGCTTGCGTGTTCTTCAAGAGCGACCGCCTCACCCCACGTAAGATATTAGGGTGTGTCATTGGCATCGCAGGGGTATTGGCCCTGAATATTGGTGGTGAAGACAGTGGCAGGTTCACCCTCCTGGGTGATGGCATGATCATCCTCAACGCGCTGTGCTCGGCCATAGCGTCGCTCATGACGCGTGGGTTAGGCCAGCGCACCGACGTGTTTGTGGGTACGGGCATCAGTCTGGCGCTTGGCGGCATCCTCCTCGTCATTCCCGGCCTCTTGGCCGGTGGCACCTTACCTGTGGTCACGCCATTGGGCTTGCTCTATCTGCTCATGCTCATCATGATCTCCACCACGGGTTTCGCGCTGTACAACAAACTGCTTACCTGCAATCCTGTGGGCAGGGTAGCCATCTACAACTCGCTCATCCCCGTGGTGGGCGCCCTCTCTTCGTGCCTATGCCTTGGCGAGCCGTTCTATATGAAATATGCCGTTGCCGGTTCGTTCGCGGCCTTAGGCATTTATGTCATCAATAAGACATAAGAGTGGCCTCCCCCACTCCATTCCTCGCCCCGCAAGGAAGAAGAGCCGCTGCTTCCCATCACCATGCCTCGTGCGTTGCATCTTTTTGAGCGTTCCCCCATTTCCCATTGCCCTCACCCTCGCAATGCGAAATATGGTAGCGCCCAATAAATACGCCACATCTGCTTTTCCAACAATCCATGGGCGGGTCTACGGGCAACGATTCTTTTGGCTACGGGCAACGATTGCATTGGCTACGGGCAAAGATTGCATTGGCTACGGGCAAAGATTGCGCCGGTGTCATCCGCCGAGGGCGGCGTGCCGCGCCCGTGGTTCTATATGAAATCATTTGATGGTTCTATATAGAAGTATTTTATGGTTCTATATGGAATCATATCATGGTTTTATATAGAAGCATTTCATACGAACGTCTTTTTAGCCACGCAGAAGTTATTTTTAGCACGCAGAGGCGCAGAGAGATTAGAGTTGCGCATCTGCGATGCAGAGGAGAGAAGAGAATCAGAGGGACCGATGGCCCGAGGAGGAATGGAGAATAGGAGTAAACGCATGCAGGTTTCCGTGGCATCCGCCCATCGCGTCGCGATGATCCGTAGTATCAAGGTGTGCCGGATGGTAATTCCGAAATTTCCGTGTTATCCGTGTTAAAAAGAAAACATGCGAGGGGGGTGGTTATTTGGCGCAGGAGTTTTGGGTGGGCACGCGGAAATTATTTTTGGCACGCAGAGATTAATGAGTTGCGCATCTTCGATGCGGAGGAGACGATGCGCAACTCCTATCCCTCTGCGGCTCTGCATGCCATATAAATCGCCTGCGTGAGATACCCTCCCTTGCGTAGTTTTTTTAACACGGATGGCACGGAAATTTCGGAATTGCCATCCGGCACACCTTGATACTACGGATCATCGCGACGCGATGGGCGGATGCCACGGAAACCTGCATGCGTTTACTCCTATTCTCC